>JAGHRD010000019.1:0-83516 GCA_017744045.1 Tropicibacter sp. R15_0 | reverse complement strand
CCCCCGACCCGCCCCCCAGGGCGGAGGCGATTGCGCCCCCACCCACGGGCCGGGCGCGATCCTCGCTACCTTGGGGGACCATTTCAATTTGATGCCGCCTCGCGGCCCCGACACAAAAGGACCAAACCCATGGCCCCCAAAGTTCTTGTCTCTGACAAACTCTCTGAAACCGCCGTCCAGATCTTTCGTGATCGCGGCATCGATGTCGACTTCATGCCTGACCTCGGCAAGGACAAAGAAAAACTGGCCGAAGTGATCGGTCAGTATGACGGTCTGGCGATCCGCTCTGCCACCAAAGTCACGCCAACCATCCTCGAAGCTGCCACCAACCTCAAAGTGGTCGGTCGCGCCGGGATCGGCACCGACAATGTCGACAAGGAAGCTGCGTCGAAAAAAGGTGTGATCGTCATGAACACACCGTTCGGCAACATGATCACGACCGCCGAGCACGCCATCGCCATGATGTTCGCCGTTGCCCGCCAGATTCCGGAAGCGTCCGAATCCACCCATGCCGGTAAATGGGAAAAGTCCAAGTTTATGGGGGTCGAGCTGACCAACAAGACCTTGGGCGTGATCGGTGCTGGCAACATTGGTGGCATCGTTTGCGACCGCGCCCGTGGCCTCAAGATGAAGGTCATCGCCTATGATCCCTTCCTCTCCGATGAAAAAGCCGCGAAAATGCATGTGGAAAAGGTTGAACTGGACGATCTGCTCAGCCGTTCCGACTTTATCACCCTGCATGTGCCCTTCATCGCCGGTGTGACCGAAAACATCCTCAGCGCTGAAAACCTGGCCAAGACCAAGAAAGGCGTGCGCATCGTGAACTGTGCCCGTGGTGGTCTGGTTGACGAAGAAGCGCTGGCCGAGCTGTTGAAATCGGGCCATGTGGCAGGCGCGGCCTTTGACGTGTTCAAAGTCGAACCGGCCAAAGAAAACCCGCTCTTCAACCTGCCAAACGTGGTCTGCACCCCGCACCTGGGCGCAGCCACAACCGAAGCGCAGGAAAACGTTGCCCTGCAGGTCGCCGACCAAATGTCGAACTACCTGCTGACCGGCGCGGTTGAAAACGCGTTGAACATGCCATCCGTGACCGCCGAAGAGGCCAAGGTCATGGGCCCTTGGATCAAGCTGGCGGAACATCTTGGTGCTTTTGCCGGTCAGATGACCGACGAACCGATTAAGGCGATCAACATCCTCTATGATGGTGTGGTTGCTGACATGAACCTCGAGGCGCTCAACTGCTCGGCCATCGCCGGGATCATGAAGAAAGCCAACCCTGACGTGAACATGGTCTCTGCCCCGGTTGTCGCCAAAGAGCGCGGCATCCAGATCAGCACCACCAATCAGGACAAGGCCGGTGCCTTTGACGGGTACATCAAGATCACCGTTGTGACCGAAGGCATGGAACGGTCGGTTGCGGGCACCGTGTTCAGCGATGGCAAGCCACGCTTTATCCAGATCAAAGGCATCAATATCGACGCCGAGATCGGCGCGCATATGCTCTACACCACCAACGAAGACGTGCCGGGCATCATCGGCACCTTGGGTCAGACAATGGGCGAAAATGGCGTAAACATCGCCAACTTTACCCTGGGCCGGTCCGAAGTGGGTGGCGGCGCGATTGCACTGCTTTATGTGGACGAACCGGTAAAGGCGGATGTGCTCGCCAAGCTCTGCGACACCGGCATGTTCCGCCAGGTCAAACAGCTTCAGTTTGACGTGGCCTAAACGTCAAAGCTTATCTGCCCAACAGAGCTGTAGATGGTAATCACGCGGAATCAAGGCCCTTGGGCCGCCGCGTGATCGTCATGCCAAAGGCATGCCTTCGGCATGACCCGCCCCCCGGGATGGCGATTTAGCCAACCTTTGGGTGAACACACACGTTGGAGAGAGCTTGGCTGGCATAAAGTGGCAGATACCAAAGTAAGTACGCCAACCCGCGGGATGGCGATTACGCGTCTTTGTGAACAAAGTGAGCTTTTGGAGCGCCGCCCTGCCCGGGGCGGCGTTTTTCTTTGCATATCCGTCTCCAAAGGATCAGAACAGCCACAGATGTTGCTGCGAGATTTTTCATGTCAGATCCGATTTTTGTCATTGGCGATATTCACGGCCAAATAGATCAGCTCGAACAGGCGTTGGATTACATCGCCCAAGATGATTGCGCCGGGGCCCCGGTGGTGTTTGTTGGCGATTACATCGACCGCGGGCCTGACAGTCGCGGCGTGATCCAAAAGCTGATGAATGGCCAAGCGGCGGGGCAGGATTGGACCTGCCTTTTGGGCAACCATGATGACTATCTACGGTGCTTTCTGGGGCCGAACCCGGACTTGCCCAAGGATGGTAGCCTGACCCGGTGGTTCTTGCCTCAGGTCGGCGGGTTTGAGACTCTGGACTCCTATGGAGCCTCAGCCAGCTCAGATGATTCCAACCTGCACCTGCTAGAAAAAGCGCGGGCTGCGATCCCGCAGGAGCATGTGGATTGGGTCACCGCATTGCCGCGTCTTTACGAGACCGAGGCATATATCTTTGCCCATGCCGGTATCCGCCCCGGCGTGGCCTTGTCGGATCAAGACCCCGAGGATCTGATCTGGATCCGCGGGGACTTTCTCAATGATACCCGTGACCACGGCAAATTGGTTATCCACGGGCACACTGCGATCGAAATGCCAGAGCATCGCGGCAATCGTGTCAATGTCGATGGCGGCGCGGGCTTTGGTCGCCCGCTTTACCCGGTTCTGCTACTCGGCCACGAGGCCTTTATGCTCGGCCCCTTCGGGCGCACCCGGCTGGACCCGATTCCGCAGGCTTTGCCAGGCGTCGAACTGACATAGGAACACTTCGCCGGTCAGCTCATCCAGAAAATGCGAGCGCTGCAACCGGTCCATCACCGGGCCCTTGACCTCGGTCAGGTGCAGGGTGATGCCCATATCCGACAGGCGGCGGTTCAATTCTTCCAGCGTCTCCAGCGCGCTCATATCGACCTCGTTCACCGCCGGGAACATCAACACCACATGGCGCAAGCCCTTATCCTCGGCCACGCGGTTCAGCACATATTCCTCAAGAAAACGCGCATTGGCAAAATAGAGGCTTTCATCCACCCGCAGGGTGACAACATGATCCAAGGTCTCAACCTTGTGGCGCAGGATATTGCGGAAATGCTGCGTGCCGGGCACCAGCCCCACCTCGGCCACATGCGGCCGGGAGGTTTTGTAAAGGTGCAGGGCAATCGACAGGATCACCCCAGCCGACACCCCGGTTTCAACGCCAAAGCCAAGCGTCAACACGATGGTTGCCGCAACGGCAGCGAAATCCACCTTGGAATACCCCCAGGCCTTTTTCAGGATGCTGAAATCAACGAGGCTGAGCACGGCAACAATGATGGTTGCGGCCAGCGTGGCCTTGGGAAGGAAATAGAGCAGGGGTGTCAAGAACAGCGCCGCCAAACCAATCCCAATAGCGGTCAAGGCCCCCGCCGCCGGGGTTTCTGCGCCCGCGTCAAAATTCACCACAGACCGGGCAAATCCGCCCGTCACAGGATAGCCGCCCGACACCGCCGCCGCGACGTTGGATGCGCCCAGCCCGATCAATTCCTGATCCGGGTCAATGCGTTGACGTTTCTTGGCGGCCAGGGTTTGTGCGACAGAAACGCTTTCGACAAAGCCAATGATCGAAATCAGCAGGGCCGACAGGAACAACTGGCTCCACAGGCTCGGGTCCAGGCTGGGCGCTGAGAGGGGAGGCAGGCCCATCGGGACTTCACCGACAATCTTGACCCCGGCATTGGCCAGGCCAAAGACCCAGGTGATCAGGATGGTGACAGCAACGGCACCCACCGGCCCTGCCTTGGCCAGAATATCCGCCATTCGCCGCCCCAGCCCTTTGGCCAGTAAGAGCGGCTTTAACCCCTTGCGCACCCAAAACAGAAACCCCAGCGCGCTGACCCCAATGACCAATGTAAACAGATTGGTGTCGCCAAGATGCGCCCAGATATCCTCCAGAATTTGCGGCAGGCTATGGCCGTGCACCTCGATGCCAAAGATATGTTTGAGCTGTGACGCTGCAATCAGCAGGCCTGAGGCTGTGATAAACCCGGCAATCACCGGATGGCTGAGAAAGTTTGCCAGAAACCCAAGCTTGAGCACACCCATGGCCAAGAGGATGGCCCCGGACATAAAGGCCAGCGTTACAGCCGCCAGGACAACCTGCGCCGGGTCGCTGAGCCCAAGGTTGCCAATCGCCGCCGCCGTCATTAGTGATACAACCGCCACCGGCCCAACCGCCAGGGCGCGCGACGTGCCAAAGATGGCATAGGCGACCAAAGGCAGGATCGAGGCATAGAGGCCCATCTCCGCAGGCAATCCGGCCAGCAACGCATAAGCCAGTGATTGCGGGATCAGCATGATCGTCACGATAACCGCCGCCACCCCGTCAGACACGGCCGTGTCGCGGTTATAGGTCTTGGCCCATTCCAAGATCGGCAAATAACGGGCAATTCGTTGCATGATGCAGTCCTTTTCGGCCAATTGGCTCAAAGCTGCATTCTATATATTCCAAAAATAGAATTTGTGAAGGTGAAAAGCTATTAAATTTGATTGGCCCGGGGGAATCCCGGGCCAAACGGGCTTAGGCCGCTGAAAAACCGGCATCCAGTGCAGACAGGATCGTGTCGATTTCCTGTTCAGAAATGATCAGCGGCGGTGACATCAGGATGTTGTTCCCACCGATCCGCACCATTGCCCCAGCCTCATAGGCGGCTTGGTGAATGCGCCCCATGGTGGCGGCGTCCATCGGCTCTTTGCTGGATTGATCCGACACCAGTTCAATACCGGTCATCAACCCATGCCCACCGCGCACATCACCAATGATGCCGTGTTTTTGTGCCAAGGCTTTGACGCCCTCAAACAGTTGCTTGCCCCGCGCTGCTGCGTTGACCTTGGTGTCCAATCGCAGGGTTTCCTCCAAACAGGCGGTCACAGCGGCAGCCCCAACCGGGTGCGCAGAATAGGTATAACCGTGGAAAATCGCCCCATCCGCGCCCGAGCTTTCGAAAACTTCGGCAACTTTGCCCGAAATCAAAGCCGCCCCAACCGGGAAATAGCCCGAGGTGATGCCCTTGGCCGTGCTCATCATGTCGGGCTTCACTCCCCAATGACGCGCCCCCGACCAATCACCTGTGCGGCCAAACCCGGTGATAACTTCGTCAGAAATCAACAGGATGCCGTGACGGTCGCAAATCTCGCGCATCAGCGGCATAAAGCTTTCATGGGGGACGATCACGCCACCAGCGCCAAGGATCGGCTCCATGATCAAAGCGGCAATGCTGCCAGCCCCCTGAAAGGCGATTTCATCCTCAAAGGCCTGCGCAATCAGCTGCGCCAGTTTCGCGGGATCGGTTTCGTTGAATGGGTTGCGATAGGGATAAGGTGCGGGCAAGTGGAAACAGCCCGGCATCAAAGGTTCGTAATTGATGCGGAACCGATTGTTGCCATTGACCGAGGCCCCACCAAAATGGGTGCCGTGATACCCCTTTTTTAGGCTAATGAACTTGGTGCGATTTGGTTCCCCGCGCAGCCGATGATATTGCCGTGCCAGCCGCAGGCAGGTCTCTACCGAATCCGAGCCGCCAGACGTAAAGAACACCCGTTCGATTCCGTCCTCGGCAAAGAATTCCTGCACTTTATAGGCCGCCTCGATGGCGGGCGGGTTTGAGCTTCCGGCAAAGGCGGAATAGTAGGGCAGGTCCTGCAGTTGTTCGCTGATCGCATTTTTGATCAAATCATTTGAGTAACCCAGATTGACACACCAAAGCCCGCCAACCGCGTCCACGACGTCATGCCCATCAATGTCTGTGATTTTGGAACCCGATGATTTCGTGATGATTTTCGGCGGATTGGCTTGCATCTCCGCAGGGTGGCCCATGGGGTGCCAAAGCTGTTTGGCGTTGTTCTCTGTCAGGAAATTCTGATCTTTCACTTTGCGACTCCCTGGTTGCATTTGATCAAACGTCGCATCTCGTCCTGGGCATGTCCAGATTGAACCTATCTATCAAAGCAATTGCCCAGATCACATGTTCGGTGTAGCCTGAAATAAAATTACATTGGTGAGGTGCGCTCCGTAACAATGTGAGTTGTTAAGGGTCTCCGAGCGCACCTTTTGGCGAGAAGGGCGGAGTCAAGAGACCCTACATGACGACAGAATACCGTAAAGAAATCGACCGCCTGTACCAGGTGGAGTATGGGGCAAAGCCCGAGCTGGTTTTGCGATTTGTAGGAATAGTTTTTGGTGCCGCGGTTCTTTATTGGCACACGGGTTGGGACGTCTCCTGGCTCTGGCCCATCGGTTTTTGTTTGGCCCATGTTCTTTACTATCTGTTCTTGGCCTCCCGCGATGAGGAAAGCTCGATCTGGGATGTGCGGATCGCCTGCCTTCTCTTTTTATTCGTCTTGATCTCGTTCTTGTGGATGCCAGCGATGATGGCCGCCCAATCGGACGCAACCTTGGTGTTTGTTGGTTCAACCTTGATGGCCACGGTGCTGGTGTTCCTTGTGCGGCGCGGAGATACAATCGGCTATCTTGTGGCGGGGGAATTGCTGGTCGTTTGCTGCATGTATGTTGCTGTTTTTGTTTACAGACCTGACCCTGTGACCTCTGTGTCCCATTGGGTTGGCCTGGTGGTGAATTTTGTCCTGACCGGATATCTGGCACAGGCCCTGATCCTGTCGCGACAGGCGACACTCGCGTCCATCGCGGCGGCGGAGCAGGCCGTCCAACGTGAAAAAATGGCCGCGATCGGAGAGTTGGCGGGGGGCGTGGCGCATGATTTCAACAATTTGCTGACGGCCATCTTGGGCAACTTGGAATTGTCACATGAGCTGGAGGACGGCGCTGAGAAAAACGCGGTCCTGAAAGAAGCTCATGATGCGGCGAAAAGGGCTGAAGCTGAGGTGAAGCAGCTTTTGATCTATGCGCGAAAGGCCCCCTTCTTCCGGGTCGAAACCGATCTATCCGACAGCGCGGCCGAGATGGCGGATCTTGTTCGGCGGCTGGTTCCGGAACATGTTGAATTTGAAATGAAATCCGATGGGTCCGAGATGCCGGTCTATGTCGATAAACCGCATCTTTTGACCGCCCTTTTTGGCTTGGTTTCCAACGCCGTGGACGCCATGCCGGACGGCGGGCAGTTAAAGGTGGTGACCCAGTTGCAAACCTCGGATGGCCGGATGGTCATGGCCGATGGAGAAGATATCGAGCCGGGGGCTTATGGCGTGATCTCGGTGCATGACACTGGCACTGGCATCGCCAAACAAGACCTGCCGCGCGTGGTGCAGCCGTTCCACAGTACCAAACCGCCGGGGCAGGGCACTGGGTTGGGCTTGCCCATGGTTTTAGGGTTCGCGCGTGATCACGGCGGGGCGATCCGGTTGCTCAGCGAAACGAGCGGCACTGTTGCCGAGATTTGGTTGCCGTTGAAAACCAAGCCATAGCCAAGAAGAGGCCATGAAAAACGCCGCCCGAATGGGGCGGCGTTTGACAGTGATCCAAAGGGATTTTGGTTTAGAAACCAAGACCTTCGTATTTCTTTTTGAACTTGGAAACGCGGCCGCCCTGGTCGAGCAGGCGGGAGTTACCACCGGTCCAGGCAGGGTGCACAGACGGGTCGATGTCCAGCGCCAGCTGGTCGCCTTCCTTGCCCCATGTGGTGCGGGTCTGGAAGGTGGAGCCGTCGGTCATTTTGACGGTGACGAGGTGGTATTCAGGATGCAGATCTTTTTTCATCTCGTCTCTCCTTATGCCTTGGCTTTCAAGGGCTTATAAGTGGTGTCTTCGGCGATACGCGCGGACTTACCACGACGCGAACGCAGGTAGTACAGCTTCGCACGGCGGACACGACCGCGGCGCACGACTTCGATGTACTCGATATTGGTGGAAAACAGCGGGAAAACACGCTCAACACCTTCACCGAAGGAGATTTTCCGAACGGTGAAAGAACCGGCTATCCCCTTGCCATTCTTACGAGAAATGCAGACGCCCTCGTAGTTCTGGACGCGGGTGCGGGAGCCTTCGGTTACTTTGAAGCCGACGCGAACGGTGTCGCCAGCTTTGAAATCGGGAATGTCTTTCCCCAGCGCAGCGATTTGCTCCGCTTCCAATTGTGCGATCAGATCCATCTGACCATCTCCTATGTTACGCGCGGTTTGCCCGCGGATGATGTCTGGTGTAGCGCTTTGATCCCAAAGGGAAAAAGATACATCAGCTTTTCTTTGTTTCACTCTTTCGAGCGGCGGGGCCCCGGATCAGGACCCCATATCCAACACGGCCCCGAGTCGCCCCGATGCCGTAAAAGATGGGCTCGTATAGGCGCGCAGAGCCTTTAAAGCAAGGGCGAAATGGAGATTTGGCGAGGAATGCATACGCTGGGTTAACGGTGGCGGATTCACCCCTTGTTAAACCCCAATCCGTCCGATTCCCGCCCTGTTTTGGAGGGATTGCCCAGGGTGATTTCGCCCCTCCTGAAACCGCGCAAAGGGCAATCTGTCCGATTCTGCCCGAGTTTGGGGGAGATTGCCCCCATGCCCTTTGGGGCCCCGGATTTGAGGGGCCAAATGGCGCTCAAAATCTTGTGAGGTTGGGAAATAAAGTTCTGAGTGGAGCTGTGACACGTTTTGATTGAACGCTCATGCTGCCCCTAGCATCCCCCAAATCGGCCGTCCTTGTCTTGCGCAATTGACAGTGCTTCGTATTGGTCGACTTCTCCGTTGTCGCTGCTTCTATGTGCGACTGAAACAACCGCGCATCGATTACCAAGGGCTGCGGCACGTCGATACCATTCCAAAGCAAGGTCCGGATTTCGCAATTCCTGGTTTGCTTCGCCAAGGCGGCCACGGCCATCGTAGAGCAGCGCCAAGTTGTTCGCGGCGTTCATGTGTCCAAGGGTAGCGGCGTCTTCGAAAAGTGACACGCATTTCTCGATTTCACGTTGCGCACCTTCTCCAAGGCAGTGAGACCAACCTAATGCATTCATTGAATTGCGATCGCCGAGACCCACCCCTTTGATGTAATATTTCGTTGCGATTTCAGGAGAGTTATCCAAAGTGCCGCAGTCGGTCCGGGTACTGTCATGCAAGCATGCGTAACGATCCGTCGCATAGCCAAGGCCAAGGTCTGACAGGTCTTTGTAAATACTCCCTGCAAGTCGCAAGTCCTTGGTTGTGCCTACTCCATCTTCATGCGCCAAGGCGAGCAGGAACCGCGCTCGTAGGTTTCCTGTTTCGGAGGCATTTTTGACCTTTCGAAAAACATTTTTTTCGTAGGTTGCAGCAGTCGAAGAAATGCCGAGCGCTGCAGGTTTCACATAGCCATCGCGTATCCACCTTGCTGCCAAGTAGTGTGCCGGCAAATAATCCGCTTTAACGGCAACGCGCAAAAGAGCCGCTGCCGCTTTGGGGTTTGGGTGAATACACTCGCCCGGACTGGCCCATTTCAATCCGGCAAGACTATGTCCGTGTTCGTCATTCGTTTCATTGAAAGAAGTTCCGGCATTTGCAAGGAAATCCTGGCCTGGCCAACGTTGATCTTTGCGGATGCAAAGCCCACTTTCATATACCCAACTGAGTGCATAATTGCTTGCGGCGTGACCGTGGCTAGCTGCCGCAGTCAAGTAGCTCAGACCATAAAGACGGCGATTACGGGCGTGACTGTTGTCGAATAAATAGCGCATTCCGCGAAATGCAACTGCATCCAAACGGTCACGTTGTGGGCCATTCTCGATAATTTCCCACACCATGCGGCGACTGGTTTCGTACTCGCCTGCCGCGTGTAAAGCGCTGGCAAATGGCATTGATACGGTGTCGAGACCGGCTATGCGGCAGGCCCGGACAGCCTTTTGCGGATCTGGAATCCAACGTACGCTGGCCGCACCGCCAGAGGTCATAAACTCTCTCGGAACGCTTTTTTTTGCAAAAGGTTTCAGCACGTTTTTTCGACCAAGTTTCGATTGGGCAACTGTCTAGGTTTATGGCGCGACAAGTAAGCGTCTGAATGTCACCGTCAGCCTTGAGTGTCACCAAAGCTGCAATCGTCGAAATGGTTGTGACAAGGGCTGTGCCCAAAACCCATATTAACCTAGGCATAGGATTTCGACCTCGTACTGTTAAAAATCTGCCCAAATCAAGCGGGCACAACTTTGAGGTTATATTCGTTCTGGTCGTTTGTCACATAATTCCTTGCTGGTTTTAGAACGGGTATATGAAAGATTATGCCTAAAAAATGCAAACGGGCGGGACTGTTGGCCCCGCCCTTTCTTGTGGTGTATGCCGTTATTCGGCGGCCACGGTTTCCTCGTGTTTTTCACGCAGGCTGTCGCGGTAGAGCGCTTTGGCCAGGGCGACACACATCAGGCCCATGACCATGGTAAAGGGCAGGGCCCCGATGATCATGGCGCTTTTCAGGGCCTCCATCGGGTCGGCGCCGCCATTGGTCTTGCCCGCGATCAGCAGGGTGCCGATCACCGCAGTCAGCAGCAGGCCCCAGACGATGCGGTGCTTGACGCCGGTATGCTGTTCGCCGCCGGACATGATGGTGTTCATCACCAGAATGCCGGAATCTGCCGAGGTGACCAGGAAGGTCATGATCAGCACCACGCACATGATGGTGATGCCCGACAGGAAGGCTCCGCTGGAGAGCATCTGTTCGAGGGTGACAAACAGCTTGGCCGTGTTGCTGGCGCCGATGATGGCTCCGTTGGCCCCGCCGGTCAGTTCCAGGTCAATCGCGGTGCCGCCGAGGATGGTCATCCAGGCAAAGCAGACCAGCGCCGGGGCGATCACGCAGCCGATGATGAATTCGCGCACGCTGCGGCCTTTGGAGATGCGGGCCAGGAACAGGCCAACAAAGGGCGAGAAGGCGATCCACCAGGCCCAGTAGAAGGTGGTCCAACCGGCCTGCCAGCCGAATTGGCGACCCGGTTCGCCGGCGGAATAGGCCGCTTGCAGCACGTTATCCGGCAGCGCGGCGGCGTCGCCTTTGAGGCCGGATTTGAACCCGTCAAAGGAGCCCCAGGCATTGGTGGCACCAGAGCGCAGGGCATCCGCATGGGCAGCGGCGGCCTCGGGCAGGGAGGCGGCAAAGCTGTCGGCCGATTGTGGGCCAAAGGCGTTAAAGCTGAGCGAGATGAAGTGCAGGATATAGTCGACCATGGCGGTGGCATAGGTGGTCATGGCAAACAGGAACGAGCCGAAGATCACAAAGGTCGCCAGCAGGATAACCGACAGGACAAGGTTGAGGTTGGAGAGGTATTTCACCCCGCGCCCCACACCAGAGACCGCCGAGAGGATCGACAGGCCCATGATGACCGCGAGACCTGTGACAAGGCCGACCGTGCCGGGGGCCGGGGCGTCGCCGGTCATGTCCATCATCCACTCCATCCCGGTGATGGCATAGAGGCCGTCAATGAACTGCGCGACGCCAAAGCCGATGGTGACAGAGACGCCGAGAATGGTGGCAACCACGCCGAGCACGTCGACCACATGGCCAAGGAACCCGTTCATCAGGCGACCAAAGAGCGGGGTCAACGCAGAGCGGATGGTCAGCGGCATGTCGCGGGTATAGGCGTAATAGGCCAGCGACAGACCGGTCACCACATAGATGGCCCAGGCGTGAAACCCATAATGCAGGAAGGTGTAGCGGTAGCCGGACTGAATAGCCTCCTCGCTATTGCCAGCAACCTCTCCGGCCAGAACAACCGGGTTTGACCCCCACAGGCCCAGAGGTTCGGCGGTGGCAAAGACCATCAAGCCGACACCCAGACCGGCCCCGAACATCATCGAGAACCAGGAAAAGTTGGAGAATTCCGGCTTTTCACCCGGGGTGCCCATGATGCGCTTGCCGGTGCGCGGCAGCAGGGCCACGACCGCCAGGAAAAAGGCAAAGATGCCGACGATGATCACATAAAAGGCGTTGAAATCCTCAAGCAAGCGCCAGTTCAGGCTGCCCAGAACGCCATTAGCATTGGCGGGCCAGATCAGCGCCCAGAGCACCAGCGCGACCATGATCCCTTTGGACAGCAGCGCAATTTCGACGCTGTGATCCTTGTAAAAACCGCTAGAGGCCTTTTTGACCTCCAGTTCGGTGAATGGTTGTTTTACTGACATGCGTTTCCTCCCATAAACGCGGTTCATGAAAACACAGACAAGGCGTTTACCTTGTTTGTGCACCGACATATTTGAACCGTTTCCGCCGTAATCAGCCCAGAATGGCGTCGATCCGGGCGAGTGTTGCGGTGTTGACGGCGACTCCGTTTTCAGCGGCGGCGAGTCGTTTTGCGCCGCGCCCGTCGCCGGGCAGATGTGCCCCGTCTTGCGTATGAATGGCCTCGACCAGCTGGGTCATGCGCTGGGCAAAGGCCCCGTCCGAGGTGGCCCCAGGATCAATGGCCAGAAACATCTGGCCGGTCTTAGGCGGCCCGCCCGCCGTGCCCGAGAAAGGCGAGGCATGGATGCCCAAGGTTGCGCCGGTCATAGCGGCGGCCATCATTTCGGTCAGCAGGGCGATGCCCACCCCTTTGTATCCGCCTGAGGGGGCCATGGAGCCCTTGAGCCCGATTTCGGGATCGGTGGTCGGGTTGCCATCGGCGTCCAGCGCCCAGCCTTCGGGGATGGGTTTGCCTTCGCGGGCGTGTTTCATCACTTCGGATTTGGCAATGGTGCTGGCGGATTGGTCGATCAAAACGGCGGGCTGGCCGTCGCTGCCCGGCGCGGCAATGGAAAACGGGTTGGTGCCGACAACCGGCTTTGCGCCGCCCGAAGGCGCGATCGAGGCCGGGGCATTGGTAAAGCCCAACCCCAAGAGACCCGCCTGTGCCAGACGATAGGTGTGATAGCCCAGCACGCCGCAATTATAGCTGTTGGAAATCGCCAGCGCCGCAATGCCCTGTTCGCGGGCCAATGGGATCAACCTGTCGAAACCGGCATCAATGGCCGCATGGGCAAAGCCGGTGGCGGCGTCAACCTTGACCACGCCGGGGCGGGGTTGGCTGACAATCGGGGTCGCCTGCCCATCCACCTTGCCGCATTGCACATGTTCGCAATAGATCGGGATATAGGCGAGGCCATGGCTGGCCACCCCATCCGCCTCGGTCGCGGCGGTGGCAGCGGCAAGCGGGCGGGCATTGGCCTCGGATGTGCCGGCGGCCATTAGCGCGCGCAGGGACAGGTCTTCGATTTCGGAGAGGGTCAGGGTGCGGGTGTCGGTCATGGATCTCTCTTAGTCATTGTCAGAAAGCCCGGCACCGGCACCGCGCAGGCGGCTTTCTTCGGTGGCGGGGGCATAGGTGCGGTGGGCGAGGCGGTTTAGCTCTGCCCAGCTGTCAGGCGCAGGCGTGGCGCGGGAGGTTTGTACAAGCGGTGTCGTCAGCGTGCCCCCCAGCGAGACGGAAACGCTGGCGGCGGTGTCGGGAAAGGTGCCGGTCAGGCAAAGCCCGGAGCCGTCGGTTGTGGCGCTTGCTTCAGCGCAGGACAGGGTCAGAACCGAGCCAATCTGGCGCGCGGCCATGGCCACAAAGGGCAACAACATGAGCGGCGACATGCCCGGTGCCAGTTTGACCTCGGTCGCGGTTTTGGATTGCGGCAGGGCATAGGCGCGGTCCAGAAAACAGGTGCAGATCATCAAGGGGGCCTTTGGTGAACTGGGCTGGGTCAGGGCAGGTGCCAAAATGGCGACCCCGTCCAAGCCCTGGGCGCAGAGCCAGCGCGTGGCCTTGGCGGCCTCTTCGGCCAGGCCCCAGGGGTAGCAGGCGCCGCGCGTGGCCTTTTTGGCGGTGGCTTCGATTTCGTTGAGGGCAAAGCTCATGACGTGGCCTCCGGATAGACCCACAGATCGGCATTGGCCGGGTTCAGATCCTGCGGATAAGGCGCGCCGGAATACATATTGACCCGCACCCAACGATCAGAGCGCGGGTCAAAACGCGTGACACCAAAGAACGAAAGCTTGGCGCGCAGCATGTCGATGGGGAGGACATCTGCGCCGATGGTGTTGGAGCGGATTTCGCCATAGGGCGCGGTTTGCGCGATTTGCGCGCGTCGGATGGTGTGGCGGTGTTCGGGATGCTGGGCGAGGAAATCCGCCACCGGGGTGTCGGCCTGCCATGAGGATAGGGTCGCCAGCGCGGCGGCGGCGTCGCGGGCCGGGGCAAGCGGCTGTTCGTAATCGGCAACCGGTTCCTCAAAGCGTTCGCCCAGACGTGGTTCCAGCTTTTCCTCAGAGACATACCAGGCGCGGGCGCAGTTTTCGCGCGCCGACCAGTCGAGATCAAGCAAGGGGCCAAAGCTGGTGCGGATCAACTCGCGGATTGTGCCAATCGGCATGGCCCCGTCGATGATAAAAGCGCCGCTGCTATCGGCCATCTCTGCCCCGAGCGCATCGACCAGATCGCCATAAGGTTCGAGGATCAGCGAGGCGATTAGTTCCTGCCCCTCTTCGCTGAGCACGTCTTCGGCCCAGAGCATCAGGCGGTTCCAGGGCGCGTTTTCCGACAGGTCCATCGCGGCGAGCCAGGTTTGCAGCGCGGCCATGTCGCCGGTCAGTTTAGAGAGTTTGACGATCTGTAGGGGATGTTCCGAGCGCCAGCGCGCGACAAGGGTCTGACTGCGGGTGACAAGATCGCGGAACAGCGCGACCTGTTCGGGCGTGGCCGAGGGCAGGGCGCGGACCTTGGCGATGGCCCGTTCGCGGGCGGTGATCCAGTTGTTGAACAGGACCGGGTGGTTGACGATATAGGGTGCCATGCCAAGCCCGGTGGAATTGCCGATGCCAAGGTCCTGGGCCAGCGCAGGGTCAAGCGGGACGGCTGTGTCGCCGCCGCGCTGCTGTGCCATGTGTTCGACAAGGTCGCGCACGAACCAGCGGGTCAGAAAGACCGAGAGCATTTCGACCTGAAACGGGGCCTGCGTTTCGGGGCGCTGGGCGGTCATCTCGCGATCTGCCGCGCCAAGCTTGCCCGAGCCATAGACGGCGGTGGTGCGCATCAGATAACCGACGGCGTCCAGTTGCGCCTTGGCCGGTTGCTGCCCTTTGGAGAGCGCATCGACCACATGTTCCCACAGGCGCACGGATCGGTTGGCGCGGGAGACGGAGAGAGAGCTTTCGCTGACGCGCCCGGCCTCTTGCAGGGGGACGTTTTTCGACAGCTCCTGGATATCCGCCGCGCTGGGGATGCCGTCAAACAGGGTAAAGGTGGCGTCCCAGGCGGTGGCGATCACCCGGTCGCTGCGCATGTCGGGGGGGAGGTCATGGGCGAAGGCGATCAGGGAATAGGCGCGTTCGGGGCCTTGGGCGGTATAGACCGCGTGGCCAACCCCCTGGGCGTCGATCTGGAACAGGCGGCGGGTGAATGCCCAGCCCTCGCGTGCCATGCGGCGGGTCAATTGGCGCATAAAGCTGAGGCGGCATTGGTGCAATGAGCCCAGCCGCGACAGGGTCATGACGGTTTCAGGCGCGCGCATCTCAGCCATGGCTGGCCCCCATTGGCGTAAAGTTTTCTGCAAAGAACCGGTGCCAATTGCCCCCCATGATCCCGGCGATTTCGGCCTCGTTCATCCCGGTGGCGCGCAACCCGTCCTCGATATTGCCAAAGTCGCGATTGTCCTTGAACCAATCGGGCATGTCCGGAAAGCCGGGCGCGGCGGCAGAGCCTTCGCCATAGTCGATCTGTTTGGTCCAGCGCCCGACTCGCATCCATTCGACGATGCTGTCGGGCTGGTCCTGACAAAGATCGGTACCGATGCCGAGATGTTCGACCCCATAGGTGTCAGCCGTGCGTGCGATCATCTCGCAAAAGCTGGTCAGCGTGCAGGCGGATTTGTCTTTCAGGTGGTGGGGATAGACGGAAAAGCCCAGCATCCCGCCATGTTCGGCCACCGCGCGGATCACCTTGTCACGTTTGTTGCGCAGGGCGGGGGACCATTCATGCGGGTTGGCATGGGTGATGGCGATGGGGCGTTCGGAAAACTCGGCAGCCTCGATGGTGGAGCGATCGGCAGAATGGCTCATATCCACAACCAACCCGACGCGGTTCATCTCTTTGATCACCTGTTTGCCCATGCGGGTCAGGCCGGTATCTTCGGATTCATAACAGCCCGTCGCCAGAAGCGATTGGTTGTTATAGGTCAGCTGCATAAAGCGCGCGCCAAGAGTGTGGACGATCTCGACCAGGCCGATATCGTCCTCGATAGGCGAGGGGTTTTGAAAGCCAAAGAACACGGCGGTGCGCCCGGTTTCGCGGGCGCGTTCAATATCGCTGGCCCAGAGGCCCTTCATGATCAGGTCGGGATATTGTTCAAACCAGCGGTTCCACTGTTCGAAATTCAGCACCGTCTCACGGAAATTCTCGTGATAGGCGATGGTGACGTGGATTGCGTCCACGCCGCCCTCGCGCAACTGGCGAAAGATCTTTTCCGACCAGTTGGCATATTGCAGACAATCAATCAGATACCCCGACCGCATCAGACTGGCCCGGCGCTGATATAGGCGGTTTTGACCGTGGTATAGAATTCGGCCGCCGCCTTGCCCTGTTCGCGCGGCCCATAAGAGCTGTCGCCGCGCCCGCCAAAGGGTACGTGGTAATCGGTGCCTGCGGTGGGCAGGTTGACGGTGACGACCCCCGTGCGGGCATTGCGGCGGAAATGCGTGGCGCGGGCCAAGGATGTGGTGACAATGCCCGAGGTCAGGCCGAAATTGGTGTCGTTGACCGTGGCCAGGGCCTGATCATAGCTGTCGACCTTGATCACGCTGGTCAGCGGCGCGAACATCTCTTCGCGGTTGATGCGCATGTCGTTGGTGGTGTTCAGGAACACGCCCGGCGACATGTAAAAGCCATCCTGCGCCATATCGAGCCGCGCGCCGCCACAGGCCAGTTCGGCCCCTTCGGATTTGCCCAGATCCACATAAGCGAGGTTTTCGTCAAGCTGCTGCTGGCTGACCACCGGGCCCATCTGGGTGCCCGCTTCCAGCGCGTGGCCCACTTTCATTGCCTGCGTGCCTGCCACGAGTTTTTCAACAAAGGCATCATGCACGGCAGCGTGGACCACGAGCCGGGAGGAAGCGGTGCATTTCTGACCGGTGCCGCCAAAGGCCCCGCCAAGCGCCAATGTGACGGCAAGATCCAGATCGGCATCATCCATCACGGCCAAGGCGTTTTTCGACCCCATTTCCATCTGCACCTTGGTCAGGTTCTGAATGGCGGCGGCGGCGATCCCCTTGCCCACCGGGACCGAGCCGGTAAAGGAAATCGCATTGACCTTGGGGCTTTCGACCAGACGCTGGCCGACTGCGCGACCGGCCCCCATGACGAGGCTGAACAGCCCCTTGGGGATGTCCTGACGGTTGATGATCTCGGCCAGGGCCACGGCAGAGGCCGGGGTGATATTGGCCGGTTTCCAGACCACCGCATTGCCATAGCAGAGCGCCGGAGCGATTTTCCACGAGGCGGTGGCGGTGGGGAAGTTCCAGGGGCTGATGATGGCGACGGTGCCCACGGCTTCGCGGCGGACATCAATTTCGATATCCGGGCGCACGCTGTCGGCGTTTTCGCCGATCTGGCGCAGGCATTCGGCGGCGTAATAGGTAAAGAACTGCCCGGCGCGGAAAACCTCGCCCTTGCCTTCGGCCAGGGGTTTGCCCTCTTCGCGCGACAGGAGGGTGCCCAGCTCTTCGGCGCGGGCCATCAATTCGGTGCCAATGGCATTCAGAACAGCCTGTTTGCGTTCCAGCCCATAGGCCGCCCATTCCCGCTGCGCGACCTGCGCCTGATCCAGCGTGGCCTCAAGCTGATCCGAGCTTGCCTGCGCAAACATGCCAATCAGATCGCTCAGATCCGATGGGTTGCGGTTTTCGATTTCGGCATCGCCTGCCAGCCATTCGCCGGCAATCAGGTTCTTGTGGGTCACGGGTCAACTCGGGGTTAGGAAAGGTGTGCTGCATGGTGGACATTCGACCTCGTGTCAGTCAAACTCAAACTTCTGAACCTAACTTCAGAAAGTTTGAAACTTGGCGATCAAGGTCGAAATGCTCCGCTGCTTTTGTGCAGTGGCCAAGGCGGGCAATCTGGCCCATGCGGCGGACCGGTTGGGGCGGACTTCGTCGGCAATTTCCATGACATTGAAACAGCTTGAGGCGCATCTGGGTGGGCCGCTGTTTGAGAGCGAGCGCAAGAACCGGCTGACCCCGCTGGGCGAGCAGGTGTTTCAACTGGGGGAAAACCAGTTGAAGCATTTTGACGGTACGGTTGAGGCGATTGAACGCCTCGCCAGCGCGCCACAGGGGGTTTTGCGAATCGCGGCGGTGCCCTCGGTGGCGGCCTTGGCCTTTCCTCTGATCATCCGCTACACAAGCCGGCATTTCCCCGGCCTCAAGGTCGAATTGCGCGATGCGGATACGGTGCAGGTTGTTGAGGCGCTGGCGCAGGGCTGGGCGGATATCGGCCTCGCCTCGGCGCAACATTCGCTGAACGGGGTGGCGTCGTCGCTGCTGTTCAGCGATGCCTTTGGCCTGGTCCTGTCGGATGGGCATGAGCTGGGCCGGGGCGTTGCGCCCGTGCCGGTGGGTGAGGTATTTGCCATGCCGTTTCTGCGCAATGCGCTGTGTGACCAGATTCAGAGCCCGGCGATCCAAGAGCATCTGAGCCAGGTCGACGTGTCGGTCTATAATATCCAGTCGCTGCTGGCGATGATCCGTGAAGGTGACTGGGCGACTTTGCTGCCCCGCACGGTTCTGCGCCGCGGGTCTGGCGGGTTGGTGTTTCGCGCGGTCGAAGGCCTGTCGGAAACCCGGCAGGTCTATCTATATGCACGCGAAACCCCATCGGCCCCCGAGGCGGTGGCCGGGGTTGAGGGGGTGATCCGGTCGATGAACTGGTCGGATTAGTCGTCTGGCTCTGGGGTCAGTTTTTCACGCAAAAGAACTGATACATATTGGCAAAGGCGTCTGGGTTGCGCTTTTCAAACCGCTCCCAAGCCTGGAAATCGCGGCGGCGGCGTTTGGCCCGGCTGGCGGGCATCTTGGTCAGGGCGGCGGTGGCGCTGGGATTGGAAAAGCCGAGAAAGGTCAGTCCGTTACGCTTGAGCAGGGATTTGAGCGCGGGCAGCGTGAATTGGTGTTCCTGCACATGCATGGCAAGGTCGCGAAACTCGGAGGTTTTGTAGAAATCGTTAAAGGCCCAGAGCGGGACGGCATGCTCTTCTTGTGCGTCGATCAGGTCACGGCGGAATTGGCGGATACTGGCCAGATCATCGCCATAAGCACCCTTGGCAAAGCGCAGCCGAGCGGCGGTTACGGCGCGGCGGGCGGTTTCACTGTAAAGGCCAAGGCGCAGATAGCCGCCGGGTTTCAACGCTTTGACAAGGGCCTGAAGCCCCTGTTCGGGATCCTGCATGTGATGCAGCACGCCCATGGATTCGATCAGGTCAAATTCCTGTTCAACACCAGTCAGTTGCAGGATATCCCCCTGACCAAAGGCGATGTTCTTGACGTCCCGCATGGCGGCCTCGCGGATACCATAGGCGAGGCTGGCGCGGCTGAGATCGACGGCCAGAACCGCGGCGGTGGGCAGGTTTTGCGCGACAAAGATCGGGTGCTGCCCGGTCCCCGCCCCGGCAATCAGAACCTTGGGGTTGAAGGATGTGTTGGCGGTCGATACCGGCGGTTGGTCCAGCATGGCGGCGACATAGGTTTCGACGCTGTCACAGGGGGTAGGTGTGGGCAGGTGACGCCAGCGCGGATAGGGGTTTTCCTCATATTGGGCGCGCACCTTAGCCGAGGTTTCGGATTGGATCGGGGTGAGCGTGTCGATGGCGATATCGTCCTCGATCAGGCGATCCAGAACCATGAGGCGCAGGGTGTCAGGCACCGCTTTGACATCCTGCCGAGCAAGGCCAAGCACCCAGTTGCGCAGGGCGGGGATGGTGTCGAGCGGCTGGTAAGCCCCGACCAGAAACAGGGCAAAGGCCGAGACATTGCCACCGCTTTCGATGGTTTGCGACAGGGCTTGGGTCAGTTGGTCGATCTGCGCCTGTTCGGTCTCAGTCACGTCCCAGATATATTCATTGGTGAAACTGTGGCGCGCCAAGGCCTCCGCCAGGGCAATCTGATCCTGGCCCGGAGCGGCACCGGTTTGGGCAAAACCCAACAGCCCCGCACGCAAGTCGATAAGGGCAGGTTCGAGGTTCAGCGAGTCGTTGCAGCGATGATAGAGAAAAGCGGTGATCAGGCTGACGGTTGACGGGGGCAGGGATACACGGGTTTGGGCGTCGTCGGCGCTGACCTCATAAAACAGGGTGTGCTGAACGAATTCCTGCGCTGGGCGCATATCCAGATTGGGGGCCGACAGGGCCAAGATCAGGGCCTGGGTCAGAGCATCGGATCGTGGGGCGGCCGGGTCAATCTGGCTGAGCGATTGCAAAAAGGCCTGCCGGGCTGGCGCGTGGTTGGGGCGATCAAGGAAGGCTGCGATTTCGGGTGAGGGCACATCGGGAGGGCCGGGCATTAGGGTTTCGGGTTGGGGGGATGGGGCCGATTGCGCCGAAACATGCATGAAAGCTTCCTCTTGCTGAGACAGGGGGAAGCTAGCTTAAAACTGGTAAATTTAGTCTTTCAACGGCCCCGGATTTAGGGGGGCAGAGTCTGGTCCCCTGGAGGTGAAGTACTTGCCAAAATGATAAAGCCCCCGGATCGCCTGTGATCCGGTTCGCGCTCATGCCAGAGGCATGCTTTCAGCATGACCCCGCCCGTCAGACAAAAGGTTTGCCTTCGGCAACCGGCGGGCGCGAACCTATGTGGTTACTAATAGTCTATGTTGCGAATTTCAGTTCGAGGAGGCTACCCGCTGAAAGGCAATTTAGAAATCGAGGCCCAGATCGACGGTGCGGGCGGAATGGGTCAGGGCACCGGATGAGATGTAATCGACCCCGGTGGCAGAGATGGAGGCGATGCGCTCCAAGGTGACATTGCCGCTGGCCTCGGTCACCATGCGGCCATCGACCATGGCCACGGCCTGACGCAGCTGATCATTGTCCATATTGTCGAGCAAGACGGTGGTGGCCCCGCCAACCTCGAGCACTTCGGCCAGTTGGTCGAGCGTGTCGACCTCGATTTCTACGGCCATCATATGGCTGGCCTGGGCCTTGGTCGCCTCAAGCACCTGACGCACGCCCCCGGCGGCGGCGATGTGGTTGTCCTTGATCAGGATCGCGTCAGACAGAGAGTAGCGGTGGTTAAAGCCACCGCCATGCAGCACGGCGAGTTTTTCCACCAGACGCAGGCCCGGCGTGGTTTTGCGGGTGCAGGTGACGCGGGCCTTGGTGCCTTTGGTCTCGGCCACGAAACCGGCGGTTTTGCTGGCGATGCCGGTCAGACGCCCGGCAAAGTTCAGTGCCACGCGTTCGCCGGACAGGATCGAGGCGGCCGCGCCCTTGATCACCATCAGCGTGTCGCCTTTGCGGCAGGGCTGGCCATCTGCCACCAAGGTTTCGATCTCAAGCGACGCATCGACCAGTGCAAAGGCGATGCGAGCGACTTGCATACCCGACACAACCGCGTCCTCGCGGGCATTGATGCGCGCCTCATAGGCGGTGCCTGCCGGGATCACGGCGCGGGTGGTGACATCGCCATAGCTGCCGAGATCTTCCATCAGGGCATTGCGGATCATCGGTTCTAGGATCAGGTCGGGGACACTGGCAAAGCTCATGCGTTTTCCTTGCAGATCTGGTCGCGCAGGGCGCGGGCCTCAGTCAGATAGGTATGGGACCGGGTGCCGGGGCCGGGCAGGGCATCGGGAAAGTCCGAGCGTTCATGCGCGCCGCGGCTTTCCTCGCGTTGCAGGGCACTGGCGGCGATCAGGGTCGCGGTGGCGCACATGTTGAGGAAAGACGGGCTGTCGCCGTGATCCTGTTCCAGTTGCGCCAGAATGCGCAGGGCCTGTTTCAACCCGTCCGCATGGCGCACCACTCCGACATGATCGGTCATGACGCGGCGCAGGGTGGCGACAGCGGTCTCATCCGGGGCTGTGCCGCCCTCGGGATAGGTGATGTTCAGTTGCGGCGCATCGGTGGTTTCGGGGATATGAGTCGCGATATCCTCGGCGCAGATGCGGGCATAGACCAGGGCCTCGAGCAAGCCGTTAGAGGCAAGGCGGTTGGCCCCGTGCAGCCCGGTCGACGAAGCCTCGCCACAGACCCAAAGCCCGTCCAGACTGGCGCGGCCCGAAGTGTCGGTCGCGATGCCGCCCATATGGTAATGGGCAGCGGGGGCGACGGGGATGGGCTGGGTCGCGGGATCAATGCCGTTGCGGGCGCAATATTCGGCGACAGAAGGAAAGAGATCCTTGATGCGTTCGCCCAACACCTTGCGAGTGTCGAGCATGGGGCGATTGCCCGCCTGCACCTCAGCAAAGATCGCGCGGGCCACCACGTCACGCGGAGCCAATTCGGCGTCCGGGTGAATGGCGGTCATAAAGCGTTCGCCGTGTTTGTTGATCAGGATGGCCCCTTCGCCGCGCAAGGCTTCGGTCGCCAATGGGGCCGGGTCTTCGCCGACATCCATGGCTGTGGGGTGGAATTGCACAAATTCCGCATCCGAGATTTTCGCACCGGCCCGCGCTGCCATGCCAATGACCTGACCGCGAATGCGCGGCGGGTTGGTTGTCAGCGCATAGAGCCCGCCAGAGCCGCCCCCGGCCAAGAGCACAGCCGCACCGTGCAGCATGATCTGGCCCGAGCGCGCCGAATCCGCGCTTTGGATCGCAACGCCGGTGACGCGCCCATCGGTGGTTTCAAGCACGGTGGCCATGCTGCCCTCAAGCACCTGAATAGACGGGGTTTCGCGCACCTGTTCGATCAGGGCCCCCATGATCTCGGCCCCGGCCTGGTCACCTTTGACGCGCACAACGCGGGCAAAGCTGTGTGCCGCTTCGCGGGACAGCACGTATGCGCCATCTTCGGTGCGATCAAAGGGCGTGCCGAGTGAGGTGAGGTCAAGGATGTAGTCGCGCGCCTCGCGGGTCACCAGATCGGCAACCTTGGGGTCCACTGTACCTGCACCGGCACCCACCGTATCGCGGGCGTGGTTTTCCGGGCTGTCCGCGGCATCCATAGCCGCCGCAACACCGCCCTGCGCCCAGGCAGAGCTGGCCCCTTCGCCCAGGGTTTCGGGCGAGATCATCACCACTGGGCGCGGGGCCAGTTTCAAAGCGGCATAAAGCGCGCCCAGCCCCGCACCAATGATGATGATGCGATCGGTGGTGAGGGAGGTCATGTCAGATCACAGGCCCAGTTTGCGCGATAGATCGATCATGCGCTGCACGGACAGGCGGGCCTTGTCTGCCATTTCCGCATCCACTTCGACCTGATTTTCCATCGTGTGCAGCACATAAAGGATCTTTTCGAGCGAGATCTTCTTCATATAGGGGCACATGTTGCAGGGGCCGACAAAATCCACCTCGGGCAGCTCATCGGCGATATTGCTCGCCATCGAACATTCGGTGATCAGCATGGCCTTTTCAGGCTTTTCGTCATGCACATATTTGATGATACCGCTGGTCGAGCCGCTGAAATCGGCCTCGGCCACCACGTCGGGCGGGCATTCCGGGTGCGCGATCAGGCGGGTGCCGGGGTTCCATTCGCGGAAATCGCGCAGATCATTGGCGGTGTATTGTTCATGCACGATGCAGGAGCCGGGCCAGTAGACGACGTTTTTGTCGGCCTCATTGGCAACGTTCTGCGCCAGGTACTGGTCTGGCGTCATGATCACTGTGTCGCTTTCCATCGCGTTGACGATCTGCACAGCGTTAGAGCTGGTGCAGCAGATGTCAGAGGCGGCTTTGACCTCGGCCGTGGTGTTCACATAGGACACCACCGGCGCGCCGGGATATTTGGCGCGCATCTCTTCGATGCCCTCGGCGGTGATGCTTTCGGCCAGCGAACAGCCCGCCTGCATATCCGGCATCAGCACGGTCTTTTCCGGGCTGAGGATTTTGGAGGTTTCGGCCATGAAATGCACACCGGCCTGCACGATCACATCGGCCTCGACCTCCTGGGCTTTCATCGCCAGCTGCAGGCTGTCACCAACAAAGTCGGACACGCCGTGGAAAATCTCGGGCGTCATATAGTTATGGCCCAGGATCACTGCGTTACGCTCTTTCTTGAGCTGGTTGATCGCGCGCACGTAAGGGGCATAAGTCACCCAGTCCGGCGGCGTGACAACACGGTCCATCCGGGCATAGATCTCCTTGAGCTCTTCAGCCAGGCTGACAGAGGGTTCCAGATCATAGTGATCGGACAGGGTGGAGCGGACTTGGGTCATATCCAGCAAGGTAGCCTCCTCAGGTTTTCGGCTCCTTACACCAGTTGTATAAGGATTTGCCATGCCAATTAGGCGGCTCAGAGCATATGTCAGCCGCTAACAGGGGCAAAATGGGAAAAGAAGGACGGTTTCACCGTGAAAAAGACGCCTTTAGGAATTATGTTTCCTAAAATGGTCTTTGGGGTGGTGGGGCTGTTGGAAGAAAAAGCGTGCAGAGCACTTTACAACATCCAGTTAAGGCGCAGTTGCAGTTTTCTTGGTGATATGCAGCGTCGATGGGTAACCAGCGAGAACCGATTGCCCCCTAAAGTGCCTCGTCTGGCCCAGAGGATTTTGCCCATTCAATGCAAGCCAAACGGTGTTCTTCATAAACGGCTCTTGGTTCACCATCGTACTCGACACCTGCTGCTTTTAACCCCTTCAAAAAGCCAATTGTAACAGTATCGCTAGTTTTGCTGCCAGCGTTACCAAGCATGGCTGTCAATTGAGGTAAATCGTGTGACCTGCAGTAAATACACATTCGGTCAAGATTTAGCGCATTTTGCACCCACTGCCCCCATTTTTGGGTTTCTGGGTCGAATACACCTGACGCAATCGCAGTTTGTTTGAAGTCTGTCGGCGTTTCGGTTTTCGCCGCATCCACAAGGTGTGCAATCGCCAGTCTCAAGTTAAACCCTTTTACTGTACGGGTCGACAGCTCTGCCATTGCTTGAACGCAAAGTGGATTATCCATTTGCCCGGCATCACGATGGCGCGAAATAATCGTTTCAAGTTGCTCTGGAGTTCGTGATTTGAGAAAGTCATTTGTCATGTCATTCAGTTACAACAAGTTTGATCTTGAAGCTAGAACGCCGTGCCAAGCGGTAACTCTGTACCGTACTAGCCAGTTCGTAACCATGGAACCTTGCACTAGCAGCTTGATAGAATGCCTTGGTTGATCACGGGCGAGCTTGGTTTTTAATGTTAAATTACATGTAGTTACACCTCCATATTCGGCCCGCGCATAGGCAATTCAAAATAAGCATTGGCGCAATGGGGCGGGGTTGGCCTACCAATTCGGACATCGTTCGAAGAGCCTAAGCAAGGGCTCCGATACGGAGGGAGATAGAAATGAAGTCATTCATCCGCATTGCCGCGGCTGGAGCGATGACCGTCATGTGCGGGATCGCAGCCCAAGCGGAAACCACCGTCAAAGTCGCCTATGACGCCGACCCGGTTTCGCTGGATCCGCATGAGCAGCTGTCTGGCGGCACGCTGCAATTGTCCCACATGGTCTTTGACCCGCTGGTGCGCTGGACGCAGGATCTGCAATTCGAGCCGCGCCTGGCGGAAAGCTGGGAACAGATCGACGCCACCACCACAAGGTTCAAACTGCGTAGCGGCGTGACGTTTCATTCTGGCAACGCGCTGACTGCCAAGGATGTGGACTGGACCTTTGACCGCCTCAAAGAGAGCCCGGATTTCAAAGGCATCTTTGCACTGTTCACCGATGTCGAAGTCATTGACGACATGACATTCGATCTGAAAACATCCGAGCCTTATCCGCTGGTGCTGCACACCGCGACCTACATCTTTCCGATGGACAGCGCGTTTTATTCCGGCACCACCGATGATGGCAAAGACAAGGCCGAGCTGGTCAAACATGGCGACAGCTTTGCCTCGCGCAATGTGTCGGGCACCGGCCCGTTTGTCGTGACTGAGCGTGAGCAGGGCGTCAAAGTGGTGTTTGACCGGTTTGACGGGTATTGGGACACGGCCAGCCCCGGCAATGTCGATCAGATCATCCTGACCCCGATCAAAGAAGACCCAACCCGCGTGGCGGCCCTGCTGTCGGGGGATGTGGATTTCATCGCGCCGGTTCCGCCGACCGATCTGAAGCGGGTTGAAGGCGCGGATGGGGTTGACCTGATCACCATGCCGGGCACGCGGATCATTACCTTTCAGATGAACCAGAACCGGGTTGAGGCATTCAAGGATGCCCGCGTGCGTCAGGCGATTGACTATGCGGTGAACAATGAAGCCATCGTGAAAAAGATCATGCGCGGCTTTGGCACCGTGGGGGCGCAGGCCTCGCCAGCCGGTTACCTTGGCTATGATGAGTCGCTGACCCCGCGTTTCGATCTGGAAAAAGCCAAGGCGCTGATGGCTGAGGCGGGTTATGCCGACGGGTTCTCGATCACTATGATGGCGCCGAACAATCGCTATGTGAACGATGACAAGATCGCGCAGGCGGTGGCCTCGATGCTGTCCAAGATCAACATCAAGGTTGACCTGCAGACCATGCCCAAGGCGCAATACTGGCCGAAATTCGACGAGCGCGCTGCGGATATGATGATGATCGGTTGGCACGCGGATACCGAAGACAGCGCGAACTTTCACCAGTTCCTGTCGGCCTGCCCGGACGAAGCCACTGGCAATGGTCAGTACAACTCGGGCGCTTATTGCAACGAAATGGCCGACAAGCTGATGATGGACTCGAATTCCGAGACCGACACAGCCAAGCGCGCCGAGATGCTGCAAAAGCTCGAAGGTATCCTGTATGAAGAAGCGGCGTTTATCCCGCTGCACTGGCAAAATCTGGCATGGGGAGCGAAATCCAATGTCAAAGCAGGGGCGATCGTGAACGCCCTCAACTTCCCTTACTTTGGTGACCTGGTCGTCGAGTAAGATCTTCCTGCCGGGGCGGGCCATCGCTCGCCCCGGATTTTCCCATTCTTCCTTTCATTGTGACCGGGGCATACAGCGCAGCTTTTTGCGCTATAAGCAGTGATGCCTCGCTTTCAGTGAAACAGCCATGGTGGTGTTATGCTCGCCTACCTCGTCAAACGATTATTTCAGGCCATCGCGGTGATGCTGGCCATCTCGCTGATCGGCTTTGCCATCCAGGACAATCTGGGCGATCCGCTACGCGAGTTGGTCGGGCAATCGGTGTCCGAGGAAACCCGCCAGCAATTGCGCGATGAGCTGGGGCTGAATGACAGCTTTTTCACGCAATATCTGCGTTTCTTGAGCAATGCGGTGCAGGGGGATCTGGGCACCTCTTACTTCTTCAAGGAACCGGCAGTTGACGTGATCCTGAAAAAGCTGCCTGCCACTTTGGAGCTGGTCTTTGGCGCGACCTTGATCATTGTTGGCCTGTCTGTGCCGCTGGGCGTTTATACGGCAATCAAGCCCAACAACCTGCTGTCCAAGATCATCATGGGCGCATCGATTGTCGGAATTTCGATCCCGGTTTTTCTGACCGCAATCCTGATGATCTATGTCTTTTCCGTCGAATATCAGTGGCTGCCCAGCTATGGGCGCGGCGATGTGGTGCATGTGTTTGGCTATTGGGACACCAATTTTGCCAGCCTGGATGGCTGGTCGCATATTCTGCTGCCCTCCATCGCGCTGGCCTCGATCATGTTGCCGCTGTTTGTGCGGCTGATCCGGGCCGAGATGATGGAAGTTCTGCAAAGCGAATATGTCAAATACGCCAAGGCCAAGGGCATTCACCCCTTCCGCATCTATTTTGTCCACGCGCTGAAGAACACTTTGCTGCCTGTGATCACCGTGGGTGGAGTGCAGATCGGCACCATGGTGGCCTATACGATCCTGACCGAGACGGTGTTTCAGTGGCCGGGCATGGGGTTCATGTTTCTTGAGGCGGTGAACCGGGTCGATACCCCGCTGATCGTGGCCTATCTGATCGTGGTCGGCTTTATCTTTGTGGTCACAAATACCATTGTCGATCTGATCTATGGCCTTGTGAATCCAACCGTAAATCTGGCGAGGATGAGCGCATGAGCTACGCAACCCTGGATCAGGAGCCGAGCCGCTGGGAGCGGATCTGGCAGAGCAATATGGCCTACAGCTTTCGCCGCAATCCGGTGGCGGTGGTGTCGCTGGTGATCTTTCTGATCATTGCGGTGATGTCGTTGCTGGCCCCTGTCATAGCGCCGTTTGATCCCTATGATCCGGCCTCGATTGACATCATGAACAGCGAATACCCCCCGGCCTGGGTTGAGGGGGCGGAGCCCGAGTTCATTCTGGGCACCGATGATCAGGGGCGCGACCTGTGGTCGACGATCCTCTATGGCACGCGCCTGTCGCTGATCATTGGGCTGTGTGCGGTGGGGTTGCAGGCCTTTCTTGGCATCTCGATTGGCCTGATCGCCGGATATATCGGGGGGCGGCTGGACAATATCCTGATGCGTCTGGCCGATATTCAGCTGTCTTTCTCGACGCTGATGGTGGCAATCATCTTTCTGGCGGTGACGCAGGCGATGTTTGGCTCGGAAACCTTTAACCATTACGCGATCTTTTTCCTGATTGCGGTGATTGGCGTGGCGGAATGGCCGCAATATGCCCGCACCGTGCGCGCCACTGTGTTGGCCGAGAAAAAGAAGGAATATGTGGACAGCGCCCGCGTGCTGGGCTTTGGCGCGGGGCGCATCATGGTGCGCCACATCCTGCCCAATTCGTTGTCGCCGATCTTTGTCATTTCGACCGTGCAGGTGGCCAATGCCATCATCTCCGAGGCTTCGCTGAGCTTTCTCGGCCTCGGCATGCCGCCTAGCCAGCCCTCGCTCGGCTCGCTGATCAGCTCGGGCTTTGACTATATCTTTTCGGGCAGCTGGTGGATCACCGCCATTCCCGGCGTGGTTCTGGTGGTGCTGGTTCTGGTCATCAACCTGCTTGGCGACTGGATGCGCGACGTGCTGAACCCGAAACTCTACAAAGGATAAGCGCCATGTCTTTGCTTTCCGTCCGAGATTTGACGGTGAAATTCGCCATGCGCGACCAGACTGTCACCGCGCTGGACCAGATCAGCTTTGATCTGTGCAAGGGCGAGCGGTTGGGCATTGTCGGGGAATCCGGCGCTGGCAAGTCGATCACCGGCTTCAGCCTGATGAACCTGCTCAGCCGTCCGGGTTTTATCGACAGCGGGTCGATCCAGTTTGAGGGCGAAGAGATTGCCGGGTTGCCCGACCGCAAGATGCGCTCGATCCGGGGCAATCGTATGGCGATGATCTTTCAGGATCCGATGGTGACCTTGAATCCGGTACTGACCATTGGCCAGCAGATGGTTGAGACCTTGCAAGCCCATCGCCGGTTGTCGCGCGCCGATGCGGAGCAGATCGCCATCATGAAACTGCGCGAGGTTTATATCCCCTCACCCGAAGAACGGCTGGCGCAATATCCGCACGAGCTGTCGGGTGGGATGCGACAGCGGATCATCATTGCCATGGCGCTGCTTCTGGAGCCGCAACTGATCATCGCGGATGAGCCGACAACGGCGCTGGATGTGACCATTCAGGCCGACATCATGGAGCTGCTGCTGGAGCTTTGCACCTCGAACATGGTGGGGCTGATCCTGATCACCCATGACCTTGGCGTTGTCAGCCAGATGACCGAGCGCACGCTGGTCATGTATGCGGGGCGCATCATCGAGGCGGGCAAGACGCGCGAGATTATCAACGATCCGCAACACCCCTATACCCAAGGGCTGATCAACGCGCTGCCGCAGCAAACCCTGCCCGGGCATCGGTTGAAACAAATTCCGGGTAATATGCCGGGGCTGGCGGCGATCCCGACCGGCTGCGCCTTTAACCCGCGCTGCCCCTATGCGGTGGATCATTGCCGCAGCACCCGCCCGGAAACCGTGTCTTATGCCAGCGTCGAGGTGGCCTGCCACGAGGTTAATCGGCTGCACAATAGCGTGCTGGAGGATGAAAGCGCATGAAGGATCTGACAGCAGAAGTTGAGACGCAGACCATTTTGGAGCTGCGCAATGTCGAGAAACGGTTCGATCTGGACCAGGGGTTTCTGGAGACGCTCAAGTTCAAGGGCGGGCGGTTCCTGCGCGAGCAACGCTCGGTCCATGCGGTGAACAATGTCTCGCTTGAGGTAAAGCGCGGTGAAGCGCTGTGCGTGGTCGGCGAATCCGGCTGTGGCAAATCCACCGTGGCGCGGCTGGTGGCCGGGCTGTTGGAGCCCTCGGCGGGTGAAATTCATTATGACGGCCAGCGGATTGATAATAAATCTCGCGGGCAATTGCTGGATCTGCGCAAAAAGATGCAGATGATTTTCCAGAACCCCTATGCCTCGCTCAACCCGCGCATGACCATCCAGCAAGCGCTGGAAGAGCCGGTGCGCTATCACAATCCGGGTCTGTCGCGCGGCGAGGTGCGGGCCAAGGTGGCTGAGGTGATGAAATCGGTCGGGGTCGATCCCAGCTGGTCCTCGCGCTATCCGCACGAATTTTCCGGCGGGCAACGCCAGCGCATCGCCATTGCCCGCGCTTTGACGGTGGATCCGGAGTTTATCATCGCGGATGAGCCGATCTCGGCGCTGGATGTGTCGATCCAGGCGCAGGTTTTGAACCTGATGCTGGAAGCCAAGGAAGAGCGCGGGCTGACCTATTTGTTCATCACCCATGATCTCAGCGTGGTTGAGCATTTTGGCACACGGGTTGTGGTGCTTTATCTCGGCTCGGTCTGCGAATTGGCGGATACGCGCACGCTGTTTTCCAACCCCAAACATCCCTATACCAAGGCGCTGCTTTCGGCGGTGCCGCAGCTCAAGGATGACAAGCCGAACCATATCCGGCTGAAAGGGGAAATTCCCACGCCGATCAATTTGCCACCGGGCTGCCCGTTTGAATCGCGCTGCGCCTCGGCGAATGCGCGCTGCCGCGAGGAAAAACCGCGCCCGATCGTGCAACCCGATGGCGCGATGGTGGCTTGTCACGCAGTAGAAGAGGGGCGATTGTCGCCCGAAATTTGAAGCCGTAAAACGCGGCCTATACCCAGGTTGGGTGGGTTCATCCCGTCCCCCTAAGGCAAACGGAAACCGCCACTTTGGATATCATCTGGCTCAGAGATTTTGAGGCTTTGGTCGCGCAGAAGAATTTCTCGCGCGCGGCCGAAGAGCGCAATGTCTCGCAGCCAGCCTTTTCGCGCCGCATTCGCGCGCTGGAGGATACTGTGGGGGTCAAGCTGATCAATCGTCAGACCTTGCCGCTGTCGCTGACACCTGCGGGCGAGGTGTTCCTGAGCCAGGCGCGGGTAATGTTGCGCACCTTTGAGGAAACGATTGAGCGCTGTCAGGTCATTGATGCGGCGGGGGAAAACGTCATTCGGTTTGCCACCTCGCAATCGCTTTATATGACGCATTACAAGACCCATATCGCGCCATTGGTGGAACAGGGCGGGTTGGATATCGACCTGAATTCGACATCCTGGGCGGCGGATCAGTTTGTTTCGGCCCTGCAGCAGGGGTATTGTGATGTGATCCTGACCTATTGGCACCCCTCGATGGATTTCCTTGCCCCGCTGGAGGCGGCGCAATGTGAGTATATCACCTTGGGGCGCGATGATTTCATTCCGGTGGCCAAAGGCGGGGCTGAGGGGCCGTTGTTCCATATGGGCAAGGGGCAGAACAAGCCTGTGCCGCTTTTGTCCTATGGCACGGCCTCGGCCCTGCGCGCGGTGGTGGATTCCCTGCTGCGCGGCCAGGTCGACGGGCCCAAGATCCTGGTGATGAACCGCAATGTTCTGGCGATTTCGGTCAAGGCGATGATCCTTGAGGGGTTTGGCATGGGCTGGCTGCCCCGCGAGCTGTGCCGGGAGGAGCTGGATGAGGGGCGCTTGATGCAGATTGGCGATGAAAGCTTTGTCGAAAAGCTGGAAGTGCGACTGTATCGCAGCGTCGAGAATGCCAAGCCGACCCTGTCGCGGCTGTGGAACGAGATCAGCGCGGCGTCGGGGTGAGAGGCAAGGGCCTCGGAACTTTCAGAGAACCATTGAGGTAAGTCTTTCCGGGTCGCTTGCGATCCGGTTCGCGCTCATGCCAGAGGCATGCTTTCAGCATGACCCCGCCCCCAGGGCGGGCGCGAATGAAACTAACCGACCAATTTCTGAGCTGTCCTTAGAGAATTGTCCCGGTCGCCCAGTCTGGCTGCGCCCACCCCGAGGTCGGGCGCGAACCTCTGTTTCGTGCAGTGCAGCCCATTGTTCGTCGAGGCTAGTTTACGCGTCTTTCCGCACCCGCGCGGCGGATTTGTCGGCAAAGGCGGCGAGGCGTTCGCGCGCAGGTGCCTGGGTGTTCACAACCCCGGCCACCACAGCCTCGGCATAGGCGGCGTCCAGCGCTGACATATTTTGCATATGGCTGATGGCCGAACAGATGGCAAAGTTCGTCAGCGGCAGGTTTTCGGCGGTGCGGCGGGCGATTTCCAGAGCCTTATCCATGACCGAGCCTTCGACCATGTATTGTGCCAAATGCAGGTCAATCGCCTCTTGGCCATGGTAAACACGACCGGTCAGCATCATGTCGATCATGCGATCTTTGCCAACCAGATCGGCGACGCGGATGGTGGCCCCGCCGCCGGTGAACAGCCCGCGCTGACCTTCGGGCAGGGCGAAATAGGTGGTTTCATTCATGACGCGGATATGGGCGGAGCTGGCCAGCTCGAGCCCGCCGCCCACGACGGCCCCCTGACAGGCGGCAATCACCGGGACGCCGCCATATTCCATCTTGTTGAACGCCTCGTGCCAGCGCAGGCAGACATGCATGAAATCGGCCGGGCTGCGGTCTTCGTCATGATGTTCAATCAGGTCGAGACCGGCGCAGAAATGGTCACCCGCCCCGGCCAGCACAACGGCTTTGACCCCGGCGCGCGGCGCGGTTGAGAAAAAGTCGACCAGTTCTTCGATTGTGTCGATATCCAGCGCGTTGCGTTTATGGGCGCGGTCCAGCGTGACAATCCAAACGCCATCCTCTTGCGGATCAAGGGCAAGGTTTTTGAACCGGGTCAGATCAATTTTCAGGGTCATGTCGGGTCCTTTCAGGCGTCAAAGACGGCCATGGCGAGGCTGTCTGCCCCGTCTGTGATGCGGGTAAGTTGGGTCTGCGTTTCAGGCAGGATGTGATCTGCATAAAAGCGGGCGGTGGCGATCTTTTGTGCCATGAATTGTGGGTCTTGATCGCGGTTGTCCTCGGCGGCGAGCAGGGCGCGGGCCAATTGCCAACCGGCCACCAGATTGCCCGCCAGCATGAGAAAAGGAACCCCAGCGCCATAGGCGGCGTTCGGGTCTGTGGGGGCGGTATCTGTCAGGTAGGAGACAGCGGTTTCAAAGGTTTGGCGGGCGGCGGTTAGCCGGGCCGCGACAGCGCGCGCCTCGTCCGATCCGGTGGCAAGCGCTGCCTCCGTCTCGGCAATCTGGGCCGCCAGGGCCAGGGCGGTTTCGCCGCCATCGCGTAGAGTTTTGCGGCCCACAAGGTCATTGGCCTGAATGGCGGTCGTGCCCTCATAGATCGGCAGGATGCGCGCATCGCGGTAATGCTGGGCGGCTCCGGTTTCTTCGATAAAGCCCATGCCGCCATGGATCTGCACCCCGCAAGAGGCCACATCCACCGCCATTTCAGTGCTGTAACCTTTGACCAGCGGGGTGAGAAATTCGGACAGGGCCGAGGCGCGTTTATCACCCTGGTGATGGCCAAGATCCTGCCAGGCGGCGGCCTGACAGGCCATGGCGCGAGTGCCTTCGGTCAGGGATTTCATCCGCATCAAAAGCCGACGCACATCGGGGTGTTGGATGATCGACACAGCCTCGCGGGCCGAGCCATCGACAGGGCGGCTTTGGACCCGGTCCTGGGCGTAACCAAGCGCCTGCTGATAGGCGCGTTCGGAAATGGCGATGCCCTGCACGCCAACGGCGAAACGCGCGGCATTCATCATGGTGAACATATATTGCAGGCCTGCATGGGCTTCGCCGATCAGGTAACCCGTCGCCTCGTTGAATTCGAGAACGGCGGTTGGGCTGGCCTTGATCCCAAGCTTGTGTTCGACGCTGACACAGCGCACCCCGTTGCGCGCCCCAATTGCCCCGTCGCTGTCGACCATGAATTTGGGCACCAGAAACAGGCTGATACCTTTGACGCCCGAGGGCGCATCGGGCAGGCGGGCAAGCACCAGATGGATGGTGTTTTCCGCCATGTCATGTTCACCATAGGTGATAAAGATCTTGGTACCGCTGATGGCATAGCTGCCGTCATCATTGGGTTTCGCCTGCGTGCGCAGCAGCGCCAGATCGCTGCCTGCCTGCGGTTCGGTCAGGTTCATGGTGCCGGTCCATTCGCCCGAGACCAGTTTTTCCAGATAGATGGCTTTTTGCTGTTCCGACCCGGCGGTCAGCAGCGCTTCGACCGCGCCATCGGTCAGCAATTGGCAAAGCGCAAAGCTCATATTGGCGGCATTCAGGATCTCGGTCGCGGCGGCTCCGACAACGCGGGGCAGGCCCTGACCGCCATATTCCGCCGGGTGGGGCAGGCTGGGCCAACCCATTTCGACACATTTGGCATAGGCGGTGTCAAACCCGACAGGCAAGGTGACCTTGCCATTGGCGTAATGCGATCCGGCCTCATCGCCGGGCTTGTTCAAGGGGGCAATTTCTTCGCTGCAGAATTTGCCGAATTCTTCGAGGATGGCCTGAACGTCATCGAGGTCGAAATCGGCATAGGCGGGCAGGGCGGTCAGATCGGACCAGCCGCTGAGATGTTGGATATTGAAGGCGATATCCTGAACCGGGGCGCGAAAGCTCACGGGGGTCTCCTTGGATTGGGGTCGGGGTTGTTTAGCGGTTGCGCGGGTCTGGCGCTATCGCGGTTAGAGACACATGATTTGCAGAAAGTGACAAATCGTGGAAAGTTACGTTATGTCCAATCGCTCTATCGCTCCGGTTCTGCCAACTGTGTCCCGCGCCTTTGTTCAGGATTGGCTGGATGCGTTGTATCGACGGTTTCCCGATGCTCAGGTGCGTTCGATGCTGCGCGAAAGTGGGATTAAGGCGGCTGATCCGGACGGGCGTGGGCGCGTGACGCATGATCAAATAACATTGCTTTATCAAATTGTTGTGGCCCAGACGGGCGATGAGATGATGGGGCTGTGGAGCCGGACGGTGCGGCCTGGTGCGCTCAAGCATCTATGCGCCTCGGTTCTGGGGGCGTCGTCGCTGGCCGCGGCGCTTTACCGGTTTTCGACCTTTTGGAATCTGGTGCTGGATGATTGCCAGCTGACCCTTACCAAGACTGACACTGAGGTGGTCTTGCAGATTGAGCCAGTGCAGGGGGCGGAGCTGTCGCGATTTGGGCAGATGTTGATTCTGAAACTGGCGCATGGGGTGGCGTCCTGGCTGGTGTTTCGTGAGATCCCGCTGGCGCGGGTCGGGTTTGCCTTTGAGCGGCCCGGATTTGCGCAGGATTACCCGGTTTTGTTCCCCGGACCGGTGCAATTTGGGGGGGCTGCCTCGCGTTTGGCCATTGCGGCAGAGCTGGGCGAGCTGCCGATTTCGCGGCAAGAGGCGGATATGCGGGCGTTTTTGCAGCGCGCGCCGCGGGATTGGATTTTTACCGCGATGCGCGAACATGCGCTGCCCTTGCGGATCCGTGAAAGCCTGCTCTTGTCGGATCGCATGGGGTTGACCTTGGGCGAGGCGGCGGAGGAATTGCACGTGACGCCGCGCAGCCTGATCCGACATTTGCGCGCTGAGGGGACCTCGTTTCAGGCGATCAAGGATGGGGTGCGGCGTGATCTGGCGATGCGAGATTTGGCGCAGGGCAAGAGCATCGAGGCCGTGTCGCAGGATACCGGCTTTGCCAGCCCGGCGAGTTTTCACCGGGCTTTTTTAAGCTGGACAGGGGTGACGCCGGCACAGTTTCGGACGCAATCGCAGGGGGGGTAGCTGGTTTAGGGGCAATTGGTTTGGGGCACTCATTCTGATTTCCACCCGGATCGCTTGCGATCCGGTTCTCGCCCGACCCCGCCCCCCAGGGCGGGCGAGAATTCTTCTGTCGCTGCAAATGGCTTGCAAGTTTTGTAGTTAAATCACCCGGTCGCAAAGCCTTTCAGGCCCACCCTCGGGGTCGGGCGAGACCCTGTGTGACGCCAAGATCATCGGATTTATGAAGCAATTATAAGTGATTAACCCGCAGGTGGCGCGCCGGTTGTGGATCGGGTGATCAGGGTGGCGGCGACCTGGGTGACGGTCGGCGGCGTATCGGGGGCCTGTAGCCGGTCCAGCATGATCTGCGCCAGCTTGCGCCCAAGCTGATAGGGCGAGACGGCCATGGTGGTCAGTGGCGGGGTTGAGACAGCGGCATCCTGAACATCGTCAAAACCAACGATGGACACGTCATGCCCCGGGGTCTGCCCCATTTTCTGCAGGGCCAGCGAGGCCCCGATTGCCACCATGTCACCATTGCAAACAATCGCCGTTACCTCGGGATGGGCGGTGCGCAGGGCGACCATGGCCTCCATCCCCGACATCTTGTCATCTTCGGTGTCCCAGACCAGCGGTTCGGCCAAGCCGCGCTCTTGCATGACATCGCTGTAACCGGCAATGCGTTCGGTCCGAACGAAAGAGCGCGACTTGCCCCCCAGAAAGGCGATGTGGCGGTGGCCTAGATCGGCCAGATGCTCGGTCGCCTTGCGGGTGGCATCGGCGTCGCGAATGCCGACATGGTCAAAGGGTTCCGAGGGCAGATGGCGCAGGAAGGTCACGGTCGGGATGCCATGGGTGCGCAACAGATCATAGGTCGTGTCATCGGTGTCATCCGCTGGCACCCAAAGCAGCCCGCCGCGTGCATTGCGGATAAAAGCCTGAATGTTGCGGCGCTGGCGTTCGACATCATCGCGGCTGTCGAGAACCGAGACAAGGAAGCCTTCGGCCTCGAGCAGGTCGCTGACCCCGCTGATCACCTCGGCGTTGAACGGGTTGGCGATCTGGTGAATGACCAGCCCAATCTCGCGATTTATGCCCGACCGCATTGAGGCGGCCCGCCCATCTGGCACGTAATGCAATTTATGCGCTGCCTCGAGAACCTTTTTACGCGTCGCATCGGAAATCCGACCCGCCCCGCGCATCACCTGAGATGCGGTGGCGGTCGAGACTCCTGCCTCTTTCGCGACGGTTTCCAGTTTGGGTTTGCGTGCCATGGGCCTGTTTTTGGTGCAGCGATTAACCAATGACACAAAGGTTTGGCTGGTTTTTTAGCGCTTTTCAAGCTGCGGGTTCAGGTTTTCGTCCAAAAAAACGTCAAAAAGGGAATTGACAGAAGGTATAACGTTATACCAATCTTTAACCAGAGACTCACCACGGCCCCTTTGTCCAAGGTGGCTTGGGGCGGAGTCTGCATTCTTGGAAATGCATCTTTGGGAGGATGACATGACGCACAGATTTAAACTGGCCGGGGCAGCAGCCTTGGCTCTCACCATGGGCGCGAGCGTTGCTCAAGCGGATGTTCTGTTCTGGTCGACACAGGCCAAACCTGTTGAGGAAGCGCAGGCGATGCGCGAGCAGGTGCTGGGCAATTTCAGCGACAAAGTGGATTATCAGCCCAATGATGGCGGCCCCTGGCTGACCCGTCTGCAGGCCGAATTGCAGGCCGGGTCGGGCACCATTGGTGTTCTGGGTGCGCTGCATGGCGATTTTTCGGCAATGGACCCGGAAAACCTGGTTGATCTGAGCGATCTGGGCGTGATGAGCTCTTCTGACACGTTCAATAACCTGGCCAAGCTGGGCACCGATGATGCGCAATACATCCCTTGGATGCAGGCGAGCTATATCATGGCGGCCAATAAAAAGGCGCTTGAGCACCTGCCAGAGGGCGCAGATATTGACGCGCTGACCTATGAGCAGCTGATCGCCTGGGCGGCCAATGTGCATGAGGCGACGGGTGAGGCGAAGTTCGGCTTCCCTGCTGGTCCCAAAGGTCTGAAGCACCGTTTCTTCCAGGGGTACCTGTACCCATCCTATACCAACGGCGTTGTGCGCACCTTTGCCTCTGACGCGGCGGTCACTGCTTGGGAGGATTTCCGTAAGCTTTGGGCGCATACAAACCCGGCCTCGACCAACTTCTCCTTCCTACAGGAACAGTTGCTGAGCGAAGATGTCTGGATCGCGTTTGACCACACCTCGCGTCTGGCACAGGCGTTTAACGAACGTCCCGATGATTTCGTCGCTTTCCCAGCCCCGGCTGGCCCAACCGGTCGTGGGTTCATGCCTGTGATTGCCGGTGTGGCGATCCCGAAAACCGCGCCTGATATGGATGCCGCCAAAGCGCTGGTTGCCCATATGCTCAAGCCGGAAACCCAGATTGCAACGCTGAAAGCGACCAACTTCTTCCCGGTTGTTGATGTGGCGCTGCCGGATGATCTGCCGCCTGCCGTTCAGGCCGCCGGTGGTGCTGTGGCCAAGATGAGCGGCGCGGCTGATGCCAATCCGGGTCTGCTGCCTGCAGGTCTGGGCTCCAAAGGCGGTGATTTCAACCGTGTCTTTGTCGACGCGTTTGAGCGCATCGTTCTGGCCAATCAGGACATCCGCACCGTTCTGGATGACCAGAAAGGCGCATTGGAAGCGATCATGAACGAAACCGGCGCGCCCTGCTGGGCCCCGGATGCACCTTCCGAAGGTGCTTGCCCGGTTGAATAAACCCGTGCAGCGTCCGGGTCAGAGATGACCCGGACACCCCACCCTGACAATCTGAACTGACCACAGGAGCAGCGCCATGAATGCGCGGTACCTCCCTTACCTATTGATCCTGCCCGTGACGTTGTTCCTGTGCCTTTTCTTTCTCTACCCGTTTATTCTGGTGGCACAGCAAGCGTTTAGCGTCGATGGCGGATGGAGTTTGAAGAACTTCGAAGACGTGATCGGCTATTGGAAATTCCCGATCTCTTTCCAAAACACCATGTTGTTGGCCGCCGCCGTTGTGCCGGTGCAACTGGCCCTGGCGCTGCTGATGGCCACCATGGTCAACCGTATGCAAAAGGGTCGTGATCTGATCCTCTATGTCTGGACGATCCCGCTGGGGATTTCCGACCTGGCGGCAGGGATCATTTGGCTCGCGATCTTTGAGCAATCCGGCTTCCTCAACTCGATGATGCAGGCGGTTGGTGCCATTGACCGGCCCACAAACTTCCTGAGCTACCAAAACCCTGGCATCGTGTTCCTGGCCATTGCCCTGGCCGAGATCTGGCGCGCAACTGCGATCATGCTGGTCATTCTTGTGGCGGGTATCGGATTGATCCCCAAGGAATATTATGAGGCTGCCGAAGTCTTTGGTGCGTCACCCTGGAAACGCTTTACCCGCGTCACCCTGCCTTTGCTGCGCCCCAGTTTGCAGACCGCTTTGGTGCTGCGCGTGATCCTCGCCTTTGAGATCTTTGCTGTGGTTGCGGCGCTGGGCGGCACCTTGTTCCCGGTCCTCATGGGCGAAACCTATGCCTATCAGTTTGACCTGCTCAACAATGGCGCGGCGGCGGCGATGGCGCTGATCATCCTCGCGATTTCCATCGCCTTCACCTTGATCATCATGCGCGCCCTGCGTGTCCCGAAAGGAGCGACGATATGAACGCTCAAACCCAATCCAGCGGGCGGTTCCTTTATACTGCTTCGGTCATTCTGCTCTGCGCCTGGGTCATCGTTCCGCTGTATTTCCTGCTGATCAACACGCTCAGCTCGCCCGATACGGTGAACAGTTTCCCCAAGAGCTTCATTCCGGAATTCGACCTGGGCTCGTTGCAATTCTTTGCCGGGTTCGCCGGGATGCTGACCGCGCTCAAGAATTCGATCCTGGTTGCGGGCATGACCATGATCATGTCGATCCTGATTGGCGCGCCTGCGGGCTATGCCCTGTCGCGCTTCGACTTTCCGGGCAAAGGATTGTTCCGTCTGCTGATCCTGCTGACGCGGGCCTTCCCCTTGCCCTTGCTGGCGCTGCCCTTGGCGGTGATGTTCATCCGCACCGGGCTGGACGACACTGTGTTCGGCCTCGCGCTGGTGCATACAACATTGGCAATCCCTTTCTCGGTGCTGATCACCTTCTCTCTCTTCTCGGGTATCCCGCTTGAGCTGGAAGAGGCGGCCTGGACCTTGGGCTGCACGCGTCTGACCGCCTTTACCAAGGTTGTTTTGCCGCTGATCCTGCCCGGCATCACCGCATCGGCGATCTTTGCCTTTGTCATCTCATGGAACGAAGTCTTTGCGGCGGCGGTTCTCACAATCGAAAACCGCACCCTGACCGCCTTCCTTTTGCAAAACCTCGACACCTCCCCGCTGCATCTGAAATTCGCCGGTGGCTTCATCCTTGTTGTGCCCGCGCTGATCTTCATCTTTGCCGTTCGCAAATACCTGTTTGCGATGTGGGGCATCGCCAACCGCTAAGCCGGAGACTGAAATGGCTGTTATCGAAATCAAAAACGTCGCCAAGCGGTTTGGGGAATACCAGGCGCTGCATGACATCAACCTCACCATTGCGGATCAGGAATTTATGGTGCTGCTCGGGGCTTCGGGCTGCGGGAAATCCACCCTGTTGCGCATCATTGCCGGGCTGGAAACCGCCACAGAGGGCGAGGTCTGGATTGGCGGCAAACGCATTGACCACCTGCCGCCCAAAGATCGCGGCATCGCCATGGTGTTTCAGAACTATGCGGTGTTTCCGCATCTGACTGTGTTCGAAAATATCGGCTTTGGTTTGCGCATGCAAAAGCTGCCCAATGATGAGGTGACGCGCCGGGTCGAGCGCACTGCTGGGTTGATGCATATCGACCAGTTGCTGAAACGCTATTCCGGTGAATTGTCCGGCGGTCAGCGCCAGCGTGTCGCCGTGGCGCGCGCGCTCGCGATGGAACCTGATGTGATCCTGATGGATGAACCGCTGTCCAACCTTGATGCATTGTTGCGCATGGAGATGCGTGCCGAGCTCAAGGGCGTACTGGCCGAAAGCAACACCACCGCGATCTATGTGACCCATGACCAGGTCGAAGCCATGTCCATGGCGGATCGTATCAGCGTCATGCATGAGGGGCGCATCGTACAGGCGGCCTCGCCCATCGATGTCTATCGCGATCCGGCAGAGCGGTTTGTGGCGGGCTTTATCGGCAACCCGCCGATGAATTTCCTCGATGCCACACCACAAGGGGCGGGGCAGTTTCTGGTGGCCGGGCAGAGCTTTGCCGGGCCGTCGACCAACAAGCCGCTCGAGTTTGCCATTCGCCCCGAGGATATGACCCTGTCTGAAACCGGCCTCACCGCCACGGCCAAAGTGGTCGAGCCGCTGGGTGCGCATTTGCTGGTGACCTGCGAGGTTGAGGGCAAGCTGTTCCGCGCTGTGCTGGATAGCGACCTGCGTGTCTCCATGGGGGACACGCTGACCCTGGCCCCGATGCAGGACCGCATTCGCTGGTTTGACCCTGACACACAAATCGCCGTCAAATGACGATCAAGGATACAGATAACATGCAATCGCTCTTGCAAAACGCGTCAGAGATTCTGCGCGAAAACGATCTTGGCACCTATACGGTTCCGACCCATGGGCTTTATCCGTTCCAATGGAATTGGGACAGCTGCCTGACGGCGCTTGGCCAAGCCTATTTCGATGAGGAACGCGCCTGGCGCGAGATCGAGACCCTGTTTGCCCATCAGTGGGAGGACGGGATGGTGCCGCATATCATCTTCCACAAGGAAGATGATGGCTATTTCCCCGGCCCAGATGTTTGGTCCACCGGGCGCGATGTGCCCACATCCGGGATCACCCAGCCCGCCGTGGCCGGGTTCGCGATCAAGCGCCTGTTTGATCGGGCCAAGGATCGCGAGCTGGCAGATGCCAAGGCCCGCGCGCTGCTGCCCAAGGTCAAGGCCTGGCATGATTGGTTCTTTGCCAATCGCGACCCGCAGGGCACCGGGCTGGTGGCCATCCTGCATCCATGGGAATCCGGGCGCGATAACTCGGTGGATTGGGATGCGGCCTTTGAGCGGGTGCCGACCGACGGTGTCTTGCCCTTTATCCGCCGTGATTTGCAACATGCGGATGCGGATCATCGCCCAACCCAGGCGCAATATGAGCGGTATATCTGGCTGGTGCAGTTGTTTCGCAGCCTGGACTGGGACAATTCCAAGCTCCACGATGCCTCGCCGTTTCAGGTGGTTGACCCTGGCTTTAACGGGATCTTGCTACGCTCTTGTATGGATCTGGCGGATTTAGCCGATGCCTTGGGCGAGGTGGAAGTCGCAGAAAGCTCGCGCGCGCAGGCTGGCAAAGGGATTGCGGCCATGGACACGCTGTGGAGCGATGCGCGTGGGCAGTATCTCTGTCAGGATCGGGTGCTGGGTGAGCTGATCGACAGCCCCTCGGTCGGTGGGTTGCTGGCCGCATTTGCCCAGATCCCGTCCGAGCGCGCCGCCACCATCGCCGCGCGGATCACAACGATTGCAGAGCAGGTCAATTACCTGGTGCCAAGCCACGATCCGGCCTCGTCTGATTATGACGGTAAACGCTATTGGCGTGGTCCGGCCTGGTTGATCGTCAACTACATGATCAGCGACGGGCTTAGCCGCGCCGGGCAAACGGCGGTGGCACAGCGCATCGCGCAGAGCAGCGTCAAACTGATCGAGCAAAGCGGGTTCGCCGAATATTATGATCCCAAAAGCGGGGAGCCCTGCGGGGGAACGCGCTTTACCTGGACGGCGGCCATGGTGATCGAGTTCATTTCGCAGACGCAGTTGGAGTGAGGTGAAGTTAGGGTCAGAATCCTAGGTCGTTTGGTTGCTAAGAGCGGAGGACTTAGACGCGAGTTCGACCTCCCGCGGGTTGGCGATGTGACTTGGGATTCTGCCACTTTATGTCAGCCAAATCCTATCATCGCTCGTGTTCACCAAAACGAATGCAAAATCGCCCACCCAGGGGGCGGGAGGGCGATCACGCGGTGGCCCAAGGGCCTTGATTCCGCGTGTTGGAATAATCTCCACGACGCGGAGAAAAAGGGGCCAAGCGGCCCCTTTTCACATACAGCTCTTTGCCGAGCTTTAGAAAAATGCCTGCAGCCCAGTCTGCGCACGGCCCAGGATCAGGGCATGCACGTCATGGGTGCCTTCATAGGTGTTCACCGTTTCCAGGTTCACCATGTGACGGATGACGTGGAATTCCTGGCTGATGCCATTGCCGCCATGCATGTCGCGGGCGTGGCGCGCGATCTCAAGCGCTTTGCCGCAATTGTTGCGCTTGACGATCGAGATCATCTCCGGCGCGGCCTGGGCTTCGTCCATCAGTCGGCCGACGCGCAGCGAGGCTTGCAAGCCAAGCGCGATTTCGGTCTGCATATTGGCCAGTTTCAGCTGGAATAGCTGCGTTTGCGCCAGCGGTTTGCCAAATTGTTTGCGGTCCAAACCATATTGCAAGGCGCGATGCCAGCAATCTTCGGCGGCCCCCATGGCCCCCCAGCTGATGCCATAGCGCGCGCGGTTCAGACAGCCAAACGGCCCTTTCAATCCGGATACATTCGGCAGAAGGGCGTCTTCGGAGACTTCGACATTGTCCATGACAATCTCGCCAGTGATTGAGGCGCGCAGGGATTGCTTGCCTTCAATCTTGGGCGCGCTCAGGCCCTTCATGCCTTTTTCCAGCACAAAGCCTTTGATCTTGCCATCATGCCCGTCGGATTTCGCCCAGACCACAAAGACATCGGCGATGGGCGCGTTGGAGATCCACATCTTGGTGCCGTTCAGAACATAGCCGCCATCCACCTTTTTGGCGGTGGTCTTCATGCTGCCAGGGTCTGACCCTGCATCCGGCTCGGTCAGGCCAAAGCAGCCGATATATTCGCCGCTGGCCAGTTTTGGCAGATATTTCTGGCGCTGCTCCGGTGTGCCATAGGCATAGATCGGATACATCACCAGCGAGCTTTGCACCGACATCATCGAGCGATAGCCGCTATCCACACGCTCAACCTCGCGCGCGACAAGACCATAGGCCACATAGCCCGCACCCAGCCCGCCATATTCCTCGGGGATGGTGGTGCCGAGCAGGCCCATCTCTCCCATTTCACGGAAAATCTCGGGGTCGGTTTCCTCTTTGGCAAAGGCGTCGGTCACGCGCGCCATCAGCCTGTCCTGCGCATAGGCCTTGGCGCTGTCGCGGATCATGCGCTCGTCTTCTTGCAGCTGGTTCTCCATTAGGAAGGGGTCTTCCCAGGAAAAGCTGGACAAGCCGGGTTGCGATTGGGGCGACAGATCTAAGGACATGGTGAGGCCTTTCGGAATTTCGGGTTTATCATGACATAACCGCAGCAATCTGGACCTCATAACAAAATTCTGGCATGAGTTCATTCCAAAAAGGAATGAAATGTCCCTGTCACGCCGCCATTTACCGCCCTTGTCCTGGCTCACCGCCTTTGAAGCTGTGGCTCGGTTGGGCTCGGTCACGGATGCGGCGCATGAGCTGGACCTGACTCAAAGCGCCGTCAGTCGCCAGATTGCCAAGCTTGAGGCGTTGACCGGGCGCGTACTTTTTGAGCGTGATCGCAAGAGGTTGCGGGTCACGGCGCGGGGGGCGGCCTATGCAGCCGAAGTGCACGGGGCGCTGGCGCAGATCCAGACCGCGACGATTGCCTTGCAGACAAACCCCGATGGCGGTGCGTTGAACCTGGCCTGCTTGCCCAGTCTTGGCACCCATTGGCTGGCCCCGCGCCTGCCGGGGTTTTTGCGACAGCATCCGGGGATCAGCGTGAACATGTCGACCCGTCTCGCCCCGTTTGATTTTGCAGAGCAAAACTTTCACGCCGCGATTCTGCACGGGCAGGGCGGTTGGCCGGGGGTCCAATCGCTCAAGCTTTGGGACGAGCACATGATCGCCGTTGCGACGCCGGACCTGTTGGCGCAGGACGACATGGCGCATCTGCCACGCCTGCAAATCGAAACGCGGCCCGATGCCTGGCCCAGCTGGTTTGACACGCAATCCCTGCCAGCGCCCGGTCGTCCAGCCATGGTGGTGGATCAGTTTGGCACCATGCTGCGCGCCGCCCAAGCGGGTTTGGGCGTGGCGCTGGTGCCGGATTATCTGGCGCGGCCCGAGGCATTGCCGGACGGGTTGCAGATTGCCAAAGATACGCAGCCCGTGGCGGTAGGCGCATATTATCTGCTTTGGCCTGAGGCACGGGCGGATTACCCGGCCCTGGTGGCCTTTCGCGATTGGCTGACCGAAGCCAGCACCGAGCGCTTTACGCTTTGAGCCGATAGCCCCGGTTGAACCAGACCCATGCTAAGGTGCAGGCGGCCAAGGTGGCCCCCAAAGCTACAACAAACCCAAGTAAAGGCGAGCTGTCAGAGATGCCAAGCACACCCCAGCGCACCCCGTCGATCAGGTAAAAGACCGGGTTGAGATGGGTGATCTGGTACAGCACCGGCGGCAATGCCTCGACCGAATAAAAGGTGCCGGACAGGAACGCCAAAGGCGTGACGATAAAGTTGGTGATCGCGGCCATCTGGTCGAATTTGTTGGCGATGATCCCGGCCAACATGCCAAGAGCTGACAAAAACGCCGCGCCGATGATCACAAAGAGCAGTGCCACCAGCGGGTGAGCGGGCACTATGCCCAGCACCAGCCACTGCGCCAGCCCAATGGCAATGGCGACAATAATGCCCCGGGTGACTCCCCCGGCCAGATAACCCAGCACCAGCTCAAGCGCCGAAAGCGGCGGCATAAGCGTATCAACGATATTGCCCTGCACCTTGGTGATAACCAAAGAGCTGGAGGTGTTGGCAAAGGCGTTCTGGATCACGGTCATCATCAGAATGCCGGGTGCGATAAAGGAAGAGAAAGGAACCCCCATCACATCCCCGCGTTTCGACCCGATAGCGATGGTGAAAATCAGCATGAACAACCCGGCAGTCACCAGAGGGGCCAGCAAGGTTTGCGTCCAGACATTGAGGAATCGCAGGATCTCGCGCTTGGCCAGGGTTTGCAGCCCAAGCCAGTTCACGGCTCCAAAACGCCGGTTTCCGGGCTGAAAGCTAGGATTTTGCAGATTTGACTGTGACATTGCGGCCTCTTGGTTTCTGGGCCGCCTTGTAACTTGTTTCGCAATGATTAGAATAGGGCGAACTCAATAAACGACAGGCGGTCCCAAGGGGGGCCGCTTTTTCAGTGGGAATATGCGATGTCCTGGACCGATGAACGCGTCGAGCTGCTCAAAAAGATGTGGGGAGAAGGTCAATCTGCCAGCCAGATTGCCAAGGAACTCGGCGGGGTGACCCGCAATGCGGTGATCGGCAAGGTGCATCGTCTGGGCCTGTCGAACCGCGCCGGTTCCGGTGGCGGCGATGCCAAGGCCAAAGCCAAGGCAGAGCCAAAGCCCAAGCCAGCACCAAAGCCCAAGGCGGAAGCAGCGCCAAAACCCAAACCAGCGCCCAAGCCCGAGCCAGCAGCGGCCGCCCCGGCGGCTCCGGCCCCTGTGCCCGCGCGCAAGCAGATCATTCCAGCGGGCCAACCGCTGCCACCGCAGCCATCGGCCAACGAAATCTCACCCGAGGCATTGGCCCGTGTGAGCGAGGTCGAAAAGAAGGCCAAGAAGCTGACCTTGATGGAGCTGACCGAACGGACCTGCAAATGGCCCGTGGGTGACCCGGCCACCGATGATTTCTGGTTTTGTGGTCTGCCCGTTCAGCAAGGCAAACCCTATTGCGAGGCCCATGTCGGCGTCGCCTTCCAACCCATGAGCGCGCGTCGCGACCGTCGCCGCTAATTTTGGGTGACTGGGATGAACGAGGGCGCACTAGATCGCCCGACCTTAAACTTGAGACACGAATACCCTGCCACGCCTTCGGCGCTCTCGGGACATTCGTGTCGCTTGATGAGTCAGGTTAAAGGCCGGACGCTTTAGGTTGCGCCCTTTTTTGTTGTCCTACTCCGTTCCGGTCTCGGCCGCCAAGACCGTCAAAAAGGCCCGCGTCAGCGGGTTTTCAACCTTGGTATCTGGCCAGATCGCCTGAACCGGGATCTCGGCCAGTTTCCAATCTGAGAGGATTTCGACGAGGCTGCCGTCACGTAGCTGCGCCTCGATATAGTGGCGCGGGGGGGAGGCGAGGGCCATGCCATGCAGCGCCAGATCCACCATGGCCTCGATATTATCGACCTTGAGTGATCCGTATTGCACCACGTCCCGCGTGTCGCCTGTGGTTGAGGTAAAGCGCCGCTTTTCGGACAGGTTGGCATGTTTGATCCAGGGGATCGTGGTCAGATCATCGGGGTGTTGGATCGGGGTGTGTCGCGCCAGCAGATCGGGGGAGGCGACCAGCGCCCTTTGCATGGTCCAGATCCGGCGGCATTTCAGGGCGGAACTGTCCAGCGTGCCAACCCGCAGCGCCAGATCAATACGATCCGCAATCAGATCATGCGCGGCATCGCTATAGGTCAGGCGCAGGGCGACATCCGGGTTTTGCTGCTGAAAACGCGCGAGGGCGCGGCTGATGGGCGAGCGCAAGAGTGAAACGGTGAGCGAAATATGCAGCGCGCCCTGAAGCTGTTCGGCACCAGAAGCCGCCCCTTGCATGCCGATATCCGCCATATGACGCATGGACTGCGCGGCCTCGGCCAAACGCTGCCCGGCTTCGGTCAGGCTGAGCTTGCGGGTGCTGCGATAGAGCAGCGGCGTGCCCAGCCGTTCCTCGAGCTGTTGCACATGATAGGCCACCGAAGAGGGTGTCATTCCAAGTGCCCGCGCCGCCCCACGAAAAGAGCCGCTGGCAGCGACCTCGGCGAAAACGCCCATGGATTTCAGGTGCTCAAGGCTCATTGCGTCATTTTGCCGAACAGTAAGATCAAATTGCAGCATATTTTACGCCAAAGCGCGGCGCAATAGAGTGCGTGGATGTCTGAACGGAGATCCCATGCCCAGCCTGCTGCCCATCGCTTTGTTTGCCTTTACCATGTCTTTTGTGCCCGGGCCGGTGAATGTGATCACTCTGGCCTCGGGGTTGCAAAACGGGGTGGCCAAGACCATTGCCTTTGTCAGCGGCGCGACGATTGGCTTTGCCGGGCTGTTGCTGATCCTGGGGCTTGGGCTGGCGGCCTTGCCCGAGGGGGCGAACGTGATCACCGATGGGATGACCCTGGCCGGAGCCGCGTTGATCCTATATATCGCGCTGCCTTTGTTTCGCGCCGACGCTTTGCAGCAGGGCGAAGACCAACCCGTCCCCGGATTTCTGCAAGGGGCGCTGCTGCAATGGCTGAACCCCAAGGCCTGGGGCGCGATCCTCGCGGCGCTGTCGCTGTTCAACCTGCGCCCGGGTACCGCTGACCTCTATGTGGTCATCGCGCTCTGGTCGCTTTTGTGTTTCATCGGGGTGGGCGTCTGGGCGGTGTTCGGCGCGCAACTGGCCCGCGTCATCCAAACACCCGCCCAAATGCGCCTGCTCTGCCGCGCCATGGGATCGGTGCTGATCACCCTGGTGGCGCTGTTCCTGTGGCAATGGGCGCGCGGCTAGTCTTTGCGCCCAACAAACCCGGTCAGCGCGGCGGCGATCACTGCGGTAAAGATCCAGCCCAGCATTTGTGTGAACCACCCCGTTGCAAAACCAACCCATCCCCACCAGCCACGGGTGGGGGAGGGGGCCCAGGCCTCCTCTTGCCCCAATGCATCCAGCGGGATGAAAAGGTCAAGCGCGTAGAGCGGGGCGTTGAAGGTGGTGTAATCCTGCGCGGTTTTACCATCCTTCCATGCCAACAAAGTCGCCGTAGCCTGTTCGTCCAACTTGCCCCCGCTCATTATGACAAGGTCTGTCCAGTCGGCTGAGGCCAGGATCACATCCGAGGTCGGTGCCATTTCGCCGCGATGAAAGGCTTGGTGATAAAGAAAGGTGTTCAGCAGCAATATGCCTGCGATATACATCACGGCTTTGCCGGGGCGGTGGCCGTAGCCAAAGATTTTGCCAAAGAAATAGAAGATCAGCCTGCGGAATTCGGCAAAGCCAGCCTCGAAACTGCGCCGCCAGCTAAAGTCATTGGCCGCCAAGACGCGCCGATAACTGGCGCTTTGAACGCGCTTGTCGCGCTCTTCCAGTAGCTTGGCAGCATCCGAGCGCCGCCCTTGTTCGTGTAACACACGGGCCAATTGCGTGTAGGGTTGCGGGTCAAAGTCTGGGCCGTAGTCCTGGCGCAGGTAAGGTGGGCGAAACGGGTGGTCCTTGCCATCGATTTGGATAGTGTCCGTGTGCACTGGAATCTTACGTTCCACCTTCCCAGCCAACCAAGCCAAGCGATCCTCTAAACGCATCTCGCCGGTGGTGCGATCATAGCGAAACCCGTGCAGGATGAGTTTGTCAGCCATTTGCCAACTGGCCAGATCATCCTCGAGCCGGGCGACATGGGCATCGGTGAGGTCGATGGTGCCGCTGACCTTTTCAACTCCGAACCAAAAGAACCCAGCTTTCACCCGCATCGCCTCGCCATCAAACCCACCGTCAAATACACCGTTTTGACACTGAAGAATGCCACCAATGTCAGCCCGTACCAGATTGACGCGCCCCTTGGCTGAAAACCCATCGCGCAAAAACAGATCCGCCCCGACGGTGATGGCATCAGCTCTAAATGCGTCACCTTTGGCATTCGTAAAATGACCGCCTTTGCAAGACATTTGCCCGTTTATAGTGGCTCTGGTCAGGTTCACCTTTCCCTTGGCTGAGAACCCATTGCGCAAAAATAGAGACCCCCCGATGGTGATGGCATTTCCATTCAATGCGTCACCCTTGGCATTCTCAAAATTTCCACCGCCACAATCCACTTGCCCGCCAATTGATGCACCTCTCAGATTTACCCGTCCCTTGGCTGAAAACCCATCTCGCAAATGCAGATCCGTTCCGATGGTGATGGCATCTGCGTTCAAAGCGTCACCCTCGGAATTCTCAAATTGGCCACCACTACAATCCAATTGCCTGCCGATAGCGGCACTAGCCAAATCGACGGGGCCCATGGAGCGAAACCCATTCCTTAGATGCAGATCGCGATCAGTTCTTAGCCGGTGAGCATTCAGCCCCGGCATATGACTGCCTGACAAATAGACCGCGCCCAGATGGGCATCCCACAGGAACGGTGCTTGATCCAAGTGGCAATAATACAAGCCCAAATCATTCCTGGTGGCACATCCTTCAAGATCCAGCTGTCCAGAGACCCAAGCACCAACCACCTTGACCGGTTTCTCACTCACCCGGCACTCAGCACAGCCGCCCAGCACCACATGGCGGATCAGTTTGGCGCGGATGGTGTTTTCGTCGGTAGAGGTCTTGGGCATCTCATCCCCAAACCAGACGACCCCGGTATGCGCCCATTCAATCAGCCGCTGCTCGGCAGTTGTCCAAGGCTCTTCGCCCTTAATCTCATCCAAAGTCACGGTATTATCACGCATCACGAAATCACTTTGCTCAAATCTTGCCCCCAGCCTAGCCGCCATACCCCGGCGTGCAACCAAAACCCTTTCCCCGCGTCGAACCTCGCGCTATTAGCCCTCGCATGGTTCAGAATCCGCCCGATCTCCGCCCCGATCTCGCCCCCCGTGCGCAACTTGGTGACACACGTCGCGACGGCCAGCCCAGTATTGGCATGGTCTCGCTTGGTTGCCCCAAAGCGCTGGTGGATAGCGAACGTATCCTCACCCGGCTGCGCGCCGAGGGTTATGGGATTTCGCCCGATTACAGCGGCGCGGATGCTGTGATTGTGAACACCTGCGGGTTTTTGGACAGTGCCAAGGCCGAAAGCCTTGAGGCGATTGGCGAGGCGCTGAAGGAAAACGGCAAGGTGATTGTGACTGGCTGTTTGGGCGCTGATCCGGAATATATCACCGGCGTGCATCCCAAGGTGCAGGCGGTGACCGGGCCACATCAATATGAACAGGTGCTGGATGCGGTGCATGATGTGGTGCCGCCCGATCCGGACCCTTTTGTCGATCTGCTGCCCGCCTCAAGCGTCAGCCTGACCCCGCGCCATTTCAGCTATCTCAAGATCTCCGAGGGCTGCAATCACAAGTGCAAGTTCTGCATCATCCCGGATATGCGTGGGCGCCTGGTGTCGCGCCCGCATAATGCGGTGATCCGCGAGGCTGAAAAGCTGGTCGAGGCGGGGGTAAAAGAGCTGCTGGTGATCAGCCAGGATACTTCGGCCTATGGGGTGGATTTCAAGCGCGGTGTTCCGCCCGGAACGCGGCCAATGGAGAAGCCGATCACGACTTTGGCGCGCGATCTTGGGCAGTTTGGGGCCTGGGTGCGGTTGCACTATGTCTACCCCTATCCGCATGTGCGCGAGATCATTCCGCTGATGGCAGACGGGCTGATCCTGCCCTATCTGGATATCCCGTTCCAGCATGCCCATCCCGAGACGTTGAAACGCATGGCGCGCCCGGCTGCGGCTGAGCGGACCTTGGACCGTATCGCCGAATGGCGTGACATTTGCCCCGACATCACCCTGCGCAGCACCTTTATCGTCGGCTATCCCGGCGAGACCGAGGGTGAGTTCCAAACCTTGTTAGATTGGATGGACGAAGCCCAGCTCGACCGGGTTGGCTGTTTCCAATACGAGAATGTTGATGGTGCCCGTTCCAATGATCTGCCCGATCATGTGCCCGAAGAGGTCAAACAAGAGCGCTGGGATCGGTTCATGGAAAAGGCGCAGGCCATTTCCGAGGCGAAACTGGCGGCCAAGGTCGGTCAGGTGATGGATGTGATCGTGGATGATGTGGACGAGGATGGCATCGCCACCTGTCGCACCAAAGCAGACGCGCCCGAAATCGACGGCAACCTGTTCATTGATGAGGGCGCGGAGGCGCTGAAACCCGGCCAGATTGTCAAGGTTGAGGTGGATGAGGCCGGTGAATATGACCTGTGGGGGCGGTTGGTTTAACCTCGCCCTCTAACTCCCGTGAGGGCAATTTTCTGCCCATCATATTTCTTAGACATAAGCTGCGTATTGGAACCCAGGTGGGAACGCATATGTTTCTGCCATGAATTCGGATAAGAGTTTGACATGTATACAGATCAAACAGGCGAAGCGGTCTTGACGGCTCTTGCTGCGATGCCGCCCCGTCAAAGGCGCAAAGCGGCGCGGCGCTTGATTTACAAGAAATCCACGCGGCCTGAGGATTTGACCGAGCAGTTGATTGTGCTGGACGCGTTGGAAACGGACAGCGCTTTGACCTCCTTTGATCATTTCTATGCTCTGATTGCCGGGTCTCATAAGGTGATCGAGCAGGTGGATGTCGCGGTGGCCAAGGCGCGGTCTGAAAGGATGTGGTCAATCTGGCCCAAGGTGCGCGAGATGCCGGTCGGGTACGGGTTGCGCAAGGATCGGACACATTTGGTCTTTTCCTATCTGAATGTGGCCATGAACCTGGATCTTTTGGCCGGTGGCGTGCGGGCCAAAGATTGGGCCGAGGCAGCGATAGCTGAGGTGGACGGTTTGAACCCGCGCCAGATGACGCCCTACCTGTTCAACAGCAATAGCAACACGATCAAGGTGCTCGGCATCGCGGTCTTGTCCTGCCGCGATGAGCTTGAGCGCATGTATGATCTGTCGCTCAGGCTGGTGTCTTATGGAATCGAGGTGAACAACCCGATCTTTTGGTGGGTCTTCAGCCGGTTTCAGTCACCCAAGCAGTTCAAGGATGTGAAAATCAGAGCGGCGTTTGAATCTCATCGCAATACGATGCGACGTGTCTTTGCGATGGAGCAAGCTTGTCAGGCCACGACACCCGAGGCCAAACAGTTGGCTTTGGAACTGGTGGCAGATCGATGCATCGCTCAGGTTAACCCTGCGCAAAAGACTGCGCTGATAGAGGTCGTCAAGAAAGAGCTTTTGAGCTGAGAGAAATCTCGGTGGTTAGACCTGCTCTTCTTCCAGGTGCAGCTTCATATCGATCAGCACTTTTTGCAGGGCCAAGGTCTCTTTCAGCAGGCGCTTGGCCTCATTGGCCGAGATGACCCCATCCTCGATGGATTGGTGATATTCCGCCATCAACATGCCAAAGCGTTGCGACAGGGCGATCACATCGGAATTCACGCCGCCTTCGCTTTTGGAATTGCGCCGGGATTCGTCAAAATGCAGCGTGATCCCCTTGAGCTCGGCCAAAGCTGCCGTGACATGAGGATATGACGCGGCCTCTTCCAGGGCGGCCACGGCATCGACGGGCATAAAGCGGTCTTCGTGTTCGGGATAGTCGGAGTAATAGCGGCCAAGGGTGGCCTTGGATTTCCCCGTCAGCTCACAGGCAGCCTCGATTCCCACATCTTTCACCAACGCTTCGATGTGTTTTTTCAGGTAACGACCCACTGATGCCATGCGATGTCCTCTTGTCCCGCGCGGTTCACGGGGAAGTGCCAAAGTTCTTTCCCATTACCGCTCTCAGTCAGAAATGTCATGTAGAAAACGTCACTAGTAAATAGGGTTTAGACGAGTTTCCGGTTCCCAGACCGGATTTTGTGCAGGGAAGGGCCGACTTTTATGGGTCTCTGGGTGTGCTTTGGTAAACCGCCCCTTCTCGTCCAACCAGTCGGCTCAGGTGTCTTGTTCCGCGACCCCCGGGGGATCTTCCCCAGAACAAGACCCTGAGCCTACAGGTTTTCCCGACGGATGACTTGCCCCACGGACGCAGTTGCGGCACATGCTTGCACATGGCCAAATTGCACTTCCAATACTCGACGATGAATGCCGGCAAATCGACTTTGCTGTTGCAAGCTGCGCATAACTACAATGAGCGCGGGATGGAGACCTATTTGCTGACCGCGTCCTTTGATGATCGCGTTGGCACCGGGCAGATCGGGTCGCGGATTGGATTGGCGCGCGAGGCGGATTTGTTTGACGCGAGCACCGATCTTTTCGCCAAGATCGAAACGCGGCTGAACCAGGGCGAGGTGGCTTGTATTTTCATCGACGAGGCGCAGTTTCTGTCCAAGGATCAGGTCTGGCAATTGGCGCGCGCCGTGGATGATCTGGGTGTTCCGGTCATGGCCTATGGGCTGCGCGTTGACTTCCGGGGAGAGCTGTTTCCCGGGTCGGCGGCCTTGCTGGCGCTGGCGGATGAGATGCGCGAGGTACGCACCATTTGTCATTGCGGGCGCAAGGCGACTATGGTCGTGCGACAGGATGAAAACGGGCGGGTCTTGTTGGATGGTGAACAGGTTCAGATTGGCGGCAATGAGACCTATGTCAGCCTGTGCCGCAGGCATTGGCGCGAGGCGGTTGGGGACCGTGCACCAAGGGATGACCAAGGGTGATGTGACATGACTGCCTTGCCCTTCCACACACAGACCTTTTGGACCGGGCTGGTTGTCGCCATTGTTGGCTTTTTCAGTTCATTCCCGATCTTTCTGGCGGGGGTCGAGGCCATGGGGGCCTCGCCATCGCAGGCCGCTTCGGCGGTTATGGCGGGATCAATCAGCATGGGGCTGGCCGCAATTGTGCTGAGCCTCAGATATCGCGTGCCGGCCAGTGTTGCCTGGTCAACGCCCGGCGCGGCCTTTCTGGCGGTGTCGGCCCCGGATGCGGCGGGGTTTGCTGGGGCGGTCGGGGCCTTTATCATTGCCGGTGTTCTGGGGGTTATTTCAGGGTTCTGGAAACCATTGGCGCGACTGGCTGCTGCAATCCCGGCCCCAATCACCATGGCGATGCTGTCGGGCGTATTGCTGTCGATCTGTCTTGTTCCGTTCAAAGCCTTGCCAGAGGCACCCATGGTCGCCCTGCCGATCATTCTGACCTGGTTCATCGTTGGGCGGTTTTCGCGGCTGTTTGCGGTTCCGGCAGCGGTTGTGACCCTGTTCCTGTTGGTGCTGTGGCACAATTCGGGTCTACCACCGATTGACAACGTGGTGACTGATCCAGTGGTCGTCTGGCCCGTGTTTTCTGTCTCGGTGGCTTTGGGCCTTGGTGTGCCGCTGTTCATTGTCACCATGGCGACCCAGAACCTGCCCGGTGTATCCGTCCTGCGGGCCAATGGCTATGAGCCCCCAGCCGGGCGGTTGTTTGCCACTGTCGGGGCATTCAGCGTGCTCAGCGCGCCATTTGGAGCAGCCTCGACCTGCGTTGCAGCGATCACTGCCGCCATGTGCTGCGATGAAAACGCCCATCCCGATCCAAGTCAAAGATACATGGCCGCAGTCTGGGCTGCGGTGTTCTACTGCATCTTCGGCGTGTTTGCCGCCGGAGTGACTCATCTGGCGGGCCTTGCCCCGCCTTTGGCCATGGGATGTCTGGCAGGGGTGGCCCTGTTCAACGTGTTCGCAAACTCTGCCGCTGCGGCGATCAGCACCGAAGACACCCGCGAAGAGGCAGCGCTGACCTTTGTCGTGACCGCTTCCGGCATCACGCTGTTTGGGCTGGGTGCCGCAGTTTGGGGATTGCTGATCGGCTGCCTGGTGCATGTGATCAAGCGCAGGCTCGACCCCTGACTCTAGATCGCCCGGCCTTAAACTTGAGACACGAATACCCTGCCACGCCTTCGGCGCTCTCGGGACATTCGTGTCGCGTTAAAATTCAGGTTAAAGGCCGGGCGCTTTAGGCGCGTTCCACCAGAACGGAGCCCACCGAATACCCCGCGCCAAAGGAACAGATCACCCCGCGATCCCCCGGCTGCAGATCATCCGAGTTCTGAGAAAAGGCGATGATCGACCCGGCCGATGATGTATTGGCGTAATCCTGCAGGATATTGGGCTGCTCCCCATCTGCAGGCACACGGCCCAGCACCTTTTTACCAATGAAGTCGTTCATGGTCTTGTTGGCCTGATGCAGCCACATGCGTTTGAGATCCGAGGCCTCCCAACCGGTTTCATGCATGTGTTCCAGAATATGGTGCGAGACCATTGGCAGCACTTCTTTGAAGACCTTGCGCCCGTTCTGCATGAATTGCATGTCACGGCGGTCTTCCATCTGGTCATGGGTGCGGCGCAGGAAACCGTTATTGTTGCGGATATTATTGGAAAACTTGGTGGCGCAGCTGGTAGAGCGAATGGTGAAATGCGCGCCTTTGGCTTCTTCGTCGCGTTGGATGACAACGGCAGTGGCCACATCGCCAAAGATAAAGTGACAATCGCGGTCACGCCATTCCAGATGGCCCGAGCAGATCTCGGGATTGACCACCAGCGCCCGGCGCACTGAGCCCGAGCGCACCATATCCGCTGCCGCCTGAATGCCAAAGGTGGCGGAGGAACAGGCGACATTCATGTCAAAGGCAAATCCGCCCGCACCCAGCAGGTTCTGGATCTCAATCGCAATCGCCGGGTAGGCGCGTTCGTGGTTCGAGGCGGCGCAGATCACCAGATCAATGTCGGCCCCGGTCAACCCCGCCATTTCCAGCGCCTGGTTGGCTGCATCCACGCCCATTTCGGCCATGATGCCCGGCTCTTCATCGGGCCGGCTGGGTAGGCTTGGATACATACGATCCGGGTCCAGCACCCCGCCCTTGTCCATCACATAGCGGCGCTCGATCCCGGAGGCCGAGAAAATGAACTCCGGGCTGGAATGGCCCATGGCCTCAACTTTACCCGCGTCGATGTCATCGGAATGGGCTTCGTTCCAGCGATCGGCATAGGCGTTGAAGGCTATGACCAGCTCTTCGTTGCTGATGGATTGCTGCGGGGTGAACACCCCATGACCGGTGATCGCTGGCTGGTACATCCGAAGTCTCCTTTGGGCAAAGACGAAAACCCCAAGGAGGCCCCAAGGTCAAGCTTTGCCGCAAGGTCAGCTTGGGCGCAGAGCCGTCAATGCATGCGCGAACCGGCAGGAACCGGCTGATCCGGACGGGCCAGAACGATGTCGCCATTGTCATCGGAAAAGCCCAGCACCAGCACCTCGGACATAAAGGGGCCGATCTGGCGGGGTGGGAAATTGACCACGCCCATGATCTGCTTGCCGACCAGCCCTTCGGGCGTGTAATGCGCGGTGATCTGGGCCGAGCTTTTCTTTTCCCCGATCTCAGCGCCGAAATCGATCCAGAGCTTGATCGCGGGCTTGCGCGCCTCGGGGAAAGGTTCGGCGCGGATGATGGTGCCGACACGGATGTCCACGGCGAGAAAGTCGTCAAAGGTGATCTCAGCCATTGGCCAGCTCCTTGGATCGGTTGGTCGCGGCGGCGACGGTGGATTTGATCAACGGCGGCAGTCCCGTTTCACCATTCATCAAGACCTCCAATCCCGCCTGCGTCGTGCCATTGGGCGAGGTCACGTTGATGCGCAGCTGTTCGGCGCTGTCATCACTTTGTATGGCCAGAGCACCGGCCCCGGCAACCGTGGCCATGGCCAATTGCATGGCCAGGTCAGCGCCCAAGCCCTGCTCTTCGCCCGCCGCGGCAAGGCATTCAATCATGTGAAACACATAGGCCGGGCCCGAGCCGCTGACACCGGTGACGGCATCGATCTGGCCCTCATTGTCCAGACGCACGACCTGACCCACCGCGTCCAGCAGGCTTTCGGCCAGATCAAGATGCTCAGCGCTGGCATGGCTATTGCCGATGGTTGCCGTGATCCCCTGGCTGATTGCTGCGGGCGTGTTGGGCATGGCGCGCACAATTGGGGTTTCGGTGCCCAAAATACCCTCGTAATTGGCAATCGTCACACCGGCCGCAACCGAGACAAACAGTGTCTCACCATTGCCAAGCGCTTGCAGGCTTGGCAGGGCGTCGCCCATCATTTGCGGCTTGACCGCGACCAATACAATCGCCGGATTGTCGGGCAATTCGGTGTTCAGATGCACGCCCTGCGCCTTGACCCAGTCCGACGGGTAGGGATCCGTCACCCAAACCGATGTCGCAGGCAAGCCACGCGCCAGCCAGCCCTCCAACATGGCCGATCCCATCTTGCCACATCCCAACAGGACCAGACCGCGCTCTGCGATGATACCGTCTTTCATGCTTTCCCCCAAACTTTCCTGCCCAAGGCGTAGCCAAAGAAAAAGGGCACCGCAATGACCCCCTTTGGTTTCTTTGGGCTAAAAATATCCCGGGGAGTCCCAGGGCCGGTGGACACTCACCATAAACCATCAGCGCGAGACCCATTTTACCGCTGACAAGGCGATTTTCCCGCAGCGATCTGGTTGATCGGAAGGGAAAACCAACGAAGGCAGAGGCAAAATGGGCCGCGCAGCTTTGCTGTTTCGCCAAAATTGCGCATTTCGTCGTCATTTGGCCTTGAAATAGATCACTATTCCTGCGGCCAAGTTCCTAGAACTGAGCAATTTTGGACTGAAACTGATGGTCTATGGTGAGTGTCCACCGGCCCTAAACTTGCTCAGGACGGGGCAGCGCCCCTAACTCCAGTCAGGCGCGGCCATAGGCCTCGGCGATGGCGACCTGCATGGATTCCTTGGCGGTCTTGTCTGTCCAGACCATCAGCTGGAAGGCGGGATAATAGCGTTCGGCGCTCAGAACAGCGGCGCTGATCATGGTGTCAATCTGTTCCGGGCTGGCCACATTGCCCCCGGCCAGAACCAAGCCGTATTTGTAAACCATCAGCTTTTGCGGAGCCCAGTAGCTGAAGGACCCGGCCCAGCATTGGTCATTGACCAGGTTCAGCCCTTCATGCAGCACATCGACTTTGTCGCTGGGCGGGTCCATGTCAAAGGTGCAGACCATGCGCAGTGTCTCATCGCCACCGGACCAGGCCAGGGTGATCGAGTAGGTGCGCCATTGCCCTTCGACCGCCATGGCGATCTGATCATCGGCCAGGCGTTCGAATTCCCAGTCATTATGCACCGCGATATGTTCGACAATGTCGATCGGGTGCAAGTCATCTGCAAGATAGTGCTCGGACAGAGACATGCTGCCACCTCATTCTGGTTATAGCGTTGTGAGGAAAAGGTTCCGCCAACGCTTGCTGACTGCTCTAGGGCCAGCGGACGCAGCCGCAGCCCTTACTAGATATGGTGCATGTGTAAGGGGGCGTAAGTAAAGCAATATTTTCCCTAACCCCACAATAAGTTGTGGATGGATTAAGGTTGTCCACAGAATATCGAGATATCCACAAGGGAATAAGTGAGTCCGGTCAGGATGTTAGACTCTGGCCCAAGCAGGTGTGTTGAACCGCCGGAACCGTGCCCTTGGGCAGCACTTCAAACACCTTTTCCAGCAAAACCGCGTCGGAAAACATCAGTTGAAAGCGCCAGATGCCTTTCACCAGCTCTTGTTTGTTGTCGAACGTGTAGAGGTTCACCCCGGTCTGCCCGGCCGCCATTGGCGCGGCCCAGCTTTGCTTTGTAATGTTGTTGGGGCCCATGGGCGGGTGTGTGACGACCATGCGCAGCCCGCGTATACTGGTCTCTGGCTGCATCCGGGTGCGCAGCCCAAAGCTCAGGCCGAGATGTGCCGGAACTTCGGTCGTGGTCACATCTATCTCGCGGTTTTGGTCAATGAGGTTCAGCACGCCCGAGGCGGTTTCAGGCGCATCGACCTGACCATTGGTCTCGACATCGCAGATCACGCCGAAATCCAGCATTTCGACCGGGGATTGCTGCGCCTGCGCGTGCGTCGCGACCAGGGCAGACATCAGAATAAAAGAGCACAGGCGCATGGTGAGACCTCAAAGAACATGTTGAGGGCACTATCGGCGTCTGCACCGGGAAAGGAAAGCTGGCAGTGCTGGTTAGGAGCGGCGCTGGCAGAACCATGCCAAAGAAAAACCCCCGGCTCAGGCGAACCGGGGGTAAAATGGTCACATCGCAGAGGACTTAGCCGATTGCGACGGCTTTCACGTCTTCGTCGATGTATGGGATATACTGCTCGAAATTGTTGGAGAACATTTCGACCAGTTTCGCGGCCTGTGCGTCATAGGCCTCTTTGTCGTCCCAGGTTTTGCGCGGATCCAGCAGCAGCTCGGCCACACCTTCAACGGCGACAGGAACCTCAAAACCAAAGTTCGGGTCCTTGCGGTATTCGGCATTGTTGAGCGAGCCATTCAGAGCCGCGTGCAGCAGGGCACGGGTGGCGCGGATCGGCATACGCGAGCCTTCACCATAGGCCCCACCGGTCCAGCCGGTGTTGACCAGCCAGCAGGTTGCGCCGTGCTTGGCGATCTTTTCGCGCAGCAGGTTGCCATAGGCCTCGGGACGGCGCGGCATGAAAGGCGCACCAAAGCAGGTGGAGAATGTGGGCTCAGGCTCGGTCACGCCACGTTCGGTGCCCGCCACCTTAGAGGTGAAGCCGGACAGGAAGTGATACATGGCCTGCGCCGGGGTCAGACGCGCGATCGGAGGTAGAACGCCAAAGGCATCACAGGTCAGCATGATGATGTTCTTGGGGTGGCCACCCAGCGCGGTTTTCGACGCATTGTCGATGTAATGCAGCGGGTAGGCGCAGCGCATATTGGCGGTCAGGCTGTCATCTTTGAAGTCGAGATCGCGGGTCTCTTCGTCAAAGATCATATTCTCGATCACGGTGCCGAATTTCTCGGTGGTGGCATAGATCTCAGGCTCGGCCTCCGGCGACAGGTTGATGGTTTTGGCATAGCAGCCGCCTTCGAAGTTGAAGGTGCCACGATCCGACCAGCCATGTTCGTCGTCACCGATCAGCACACGCTCGGGATCAGCGGACAGGGTGGTCTTGCCGGTGCCGGACAGGCCAAAGAACACAGCCGTATCGACCGGGTTGCCAACGGCGTGGTTGGCAGAGCAGTGCATCGCCATGATGCCTTTGCCCGGCAGGATGTAGTTCAGCAGGGTAAAGACCGATTTCTTGTTCTCACCAGCATATTCGGTGTTGGCGATCAGGATGGTCTTTTTGTCAAAGTTCATCGCGATCACGGTTTCGGTGCGGCAGCCGTGCTTTTCCGGGGTCGCTTTGAAGCTTGGGCAGTTGATGATTGTCCAATCCGCTTCGAACGTGTCCAGATCTTCGCGATCCGGGCGGCGCAGCATGTGGCGGATGAACAGGTTGTGCCAAGCCAGTTCGGATACGACGCGCACGTCGATGGCATTGGCGGGGTCAGCACCGCCAACCAGATCCTGAACGTAGTAATCCTTGCCCTTCATATGCTCGAGCATGTCAGCATGCAGAGCGTCGAACCCTTCAGGTGTCATCGGGGCGTTGTTGTCCCACCAGATGCTATCGGCAACGCTGTCGGTTTTGACGATGAATTTATCTTTGGGGGAGCGGCCGGTGAACTTGCCAGTGGTCACCAGGAAGGAACCGCCCTTGCCCAGAGACCCTTCGCCCCGTTTCAGGGCCGCTTCGATCAAAGCGGGCTCCATGAGGTTGTAATAGACATTGCCCAACCCTTCGATCCCTTGATCTTCGAGGCGGAATTGCGGGTTTACCCGTCCAAATGTCATTTGCGTAGCTCCTGTAGCGCGCTGTCTTGGTAAGAATCTTGCGGCTGGGGGCCGCAATGTGACAGCTCCTTAACACGTCGCTTTCAGCTATGAACAGGACGCAAAAGCGCAGTTAGCGCAACCATGTGAAAGTTTAGCGATACCATGGCGAAACCCTGCCGGTCGTTAACGAAGATAGGCGCAGATGTTTGCGCCCACATGCTCAACCCTGAGGCAATAAATGTGAGGCATTTTGGTCATTCATTAACAGATTTCGTCCGAAATGTGGCAATGAAGCCTGCCTGATTCGCACTTGGGGATTGTTGTAAAGCACTAAATACCCCATACTGGCGAAAAAAAGCAGGCAACCAGAGCAGTATAAGGAATGCCCCATGTCAAAAATCGCCCTTGTGGACGATGACAGGAATATCCTGACATCGGTTTCGATGACTCTTGAGGCTGAGGGTTTCGAAGTAGAGACATATAATGACGGTCAAGCGGCGCTTGATGCGTTTAACAAAAAGATGCCCGATATGGCCGTCTTTGACATCAAGATGCCGCGCATGGATGGCATGGATCTGTTGCAGCGCGTGCGCCAGAAATCCAAGATGCCGGTTATTTTCCTGACCTCCAAAGACGATGAGATCGATGAGGTTCTGGGTCTGCGCATGGGCGCGGATGACTATGTGAAAAAGCCTTTCAGCCAGCGCCTGTTGGTCGAACGCATCCGCGCGCTGCTGCGTCGCCAAGAGGCTGTGGCCGGTGACGTTGTTGGCGACACCGAAGAGACCAAGCTGATGACGCGCGGCTCGCTTACCATGGATCCGCTGCGCCATGCTGTGACCTGGAAGGGCAATGACGTATCCCTGACAGTGACCGAATTCCTGCTGTTGCAGGCCCTGGCCCAGCGTCCGGGTTTCGTCAAATCGCGCGACCAGTTGATGGATGTTGCCTATGACGACCAGGTCTATGTCGACGACCGCACTATCGACAGCCACATCAAGCGTCTGCGCAAAAAGATGCGGACCGCGGATAATGAGTTTTCAGCAATCGAAACGCTGTACGGTATCGGATACCGATATAACGAAGAGTAAGTAATGGCCTTGGCCGAACGTATGACCAGTGGCGGCGGCGACGAGGATCGCCGCGATGCCGATGTTGTCTTGGGTGATGATTGGATCGCCCCGGACAGCACGGTTGAGAAAGAATTGCGCGACAGTCGCGCGCGGCGTTCTTTGTTTTCGCTCAACCGCTCTCCTCTGACTCGTAAGATCATCACGTTTAACCTGATCGCGTTGAACGTGCTGGTGGCGGGTATTCTGTGGATGAATTCTTCGCGCGACACGCTGGCAATCCAACACGCCAATGCTTTGCAATCCGAGGTCGAATTGATCGCGGATATCTTTGAGGCGCAGCTGCCGCAGGGTGCACCGGTCAATCTGGCGACCTCGGACGGGATTGATATCGAAAGCACCATCGCCGGGATCGAGCTGCGCCGGGGTGCGCAGCTGTTGGTCTATGATACCGGCAATTTCCTGGTGGGCGAGGCGACGGGCGCGATGGCACCGATGCTAAACGCCATTGATGATGACAATCAGCCGACGGTTATTTCGAATTTCCTGCATCAGATCTGGCAATCGGTGGCGGGCCTGGCGACCTATTTTTCACAAGAGCCCGAGCTGGTCCTTGAGGATAAGATGCGCCGTTTGATCGAAAACGGCGACCCGGCTTTGACTCGTGTGATCGAGGGCAAGGCCGCCGATGGCAGCTCGCTTTTCAATGCGGTGTCGCCGATCCGGCAAGGGGATACGATCATCGGCACCGTGGCACTGGTCTCGCAAGCGCGTGAGATTGATGCCGCCGTCTCCGCCTCGCAAGAGCAGGTGCTGCAAGTCTTTGTCATCGCGACGCTCTTTTCCATTGGTCTGAGCCTTGTCCTGGCCTCGACCATCGCCAACCCGATCTCGGATCTCGCGGATGCGGCTGAGATTGGCCGTGACCGTCACCGTCGCAATGTGGCTCCGGGGCGCATTCGCATTCCGGATTTGACCGCGCGCCCCGATGAAATCGGGCGCCTGTCGGGCGCTTTGCGCGGCATGGTGAGTGCGCTCTATGACCGGATCGACAGCAATGAACAATTCGCTGCGGACGTGGCGCATGAAATCAAGAACCCGCTGGCCTCACTGCGCTCGGCGGTCGGGTCTCTGCGCATGGTGAAAAAGGAAGAGCATCGCACCAAGCTTTTGGATGTGATCGACCATGATGTGCGCCGTCTCGACCGTTTGGTCAGCGATATTTCCAATGCTTCGCGTCTGGATTCCGAACTGGTCAAGGAAGAGGAACAAGAATTCAACCTGATGGAAATGGTGGGCAATATCACCGAATTCCTCGGGCAGGATGCTGAACAACAGGGCATCGAATTCATCACCGATCTGCCGGGACGTCCGATCACAATTCACGGTTTGGAGCCGCGCCTTGCGCAGGTTTTTGTCAACCTCATCACCAACGCAATCAGCTTTTGCGAAGACGGTGACGCGATCCGTGTCTGGGCGCGTCGGCGCGATAACCGCGTGCTGGTTGTTGTCGAAGATACTGGGCCGGGCATTCCCGAAGAGGCGCTGGCGAAGATCTTTAAACGCTTCTACACCTCGCGTCCGCAATCTGATTTCGGCAATAACTCCGGCCTTGGACTGGCGATTTCCAAACAAATCGTCGAGGCGCATGGCGGTGTGATCTGGGCGGAAAACATCCGCCCGACCGAAGCTGACGTCACCTCGGAACCGCTGGGCGCGCGTTTTGTGGTTGGTCTGCCGCTCTGATCCATGTCTGACCAAGACCCGCTTAACCTGCATGCCAACGCCGTTGCCGTGCAGGGGCGTGGGTTGCTGATCAAAGGCGGATCGGGATCAGGTAAATCCGGGCTGACATTGTCGCTGATGGCGCTTGGCGCCAGCCTTGTTGCGGATGATCGCACAATCGTGAGCCGGTCCGGGGCCGGGCTGAACATGGCCCCACATCCCGAGTTGGCTGGCCTGATCGAGGCGCGCGGGATCGGGTTGCTGCATGCCGAATTTGCAAGCACCGCGCAAATGGTGGCGGTCCTGGATCTGGATCACAAAGAATGTGACCGTCTCCCTCCAGATCGCGATATTTCTTTGCTTGGGGTCACTGTCCCCTTGCTTTTTAACTTTTCGTCTCCTTATTTCCCCGCAGGCCTTATTCAATTCCTGAAAGGCGGTCGGAGAGACACGTGACAGAGCATAGCAATCCTCAGCCAAATGCGCCGAGCCAACGGATTGTCCTTGTGACCGGCCCTGCCGGGGCAGGGCGCTCGACCGCGATCAATGCCCTTGAGGATCTGGGTTTTGAGGCCATCGACAATATCCCGCTCAGCCTCATTCCGCGTCTGATAGGTGGGACCGAGACAGGCGCGCAGCCTTTGGCGCTTGGAATTGATGCGCGCAACCGCGATTTTTCGATCGAGGGGTTGCTGGAACTGGCTGGGGTTTTGTCAGAGAAATCCGGGCTGACCTGCGAGCTGCTTTACCTGGATTGTCTGCCGGACGTTTTGCAGCGCCGCTATTCAGAAACCCGCCGACGCCATCCTTTGGCTCCGGATGAAAGCCCCGCAGACGGGATTGCCCGTGAAATCGCGCTGCTTGAGGATGTCAAAGCCCGAGCAGATATTCTGTTGGATACCAGCGAGTTGACGGTTCATGAGCTGAAAGCAGAAATCGAAAACAGGTTTTCGACGGCAACCGGCCAGGGCATGGCGCTGTCCATTCACTCTTTTTCCTACAAAAGAGGCCTGCCGCAAGGGCTGGACATGGTGTTTGACTGCCGCTTTCTGCGCAATCCGCATTGGGACCCCGAGCTGCGCGACTATACCGGGCTGGATCTTGGTGTTTTTGAATATGTATCTGCGGATAAACGCTATGATGCGTTTGTTAAACATATTATGGAACTCTTGGCTGTGGTGCTGCCCGGCTGCGTGGACGAAGGCAAGGCGCATTTTTCCGTTGGTTTTGGCTGTACCGGCGGTAAACATCGCTCGGTTGCCCTGACGGAAGCTGTTGCAGCAGCCCTTGCAGAGAATGGCTGGCAGGTGTCAACTAGGCACCGCGAGCTGGAGCGGCGTGGGGTGCGATTTACCCCTGGTGCGCTTTCAAAGACGGAAAGAGAGGCGTCCGAGTGATCGGTATCGTGATCGTGGCACATGGCGGTTTGGCCGGAGAGTATCTGGCTGCGGTTGAACACGTTGTCGGGGCACAGCCCGGCATGGCCGCCATCCCGATAGAGGCCGATTGTGACCGTAGCTCGAAACAAGCCGAGATTTGTGCCGCCGCAGACGATGTGGATGAGGGCGAAGGCGTGGTGATCGTCACCGATATGTTTGGTGGCTCGCCGTCCAACCTGTCGCTGAATGCTTGCCGGCCGGAAAACCGTCGCATCCTTTATGGTGCCAATCTGCCCATGTTGATCAAACTGGCGAAATCGCGTCACAAACCTGTGGCGGATGCTGTCCGTGTCGCGCTTGAAGCAGGGCGGAAATATATTGACAGCCAGAACATCCGGGCCTGATTGTGCCCTGAACCCATTCACTGACAAGAGTTCAAGATGACGGAAACCACCACGCGCGAGCTGAGAATCATCAATGAAAAGGGCCTGCATGCCCGTGCCTCGGCGCGGCTGGTCGAAGTTGTTGAAGGATTTGACGCAACGGCAGAGGTCTCTCGCGACGGAATGTCTGCCGGTGGCGACAGCATTATGGGCCTTTTGATGTTGGCAGCCGCCAAAGGAACCACTATTGAAGTCCAGACGTCTGGGCCGGATGCAACGGCTTTGGCGGATGCGGTCGAAGCCTTGGTTGCTGACCGCTTCGGAGAAGATTGCTAGCCCGGGTCCAAACTCGGGCTCTGGAAACGGGACTGAACATACGGATGGTGGACAGCACACAATCCTCGACGGTGGACACAGCGACCCCTGTGCACCAGCCCGTTCCCTACGACAAGCGCAAGGTCAGCTACGCCAATACCTTCACCAACCCCTGGAAGGCCAATACCATTCGCGTGATGGAATGGCTGACCGGCAAGATCCCATTGTTGCGGATCGTACGCCGGTTCGAAAAGGAAGGGCTGGTCGAAGGGCAGGAATTCTGGACCCGCGCCCTGCGGGTAATGGGGATTGAGCTCAAGACTCCGTTGGAGCAAATCCGTAATATTCCCGAAACCGGCCCAGTAGTTATCGTTGCGAACCACCCGCATGGGTTGGTCGATGGCATGGTGCTGGCGCATCTCATTGGCCATGTGCGCACCGATTACAAAATTCTTACCCGCAGCCTGCTGACCGGTGTCGAGGAAATCGATCCTTTCATGATCCCGGTGCCCTTCCCGCACGAAGAAAACGCGCGCGAACAAAGCCTGGAGATGCGGGCCCGCGCCATGGCGCACCTGAAGGGCAATGGCGTGATTGTGCTGTTCCCGTCAGGTGTCGTGGCGTCGAGCGAGACCATGTTTGGCCCCGCTGTTGAGGCGGGTTGGAACCCGTTTACCGCCAAGATGATCCAACGGTCCGGCGCAACCGTGGTGCCGATCTTTTTCCCGGGGCAAAACAGCCGCGTGTATCAGATCGCCAATAAAATCTCGCCCACCATTCGGCAGGGGCTGCTGATCCACGAGGTGGTGCACGCCTGCAAACGCCCACAGACCCCCGTTGTCGGAGCGCCTATCGGCCCGGAGGAGATCAGAGGGTTTGAAGGGGGGCAGCGCGAATTTGTTGCCTGGCTGCGCGAGCGTACCTTGGCGTTGAAAGAGACGCTCTGACGCTGAAACTTAGCGGGTCGGAACCGGCGTTTCGCCACGATAATCGTAGAATCCGCGCTGTGTCTTGCGACCCAGCCAACCTGCTTCGACATATTTGGTCAGCAAGGGGCAGGGACGGTATTTGGTATCCGCCAAGCCGTCATGCAACACGTTCATGATCGCCAGACAGGTGTCCAAGCCAATGAAATCCGCCAGCTCCAGCGGGCCCATCGGGTGATTGGCACCGAGCTTCATGGATTGATCGATGCTGTTCACATTCCCCACGCCCTCATAAAGCGTATAAACCGCCTCATTGATCATCGGCATCAGGATGCGGTTCACGATAAAGGCCGGGAAATCTTCGGCGCTGGCGGCGGTTTTGCCCAGGGTTTCCACCACGCCAAGGCAGGATTGATAAGTGTCCTGATCGGTGGCAATGCCGCGGATTAATTCGACCAGCTGCATGACCGGAACCGGGTTCATGAAGTGGAAGCCCATGAATTTTTCAGGCCGGTCCGTGCGCGATGCCAAGCGGGTGATCGAGATCGACGAAGTGTTCGAGGTCAGAATCGTGTGATCGGCCAAGTTGGGAACAATTGCTTCGAAAATCTTGTGTTTGATTTCCTCGCGCTCGGTCGCGGCCTCGATCACCAGGTCGGTTGCGGCAATATCGCCAAGGTCCAGGGTGGTCTGAATGCGCGCCATGGCGGCATCGCGCGCGCCCTCTTCGATCTTGCCCCGGCTGACCTGACGGTCCAGGTTTTTCTGGATCAGGGCAATGGCGCTGTCCAGCGCATCCTTGGAAATGTCATTCAAACGAACATCATAGCCAGCCAGCGCCATGACATGGGCAATCCCGTTGCCCATTTGGCCTGCGCCTACGACACCAACTGATTTGATCTCCATCGGAGCGTCCCCTTCGTAATCTGGCTGAACAATGGCCTGTGTTGCACCGGGCTGCAAGGGGCGGTCTCTAAACTTATAGACGCATTTGCACTTTAGCCATTTCGAAACGGATTTCAGAGAATCTTAGCTCCGGGTGAAAGAAAAGGTGGGTGTTATGTCAGTACATGGCGGGGGCCATGGGGCCCTTGAATATTATCCTTGCCGCTATGGCGGATCACGGGTGCTGTTTCGCGGACCGCGCAAACAGTTGGACAAGGAATATTTCGCATTCTTAGGCGGAACGGAAACATATGGGCGATTTATTGAAACGCCGTTTCCGACCCTGATTGAAAAACGCATGTCCGTGGCGTGCGTGAACTTTGGTGTCGTGAATGCCGGGGTCGATCTTTATCTGAATGATCCGGCGTCGATGGATTTGGCGATTTCCAGTGTTGCAAAGGTCATTCAGATCATGGGTGCGCAGAATATGTCCAACCGCTATTATTCTGTGCATCCGCGTCGCAATGACCGGTTTTTACGCGCCTCGGAACGGCTGGAATCCCTCTATCCCGAGGTAGATTTCACCGAGTTCCACTTTGTCCGGCACATGCTCGGGAAATTGGCCGAAATTTCGCAAGATCGCTATGAGATCGTGATTGAAGAGCTGCGCATGGCCTGGGTCGCCCGGATGAAGCATATCCTGACCCTGCTGCGCGGGCAGGTGGTTTTGTTGTGGTTTGCCGATCATGCGATCCCAAGCAGTGCAGACGCGCCGCTGGATGGCGATCCGTTGTTTGTGACCCGCCAGATGGTCGAAACCCTGCGTCCGCGCGTTTCTGCGGTGGCCGAGGTTGTGGCCTCGGAAAGCGCGCAGATGGAAGGGACCAAGGGCATGGTCTATAGCGATTTTGACGCCTGCGCTGCCGCTGAGCTGATGGGGCCCTACGCGCATGAAGAAGCCGCCGATGTGTTGGAACGCGTGCTGCGTCGTCTAACGGATCGCGAGGAGGAGCAGTAATGCGCCCTTGACCGTTTGACGGCGGATGCTCAGATGATCCAGGCAATTTGGTTTGGATCAGTGATATGCGTTGGAAAATTTGGCTGATGTCTGGAATTGGGGTGGCGATCACGGCCACCCTTTTGGTTTTTATTCTGGCCCCGCAGCTCGTTGTGCTGGCCAAAGAGGGGTTTCCAGACGCGCATTGGCCTGCACCGGGTGTGTTCAAAACCGTTTCGGGCCGGTCGCTTGTGGAGCCTGACAAGGCAGCGGATGTTCCCAAACCCGCGTTGCATCGCTTGCAAGAGGCAGGTGGTTTGGCGCTGTTGGTGGATCAAGGCGGGCAGATGGCGCGAGAAACCTATTTGGGTGGTCATGACCGGGCGGCACGCTTCAATTCCTATTCCCTGGTGAAATCCCTGATCGGTGTGTTGGCGCTGCGTGCGGTGGCCGACGGTAAGATAGACGGGTTGGACACTCCATTGCGGCAGGTCATAGGGGCGGAGGCTCCGGGTATCTCCTTGCGCGAAGCCCTGACCATGACCAGCGGCTTGGTTTTGTACGGAGAGCCACCCAAAGAGGATCTGGCCAAATCTCTGGATGATGCGCAGTTCTCGCCCTTGTCACCTGTTGCCCGGTTACATGCCTTTGGCGTGCAAGACCTGTTCGGCAAGATAGAGGTTGATGCCTCTTTGCGTGGGCAGTTCCATTATCAAAGCGTGAACACAGCCTTGTTGGGGCTGGCGGTTGAGGCGGCGTATGGCGAACCGTTGGAAACTCTGTTGTCGCGTCTCATCTGGTCCCGGGCAGGTGCTGCGGATGCCTATTGGCGCGAAAACCCGACCTCGGGGCGGGTGTCAGCCTATTGCTGCCTTTATGCCCGGCCCCTTGATTGGCTGCGGGTTGGGCGGTTTTTGCTGAACAATGGAAGGGCGGATGATCCGCTATTGCCAGAGGATCTGTGGCAAGAGTGGATTTTGCCCGATCTGCCGCCCAAGCTGCGTCAAAGCGGGGCGTATGGCTGGCAAATCCGGCATGACATTCTCGACCGTACCGGCGAAACGCTGTCCGGGCCATTTGCCTATATGATGGGGCATGGGGGGCAGATGGTTTATCTGCTGCCCGAGGCGGACATGGTTGTCGTGCGTTTTGGTGCCAAACCGCAACTGCTGCATTCAACGCTGTACGAGTTGACCAAAGAAAAGGCCCGCTAAAAGCGGGCCCTTTCGAAATGCGGTAGGGTGGGGTTTCACCCCACCTTTGTGCTTACAGCTTTTCGGTCAGCTCTGGCACAGCGTCAAAGAGGTCCGCAACCAGGCCGAAATCGGCAACCTGGAAAATGGGCGCTTCTTCGTCTTTGTTGATCGCCACGATGACCTTGGAGTCTTTCATGCCCGCCAGGTGCTGAATCGCGCCGGAGATGCCAACGGCAACGTAAAGATCCGGAGCAACAACCTTACCGGTCTGACCCACCTGCCAGTCGTTCGGGGCATAGCCCGAGTCAACCGCTGCACGGGATGCGCCAACGGCTGCGCCCAGCTTGTCGGCCAGTTTCTCGATCAGGGCAAAGTCCTCTTCGGAACCCACGCCACGACCACCGGACACAACCACGCCAGCCGAGGTCAGCTCGGGGCGATCGGATTCGGCAACCTTGTCTTCGACCCAGCTCGACAGGGCCGGATCAGCGGCTGCGCCAATGGTCTCGACAGAGGCAGAACCGCCTTCGCCAGCGGCGTCAAAGGTCGAGGTGCGGAAGGTGATGACCTTTTTCGCATCCGAGGATTTGACGGTTTGCATGGCGTTGCCTGCATAGATCGGACGCTCGAAGGTATCAGCGTCAACAACGGCCGTCGCGTCCGAGATCACCATCACATCCAGCAGCGCCGCAACGCGGGGCATGACGTTTTTGGCGTCTGTGGTTGCCGGGGCAACGATGTGGGAATAATCACCGGCCAAACCTGCGATCAGCGCCGCGGTTGGCTCCGCCAGGCGGTGGCCCAGAGTTGCGTCTTCGGCGACCAGAACCTTGGCCACACCGTCGATCTTCGCTGCGGCTTCGCCTGCTGCCGCAGCAGAGGCACCAGCGGCCAGAACAGTCACATCACCCAGTGCCTTGGCGGCGGTGACAGCTTTGGCGGTGGCGTCCAGCGCCAGTTCGCCATTGGTGACTTCGGCAAGAAGAAGTACAGCCATTACACAGCCCCCGCTTCTTTGAGTTTCTCTACCAGCTCGTCGACCGAGCCAACCATGATACCTGCTGCGCGTGCGGCGGGCTCTTCGGTTTTGACGATTTCGAGACGCGGTGTGACATCGACGCCGTAATCGGCGGCGGTTTTCTCATCCAGCGGCTTTTTCTTGGCCTTCATGATGTTGGGCAGCGAGGCATAGCGTGGCTCGTTCAGGCGCAAGTCAACGGTCACGATGGCAGGCATCTTGACTTCGATGGTCTGCAAACCGCCGTCAACTTCGCGGGTCACTTTGGCGCTGTCACCGTCAATGTCGATCTCAGAGGCAAAAGTGCCCTGGGACCACCCCAGCAGAGCCGACAGCATCTGACCGGTGGCGTTCATATCGTTGTCGATGGCTTGCTTGCCCGCCAGAACCAGGCCGGGCTGCTCTTCCTCGACGACTTTCGCCAGGATCTTGGCAACCGCCAGAGGTTCGATATCGGTGTGAACGTCATCTGCAGCCACAACCAGGATCGCGCGGTCAGCACCCATCGCCAGGGCGGTGCGCAGGGTTTCCTGAGCCTGCTTGACGCCGATGGACACAGCCACAACTTCGTCAGCTTTGCCAGCTTCTTTCAGACGAATGGCCTCTTCGACGGCAATCTCGTCGAATGGGTTCATCGACATCTTCACATTGGCGAGATCAACACCCGTTCCGTCCGCTTTGACACGAACCTTAACGTTGTAGTCGATCACGCGTTTGACAGGCACCAATACCTTCATCGCGTCCTCTCCTTCGAAACGATTGCGCGAGGGAATCCCCGCGCGTCAGACTTCTTGATGGGTGATAGCGCGCGACGTGCCGGTGAAACAGAGCAAAATCGTCACGTTATCGCCAACAGACGTCGCGTTTTGTCGGAAATGCCAGTTTTGCTGACCTTTTGTAAGGTTTCGTAAGGTCAAGTTGGGTTTCAGTCAGATTTGTCGCAGATCGAACGCATGGCCTGCCATTCCGTTTCATTTAGAATCGGTCTGGTGTCAGATTGTTGCGCGGCAAAGGCGCGGGCCTTTTCCGCGCGGTCCCCGGTGGCCGGATGGGTGGACAAATAGCTGGGGATTTCCACGCCATGTGTGTGTTCGCCCAGCTCGTCGAAAAAGCGGGCAAAGCCGTTGCTGTCGACATCGGCATTGGCCAGCATTTCCAGCGCGAATTCGTCGGCGATGCCTTCGGCCTCGCGTGTATAGGACGCAGACAGCATGTGTTCACCGATCAGCGCGATGGCCGCGGCACCTGTGAAATCACCAATCAGCATGGTCAGCAATCCGGCAGACCCGGTCGCACGCAGCGCATGGCGCGTGGCATCGCGATTCTCGACATGGGCAATTTCATGGGCCAGCACACCGGCCACCTCTTCGGCGCGTTCGGCTTCTTCGATCAAACCACGGAGCAAAACGACCTGTCCGCCGGGCGCGGCAAAGGCGTTGAGCATTGGGTGATCGAACACGTGAATTTCGACATCGTAATGCATGTCGTGGTTTTCAGTGAGGCGGGTCAGCATCTTGGCGATGGCAGCGTCGCCTTCGGGGGATGAGCAACGCAGCCCACCCAGTTCGGACGCTCCCATGAAACGCTCCATTTGCGCGGTGACATGGCGGCCAAAGGCAATTTCACGCTCGATCGGCAGGATCTTGGCAAGGCTGTTGGCCAGCGCGGGCAGGATGACGAACAACATCATCAGCACGGCGACCACGGCGGCCCCGGCATAGGTGGCGATCTTGCGGAATGTCCCGCTGCGCAGATCTGTTTTGAAAAGCGAAGGGCGTGTTTGGTGGAACCAGTCGATGGCGGCTGGATCAGTGATGACCAGACGGGCCGGGTCGCGCGGGGCTTCGTCATCGGTTTCGGCCACGCGGGTCAGGGTCAGGCCGTCCCGGTCTGCACTGCCTTTGAGCGCACGCAAATCCTGCAGGGGCCAATGTAGCGTGGGCGACAGGGTGTCGCCCGAAATGTCCAGATGGACGCGGTCAGAGTTCAGGGCGACATGAACATCATGCCGCCCCGCTGTGAGACCATCGTAAAAATGTGCCTGAAAGGGCAACATTAGATCGCGCCTCCGACATCCAGAGCATCGGCAAACCCGTCGGCATCAACGCCGCGCTCGGTTTCGCGTTGGGTGATACGGTTCAGCGCATCGGCATTGGTGACGGCGGTCGTTTCCACGATATGCGCGATGATGGGCTGGGTGATAAAGACCAGAGCCAGAGCCTGAGCCAGAACCAGAAGCGGCAGGTAGATCACCACACCGATGATGATCGGCAGGATGGTGAACATCATTGGGTCAACATTGCCGCCAGACAGCATTGCGCCCGCGATGATCGACACGCCGGCCCCAAGAATGGCGGCGATGACACCGATGATCAGACCAACGATCAGGCCGCCGACGATGTAATGTTTGATCACGGTTCCGGTTTTCGGTTCGCAGGTAAAGCCAATCTCGCCGTTCAGGGTCTTGTTTTCCATCAGATAGGCAAAGCTGCGGATCTGGAAATAGGTGATGCCAACAAAGAACCAGATATAGCCAACAACCATACCGATGATCATCAAAGCTTCGTTTTGCAGGGCTGCACCGGCACCGGCCCCACCGGCCAGCAGGATGATCCCGATGAACATATGCAGGGCATATTTATACAGCGCAGTCCATTTGCCACCCTGTTCAATGCGACCGCTGCCGTAATAGCTGCGATCGGCCATGTATTTTTCCAGTTTGAACATGGCCAGAGGCGAAAGGATGAACAGTGTCAGGATCGACAGCAGCCAATAGAGCAGCGCGCGGCCAACATAGCCCCAGGCGCCGTTATCCATGCCAAAGCGGATACCGCGAAAACGGGTGCGGGCCATTTTGTAGCGACGCGCGCGGTAGACGGCAAAAAGCAGGAAAGGCAGAACCGCAAAGAATGAGGCGTAGATGGCAATCAAATAGCCGATCATTTCCTCATAGCTGGCGGTTTGCGGGTCAACCATCATGCTAAAGCCGAAATAGAACAGGCCCATCTGAATCGCGCCAAGGTAGACAGCGAGAAAGAGGACGGCGATGAAAAAGCCAAGCAGCTTTTCCAGACCGGTGCCGGTATATTCCAACCGATCCCCGCCCATATCGACCGAAGACCAGATATATTTGCGGATACGTGTTTTTTGCCAAAAACGGTAAATGCCCAATGTGATCAGGGTCAAAAGGGCGGTTTTGAAAGCGAGTGAGAAAAGAGGGCCCTTTTCGCCGTGATAGCTGAGGGGCGCAGAAGAATGTGTGTTCATTAGGAAACCTTACTGTCGCACGTTATAATTGTGCGGCCACCATAGTCGCGGGAATGGTTTCGTAAAGTCAGGAATTACATAGGTGGGTTGAAAATCATTGTTTTCAAAAGAAAACCCCGGCGCATTGGCCGGGGTTTCGGGTTAGGTGAATGTATTGTCGCGTGGGAAGCCCCGTGGGGCCATCCGCCCGGTGCCTGCGCGCTTGCCCTGCCATTCGGCCAGTTCCAGCTCGGTCCGAGTGCGGCCAGCGGGGTCTAGCCAGCTGAGGCCATCTGCCAAGGTAAAGGTGCGCGCATCAGACAGCCCGCCGTCTTTGTACTTTTGCAGGCGCACACCCTTGCCGCGGCCCATTTCGGGCAGTTCATCCACACCAAAGATCAGAACCTTGCGGTTTTCGCCAACAACCGCAACGGAATCACCGTCGACCGGTTTACACAGCTTGGCACGTACCGGGTCTTTGACGTTCAGAACCTGCTTGCCGTTCTTGGTCTGCGCGATCACGTCGTTTTCAGGCACGATAAACCCGTCACCGGCGGTTGAGGCCACCAGCAATTTGCGGTCGGGTTTGTGGATGAAGATATCGACGATCTCGGCCTCATTGGGCAGATCGACCATCAGACGCAACGGTTCGCCCATGCCGCGCCCGCCGGGCAGGTTGGCGGCGGACAGGGTGTAGAACCGGCCATTGCTGCCAAAGACCAGCAGGCGGTCGGTGGTTTCCGCATGGAAGATAAAGCGCGGACCGTCGCCATCCTTGAATTTCAGCTCGCGGTTCAGGTCGATATGGCCGGTCATCGCCCGGATCCAGCCCATTTGCGAGCAGACGACAGTGATCGGTTCACGTTCGATCATGGCCTCAATCGGCACATCCTCGGCCTCGCCCGCCTCGGCAAAGGTGGTCAGACGGCCACCGCGTGGATGATCCTTGGCGAATTTCTTGCGCACTTCGCGCAGCTCTTCGGTGATGGATTTCCACTGTAGATCGTCGCTTTCCAGCAGGTCCTCAAGCCCGGCGCGCTCTTCCATCAAGCGGTCGCGCTCATTGACCAGTTCCAGCTCTTCCAACCGGCGCAAACTGCGCAGGCGCATGTTGAGGATGGCCTCGGCCTGAACGTCTGACAGCCCTTCGGAACGGCCATCAAAGCGCGACGGGATTTTGGCATCGGTGCCATCATCAGCGAGAACACCGCGCGCAATTGCCTCGGGATCTTCCTTAAGCGTCAGGGATTTGACGTCGACCCCAGCCAGGGGCGAGACATAGTCGCTTTCATCCATGGCGCGTGGAATGCCAGCTTGATGGTCGCGCGACCAATTCTCGTACATCAGGGCCGCTTTGGGGTCGTCATCATAGCGGATGATGTCGATCACGCGGTCGAGGTTGAGGAAGGCGATGATCAGACCCTCAAGCACCTCAAGCCGGTTGTCGATCTTGGCCATGCGATGGCGGGCGCGGCGGATCAGGACCTCGCGGCGGAAATCCAAAAAGGCACGCAGCACTTCTTTGAGCGAGCAGACCTTGGGCGTAACCCCGTCAATCAGCACGTTCATATTGAGCGAGAACCGCGTTTCCAGGTCAGAGTTCTTGAACAGGGTGTTCATCAGAATGTCGGGGTCAACATTCTTGGATTTCGGTTCAAGGATCAGGCGGATGTCATCGGCGGATTCATCGCGCACATCGGCCAGAATCGGGATCTTTTTGGTCTGGATCAGCTCGGCGATGCGTTCAACCAGCTTGGATTTCTGCACCTGATAGGGGATCTCGCTGACCACGGCCTGCCATTGGCCACGGCCCAGATCCTCGACACTCCACCGGGCGCGCAGCCGGATGGACCCGCGCCCGGTGCGATAGGCGGTGGCGATATTCTCTGGCGGTTCGACAATGACGCCGCCGGTTGGGAAATCCGGGCCGGGGACGTATTGCAGCAGTGTGTCGTCCACAGCATTGGGGGATTTGATCAGATGCAGGCAGGCATTGATCAACTCGCCAATATTATGCGGCGGAATATTGGTGGCCATGCCCACCGCGATCCCGCTCGACCCATTGGCCAGCAGGTTGGGGTAAGAGGCGGGCAGAACGCTTGGCTCTTCCAGGCGGCCATCATAGTTGGGACGAAAATCGACCGAGTTTTCGTCGAGCCCCTCAAGCAGGGCCTCGGACATGATGGTCATGCGTGCCTCGGTATAACGCGAGGCGGCCGGGTTATCGCCGTCGATGTTGCCAAAATTGCCCTGACCGTCGACCAGCGGGTAACGGATGGTGAAATCCTGCGCCAAACGCGCCATGGCATCATAGATCGCCGCGTCGCCATGCGGGTGGAAATCCCCCATCGTGTCGCCGCTGATCTTGGCGGATTTCAAAAACCCGCCCGAAGAGGAGAGGCGCAATCGCCGCATCGCGTAAAGAATACGCCGATGCACCGGCTTCAACCCGTCACGCGCATCGGGCAATGCCCGGTGCATGATCGTCGACAGCGCGTAAGTCAGATAGCGTTCACCAATGGCCCGCCGCAGGGGTTCAGAAAGGTGACGCGAAGTCATATCGGGATCGGAAAGATCATCATCCATAGCCATAGATGGGTGATACAGCCGAGTTTCGGGGGGGTAAAGCGCAGGCTTGAGTCAAGGGCGGGAAAAATTCTCGGAATTTCCCTTCTCTCGAGTGGGGGGAATCATGTATAGTGAGCGTAATGTTGCCGATGCTGCTGCAACATTCGCGTGGGGTAATCTTTTGGGGGGTAAGGCATGACGAAAGTCATTCTTTTGACGTTTGGTGTACTTGGTTGGGCATGGTTTGAAATGTCTGGCGGTGCTGATTTTCAGCCGGGCCAGAATGGTGTGACCTTGCTGGCCGCTGCCCCTGTTGTGCAAACAGAACGCGAAACCCCGATCAAACCCGTAGTGGAACGTGTGGCGCGTGCTGATACGACATCGGCACCTTTGACCGGTCTGACCCCGCCTAAGCTGGAGCAAGTGATCGCGGCCTCGGTCGTTGTTGAGCAAACCCCTGTGATTGCCCCTGCACAAGAGCAAGTGGCAGCTTTGGACAACCCAATCGTTCAAACAGATGCGGTGATCGAAGTGGCCGCGCCCAAAGTCGATTATCGCCAAGTCACCGGCTCGCGCGTTAATCTGCGTGGCGGTCCCGGCACCGGTTTTGACGTTGTGACGCAGCTGCTGCGCGGTGAAGAAGTCGAAATTCTTGAAAGCGAAGGTGACGGCTGGGTCAAGCTGCGCGCGCTGGATGGCAATGACATCGGTTGGATGGCGGAAAGTTTCCTCAAAGCGGTCAACTGACCGTATCCCTTAGGCACGGGGACAAGAACGCGCGAGTGATCCTCGCGCGTTTTTTGTTTATGGGAGCTATGTTAAAGGGAGTTGGCGCGAAACATGTGAAAAGGGCAGGGCACTTGGCAGGGAAAAGCATTTTGGTAACGGGCAGTTCCTCGGGGATTGGTTACGATGCGGTGCACGGGTTGCGTGATCGCGGCTGGCGGGTTTTTGCGTCTTGTCGGCAAGAGGCAGATTGCCAACGCCTGCGCGATGAGGGGTTTGAGTCTCCGCGCATTGATTACACAGACCCTGCGACGATTGAGGCCGGATTGGCGGAAACGTTGGAAGCCACGGATGGGACTTTAGACGCGCTGTTCAACAACGGTGCTCATGCCACTCCGGGCGCGGTTGAGGATCTGCCGGTCGACGCGTTGCGCGCGATTTTTGAGGCCAATGTCTTTGGCTGGCATGACCTGACACGCCGGGTGATCCCGGTGATGCGGGCGCAAGGACACGGGCGGATCGTCAATCATTCTTCCGTTCTGGGGCTGGTCACCGCCCCGTGGCGCGCGGCCTATAACGCGACTAAATTCGCCACCGAAGGGCTGACCGACACCTTGCGCATCGAAATGCGCGATACGCCCATTCATGTGGTCACGCTGAACACCGGGCCGGTCACCTCCAAGATCCGCGAGAATGCCATCCCGCATTTTGAACGCTGGATTGACTGGAAATCCTCGCCCCGCGCCAAGGATTATGAGGCCCGCCTGATGAAGCGGCTGTATGAGGATAGCGGCCCTGACACGTTTGAATTGCCGCCCTCGGCCGTGACGGCAAAACTGATCCACGCACTGGAAAGCGACCGCCCCCGCCCCAGATACTACATCACCAAGGCGACCTACCTCATGGGGGTCGCCAAACGGCTTTTGCCGACCCCTGCGCTGGATTGGCTGGTTTCCAAGGGCGGTTAGAGCGGTTAAGCCCGTGACCAAAGACCGGAGGACTCATGGCACAAGACCCGTTATTCTATGTCGTACTGATCGCAATGGCGGCAGTGGTCGGCATTTTGCTCTTTGGGATTGGCAGTTTCGCCAAGGGCGGTGATTTCAACCGCAAACACGCCAATCGCGCCATGCGCTGGCGTTTGATCGCGCAGTTCATCGCGGTGATTCTGATTGTCGGCTTTGTCTGGCTGCGGAGCGGCGGCTGATATGGTTGTTCTGAACAAGCTTTACACGCGCACGGGTGACAAAGGTGATACGGCGCTGGGCAATGGCACGCGTGTGGCGAAATATGATCCCCGGGTCGAAGCCTATGGCACCTCGGATGAGCTGAACGCGATTGTCGGATTGGCGCGCTTGCATGCGGAGGGGGCGTTTGATCTGCAGCTCAGTCGCATTCAGAATGACTTATTCGATCTGGGCGCGGACCTGTGCCAGCCCGATATGGATAAGGATGATCAGGCCGAATACCCGCCGCTGCGCATGGCGATGACCCAAGTGGAGCGGCTCGAGACTGAGATTGATGAGATGACGGCTGTTCTTGAACCGCTGCGCAGTTTCATTCTGCCAGGTGGATCAGCCTTGTCGGCCTATCTGCATCAATGCCGCACGGTTGCCCGGCGGGCAGAGAGGCTGGCAGTGGCACTGGCCGCTGAGGAGCCGATCAACCCTGCTGCAGTGAAATACCTGAACCGCCTGTCCGATTGGTTCTTTGCGGCGGCGCGGATGGCCAATGACAAGGGTCGCAGCGACGTCCTTTGGGTGCCAGGGGCGAACCGCGAATAACGGGCGCATCCCAAGAGGCGGGCGCTGATAAATTCCGTGCACGGAATTTGCAAATTCCATCGATGGAATTTGGATGCGCGCGCCTCAGGCGATTGGCTCCGCCTCCAGCCAGACACCGCCTTCGGGGCGCAGGGTGATGATCATCACCGGATCTGGCACTTTGCCCGCGACGGTGGTGAAGCGGAACCGAGACAACAGCGTCGCCAGGACAATCACCGCCTCCTGAATCGCGAATGAGGCCCCGATACAGATGCGTGGCCCGTCGCCAAACGGCAGATAGGCATAGCGCTCTGGCTTGTCTCCGCTCCATCGATCCGGATCAAAGCGATCCGGGTCTTCCCATAGCTGGTGATTTCGGTGCAGGGCATAGATCGGTAGGATCACCGTGTCACCGGGCAAGATTTCGCGCCCGCATAGCGTGTCTTTCGCCAAGGCTGTCCGCGACACCATACCCGCCGGTGGATAGAGCCTGAGAGCTTCATCGACGATCTGCCGGATATAGGGTAGCTGCGCCACATCCTCTCCGGTCGCGGCCCGACCCGACAGCACCGTCTGCACCTCTGCCCGCGCCTTGTCCTGAACCTCTTGATCAAAGGCCAGCAGGTACAGGGACCAGGCCAGAGTCAGCGCCGTCGTCTCATGACCGGCCACGATGAAGGTCAGCAGATTATCCCTGAGTTCCGAGATGTTCATCTGGCGTTTGGTCTCCGGGTCTTCCCCCGCCAGGAGCAGATCCAACAGATCGGGGACCTCTTCAGATCTCCGCGCCGCCCGTGCCTCAATGGCGCGATCGGCCACGCGTTTCATCTGTTTGACACCACCCGTGGAAAACACGCGCGCAGGGCGTGGCACCCAGTCTGGCAGGCCCAGAATATCGAACAAGGACAGTTTGCCAGCCTCGGCAATATAGGAATCAATGGCCTTATGCACCGCGCCGCGATCAAACCCCTCATCTCCGGAAAAGGTCACATCCGAGATCACGTCAAAGGTCAGTGACACCATTTCATCGAGGAAATTGATCGCTCGTGGGCCTGCGGCCGCGATACGTTCTGCTGATCGTTCCGCCGCGCGTGTCATCACAGGGGCAAGGTTCATCACATTGCGATGTGAAAAGGCCGGGGCCGCCGCGCGCCGTTGCCAGCGCCAATGCGCGCCCTCGGCGATAAACAGGGAATCGCCGATCGCGGGACGCAGCAGGTTCTTGGTCACCAGCGATTTGGGGTAATCGTCCAGTTTTTCCAACAGCACCTGCCGAATGGCCTCTGGATCCATCACCATATGCCAGCGTTTCCCGGTCTTGCCGGACACCATGGGCTGGCGCGTGGCGATGTCGGGGATGATAGCAAGGATGTTTTTGCGGGCGGTCTGCAGGCTTTGCCACAGCCCCATCGGCTGCGTGACCAGCGGCACGCGGGGCGGCAGTGGCTTTGGCGTTCCTGTCATTTTACACTCCTGATCCACATCGGCGGTCGGGGCAAACCACCTGAGCAAGGTAGCGCAGGATCCGCTCGCGTCCATCAGAGTCAGTTGCGTCAAAAGGCCCTGTAAGATATCCGGTTGCGAGGCATATCAATGGCAGAGGGGTCTCATGCTGCGAAATCTGGCCGCGCTGGGCGCAAGTTTGTTCCTTTTGGCATGTAACGCGCCTCCGGCGGATTTGGCCAAACCTGCGGAACCGATGGGGGCCTTTAAACTGGGCCATGCCGAGGTTGTCGCGCCAAACCTGCAAAAACTATTGGTGTCGCGCGATGCCAGCGCTGAAGAGTGGAGCGCAGCTGTCGACAAGGCGCTGGAAGAGCGTTTTCGCCGGTTTGATGGCGACCAATACTATCACATTGGCGTCAGCGTCGAAGCCTATTCTTTGCCGCCTCCGGTGGTTCCGGGCAAATCCGCCTTGGCTGTGCGCGTGACCGTGTTTGACGACGCGACCCAGGCCAAGCTGAATGAGAAAACCAAGGAAATCCACGCCATCCATGTCTTCGAATCGCGGTTGCAAATGACCCGCGAAGACCAGATCGCACGCCTGTCCGAATCCGTTGCTTTGGAAATTGAGAAATGGATGCGGCAAATGCATGAAGAAAAAGGGTGGTTCGCTCCGCGCAAGGTGGCTGAGGGTGTTGCCGCAGATGAGCCCGGCGAAAGCCCTGCGGAATAAGGCGCAAACCTAACCCAACCGGGTCTTTTTCATTGATTTTATTGTCGTAGGCCAGTGCACTGGCCTGTCACCTGCTGTTCGCGGGATGGTGATTGCATGATTGACTTGATTTTCCTCTCTCAAACCAATAAACGGCGCGCGATGTAACTTGGGCCAGCGAGGCCCCGCAATATTAGAGGCGTCTGGAAGATGGCAAAGGAAAAGTTTGAGCGCGGCAAGCCGCATTGCAACATTGGCACCATCGGTCACGTTGACCACGGTAAGACCACGCTGACAGCGGCGATCACCAAGTATTTTGGTGACTTCAAAGCGTATGACCAGATTGACGGCGCGCCTGAAGAAAAGGCACGTGGTATCACCATCTCGACCGCCCACGTTGAGTATGAGACCGACAACCGTCACTACGCCCACGTTGACTGCCCCGGCCACGCCGACTACGTCAAGAACATGATCACCGGTGCGGCGCAGATGGACGGCGCGATCCTGGTTGTGAACGCGGCTGACGGCCCTATGCCTCAGACTCGTGAACACATCCTGCTGGGCCGCCAGGTTGGCATCCCGGCCATGGTTGTTTTCATGAACAAAGTTGACCAGGTTGACGACGAAGAGCTGCTCGAGCTGGTGGAAATGGAAATCCGCGAACTGCTGTCCGAGTATGACTTCCCAGGCGACGACATCCCTGTGATCGCAGGTTCCGCTCTGGCGGCGATGGAAGGCAACAACCCTGAGATCGGCGAAGAGAAGATCAAAGAGCTGATGGCAGCCGTGGATGAGTACATCCCGCAGCCTGAGCGCGCTGTTGACCAGCCCTTCCTGATGCCGATCGAAGACGTGTTCTCGATCTCTGGTCGTGGTACCGTTGTGACCGGTCGTGTTGAGCGTGGCGTGATCAATGTTGGCGACGAGATCGAGATCGTTGGCATCAAAGACACCACCAAAACCACCTGTACCGGTGTTGAGATGTTCCGCAAGCTGCTGGATCGCGGCGAAGCGGGCGACAACATTGGCGCGCTGCTGCGTGGTATCGACCGTGACGCGGTTGAGCGTGGTCAGGTTCTGTGTGCGCCGGGTTCCGTAACCCCGCACACCAAGTTCGAAGCCGAGGTCTACATCCTGACCAAGGACGAAGGTGGCCGTCACACGCCGTTCTTCGCGAACTACCGTCCGCAGTTCTACTTCCGCACCACCGACGTAACCGGCACCGTGACCCTGCCAGAGGGCACCGAGATGGTTATGCCAGGCGACAACCTGAAGTTCGGCGTTGAGCTGATCGCCCCGATCGCCATGGAAGACGGTCTGCGCTTCGCGATCCGCGAAGGTGGCCGCACCGTTGGTTCCGGTGTTGTGTCGAAGATCGTCGAGTAAGACGCGCTCTGCGCGTCTGGTGGCGGCAGGGGCTTTCTGCAAGAAAGCGCCCGAGAGCCACCCGGTGAGGTAAAATACGGAAAGGCCGCCTTTGGGCGGCCTTTTTCTTTGTTCGCCGTCAGTTACAGGGCAAAGGTGGGGTAAAACCCCACCCTACGGCATTCCTGCAACGCAAAAGCGCTGCCCGATCCGGACAGCGCTTTCCTCTCGTTTTGGGGCCGACAGAGCGGCTCCGAACGTCTTAGTTTACGATCTTGCGAACCGCATTGCGCTTTTCGCTTTCAGAACCGCCACCATTGACGATCAGGTGCAGCGAGGCGGTTTCAGCGGCGGTCAGG
>JAGHRD010000018.1:0-84199 GCA_017744045.1 Tropicibacter sp. R15_0 | reverse complement strand
TAGGCGGACAGCCCGACCTTGGCCAAGGCAGCCATGGCGACGGTCTCACATTGTCCCGACGAGCCTTGGTGCAAGCCTAGGGAGACCACCTCGATCACGGTAAAGGGAAAGGCCAGCGCGCTGGCCTGCGGCAGCACCGCCCGGGTTGACGCCAATTGCCAGGGCCGGAGAGACTGAATATCCTGCCCATTCAAACGCACGCTGCCTTGATACGGTAAATCTCCGGTCAGAGCCCGCAAAAGGGTCGTTTTGCCCGACCCGTTTGGCCCGACGATCGAGGTCAATGTTCCGGGATGTGCCCGGAAACTGACACCATCCAGAATGATCTTCTTGCCCAAGCGCACGGTAAGATTGACGGCTTCTAACATGTTACATGTCCACCACGTTGCGCTGTCTCAGGAGGATCCACAAAAAGACCGGGGACCCGATAACAGCTGTTACGATGCCAATCGGCAGCTCAGAGGGAGCCACCACTGTGCGACTGATCATATCAGCCAGGACAAGCAGGCTGGCCCCAAGCAGGGCGGCATTGGGTAACAAAGCCCTGTGATCAGGGCCCGTCGCAAGGCGCAAGAGATGTGGGACTACGATGCCCACAAACCCAATTCCGCCTGACACGGCCACCGCTGCCCCGGTTGCCGCCGCCACTGCGAGAATGGCCAGGTTCTTGAGCCGCTGCACCTCGATCCCGATGTGATGGGCCGTCGCTTCGCCCAAGGCCAAGGCGTTCAACCCCTTGCCAAGGAACCCAGCGCCCAACACCGCAATCAGCATGATTGGTGCTGCCACCGATAGCTTTACCCAGCTCGCCCCCGCCAAAGACCCAAGGCCCCAAAAGGTCAGGTCGCGCAATTGATCATCATCGGCGACATAGATCAGCAATCCGCTCACGGCTCCGGTCATCGCCGCAAGGGCGATACCGGCCAAAAGCATTGTCGCAATTGAGGTCTGCCCCTGTCGCGTGCTGACACGGTACAGCAGGATGGTCGTCGCCCAACCAAAAACAAAGGCCGCGACGGGGACCAGATGGGCCCCAACACTGCCGAGAAAAACCATAGGTAGCATGCCGCCAAGAACAATCGCCAGGATGGCACCCAGACCTGCACCCGCGCTGACACCAACAATTCCGGGTTCCGCCAAGGGGTTGCGAAACAAGCCCTGCAAGACAGCCCCCGACATCGCAAGCGCCGCGCCGACACACAGGCCAGTCAGGAGGCGCGGCAGACGAATGTCAAATAGGACAACGCGCTCAATACGTGTCAGCTCTTGTCCAGAGACCCATTTGCTGAGCATGTCGGGCAAAGACACCGTGGTCGCGCCAGATGACAAGCTGAAAACAGACACCAAAACAGCCAAAACAGCCAGCACCCAGGTCAAACGCCGCGCCCGTCGGACGCGGTTGGGAAAAGGCACCTCGGAGTTGTAGCTAACACTTACCATGTCACTGGTCGTAGAGAAGGCCGTGCAGCTCTTGCGCGGCTTCGGCGGCACGCGGCCCAAAGCCCAGCAATTTGAGGCCGTTCATGGTGATCAACCTTTTTGCTTCCCCGGCAGGGGTGATTGAAAGGGCTGGCATTGAAAACAGCTCATCCGCAGACATCGCAGGGTGGCCGCCGCGGTCCATCATCAAAATGACATCGGGGGCCGCTGCGGCCGCGGCTTCATCTGTGAGCGGCTTGAAACCGGACATCCCCTTGGCCGCATTGTCAGCGCCAGCCAGGCGAATGATCGCATCTGCTGAGGTATCTTGCCCTCCGACCATCAGTTTTCCACCCCCCGCGCTCAGCAGGAACATCACGCGTTTGCGCGCACCTTTTTGCTTTGCAATTGCGGATTCGGTCGCGTCAAACGCGGCCTGCACTTCTGCCGCAAGCGTGTCTGCCGCGTCAGCCGTACCAAGCGCTGCGCCAACGGTGGTTATCTTGGCGATCACGGCTTCGGCGGTAAACCCGTCTGCAACTTCGACAAAAGCCACGTCTGCCGCCTTGATCACATCCATCGCTTCCGCCGGTCCTGCGCCCTGCTCTGCGATGATCAAGCTTGCCCCAGTTGACAAGACTCCCTCGGGCGAGAGACGGCGCAAGTAGCCAACATCAGGCAGGTCCTGGGCCTGCAGCGGAAAGGTCGAGGTGCTGTCACGCGCCAAGATCCGTTCCCCCTGACCCAAGGCATAGATGATCTCTGTAACGGTGCCGCCAAGCGATAGAATATCTGCGTCTTTTGCCGGTTGATTTGCGTGCTCCTGGGCGCTTGTTTGCCAAGCAATAAATGCTCCGAACAAGGCGATCCAAACTGCCATCAAACCGCGAGTGGGGCGTCGTGTCATGCCGGAACTACCTCAAGCGAAGGAAGATCCTTGACTATGGCGTTCCAGGCCGGGCGGCTGTCGCGCCCTTCAAAACCAACCCCGAAAGCCTGAAAAATCAGATATCCGCGCGCGTCAAATGCCTCGACCGAAATGGCTGGCCCCCGCCGCGTTGGTTTTTCTACTGCCCAGACTTCGGCCACGTGATCCATGCGCAGATGCATGTCAAAACCGGGGTCCAGGATGTTCTGCCAGGGGCCCATTTCCTTCAACCGCCCGATGGGGCCGGAATGAATTTCAATGCAGCCCTGATTGCCGACAAAGAACATGAATTCAATGCCGCTCTCCTGAACCTGCTCCAGCATCTGGTTCACCGCCGAAACATCAAGCCGGCGGACCCATGGTGCCTCGGCAATGCGGTACGCCCCAAGGCGGTTCATCTTGAGCTTGGCACAGAGGCGCAGGAATTGATGCGTATCTGTCAGTTTCTCCCATTCGCTCAGGAGAATATCTCGCTTATCCGGATTGGACTTGGCCGGCTCAACAGGCTTGCGCGGTTCGAGGTTCAAACTCTGACTGTCGACGCGCAGGTCCAATCCGCCGACGCAACCGGGCCAGGCCGGGTGATTGGAGTCCGGGCGCAAGTGGATCTTGTGAACCGCATCGCCCGCCGCATCAAAGATCTGAACCGACCGCTTAACGCCACTGTCGCTTTCCTGTTCGACGGCAAAAGCGTGCTGCCATTGCGACGGGAAAAACCGCAAATCAATCGTCTCGGAAAAAATCATCGAGGCATGATCCCCGGGGCGATACCCGGCATAGCGGCCCACTTTCTCAATGACGCAACTGTCATTGCGGGTGAGCGCCATAACCTCACCAAGCGCCTCGACCTCGGGGATGAGACGGTTGGGGTTTGCTTCAATCCGCGTGACACCGTGACCGACCTGTGCGGCCAGCAGCTGTGCCTCGGCGACGCCCAGCTCGTCCGCCAGGTCGCGTGCGCGTTTCTTTGATGTTGCTAGTGCATTTCGTAGTTCGTCTGGTGTGAGATCAGCCATAAGCGTTTCCTGTTCAACAAGTGCTGGCGAAACGCGGGAAACATGCGGCGTGGGCTGGCTTGGATTTACCTTAGTAAATTAGTTGGGTTGGCGCGCCCCCGCAAGGACAATTTTGGACCTTACCACTGCAGTGTGAAGGCAAAAGAGCGCCGCGCGCCCGCAGGTGGTTTAGGAACGCGTCTTAGCCGCTTGACCGCAGCTGCAGCTTTGGCGTTGGGCGATGAAACGCTGGTGAGTTGACCGCTACCGGAAATTGAAATGGACACGCGAGCGCTGCCACGCCCGCGGATGCGCGCCCGGCTTCTGATGTAAGAAGCCACTTTGCCGGGGTAATTGCTCGCTGCGGCATTGCCGGGTTTCTTTTTGCTTCCCCCAGACCCGTTCGCGCGTTGGCTACCCTGCGCTTTGCCCTTTTGCGCCCCACTGCGTGCCGGGGCGGCACCGGTTCCGCGCGGCTTGGGCTTGGCACGTTGAGCGGTTACCGTTGACGGTTTGGGTTTGGCGCGTGGCTTCGCAACTGGCTTGGGTTTCGGTTTGGCTTTGCTTTTATGCGCCGCTTCAAATTCGGCACTGCGTAATTGCGGGCGCAAGGATCGAGAAACGGCCGCGCTGACAGGTTCCGAAGCTTCGATACGCTCCAATTCCGGCACCTTGGTCGTCTGAACGGGAATGGCAGCGACGGGCAAAGCGGCGGCGGTGATAGGCAACACGGGAACGGGTGCATCCAAACTTGACGCAAGCGGCTTTGCTATTTGGGGCTGAGCTTGGGCGGCCTTAGGTGCTTTGTCTGGCTGAATAGCCTCAACTGGGTCCGAAACTTCAACCTCGGCAGGCCTGGGCGCACTCTGTGCAACATGCTCCGTATCAAGCTTTTGAGATTGCTCGGGCTCAACTTCAACCGGTTCGATGCTTTCTGGTGCTTGCTCGGCCTCCAAAAGACCTTGGGCAAGGTCGCTAAAGCTGGAACCAAGCCGCGCAGTTGCATGGCCTGGCCCCCCTTCGATTTCCAGCTTGGGTTCGGGTGTCAGAACAACCGCCAAAGCGGCATGTGTGGCGAGGGCCGTGACCATAGCCGCCAGTTTCCAAGGTTTTGAGGAGGCAATCATTGCAACCCTCGTTCAGTCACGATCAACACTTTCTCCGCCCCAGCAGCGCGAAGCTCGGCGCCAATGCGCACAAGAGTTTTAGCGGGCAGATCCCGATCTGGAACGATACGCAAAGGGCCTTCGAGGTAATGCAACCGGTCCAAGGCCAAAGCCGCATCCGCCACGGACTGACCCTGCACGGACAGGCGACCATCTGAATGGATAACCAAAGCATTGGCAGGCGCCGCCCCTTCCAGATCGGTGGTCCTGACAAGATAAAGATCCTTATCGATGGGTTGCGCGATTGTGCCGGCGACCAAAAAGAAGACCAGCATCAGAAAGACAATGTTGATGAGCGCGATGGTAGGCTCGCGCTCGGTTTTCTTGCGGCGTGACATCAGGCTCTGCGTCATGACGCCCCCAGAATTGTCGGAGATACACCCGGAACGGCCCGCAAGGCGATCAGCAGATCAGTCAAACGCTGCGCGCTAACGTCGGTTTCAAGCGAGACCAGAACCGCCAGATTTGGGGCACCGCCTTGCAAGGCCATCAATCTGCCTGGGAGTTCTTCCAGGGTCAGATCTTGCGTGTTCACACGGATCTTTGCAGCCCCGAGCCTGAGAAAAAGCGGGGACTTGTCAGGATTGGCAGCACCGCCAGAACCGGCGGCGGTTAGCTCCACCTCGGAAAATCGAGTGAAGGTCGAGGTCAGCATGAAGAACAGCAAAAGCAAAAAGATGACGTCAATCAGGGAGGTCATCGAAAGTCGCCGTCTTGGGCGCGTCTTACGCATGTGCAGGGGCCAGAATTGGTGTTTCAACACTGTCAGTTTGTTCGACCTCGCCTGTTTGGCCAGGACTTAGGATCGTCGAAATGGCTTTACCTGCCAGTACCCGATCCCGATCCAAACGGGATTCAAACCAACTCAGAACCAATGAGGTCGGCATCGCGATGACCAGGCCAACCGCGGTGGTCAGCAACGCCACCCAAATGCCTCCGGCAAGGACAGACGGGTCAACTTGTGATCCAGCCTCTTGCAAAGCCTGAAACGCCGAAATCATCCCAAGGACCGTACCAAACAAACCCAAAAGCGGAGACAGCTGCGCGACCGTATCCAGGAAACGCAGCCCGCCTTCGAGCTTGGCAAACCGCGTTTCGGCTTCTGTTTCCAAACGGTTGCGGTCGAAGCTATGCTCAAACCCCATGCGAATGACCGGGGCGAGGTAGCTGGTCGAGGTCTGCAGCTCAGCCTCGGCCCGGCTTGGATACCCCGCATCCCAAGCTGAAACCGCGCGCGCCAAAGCTTTGTGGCGGCCAACACCCGCCGCGGAAAACTGCCAGACCTTATAGAGTGCGACAGCCAAGGTCAGGATCGAAATTGCCAGCATGATCAATACGATCGGCCCGCCCAGACCGTAAACGCGCTGCAGGGATGTTGTCAGAAACTCAATCATCCCGCCACCTCGATACCGGTGCGCGAACCAAGCTTGAGATCCCTCATACAAGCATCCTCTGGCAATCCCACGCCATCGCATTGCGTCACACCATTGACCAGAACTTGCCCGACGCCATCGCAGCTTTGGTTCGGGACAACAAACTGGCGCACGCGCGGGCGTTTGGCCGGCAGTTTTCCAAAGTCAAACAGCATCAAACTGCTCACCTGGCCTTGGGTGTCGAACAAAACGGCTTCGTAAACGACTTTGGACACATCCTGCTCATGGCCATTCACCACGACAAAGCTCAGCTTGCACCCCTGATCCACCGGCTGAGAGGCGTTCAGCTCAACAGATAGATGCGCAACCAGCGGCGTTTCCGCGGCTAAGACGGTCGGTACCAACAGCGCCGTGGCAAGAGCGTTTCGAAAAAAGGTCATGGTCCATTCTCCAATCAGGCAAGGCTCGTCCGCTTGGCTGATTGAGGGAAGGCATGGCTGGATCGGACGCGTGTAAGTCGCACAATGGCAGCGATTACGCAATAGTTTAGTGAAATGATAAGAATTGGATTACCTCTTGGGCGGATATGGGCAAAACCGCGTTTGCCAGCCCAGAGCACGTTTACCAAGGGCTTGGTTTTCCCGGTTTCGCGTGCTTAATCCTGATCGTTTCACTTCGTTGCAATGCGGTTTCAAAGGGTGCAAACAGGGCGTAGCCAGCCAGTTTGCAGCCAGCCAACAGCCTAAAGAAGCGGATGACATCCGCCAGCAAACGAAGGAAAAGCCCATGAAAGGCGACCCCAAGGTAATTGAAGCATTGAATGATGCATTGCGACACGAGTTGACAGCGGTGAGCCAGTATTGGCTGCATTACCGACTGCAGGATGATTGGGGCGTTGGCAAAATGGCCAAGAAAAGCCGCGAGGAATCCATCGAAGAGATGGAGCATGCGGACAAACTGATCGAACGGATCATCTTTTTGGGTGGACACCCCAACCTGCAAAAACTCGACCCGCTGCGCATCGGTCAGAACGTTCTGGAAACGCTCGAGGCAGATCTTGCTGGTGAACAAAGCGCGGCCGAGCTTTACCGCAAATCGCGTGACGTATGCTTTGACGCCAAGGACTATGTTTCGATGAAACTGTTCGAAGACCTTTTGGCCGACGAAGAAGGGCACATCGATTTTCTCGAAACTCAGTTGGAACTGTACCACAAGCTCGGCGAAGCCAACTACATGCAGCTTAACGCGACACCTTATGACGAAGCTGAGTGAGCTGCCCGTACACTAGAAATTAGAGAGAGCCGCTAACCTGATGTGTTAGCGGCTCTTTCTTGTTTAGAACGAGGCGTTCAGCCGGAACGCAATGTTACGCCCTGCGCCCTGGTATTGGTTGATCGGCGTATAGCTTTCATCCAACAGGTTGTTGGCCGATAGACTGAACGAGAATTGATCGTTGAGATCCGCCGACAATTGGAAGTTCACAGTGTGATAAGCATCTGCTTGGTTGGTGATCGCACCATCCGACCCGCGCAGTTTGGCGGTACCTTCCCCACTGACAAAGAGATCCCATTCACCCGAGACGTTACCCAAGCTCCAATCCCGTCGCACACCCAATGTGGCCGCGAAATTTGGTGCGCCGCTGTCATAGGTGCTGAAGCCATTGGCATAGGTGAACTCACGCTCAAGATATTCAGCCTGCAGGTAAGGGCGAAGGTCCCAAAGGTTTGACCGGTATTCTGCGCTGACTTCCACGCCCCAGGTCCTGGCCGTGTTAACGTTGATATAGGTGCGATCACCTGCGGCGGCTCCTGGCCCTGTATAGGTGCCGTAGGAGATATAGTTGTCAGCTTCGGAATAGAACACGGTACCGTCAAAGGTCAGCGCCCCCCGGTCAATCCGCGCCCCAAGCTCATAGGTCGTGGCCGTTTCCGGTTTCAAATCTGGGTTGCCATAGGTGATCCCGCTGCCCCCCGCAGTGGTTTCAAGATATAGCTGCGCAAGGGTCGGATAATTGTAACCCTGGCTGATATTGGCACGCAGCGCGGTATCCTCATTCGGCTTGTAAACCAAGCCCAAGGACCCCAACCACCGGCTGTCATCACTTGACCGACCATCCTGCGACACACCGTTGATGACATAGCTGTCGAGATCACTTTTCACCTTGTAATAGCGCGCGCCGACCGTTGCTGTGAGCGTGTCGCTCAGCTCTGCCTCGTGTTGGCCAAAAACTGAAAAGGTACGGATATTGGCATCCGAAACGCGTGTTGTGACGGATGGGAAGGGTGAGACAGAGACGATTGTCTGGGACAGCTTGTCTGATTTTTGACTGTCATCTTCATAGCTGAAGCCCAGTGTTGTCCGATGCCCCTCTGCCAAGCTCAGATCAGCTTGGCCAGTCATTCCCCAGGTCTCTTGCAGATCGTCCGAGGTCGACAGCACATCCATCGTCATGCCCGGGCCAATCCCGATATTTTGCAGGTCGTTGACAAACGCTCTGTCGATCTCTTGCTTGTAGATGTTGAACGTGAGCTTGGACAGCCAGGGCGTCAGGTCTTCTCCCTCGTAAAACGCGCTATATTTGCGCAAGTCGCGCTTTGGCAAAGAGATCGAGAAATCCGGGTCGCCGGTCCACACATTGGCATCCAGATCAAAATCCTGGATTCTGGCCCCAAAATAATGGTTCTCATGGCGATACCCCAAAAAGGCCGAGATTTCGCGTTCGCTTTTGTCGGAATCATCAAGCGTGCCATCTGCTGTTTCCAGATCGCCCTGCTCGGACTTCGAAAATGTCAGGCGATAGTCAAAATTGCCCGTGGTTCCACCGGCAGAAATTGAGGCCTCTTTGCCCTCATTTGCAGAGGAATAGCCAACACTGGCATCAACCTCCAAGGGCGCGGAACCGCCGCGTTTTGTGATGATGTTCACCACACCCCCCAAGGCGTTGTTGCCGGACACAACCGAGGAGGACCCGCGCACAACTTCGATCCTCTCGATGTTGCTTGGCGAAACAAGGATCGGGGTGCCATAGCCCGTGTGGTCCGTAATTGGGTTGCCATCGAGCATGATCGAAACACGCTGAGAGCCTTCGCCGCGGATGGTGATCCGCTCGATCCCGCTTTGGGTGACCCGTACACCGGGCACGGAATCCAGAATTTGTGCCACAGATGAGCGGGGAACACGCCGAATCTCGTCCTCTTCAATGGCCGAAACCGAGGCGGCATTGTCCAGAATTTCCGTCGGTAACCCAGTGCCGACCAGGACAATTGTTCCCAAATCGTAACCAGCTTCCTGGGCGAAGGCCGGCTGTATGATTGGCAGGAGGCCTGTAAAAAGGGCAACTGTTGACAAGAGACGTTTGCGTTTTAGAGGCATGTGCTTTCCTTTGAACCGGGTGGGCAAATCGCCTGGCGGAAAGCTGGGTCAAGTCGGTGTCGCGGCACCGAATTGCGGTTCTCTAACGCGAGACGTTTGCTTTAAAAATCGCCCCGGCCAAAATCATAGTAAAAATGTCAGGTATGAGGGAATAAGATCACACCTGTGCATCTTTTCATGCGATTTTGCGCTTTACACGACCGACAGGCCGCAATTGCGATGGACATTTGGCCCAACAAACTCTCGGGTTCTCAACCCGCGACTTGTTTTCGGCCGCGCCGTAGAGATTGCAGCTCCAGCGGCACTTCCAAGTTTGGATTCGCGCGCATCGTCTCAAGAAACAGCGGGACACAGCCACCGCAATCCGCCTTCTTCCCCAGCGCATGAAAAACTTTGCCCGGGGTAATCAGCGTTTCTTTATCCGAGGCCCGCATCCAATCAATGGCAGCGTGAATGTCGCGGCAGCTGATATTCTGGCAGGAACAAATAATCATGGCGGCCTACTTTGTCAGGATAAGCTTGCCCGCGCGTGTGATGCGCAGCGTGTAGATTTTTTCGTCCAGAACGATATTGGCCTGATTGCCGCCTTTGGTGAGGTCAACAGCATCATAAAGCGGGCGCGGTTCTGCGGTTTTTGGCATCACGTCCTGCGGTTCGTCTGACATGTCGATCAAGCCTTCCAACATCCATTCACAGCCGCTCTCTACCATCAACCTCTCTTGATCGCCGAGATCGCGGCGCATGTCATACTTTTGGGTTTCACGACCAAGAACAGACATAAAAGCCTCAGAGAACGGCAAGACAGCTCACCCTACCATTTGACAGTTTTAGTCAGGTTAATCAAGCCTGACTTTTTTAATCGGAAAAATGCCCGATCGGTCAAAGAGGCTTGCCATGATGCGCAAGCTTCGCGTCTTGCACGTCAGTCTCAATGGCAGCGCAAACACTTGATTGGTCCAGAGTTTGCTAACGTCACCCGCACGGCATAATCTTTGGATCGCAGCCATGCTTTGGTAGAAATCGCTGAGGCTTTTCCGCTAGTTTGGGCGCAAAGGCGCATGTAGGAAAAGTTGAGTGATGTCGTCCCAGGAAAATGAAAAAACTCCGGCAGAGCCTTTTGTTGCGACAGAAGGGCAGGGGGATGTACAGGCTGCGACCGCAGAGCAAGACGCAGGTCGCAAGGTCGATGTGTTTGAGGCCAAATGCCACCCGATCACCGCTGAACGCCTGCCTTTGCTGCATGAATTGACCGTTGGCGTCTATTGGCCCCATCGGGCGCGCGACCTTGAGCTGCTGACCCAGATCGGAGAGGGCTATCTGGCGCTGGATGAGGTCGGGCGCGCGCTTGGCTCGTCGATGAAGTTTGAATACGGCTCTGACTTTGCCATGATCGGCATGATGACAACGGCCCCGCGTTTGCAGTCCAAGGGGACGGGGCGCTGGTTGCTGAACAAGATCATGGATGAATGCAGCGGCCGCGATATGCGTTTGACGGCGACGCGGGCCGGGTATCGGCTTTATGAACAATCCGGGTTTATTCCGGTCGCTCCGGTGCGCCAGCAACAGGGGATCGCCCGGCGGATATACTTGCCAGAGGGGGCGGAGGGGCTGACTGTGCGCCTGGCAGAAGATGGCGATTGGCAGGGTATCCTCGACCTCGATCAACACGCCTTTGGTGCGGATCGCAGCCATGCGCTTGCTTGTCTTCAGGCCAAATCCGAATGTTTCGTTGCGGAACAGGCCGGGCGGCTTACCGGCTTTGCGATGGTGCGTAACTTTGGAAAAGGGCAGGTGATTGGCCCGGTGGTGGCCGAAAATGACCAGATGGCGATCCAAGTTGTGGCCCCGATCATCCAAAGCCGCGAAGGCAAATTCCTGCGGCTCGATACACCCGCCGCAGAAGGGGAATTTAGCGCCTTCCTGTCGGCGGCGGGTTTGGGTGTATACGACACGGTCACCGAGATGCGGATAGGGCCCAACCGCCGGGCGGATACCGGCGCGGTGCTTTATGGGTTGGCCGCCCATACTTTGGGGTAAACGGCCCCCCAATCTCCTGACTTAGGAAATCCGATCTTTCAGGCCAAACCACATGCCCACCAGAGGCAAGAACCAGGGTTTGCCCGAATGGGCGGGAATGGCGGGCCAGTTTAGCTCGGCAACCGGGCAATCCACCGGCTTGCCAAGCGCCATCAGGGCCATTTGCTGCCCAAGCAATGTGGAATATTGCGCGCCGTGGCCAGAATAGCCCATGCCATAGATCATATCATTATGGATGCCGGCACGGGGGAACCTGTCACCGGTCATGCCAACCAGACCACCCCAGCAATAGTCGATGTCCACTTCTGCCAGTTGCGGAAAGACTTTGCCCAACGTCTTTTGCAAGATGACCCCCGATTTGGCATCTGATTGCGGGTCTGATGTGGCTGAAAACCGGGCCCGGCCGCCAAAGATCAGCCTGTTATCCGGCGACAGGCGAAAGTAATTGCCGATATTCAACGACGTCACATAGGTTCGATTTCCCGGAAGGCTTGCGGCGACTTCGTCCTGGCTCAGCGGGCGGGTCGCAATGATAAAGGAGCCAACCGGAATAATCCGTTTACGGAAATACCCGAGCGGCGCGGTTTTGATCTGCGCAGAATAAGCCCCGGTTGCGGCAATGACCCGATCAGCGGTCAGCGTGCCTTTTTCGGTGGACAGCGCCCAGCCCTTGGTGGTTTTGCTGCGCCCGGTCACCGGTGCCTGGTGCCAGATCTGCGCGCCATGGCGCGTGGCCGCATTGGCCAAACCCACCACATAGCGCCCCATATGCATCATCGCCGATTTCTTGAACAAGGCAGCGCCGTGAAAATCCGGGCTGAGCACTTCTGAGGCAAGATCGCTTTTCTCAAGCCAGGCGGTATCCGGGTCGACCTCTTGGTGGACCAGCTCATAATTTGCCTTGAGCCCGGCAATATGTGACGGTTTGGAGGCGAGTTTCAACTTGCCCGAGTGCCGAAAATCACAGTCGATCTCTTCTTCGGCGATGATGGTCTTGATCGTTTCAATCGACTGGTCAAAGGCCTGGTATAATGCCTTGGCACGCTCAGCCCCCAGGGTTGCCTTGGCGTCGGCATAGCCATGGGCAATGCCATTGTTCAAATGACCACCATTGCGCCCAGACCCGCCCGCGCCAACATGATCGGCCTCTAGAACCGCGACAGAGACACCTGATTTGGCCAGGGTCAGGGCCGCGCTCAGCCCGGTAAAGCCCGCGCCGATGATGGCCACGTCAAAATGCCCCTGAACCGGGGCAGGGCAGTCGCCCTCAAACGTGGGGGCCGTGGCATGCCAATAAGACGCGTATTCCATCACAGGCCAACAACTGCGGCCAGCCCGCCGATATCCGGGATTTCGGTATAGCCATAGAACGGATTGGCGGGCTCATGCCCTCGGTTTACCCAGACCTTGTTTTTGATCCCAATGTCATGCGCCGTCATCAGGTCATAGCGAAACGAAGAGGACACGTGCAAAACATCCTCAGGCCCGCAATTCAGCTGATCAAACATATACTCAAAAGCCTGCATCCGGGGTTTGTAGGCTTGCGCAGATTCTGCCGTGTAAACATGGGCAATCGGTGCCCCAAGCTTGGCAATGTTATGCGGGATTTGCGCGTTCATTGAATTGGTCAGCGCCACAAGCGGGATTTCCCTGGCGACCTTGGCCAGCCCGGCAGGCACATCCGCATGCGGGCCCCAAGTGGGGACGCGGTCGTAAATCTCCTGCGCGATGGCCTCATCAAAGGGGAGGTTATTGCGTTTGCAGGTACGTTCCAGCGCGTTGTAAACCACCTCGGCATAAGGCTTCCATGCGCCCAAGACCTCGTCCAGGCGATAGGCCGAGAAATCACGAATGAACACGGCCAGTTTTTCTGGCGAAAGCAACGCCGCGTAGTGATGTGTTGCTGCGCCTGCCATGTCGAAATTGATCATGGTGCCATGGCAGTCAAAGGTGATGTATTTCGGGCGGAATGTCATCTGTGTCTCCGGAAGGTTGTGACGCCCATATTGCCCGATGGTTTTGACCCCGTGATGCCGGGTTTTCGTCAAAACAGCGCAGGAAATTTCGAAATGGGACGGTTTCGCAGCATGGCCTACCTGATTGCGGACCAGCTCGGCACCTGTGGCGGATTTCAACGACTTAATCTGGTGTCGCGTCACAAAGGCAAAGAAAGGCACCGCCATGAAACCACAATCGGCTGAGGCTTTGCTGGCCCATCTGGTCAGCCATCCCACGGTTGTGGGCACCTCCAACCTGGATCTTGTGGGCTTTGTCGCGGATTACCTGCGCGGCCACGGGGCTGCGGTCTCGGTTTTGGTGGGGCCGGAGGGGGATCGCGCCAATCTTTTTGCGACACTGGGCGATCCGGGTCTGCCTGGATACATTCTGTCTGGCCATCTGGATGTGGTGCCGGCAGAGGAACCCGAATGGCGTGGCGATCCGTTTTCATTGCGTCAAAGCGACGACCGTCTGATCGCGCGGGGGGCTTGTGACATGAAAGGGTTTGATGCCGCTGTGTTGGCAGCGGTGCCCGATTTGGCCGCCATGACGCTGACCGCTCCAATCCATATCGCCCTGTCTTATGACGAAGAGGCGGGGTGCAAAGGTGTGCCTCATATGATTGCGCAGCTTCCTGACCTATGTGCGCCCCCGCTGGGCTGTATTGTGGGGGAACCCACAGGATTGCAGCCGGTTCTGGCGCATAAGGGCAAGGCGGCGCTGCGTTTGACGGCCAAGGGGGTGCCCGGGCACAGTTCGCGACCCGACAAAGGGAAAAACGCCATTCATGCGCTGGTTCCGGCGTTGACCGCTGCGGTTGAGTTGTCGGGCCAGTTGGAGCAGACCGGGCAGGATGATCGGTTTGAGCCGCCTTGGTCAACGCTCCAGATCGGGACGGTTCAGGGTGGCACTGCGGTGAATATCATCCCGGATCACGCCCAGACCTTGATCGAAACCCGCGCGATTGCCGGGGCTGATCCACGCGCCCTGTTGGCCCCTGTCTGTGCGGCTGCTGGCGATATGGTTGAAACCGAATGGGTGTCCACCTATCCCGCGCTGGCCCTAGAGGCTGGCGCACCTTTGGCGGCGCTGGCGGCAGAAATCTCGGGCAAATCGCCGTTGCAGGCGGTCAGCTTTGGCACCGAAGCCGGGTTGTTCCAGGCTGCTGGCATTCCCTCGGTGATCTGTGGACCTGGCGACATTGCCCGCGCCCATCGACCCGAAGAATATCTGACCCGGCAAGAGCTGGAGGACACGCGCCAGATGATTTTGCGCTTGGGTCAACGCCTGGGCCAGAGCCAATAGCATTTTCTGCCGCCATTCGGGATTTTGCAGTGCAATCGCCTCGGTTTTTGCCTCTCATCAGCGCGCAAGTGATGGCGGGACTTGTCTAATTTGGAGCAAAAGCACCAATGGATGGACGTCTATGACACTCGCCGTGGAAACACTCCGGCTGGAAGCCTTTGAACCAGAACACCTATCCGACGCCGTACGGTTAAGCCAACAGGTCTCGTGGCCACATCGCGCCGAAGACTGGGCTTTGACCCTGTCGCAATCCCAAGGGGTTGTGGCCAAACTGGGGGACAAGGTTGTCGGCACGGCCCTTGTCTCGCTCTTTGGCGATGTCGCAACGCTGAGCATGATCATCGTTGACCAGGAGCAGCGCGGCAAACGCATTGGCCGTCGCCTGATGGAGGCCATCATCGGCATGGCAGACGGGCGCGAAATGCGCCTTGTGGCAACGACGGACGGGTTGCCTTTATATAGAAAGCTGGGCTTTCAGGTTATCGGAGAAGTTGAGCAGTTTCAGGGCATTGCAGTTGGGGTCGCGCCTGCCATCCGGGTTCAGATTGGCGATTTTGACGTAAACAAACTGTCCGCGATGGATCAAGCCGCCTGCGGGCTGGATCGTCAGGATCTCATATCGCGGATCACGTCCGCAGGCACAGTGTTTCACACCGAAAACGGGTTTGCTGTCCTGCGCGACTTTGGGCGCGGCAAGGTGTTGGGGCCGATTGTGGCCAAAGATCTGGCCACGGCAAAGGCGCTCTTGTCGGCGGCAGCGCGGGCAGAGGCGGGCACCTTTCTGCGCATTGATACCCCGGACGCCGATCTAGGTGCATTCGCAAAAACACTTGGCCTTGAAAGCGTGGGCGGCGGGGCATGCATGTCTGCGCGCGCATGCGGTGCGCAAGGCAAAAATGAATTCCAGACATTTGGTCTGGTATCGCAGGCTTTGGGGTAAATCATGGAAGATTTCGCAAAATCAAACTCCTTGCACGAGCTGGATCGCCGTCACTTTGTGCATCCCGTGTCGTCCTGGCAGGGGCATGAGCAACGGGGCGTGCGTATCCTGCAAAGCGCAAAAGGCGCGAAAGTCACCGATTCCGAGGGGCACGAGCTGATTGACGGGTTTGCCGGGCTGTGGTGCGTGAATGCTGGTTATGGCCATGAAAGCGTGGTGCAGGCGGCGGCGGAACAGATGCGCCAATTGCCTTATGCGACCGGCTATTTTGATCTAGGGGCCGAGGCACCGATCCGTTTGGCAGCGGAATTGGCAGACAGGGCGCCGGGTGATCTTGACCATGTTTATTTCACCCTGGGTGGGTCGGACGCGGTGGATAGCACGATCCGTTTTGTGCGCTATTTCTGGCATGCAAAAGGGCAGCCGCAAAAGGATCAGTTCATTTCGGTCGAGCAGGGCTATCATGGCTCTTCCTCTGCCGGGGCAGGGTTAACGGCGTTGCCTGCCTTCCATGACGGGTTTGGCCTGCCTTACGCCTGGCAGCACAAAATTCCGTCTCATTATCTGTATCGCAATCCGCTTGGTGATGATCCTGAAACCGTGATCGCGGCATCGGTCGCTGCGCTACATGACAAGGTTGCCGAGTTGGGTGCAGATCGCGTCGCCGCGTTTTATGTTGAGCCGATCCAAGGTTCGTCGGGCGTTTTGGTTCCCCCAAAGGGCTGGATCAAAGCCATGCGCGAGGCCTGCGCGCAATTGGACATTTTGTTTATCGCCGATGAGGTTATCACCGGGTTCGGGCGCACCGGCCCGATGTTTGCCTGCGAAGAAGAGGGCATCGTGCCCGACATGATGACCACGGCAAAGGGGCTGACATCCGGTTATGCGCCGATGGGGGCCGTGCTCTTGTCCGAAAACGTTTATCAAACCATCGCCGACGGGGCAGGGGCCAAGGCGGTGGGCCACGGCTTTACCTATTCCGGGCATCCGGTCAGCGCGGCGGTGGGGCTCGAAGTGCTCAAGCTGTACGAGGGCGGATTGCTGGAAAACGGGCGCAAAATGGGCGCGCGTTTGCAAGCGGGCCTGGCGGAATTGGTGGATCACCCGCTTGTCGGTGATGTGCGTGGTCGCGGCATGCTGGCCGCGATTGAGCTGGTCACGGACAAGGACAACAAGACGCCTTTGCCTGCCGAAGTTCAGGCTGGCACGCGCCTGTTTGATTTTGCCTGGGAAGAGGGATTGATCATTCGCTCCTTTAACCACGGCGCTTTTGGCTATGCGCCGCCGCTCTGTTGTAGCGAGGCAGAGATTGACGAAATCGTCGCCCGCACGCGGCGTGTGTTGGACCGGACCTTGGCCCTGCCGGAATTGCAGGGGCTGGTGCGCGCGTGACGCTGCTGCTCAGCACAATGCCCGAACGCGCGAAAATCTGGCAACAGGTCTTTGCTGCTGAGGGCGAGCCGATTTGCATCGATAGCGATGCGGTTGCTGATCCGGAAAAGGTCACCGTGCTGGCCTGCTGGCAACCACCCGCCGATCTGTCGATCTATCCCAACCTGCGCGCGGTTTTATCGGTTGGGGCAGGGGTGGATCAAATGCCACGGCTGCCACAGCATCTTATGCTGTGCCGCTCGCTGGCACCGGGGATCGAGACGCAGGTGCGCGATTGGGTTGTGATGGCCTGCCTTATGGCGCACCGAAACATCCCGACCTATCTGGAGCAGGCCAGCGCCGGAGACTGGCAAGCACATCCCATCGTGCCAAACCACGCCCGCCGGGTGGGTATTCTGGGCATGGGCCGGATTGGTCGCCTGGTGGCGGGTGAGCTTACCAGACTGGGCTTTCCCGTTTCTGGCTGGTCGCGGTCGGGCAGGCCTGTCGATGGAGTCACCATGTTTTCGCAGGATCAGCTGGGCGGGCTTCTGGAGCAGTCTGATATCCTTGTTTGCCTCTTGCCCTTAACGGATGAGACCCGAGGATTGCTGAACCAGACCACCTTTGATCAGCTGCCCAAGGGCGCGCATTTGGTCCATGCCGGGCGCGGGGCGCAGTTGGTCATGGGTGATCTGCGCGAGGCTTTGGATACGGGCCGTCTGGCCTCGGCGATCCTGGATGTGACCACGCCCGAACCGTTGCCCAAAGAGCATTGGGCCTGGTCCGATCCGCGCGTTCTGATCACCCCGCATATTGCCGCGCAAACCGATGCGGTTGAGGGCGCGCGCCATGCTTTGGAGGTTCTGCGCGCCATTCGCAAGGATCTGCCACCGCCCGGAATGATTGACCAGGCGGTGGGCTACTGACGAAATGCCCGCCCATTTGGCAACCAGATGTTCTGCGGGGTGGGGCAACTTAAAAGAATCTGCTGCGACGTGTGGAGTATTCAAACATTATGCGGCGTTTGTTCGGGGAAAGATAAAACCAGCAGAAGCGCGAAACCCCTGCCCACCGGCATTCCGGTGCCGAACTGGCGAAAGCCACCAATCAGGGCACTAGCAATAGGCCGCGCTGCTGAATGGTGAATACAAAATGTCAGCGCCCTTGACGGCGTAGGCGTAACAACCAACAGGGAACGAAAATGACCAGACAAAAACCAACGAACTGGACCGGTCGCGACGATGCGATGGTTGAACATGCAATCCGCCGCGGTGCAACTCGGCGCGACTTGCTGAAAATGCTGGCGGCCTCTGGTGTGGCGGTTGGCGCGGGCTCTTCCTTGTTCATGAGCGCGACCCAGGCGGTTGCCGCAACCCCCAAGACCGGCGGCCATCTTAAGGCGGCGGGCTGGTCGTCCTCCACGGCTGACACGCTTGATCCGGCCAAGGCTTCCTTGTCGACCGATTACGTGCGCTGCTGCGCGATCTACAATCGCCTGACCTTCCTGGATGAGTTTGGTCAGGTTCAAATGGAATTGGCCGACAGCATCGAGTCTTCGGATGCCAAAACCTGGACCGTGAAACTGAAATCCGGCGTCACCTTCCACGATGGTAAGGCGTTTACATCGGCTGATGTTGTCTTTTCGCTCAAGCGCCATCTGGATCCTGCTGTCGGGTCCAAGGTAAATTCCATCGCGAAACAAATGGCCGAGATTTCGGCAGTTGACGATTTGACCGTGCAAATCGTTCTCGAAGAATCCAATGCCGACCTGCCGACAATCCTGTCTTTGCATCACTTTATGATTGTCGCCGATGGCACGGTTGATTTCTCCAAAGGCAACGGGACCGGTGCCTTTATGATGGAGACCTTTGAACCGGGTGTGAAATCCATTGCGGTAAAGAACCCGAATTACTTCAAAGACGGCCCATATCTGGACAGCTTTGAATATTTCGCGATCACCGATAACAATGCGCGGGTTAACGCGGTTCTGTCCGGTGACATCCATATGGGCGCGTCGATCAAGGGACGTTCGCGCCGGATGCTTGAGGGTCATGACCATGTGTGGTCCTCGGTCACCAGCTCTGGCAACTATACCAACCTGAATATCCGCCTGGATATGGAAGCGGGGATGAAAGAAGGTTTCATCGAGGGGATGAAACATCTGATCAACCGCGAAGCCATCGAAAAATCGGTTCTGCGGGGTATGGCGACCGTGGGCAATGACCAACCTGTGTCAGCGGCGAACCGCTATCACAATTCGGAACTCGCGCCCAAAGCCTATGATCCGGAAAAGGCCAAGGCCCTGTTCGCCAAGGCGGGTCTGCTGGGCGAAAGCATTCCGATCATCGCCTCTGACGCGGCAACGGCGTCGGTTGATATGGCGACCATCGTTCAGCAGGCTGGCGTGGAAATCGGCATGAAGTTCGACGTGCAGCGCGTACCGTCGGATGGGTACTGGTCCAAATATTGGCTCAAGGCTCCGATCCATTTCGGCAATATCAACCCGCGCCCAACACCGGATATCTTGTTCTCGCTGCTCTATTCGTCGGATGCCAAGTGGAATGAGAGCCAGTTCAAATCCGAGAAGTTCGACAAGATGCTGATCGAAGCGCGCGGTGCGCTGGATGAAACCCTGCGCAAAGACATCTATTGGGACATGCAAGAGATGATCGCCAATGAGGCGGGCACGGTCATCCCGGCCTATCTGTCCAATGTCGATGCGCTGTCCAATTCTGTCAAAGGTCTGCGACCCAACCCATTGGGTGGTCAGATGGGCTATGCCTTTGCAGAATATGTCTGGCTCGACGCTTAACCCTTTGCACCTGACTGTCGCTCGCGCTGTTCAACACAGCGCGAGCTCTCTGTTTTGACACCGCTAGGAGATATCCTTTGCTGAGATCGCTCAACACTTGGTTTCTGGTCGGGCAGCGGCTTGGCATTGCTCTTGTTACCTTGGTGATTGTGTCTTTTGCCGTGTTTTTTGCCACCGAGATGCTGCCCGGTGACGTGGCCGAAATTCTGCTGGGGCAGGCGGCCACCCCCGAGGCCGTGGCCGGTTTGCGCGAAGCGATGGGGCTGAACGAACCCGCCATATCCCGGTTTATCTCGTGGCTCACCGGTCTGACCCAAGGCGATATGGGCCGGTCTTATGTCAACGATATCGATGTGGCCGAGCTGCTGGGCAATCGTTTGGCAAATTCCCTGCGGCTTGCGGCGGTGGTGACTGTGATCTGCGTGCCCTTTGCGCTGGCTTGCGGGATTTCCGCGGCGATGTGGCGGGGTTCCTTTTGGGATCGGGCGGTGTCGATCGCGACGATTTCGGTGATCTCGGTGCCGGAATTCATGGTGGCGACCCTGGCGGTGCTGATTTTCGCGGTCTGGCTCGGTTGGCTACCCGCCCTCAGCTATGGTGCCGATGCCAGCAATTTCGCTGCTCTGCTCAAGGCCTATGCGATGCCGGTGATCACGCTGACCTGCGTGGTCTCGGCCCAGATGATCCGCATGACCCGCGCCGCCGTGATCGAAACCATAAACACGCCCTATGTGGAAATGGCGCTTTTGAAGGGGGCCAGCCGGCGGCGCATGGTGTTGCGCCACGCATTGCCCAATGCCCTGGGGCCGATTGCCAATGCGGTGGCCTTGTCGCTGTCCTACCTCGTTGGCGGGGTCATCATTGTGGAAACCGTTTTCAACTATCCCGGCGTGGCCAAGCTGATGGTGGATGCCGTGGCAACCCGAGACCTGCCCTTGATCCAATCCTGCGCCATGGTTTTCTGCGTCAGCTATCTAAGCCTCATCACGCTGGCTGACGTCATTGCCACCCTCTCAAACCCAAGGCTTCGCAAATGATGCAAGACTCTGACGACATGATCCGGCCAAAAGAACGGTTGCGCTTTGGGTATGCCTTTAACACGACCGGCAAAATCGGCTTGGCGGTGATCCTGTTCTGGGCTGTGGTGGCCATCATTGCCCCGCTGATCACGCCCTATCCGCCGGGCAAATTGGTGGATTGGGATTATTTTGGTCCGGTCAGTTCTGATTTTTGGATGGGCACAGATTATCTGGGCCGCGACATCTTTAGCCGCGTGTTGATGGGCGCGCGCTATACGGTTGGTATCTCTCTTGCCGGGGTCACGCTGGCCTGCACAGGCGGGATTGTGTTTGGCATGATCGCCGCTGTGATCGGGGGCTGGTTTGACACGCTGCTGTCGCGGTTCCTCGACGCGTTCAACGGCATTCCGTCGCTGCTGTTTGGTCTGGTCGTTGTCGCCGCTGTTGGCTCATCCATCCCGGTTCTGATCCTGACTTTGGCCGCGATCTACATGCCGGGCAGCTATCGATTTGCCCGCGCTTTGGCGGTGAATGTGAACACGATGGATTTTGTCACAGTCGCCCGCGCCCGTGGCGAAAAGACCGGCTATCTGATCCGGACCGAGATCCTGCCCAATATCCTTGGGCCGGTTCTGGCCGATCTCGGCTTGCGCTTTGTGTTCATCGTGCTGGTTCTGTCGGGCCTGTCCTTTCTCGGCATTGGCGTGCAGCCACCCAATGCAGATTGGGGCGGGTTGGTGCGCGAGAATATCGAAGGCCTGAGCCTTGGCGCGCCCGCGGTGATCTTTCCCTGTATCGCCATCGCCTCGCTGACAATTTCGGTGAACATGTTCATCGACAACCTCCCCAAGAAAATCCGAGACCGGAGCGCCTGATGACTCAACCTCTTGTTTCCGTTCGTGATCTTGTCATCGGGGCCGTGACCGATTCCGGTCGCCAGGTCGAGATCATTCGCAAGGTCAGTTTTGACATCCAACCCGGCGAGATCGTGGCACTGATCGGCGAAAGCGGGTCGGGCAAAACCACCATTGCACTATCACTGATGGGGCATTGCCGCCCCGGATGTGAGATCAAGGGTGGCTCGATTCAACTGGCGGATCATCAGGTCACTGCCATGACGGACACACAGCGCGCCAGGCTGCGCGGAACCGAGGCATCCTATATCCCGCAATCGGCCGCCGCCGCCTTTAACCCCTCGCAACGCATCATGGATCAGGTGATCGAGATCACCGATATTCACAACCTGATGACGCGCGCCGAAGCCGAAGCCAAAGCGGTGGAGCTGTTCCGCGCCTTGGCCTTGCCGGAGCCCGAAACAGTCGGGAAACGCTATCCGCATCAGGTCTCGGGTGGTCAGTTGCAACGGTTGTCAGCCGCTATGGCCCTGATCGGCGATCCCAAGCTGGTGATCTTTGACGAACCGACCACAGCCTTGGACGTGACCACCCAGATCGAAGTCTTGCGCGCCTTTCGCTCGGTTATGGCGCAGGGTGGTATGGCCGGGGTCTATGTCAGCCATGATTTGGCCGTTGTGGCGCAAATCGCCGATCGCATCATCGTTCTGAAAGCTGGCGAAATTCAAGAGGTTGGTACAACCCGCGAAATTCTGGAAAATCCGCAGCATCCCTATACCAAGGAGCTTCTTTCTGCCTTTGATCCGGTGCCTTATGCCTCAGCCAGCAGTGACAAAGCAGGGCAGGAAGCCCCAATACTCGAGGTGAAGAATCTGTCTGCCGGATATGGCGCGCTCAAAGACGGCGCGCCGCAGATCAAGATCCTGAACGACATCAATTTTCAGATGCAACGCGGCAGCAATCTGGGCGTCATCGGCGAGAGCGGGTCAGGCAAATCCACCCTGGCGCGGGCCGTCGCGGGTATCTTGCCGCGCTATCAGGGCGATGTGGTGTCAAACGGCACCCTATTGGCTCCGGACCTGGCTCAACGCAGCAAGGATGAACTGCGCAAAGTGCAGATTGTGTTTCAGCTGGCGGATACAGCCCTGAACCCCTCCCAATCGGTCGGATCAATCCTTGCCAGGCCTTTGCAGTTTTACCACGGGATGAGCAGCAAGACCCGCGAAAAACGCGTGATCGAGCTGTTGGACATGGTGCAATTGCCCGCCGCTATGCGTCACCGATTGCCTGGCGAATTGTCAGGTGGGCAAAAGCAACGGGTAAACTTTGCCCGCGCGCTGGCCGCCGAGCCGGAACTGATCCTGTGTGACGAAATCACCTCGGCGCTGGATACGGTGGTCGCTGCCGCAATGCTGGACCTGTTAAAGGACCTGCAGCGCGATCTGGGCCTGAGCTACATGTTCATCAGCCACGATCTATCAACCGTGGAAGCCATCTGTGACGACGTTTTGGTCATGTATCAGGGCCAACTGGTCGAGGCGCTGCCTGCCGCAAAGATGAGCGAAAGCGCCGAACACCCCTATTCGCGTCTGCTGATTTCCTCGGTGCCAAAACTGGACCCCGATTGGCTGGCCAATCTGGAACATGACCCAGAGATTGCACGCGCGATGCAGGGCCGGTGATCAATCGCGCAGCTTGTCGCCAAAGAGCCGCGCCAGCGGGATGTGGTTTTTGACGAAGGGCGTCTTGATCACGACAAAGCTAAAGTATTTATCAATGCCGATTTCCTTATCAATCAACGCTTCGACGATGTTTTGATAGTCAACGATACCGCCCGTGACAAATTTCGCCAGGTAATCATAGCCGCCGGAAACCAGATGGCATTCGACACAGCTATCAATGTTTTCAAGCGCGTCCTGAAAACGGGCAAAATCGATCTGACGATGATTTTTCAAGGTGAATTCGGTGAAAACCGTCAGCGTCTCACCCAGCTTTGCAACGTCGATCAGCGCCGTGTAACCAGAGATATAGCCCGCCTTTTGCAGCTTTTTCACACGCATCAAACACGGAGAAGGGGACAGATTGACCAGTTCGGATAGCTCAACATTGGTGATCCGGCCGTTCTGTTGCAGGGCGGCCAGGATGTTTACGTCAATGCGGTCCAGCTTATGTTGCGCCGTCATTTTGTCTTTCCCGCAAATTGCATCACCTTCCCGATGCGATAGCATCGCTGACCTGGTTTTGCGATGCCGCAATGGTCGGGCCATTTAACAGAATATGCCGAAATCTGACCCAATCCGAAAGTTTGCATTTTTCGTTTCAGGTTAATCCCGTTTGAGACAGTAAGGAACTGGTGATGACTGCCCCACTTTTGCACATTTCAACGGCAACGCAACTGCCTTCCGAGGCCGATTGTGTGGTCATCGGGGCCGGTATCGTTGGCACATGCACCGCCTATTGGCTGGCGCGGGCCGGGCAGAAGGTGGTTCTTTTGGAAAAAGGCCGCGTGGGTGCCGAACAATCCAGCCGTAATTGGGGATGGTGCCGTCAGCAAAACCGGGATGCGCGCGAGCTGCCTTTGTCGACACGCAGTCTGACCCTTTGGGAAGAGATGATGGCCGATTGCGGAGCTGCGATTGGCTTTGAACGCTGCGGGTTGCTCTATCTCTCTAATGATGAGGCCGAGATCGAGACCTGGGCCAATTGGGGGCGTTTTGCCCGTGGCGAAGGTGTGGATACGCGGATGCTCAGCGGGGCCGAGGCAACGCAATTTGGCAAGGCCACCGGCAAACCCTGGACGGGCGGCGTGTGGTCGCCACAAGACGGCATCGCCAACCCGGCCGCCGCCGCGCCGACAATCGCCCGCGGTATCATAAAACATGGTGGTGTCGTGATGCAGAACTGCGCCGCGCGCGGTCTTGAGACTTCGGGCGGTCACGTTTCTGCTGTTGTGACCGAGGCAGGCACAGTCTCGACCAAACAAGTCGTGCTGACCGGCGGTGCCTGGGCGGGCAGCTTTCTGAATCAGCTCGGGCTATTCTTTCCGCAATCCTCTGTGCGCAGCTCGATCCTGTCTGTTGGTCCCGGTGCCCAAGGGCTGCCCGATGCTTTGCACACCAAAGATGTCTCCGTGACCCGCCGGGGCGACGGAGGCTACACGCTTGCGATCTCAGGCTCGGCCCATGTGGATCTGACACCGCGCATGTTGCAGGCAACGAAACATTTTCTGCCGATCTTTTTGCGCCGCTGGCGATCCTTGTCACCCGGCGGGCTTCAGGGATGGCGATCCGGGTTTGACACGGCGCGGCGCTGGTCGCTGGACAAGGTGACACCGATGGAACAGGTCCGCGTGCTTGACCCGCGCCCCGACCAGCGCCTGATCAAACGCACTCTGAAACGGGCGCAAACTTTGCTGCCAGCCCTAAAGGATATTCCGGTTCAGGCCAGCTGGGCGGGCTACATCGACAGCACGCCCGATGGAGTGCCGGTGATCGACACAGATATCGGTCTCCCCGGTTTGGCGCTGGCGGCGGGGCTGTCAGGGCACGGGTTCGGCATTGGGCCGGGGGTTGGCCATTTGATGGCGGATATGCTGCTGGGTCGAGAACCGATTACAGAAACCGCGCAATACAAACTGGCCCGTTTCAACGAAAGCCAATGGGGCAAGGTTGCCGATTTCTAGGGCCGTGCTTTGACCCTTGAAAAGATGGCCAAAGCCTAAAGTCCTCAGCCCGGCGCAAACGCAGAATTTTGTGCTGCGAGGGAAAGGAATTCAGCGGCTCAAGCGAGGCGCGCGGTTCTAATTTGCCCCTAGACTTCAACAACGCCCGGTTCTCATGACATTTGCCTTTGACCCCAGCACTATCAGCCTGCCAAACGGACATTACATTGGCGGGCGCTATGTGGACGCGCCCAAGGAGCTGGCAGTCCACACGCCATCGGATGGGCGTTTGCTCACGGACATCCCCTGCGGCGATCAAGAGACTGTCAACCAAGCGGTCAACGCCGCCAAAACCGCCTTGCGCGAAAGCGGTTGGGCCACGGTCACACCGCGCGAGCGAGTCAAAGCCTTGCATGCCTGGGCTGATCTGATCGAGGCCGAGGCCAATACATTGGCCCAGCTCGAAGCGATCTGTTCGTCCAGACCTGTCGGGCAGGCGCGTGTGGGGGATGTTGGTATCACCGCAACGCAAATCCGGTTCTTTGCCGAGTTTGCCGATAAGGAATGCGGGGCGCTTGCGCCGACCTCGGGTGACCAGCTTGGGTTTATCTCGCACGAACCCTATGGGGTTGTGGGGGCGATTACCCCTTGGAACTACCCCATTTCCATGGCGGGCTGGAAATTGGGCCCTGCTTTGGCGGCAGGCAATGCAGTTGTGCTGAAACCCTCGGAAATGACGCCCTTTTCCACGCTTTACCTGGCCGAATTGGCCGAGCGCGCCGGTCTTCCCAAAGGGTTGATCAATATCGTTTTGGGCAACGGCCCTGAAACCGGCGCGGCGATCACAGGTCATCCTGACATCGCCAAAGTCAGCTTTACCGGATCAACCCGCGCTGGCAGCGCGATCATGGAGAATATCGCGCAATCCGGCATCAAGCCCATGACGCTGGAACTAGGTGGGAAATCGCCGCAGATCGTGTTCGCCGATGCCGATCTGGACAAGGCTGCCGATTGTATCGCGCGGGGCATTTTACCAAATGCCGGGCAAACCTGTGTCGCCGGGACACGGGTACTGGTTCATCACAGTTTGGCAGATGCGCTGGCGGCCAAGCTCGTGACCGCTTTTGACGCCCAAAAACCTGCCGCCACATGGGACGATCCAGCCGGGTTTTCCCCGATTATCTCTGCAGGGCAGATGAGGCGCATCGACTCCATCGTTCAGGCATCTATTGCGGCGGGGGCAGATTGTTTGACCGGTGGCCAAGCCTTTGAGCGGCCCGGCAGCTATTACCAACCCACATTGCTAAGTGGTGTCACCGAGGAAAACCCAGCTGTTAAAGAAGAGATTTTCGGCCCGGTCGCAACCTTTCAGACCTTTGACAGCGATGACGAGGCCATAGCGCTGGCCAATCACCCGACCTATGGGCTCTGCGCCGGGGTCTATACCCAGGACCTGTCTCGCGCGGTTCGGGTGACCCGTGCCCTGGAAACCGGCACCGTTTGGGTCAATCGCTATGGCCGCTCCTATGATCACATCCTGCCTACAGGCGGCTGGAAATCCAGCGGCATTGGCAAGGATCTGGGGCGCGAGGCCTTTTTGGCCAACCAGCGCAGCAAATCCGTTCTGATCGATCTCTAAGCTCACATATGGAAAGCATCCCCATGACCACCTATGATATCGCCCTGATCCCCGGAGACGGAATTGGCGTCGACGTCACCGACGCGGCCCTGACTGTTCTCAACGCAGTGGCCGAAATCCACTCGTTTTCCCTGCAATCCACGCGGTTTCCGTGGTCTTGTGAATGGTATCTGAAACACGGGGCGATGATGCCCGAGGATGGCATTGAAACCCTGCGAAAATTCGACGCCATTTTCCTTGGCGCGGTGGGCTGGCCCGAGACAGTGCCAGATTCAGTTTCCTTGCATGGGCTTTTGCTGCCGATCCGCAAAGCCTTTGTCCAATATGCCAATATCCGGCCGCACCGGCTGCTTGCCGGTGTTCAGGGGCCGCTGCGCTCTGACGCCTTTGATATTCTGTGCATCCGCGAAAACACCGAAGGCGAATATTCCGGCGCAGGTGGGCGGGTTCATCAGGGGGGGCAAGACGAGGTCGCGGTGGAGACCTCAATCTTCACCCGCACCGGCACAGAGCGGATTTTGCGCTTTGCCTTTGAACAGGCACGCGCCCGGCGTGGGCATCTGACCTCTGTCACCAAATCAAATGCGCAAAAATATTCCATGGTTTTCTGGGACGAAATCACCAAGGAACTGGCGCAGGAATTCCCGGATGTGACTGTCAGCCATATGCATATCGACGCAATGGCGGCCAAGATGGTGATGGCACCGGGCGATTTGGATGTGGTCGTGGCCTCGAACTTGTTTGGCGACATCTTGACGGACCTTGGGGCCGCCATTCAGGGCGGGTTGGGCTTTGCCGCATCCGCCAATATCTGCCCGGACCGATCTGCACCATCGATGTTTGAACCGGTGCACGGGTCAGCCCCCGACATCGCCGGCCAGAACATTGCCAATCCGATTGCAGCCATCTGGTCAGGCGCAATGATGCTGGATCACCTGGGCGAGAAAGCCGCCGCGCAATCGGTCTTGGCGGCCATGGAAAGGGCGACTGCCAAAGGGATTGGCACGCAGCCCGGCAGCGATTCCACTGATGCAATCACAACCGCAATCATCGCTGAGCTGGAGGCATAATATGAACCTGACCGACCCCAGTCTGCTCTGCCCCAAGGCTCTGATCGGCGGTGAATGGATCGCGCGTCCGGATGTAGAGGTGATCAACCCGGCGACACAAAGATCCATTGGCGCGGTTCCAGATTGTACCCACGCGGAAACCGAGGCGGCGATCACCGCCGCGCATGAGGCAATGTCAGCTTGGAAGACAACAGACCACGCCACGCGCGCTGACCTTTTGCTGGCCTGGCACGATCTGATGCTGGACCACAAAGCCGACCTCGCCCAGATCCTCAGCGCCGAGCAGGGCAAACCACTGGCCGAAGCCGAGGGGGAAATCGCCTATGGGGCCAGCTTTGTGCGCTGGTTCGCCGAAGAGGCGCGGCGGATCAACGGCAAGGTTATTCCCGTTCCGGGCAAGAAACTGATGGCTCTGAAAGAGCCGGTAGGCGTGGCGGCGATTATCACGCCCTGGAATTTTCCCAACGCCATGATCACCCGCAAGGTCGCGCCCGCTTTGGCGGCGGGGTGTAGCGTGGTCATCAAGCCCTCGGACCTGACGCCATTTTCCGCGATTGCGCTTGGCGTTCTCGCACAAAGGGCCGGGATACCAGCGGGGGTGATCAACATTGTCACCGGCCTGCCGACCGAGATCGGCGCGGCGCTGACCCAAAGCCCGATTGTGCGCAAACTGTCCTTTACCGGCTCGACTCGGGTCGGGGCGCTTTTGGCCGAGCAATCGGCCCCCACACTCAAACGCCTGAGCCTCGAATTGGGCGGCAACGCACCCTTTGTTGTCTTTGATGATGCGGATCTTGAAGCCGCGGTCGAGGGCGCGATGGTGTCGAAATTCCGCAATGGCGGCCAGACCTGCGTTTGCGCCAATCGAATTCTGGTGCAATCCGGGATCTATGATCAATTTATCGACAAGCTGACCGCCCGCGTTGATGCTCTGACCGTCGGAGAGGGGCAAGCCGGTGTAGATATCGGGCCGATGATCAATGCCGCCGCCCTGGACAAGATCAACAGCCATATCAGCGATGCCTTGTCAAAAGGCGCAACCCGCGTGACCAAAAAACGCGATTTGGCCCCGCAATTTGCCGATCCAATCGTGCTGCGTGATGCCAATTTGGACATGCAGCTTGCCTCAGAAGAGACCTTTGGCCCGGTGGCACCGGTCTTTCGGTTCGAGACAGAGGAAGAGGCGCTAGAGATTGCCAATGGCACGCCCTTTGGCCTGGCCGCCTATTTCTACACCACGGACATGGCCCGCGCTTTTCGGTTTGGCGAGGCGTTGGAGTTTGGCTTGGTCGGTTTGAATACCGGGGCGGTCAGCAATGCCGAGGCCCCCTTTGGCGGTGTGAAATTCTCGGGCCTTGGGCGCGAAGGGGCCCAAGAAGGCATCGAGGAATATCTAAGCACAAAGGCATTTCATATGGGCGGGCTTTAGGGTCAGAATATCATTGATATGAACCTAGGGTTGGGTTGCAGCGCTTTCACCAGCGCTGCACTCACCCATTGTCTTAGCAATCACGTCCTGCTTTGATCCTCGCCGGGTTCCTCAAAAAACTCTGCATGTTCATCGCGGATTTTCCCGAGGATCTTGGTGATCCTGCTCAGGTGATCCCCCATCAACTGCTGCGATTTTTCGTAATCGCGCGCGCGAATGGCATCCATCACGCCCACGTGCTCGCTATAGGCGATATCCAGACTGAAGGGCAGGGACAGGTAGCGCGCGCGGTCCATATGGGCTTTGTGCTCTTTGATCAGCGTCCAGACATGCGCCCGCCCGGCGATGTTGCAAAGCGCGTGGTGAAACGCATCGTCAAGCTCGTGAAACGCGACCCGATCCTTTACGGTAACCGCTTCAGCCTGTTCGGAAATAATATTGTCCAGCTTCTTGATGCCCGCATCGGTCATCTTGTCGATCGCTTCCTTTAAACAGGCCAATTCCAAAGCAGCCCGGACAAAGGCCGCCTGATTGACGGCCTCTTCGGAAATCTTGGACACGCGCGTCGCCCGTTGTGGGCGGATCTGCAAAAAGCCCAGCTCGGACAGGCGAAAGAACGCATCCCGCACCGGTTGCCGCGAAACGCCCATCTGCGCCGACACTTCAGCCTCGGACATTTTGCTTCCCGGCGGGAGATCAAAGGAAATGATCGCGTTGTGAAGCAGTTCAAAGACCTGATCCGTGGTGGTCATCACCGGGGCGGTCCGCAAGGAGGCTATCGACAAGGAAGGCATTCTGACTCCGAAGATGGGCGGTTTTTCGTAATTATATGCGTTTCTCGTTTTGACACAACTAATCATCTAGCATATTAGTATGCCGAAGCCAACACGAATCATGGGAGAGATACGTGTTACTAGAGCCTGACAGACTGTTTCCGGTGGAACCCAGCAGCCGCAGCCTGGCGCGTGCGCTATATGAAAGCATCGCAGACCTGCCGATTGTGAGCCCACACGGTCATTGCGACCCCAGCTGGTTTGCCAAGAACGAACGTTTTCCAAACCCGGCAGATTTATTTGTGATTCCAGATCATTACGTGTTCCGGATGCTGGTATCCCAAGGCGTGCCCATGGCCGATCTTGGTGTGCCGCGTGTTGACGGGGGCGAAACGGAAAAAGACCCGCACAAGATCTGGTCGCTCTTCGCCAAATACTTTTACCTGCTGCGCGGAACACCCTCTTCGCTATGGCTCGAACATTCCTTCCAAGAGGTGTTCGGCTTTGATGAGCCGCTGACAGAAAACAGTGCGCAGGCCTATTACGACCATATCGACGCCAAACTGGCGACGCCCGAATTCCTGCCGCGCGCCTTGTTCGATTCCTTTGGCATCGAAGCGCTGGCGACCACAGAAGGGGCTCTTGATGACCTGAAATGGCACAAGATGATCAAGGACAGTGGCTGGAGCGGCAATGTCATCACGACCTATCGGCCTGACACAGTCGTTGATCCCGACGCCGCCGGATTCGCGGATAATGTCCGGGCGTTTTGCGAGCTGACAGGCGAAGATCCCAATGATTGGGAAGGCTACCTGAACGCCCATCGCAAACGCCGCGCTTTCTTTAAATCCATGGGGGCAACGGCCTCGGATCATGGTCATCCATCTGCCGTGACAGCCGATCTGCCAAAACCCGAGGCGGCGGGTTTGTTTGCCAAAGTGATGAGCGGTGATTTCACGGCCCAAGAGGCCGAACAATTCCGCGGTCAGATGCTAACGGAAATGGCGCGGATGAGCCTGGATGACGGGCTGGTTCTGCAAATCCACCCCGGTTCGCGCCGCAACCATTCCGACCCAGTCGCGGCTCAATTCGGGCGTGACAAAGGGTTCGATATTCCGGGTCGCACCGATTATGTCGCCGCGCTGAAACCGATGCTGGATGCGGTCGGGATGGAACCGAACCTGACCATCATTCTCTTTACGCTCGACGAAACGTCCTATTCGCGCGAACTGGCGCCGCTGGCCGGAGCCTATCCGGCTCTGCGTCTTGGTCCGCCCTGGTGGTTCTTTGACAGTTACGAAGGCATCAAACGCTTCCGCGAACAAGCCACGGAAACCGCAGGTTTCTATAACACCGTCGGCTTTAACGACGACACACGAGCCTTCTGTTCGATCCCCGCGCGCCACGATGTGGCCCGCCGATCGGACTGCGCATACCTCGCAACCTTGGTCGGCACGGGTCGGCTTCGGGAAAGCGAGGCATTTGAGGTCGCACATGACCTAACTTACCGGCTGGTAAAAGAGGCCTATCGCCTTTGACAGCCATTCTCAGGGAGGAGAAAACCATGAAAAAACTAATGACAAGCGCGGCGGCCATCACGGTCGGCATGAGCATCGCAACTGTTGCTGGTGCCTGTGAAATCACGCTGAAATCATCCGACACACATCCCGAAGGATATCCGACAGTTGTCGCCGTGGAGGCCATGGGCGACATGCTGAAAGAGCGTTCCGGCGGTCGGATCTGCGTTGAAATCTTCCACTCGGCGCAGCTGGGTCAGGAGAAAGACACAATCGAGCAGACCCAGCTGGGTGTGATCGACCTGAACCGCGTCTCGCTTGGGCCATTCAACAACATCATCGAAGAAACCAAAGTCTTTTCGCTGCCCTATATCTTCCGCTCGGTTGAGCACATGCATGCGGTTGTTGATGGCGAAATCGGCGATGCGATCCTGGGTGAATTCCAAGATCACGATCTGGTCGGCCTGGCCTATTATGACGGCGGCTCGCGGTCTTTCTACAACAGCCAGAAACCGATCAACTCCATCGACGACATTGCTGGCATGAAGTTCCGCGTGATGCAGTCGGACGTATTTGTCGACATGGTCAGCGCCCTGGGTGGCAACGCGACACCGCTGCCCTATGGCGAGGTGTATTCCTCGATCCAGACCGGCGTTATTGACGGCGCGGAAAACAACTGGCCGTCCTTTGAAAGCTCCGGTCACTTTGAAGTGGCGGGTTACTACACCCTTGACCAACACTTGATCGTTCCAGAAGTGCTGGTCATGGCCAAGTCGAAATTCGACAGCCTCAGCGCCGAAGATCAGGCCCTGATCCAGCAAGCCGCCAAAGACAGCATGCCCATCATGCGCGAAGCTTGGGTCGCACGTGAGCAAGCCTCTGAGGAAAAAGTGCGCGCTGCTGGCGTTCAGATCGTCGAAGACATCGACAAAGGTCCCTTCATCGCCGCGATGGACAGCGTTTATGAAAAGCACGTAACCTCTGACAAGCTCAAGGATCTGGTCTCGCAGATCCGCGCGGTCGAGTAAGCTTCTCATACTCTCAACATCGGCTTCCCCGGCTTGGTCGGGGAAGCCAGCGACTGATAGATTGGACGAACAATGCGAAAATTCGTTGAAGGCCTCTCGGCAGTGCTGGACCGGGTGGCCATGCTTTCGCTTTGGATTGCAGGGCTCGGCCTTGTTCTCATGACAGCGTTTATCGCCTGGCAGGTCTTTGGCCGCTTCGTGCTGAACGACACGCCAACCTGGACGGAAACCAGCTCGATCCTGATCATGGGATGGTTTCTTTTGCTCGGCGCTGCGGCCGGGATTCGTGAAGGCAATCATCTCAGCTTTGATGTGCTTTTGTACCTCTTGAACGACCGCGCCAAGAAAATCCTGTTCACCATTTCAGACTTTGTCGTCATCGCCTTTGGCTGCGGCATGTTTGGCTATGGCATCCAGCTGGCGGATAAAACCTGGCAAAGCACCATTCCCAATCTGGGCGTTTCGGGCGGGATCGCGTTTTTGGCGCTGATTACCGGCGGAGCCCTGGTTGTCATCTATTCAGTCGAACGCCTGTTGCGCCGTGCAGTTGGCCTTCCAACCTTCCGCTTTGCGGACAAAACTGCCGGAGAAGGCTGACATGGAACTCTTTATTCTCTTTGGATGCTTCACCGTTCTTCTGTTGATCGGAACCCCAGTGGCCTTTTGTCTGGGCGTGTCGTCCTTTGCGACCATTGCCTATATCGGCCTGCCGCCAGTGGTCGTGTTTCAACGGCTGAACTCAGGCATTTCTGTCTTTGCCCTGATGGCGATCCCGTTCTTTATCTATGCGGGCGAGCTGATGGTGCGCGGCGATATCGCCCGGCGCCTCGTGGCCTTGGCGGGGGGCATTGTGGGCCACCTGCGTGGCGGTCTGGGTCAGGTGAATATCACCGCCTCGGTCCTGTTCGGGGGCATCTCGGGCTCGGCGGCTGCGGATGCGTCCGCGATTGGCGGCCTGATGATCCCGCAAATGGCCGAACGTGGCTATGGGCGCGACTATGCCGTCAGCGTGACTGTCGTGTCCTCGATCATCGCCCTGATGCTGCCGCCCTCGCATAACCTGATCATCTATTCGATCTCGGCGGGCGGGCGCTTGTCGATTGCCGATCTGTTCACGGCGGGCATCATTCCGGGCCTTATCCTCGCCCTGTCTTTGATGATCACCGCCTGGATTGTCGCCAAGAAACGCGGCTATCCGACCGAGCGCTTTCCGGGCATGGGGGCCTTGCTTGGCTTGCTGATCAACGCGCTTCCCGGTCTCATTCTGGTGGCGATCATCTTTGGCGGCGTGCGCTCGGGCGTATTCACCGCTTCTGAAAGCTCCTGCATCGCAGTTGTCTATGCAATCCTCGTGACCATCCTTGCCTATCGCACCCTCAGCTGGGATGCTTTTGTTTCGGCAACAATGGGCGCGGTGCGCACCTCCTCCATGGTGCTGCTGGTCATCGGATGCGCGGCGGCCTTTGGTTGGCTGCTTGCCTATCTGCGCGTGCCAGCGGACCTGGTCGAAGCCATGAAGGGCGTGTCCAACAATCCCCTCGTGATCCTGCTGCTGCTGAATGTGGTGCTGCTGTTCCTTGGCGTCTTTATGGATATGTCACCGCTGATCGTGATCACCACGCCGATCTTTCTTCCTGTGGCGCAGGCCTATGGTGTCGATCCGGTGCATTTCGGGATCATCCTGATCCTCAATCTGGGCATCGGCCTGTGTACGCCGCCGGTTGGGGCCGTCTTGTTTGTTGGTTGCGCCGTCGGCGAAATATCGGTCGGCAAAGCGGTCAAGGCGATCTTGCCATTCTATGCCGCAGCAATCGCGACACTGATGCTGGTCACCTATATCCCAGCCCTGTCCTTGTGGCTGCCATCCCTGTTCCGCTGAGGTCAAACATGAACCACATAACAAGTTTCCCCGAACACAAATCTGACGGCGTCACGCGACAGGTGCTGGCCGAGAATGACCAGCTGATGGTTGTCTCCTTCACCTTTGAAACGGGTGCAGAGGGCGCGCTGCATAGCCACCCCCACACCCAATCCACCTTTGTGGAAGCCGGGCGTTTTACTTTCACCATCGATGGCGATGCCTTCGATGTTGGGCCGGGCGACAGCTTTATCATTCCCTCCGGAGCACAGCATGGCTGTGTTTGCCTGGAGCCCGGCCGCCTGGTCGACACCTTCACCCCGCGCCGTGACGACTTTTTGTAAGGAAATCAGATGCTGACCGTCCAGACCCGTCACGCCATCCACCAAGACCACGCCAAAACCATGGCGACAGATGACTTGCGCAAACACTTCCTGGCCGAGGACATGTTTCGCGCCGGTGAAATCAATCTGATCTACACCCATTATGACCGGTTTGTTCTGGGCGGTGCCGTGCCGGCGGGTGGCTCGCTGGTTCTGGATCACGTTGCCGAAACCCGCACCGCCACTTTCCTTGAGCGGCGGGAAATGGGCATCGTGAATATTGGCGGGGCAGGTCAGGTCAGCACCGGCTCTGACAGCTGGACCATGGAGCGGGGTGATGTGCTTTATCTGGGTCAGGGCACCGGGCCTGTGACCTTTTCGGGCGAGGGGCGGTTTTACCTGACCTCTGCGCCCGCCCATCACCGCTATCCCAATAAGCTGATCAAGATCACCGATGCGGCCAAGGTTGAGCTCGGCGCTGCTGAGACCTCAAACAAGCGCGTCATCAACCAGTTCATTCACCCGCAGGTGATGGAAAGCTGCCAATTGGTTCTGGGATATACCCAGCTCTTGGAGGGGTCGGTCTGGAACACCATGCCAGCCCATGTGCATGATCGCCGGATGGAGGCGTATCTCTATTGGGATATGGATGACGAATCTCGGGTGATGCACTTTATGGGGGAGCCACAGGAAACCCGGCATTTGGTGGTCGCCAATGAACAGGCCGCAATCTCGCCAAGCTGGTCGATTCATTCCGGCGCAGGCATTGGTGGCTACACCTTTATTTGGGCGATGGCCGGAGACAATGTCGACTATACCGATATGGACTTCGTCCAACCCAACGAGCTACGATAACGTTCCAGCCTATGCGGAAATCCAACCCCGTTCTGCCAGTGTCAGAGCGGGGTTTTCTTTTGCCTCGCCGCGTTTCAGCCGATCCAATAATGTGAATTATGTTAAGTTTCCGCAGCCATGATCATTTTGCGATCAGCAGCTCAATGCCACGGTTTTCAAATTCCTTGGCATCCTTATCCGAAATTCCATCATCCGTGATAAAGGTCTGAACCAGGCTCAGATCCCCCAGCAAGGTGAAAGACGGCCGATTGATCTTGGTCGAATCCGCCACAAGATAGACGTGCTGGGCCGCGCGGATCATCGCCTGCTTGAGCCGGAGATCGGCAAAGCTGGGATAGGTCAACCCCCGGTTCACCTCGACACCCGCTGTTGCCAGAAACAGCTTTCCGGCCAGAATATCGCCGAAGTAATCAACCGATTTATCGCCGGTCAATGACAGCGTTGGCGGTTTGAACTCTCCACCCGGCATATGCACCGAAAAGCTGGAGACCGAGCCAAGCGTCATCGCAATATTCAGCGCATTTGTGATGACGGTCAGGTTGCTATGCTCGGCCAGGCCATTGGCAACCTCGGTCGTCGTGGTCCCGGCATCCAGGATCAAAGTCTCGCCATCCTGAACAAGCGAGGCCGCCAGCCTGCCGATCTTTTGCTTTTTCTCCATCTCAACCTGATGGTGAAGCGCATGGGATGCGACCTGTTTCGGGACAGAATTAAGAAAGGCACCCCCATGTTCGCGGGTGATGCGCCCGGTTTCTTCGAGCCGCTCCAGATCCTGTCGGATTGTGGCTTCGGTAACCTGAAAGGCTTTGGCCAAATCGCGAACCCGCGCAGATCCTTCTTCTTCGATCCACTCGGTAATCCGCTGCCGCCGCACGGTTGACAGCATACCGGGAGCGGATCCGTTATCCTGTCGCTTTTTCGTTTGGCGTGCCAAAATCTTCTCCTTTCGAAGATAAACGTCTTTTGCCTATCGCACAGTATCCGCTTCTTGTGAAAGGGCAATCCGCGTCTGCAACTTGCTTTGGAACTGGTCGATGACAACGGCGGCAATGATCACGAGGCCCTTGATCACCATTTGCCAGAACGAAGAAACGCCCATCATGATCAGGCCATCCGCCAGAATACCAATCACGAAAGCACCAACAATGGTTCCCCAGATGCGGCCACGCCCGCCAGCCATGGAGGTCCCGCCCAGCACCGCCGCGGCGATGGCGTTCAGCTCGAAAAACTCGCCGGTTGCCGGGTGCGACGCCTTGAGCTGCGAGGCAATGATGATACCGACAAGCGCCGCCATCAGACCCGAGAACATATAAACGAACATCTTGACCCGATTGACACGAACCCCCGACAAGGCCGCGCCGCGCTCGTTCCCGCCCGTGGCATAGATATGACGGCCCAAAGGGGTGCGCCGCGAGATGTAAATGCCGATCCCGGTCACAAGCACCAAGAGCCAGATCATGACCGGCAGGCCAAAGATGGTCCCTGCCCCGATCCAGGGAAACCCGGCCGAGCCATAGTCGGCGTTCCCGTTCAAGTTTGGAAATGTGCGGCCCTCGGACAAAAGCAGCGCCGCGCCTCGGGCGACATATAAGGTGCCAAGCGTCGCAATGAACGGTGCAACATTAAGCCGGGTCACCAGCGTTCCGTTGATCCAGCCAACAAAGATGCCAACCATACAGACCAGAAAGACGATCTCGACCGTATTGAATTGGATCGACCAGCCATAGCCCGGATCAATACCGTTCAACACCAGATACCCGGCCACCATGCCACACAGACCGACAACCGAGCCGACAGACAGATCAATGCCACCTGTGATAATCACAAAGGTCATCCCGATGGCGAGAAAAGCGTTTAGCGCCACATGTTTGGAGATCAGAACCGCATTATCCACCGACAAAAAATTCGGGGCCATAATTGCGAAATAGGCAAAGACCAGAAGCAACGCCAAATAGGTGCGCATTTCCAGCGCCAGCAAGAGCCAGTTGATCTTTTTTGGCCCTGCGGTTTGACCGGAACCGGCCTGGGTTGCGGCGCTATTCATGCCACCTTCTCCTCTTGTTTCATCGGCGTCGCTGCCGCGATGATCTGTGTGGCCGTCGCTTCATGGCCAAATTCGCCCGTGATTTTGCCGTCCGCCATGACATGAATACGATCGGCAAGCGCCATGACTTCCTCGATATCGGAGGTCACAAACAGGATGCCGATCCCCTCGGCGGCCAGCTTGCGGATGGTGCGGTAGATTTCCGCCTTGGCCCCAATATCGATCCCGCGCGATGGTTCATCCATCAGCAACAGCTTGGGCTCGGTCATCAGCGCCTTGCCGATCACCACCTTTTGCTGATTGCCGCCGGACAAGGACGAAACCGGGTTTTCCTGACTGGCCACCTTGATGGTGAGCCGGGTGATAAATTCGAGCGCCTTCTTGGCCTCTGCAATTGGGGCGAGGTGAAAATTCCTGGCCAACCGGCCCACCGAAGACAGGGTCAGGTTTTCGCGGATCGACATGATCTGCACCAGCCCGTCGCGTTTGCGATCCTCGGGCACCAGGGCGATCCCCTTTTCGATCCGCCCCGCCACGCTATTGGTGGTCAGCTCTTTGTTGTCGACAAAGAACACCCCTTTGGACTCCGGGTGCTGCGCCATGATGCATTCAAGGAATTCCGTGCGCCCGGCCCCCATCAAGCCGTATAGGCCCAAAACCTCTCCGGCGCGGACATGCAAAGACACATCGTCAACCACATAGCCACCGCCGGGTTTGGCCAGCGAAATACTCTCGGCGCGAAAAACATCCTCGCCCAGTTCGTGCGAGATAGACGACGAGAAATCCTTGGATTTATCGCCGATCATCGCCTTGACGATCCAGTCGATATCGACGCCATCCATCGACCTTGCACCGGTAATCTCGCCGTCGCGCAGCACAGTGATGTAATCGCCAACGCGAATAAGCTCTTCGAGCCGATGGGAAATATAAACGATCCCGACGCCTTGCGCCTTGAGATCATCAATGACGCGAAACAGCACCTCGACCTCTTGCGCAGACAGCGCCGAGGTCGGTTCGTCCAGGATCAGGATCTTGGCATCCTGTGCCAGCGCCTTGGCGATCTCGACGATTTGTTGCTGACCAATGCGCAGATGGCCCAGCGGCATATCGGGATCAACATCATGTTCCAGCCGTTGCAACAGGCGCCGGGTTTCCATCTTGACGTGATCCGCGTTGATATCAAACCCATAGCGCAGCGGTTCGCGCCCCATGAACACGTTTTCGGCAATGGTCATTTCCGGGAAAAGGTTGAGCTCTTGGAAAACGATGCCAACCCCCGCCTTGACCGCATCCTCCTTGGAGCGAAACCGCACCGGCTGGCCATCAACGGAAATCTCGCCCGAGGTGATTTCCTCGACCCCGGCGATGATCTTCATCATCGTTGATTTGCCCGCCCCGTTTTCGCCGACAAGCACATTCACAGCCCCCATGCGAATGTCGAAATCCACCCCTTTGAGCGCCCGCGTTCCAGGATAGACCTTGACCGCATTGCGAATGGACAACCCAATCGGATGCATCTCTGTCATGTCAGGACCGCTCATGGCGTGAACTCGACCGAGATCGGGGTCAAGACCAAGGAATCCTTGGGTGATTTCAGGGCGACAACACCGGTGAATGTCACCGTTTGTCCAATCAAATCCCCGTCCGGAATGGTAAGGCTGGCCTTGACGCGGTTGTTCACCGCGCGGGCCAATTTGGCGAATTCGATCTGATCGCGGAAATCATCAAACACATAGAACGGGGCCACATCGCGCAGGGCGGTGCCTCGGATCACCGGGCCAAGCTGAACGCGCAGATCGGGTTTTTGGTCACCATCCGTGTCAACATCAACCGTGCGCGCGCTGGTATCGAGCTTGGCCGCAACCACAGTGCCGCTATCGGTCAGGGAAAAGTTCCAGGCTGCGCCAACGCCAGAGCCTTGATTGCCAATCTCGGCCCCCAGCGCATCCATACCGTCGCTTGCCAGACGCTGTTTCAGCACTGCGACAGTCACAGCCGTGCCGGTGATCCGTGGCAAAAGCTGACTGTCAAAAGTCTCTTCCAAACGCGCCGCATTGCGCTGGTTGTCGCCTTCGGGGCCTTCGGGAATGGTGGTTTCTTGATCGCTCTCAAACACGATCTTGCAGCCGGGAACGGCCGCAAGCACCGCGATAAGCATCAGGTGCGTGAATTTCATCAGTCGTCTCGCCAAAGTGTCAGATCCCTGGCGCGAGGACACCACGCCAGGGATCGGTTGCAGAACCTTAGCTCAGAGCGAAAGTTTCAAGCTGGGCGGCGTTGTCGCCATTGATCAGCACGCAATCCATCAGCTGCTTTTCATCCAGCCCGGTCGAACCGGTGTTGATGTATTGGTCTGCCTGGGTCACGGCCAACTGCGCTTGTTCATAGGCAGGCTGTAGAACGGTCGCCTTGATGCCACCCGCCAGAATGGAGTCGCGCACATCGTTAGAGCCGTCAAAGCCGGTCACGATCACATCGCCACGCCCTGCGGCCTCCAAAGCGGCATAGGCCCCCATGGCCATCGTGTCATTGCCGCAAATCACCCCTTTGATATCAGGGTTGGCCTGCAACATGGATTCCATGACGCCAAAGGCTTCGGTCTGTGACCAGTTGGCCGTTTGCTGCGCCACCATTTCGAGACCTTCGAACTGGTCGATCACATCATGATAGCCTTGGCTGCGGATACCGGCATTGGTGTCGGATTCCTTGCCCAACAGCTCAGCATATTTGCCCTCTTCGCCCATCAGGACGACGAATTCTTCCGCCCCCAATTGCGCACCTTGATAGTTGTTGGACACGATCTGGCTGACGGCGACACCGGTCGCGGTGATTTCACGGTCAATCAGGAAGGACGGAATTCCGGCATCCTTGGCACGTTGAATGGCAGCCACCGAGGCATCAGCGCCAGCATTGTCGAGAATGATGGCCTTAACGCCCTGGGCGATTACAGTGTCGAACTGTTCGGACTGTTTGTTCGGATCGTCATCATGCACAAGGACAACGGTTTCGTAACCCAGCTCCTGCGCTTTGGCGACCGCGCCATCGGCTTCGGCCTTGAAGAACGGGTTGTCATGACTTGGCGTGATAATGGCGATTGTGCCCTTGCCCGCAGCGCGGACAGGTACAGCTGCGGCGAATGCCACGGCAGCGGTCGAGCCGAGGAATAGACGGCGATTCAGTTTCATTTGCTTTCCTCCCTAGGATGCGACGCGAATTGCGCGCTGTGTTTTTTTGTGTTTATTTTTGCTTTGTGTCAATATTATTTTCGTTTTGCCGGAGTTTCCTCCAAAAACCCCGGCAAAATCAGGCCATTCTAGCGTTAGAGCGAAGAGAACAGCGCCTTTTGCGCGATCTTGAGCGCCGCCATAGCGTCATGACGCTCCTGCGCCTCGCGCAGCGCTTCCTCATCGAGAACACCCAGCGCCCTGTCGATTCCTTTGAGGAAATCGATGGCATCATTGGCCATCTGGACGCAGTCTTCGCGGAACGGGAATTGATCCAACTGCCAGACACCTTCCCAGTTGTTTTTGCGAAGCACGTGGAAAAATTCAAACAATTCAATCGGGTGAAGGCTCCCCGCAATCAAATCATCATCCCAGGACCGGTAATTGTCATTCACATCCATCCCAAACAAACGCCCATGATCAATGGCCAGCTGCGCCGAATCCGCCGCGTTTTCACCGCCATAGATCGCGTGACCGAAGTCCAAAAGGATGCCAACATTGGGCAGGCCAATCTGTTCAATTCCCAACAAAGTCCGCGCAACAGAGCTGTAACTCATATGAACGCGCGGCTCTCGCGGCTTGTATTCAATGACGAATTTTAGGTCCGGGTTTTCGCTGGCCAGACGCCCCACCCCATCCATGGAATTCTTCCACAAGGCACCATGATCAACCTGAAACGGGTAGTCCCAACCATCCTGCCCCGGCCAAAGCTTGACGTAGTTCGCACCGTGAAAGCGCACCGCATCGCAGGCCTCGGTGATCAGCTCATGCGCCCGCTCACGCACCCCCTTGTCGGGATTGGTAAACGACCCCTTGGAGAATTCGCGCGTGTAGATTTCCGGCGTGATGCCAACCACGCCCAAACCTTGTTTTTTCAACGCCTTATCGACATCCTCATGGGAAAACTCTCCGCCAAAATAAGGATAGTTGATATCGACAACAGACAGATCCCGCACCTGCCCGGCCAGCTCGATCGCATCCAGCACGCTGCGCGGCGCGCCATAGCCATCAGTTGCGTATCGATCCACATAAGTTGCGAAATGCCAAATGCCCGCACCAAATACCTGCGCCATGGTCTCTCCTCCTGAGTCTGGCCTCGTCTTTGCGTGCTACATTGCTCTTGAGGCCACAAAAACGCAAGCCAAAAGTATTTTGTTTATTTTTGTTTAGTTGTGTTTTGATTTGCGCCCTGCTAAATCACATACAAATATCACGCTGACTTTGTCGCACATCACGCTGGCAAGACCGTCCAGACCAAAGGAGAGACAGCTTTGCCCCTTCACTCGCAACAAAACCCCAATGTTGAGACCATCGCAGACAAAGCGCGATGGATGCGCAAGCGCGCCATGGAGATGGTTTTTGCCAAGAAACTCGGGCATTTGGGCGGCGATTATTCCGCCACTGATATCCTGGCGACACTGTATTTCGGCGTTCTGGACTTTGATCCCAAATCCCCGAATTGGGCGGCGCGGGACCGTTTCATCATGTCCAAAGGCCACGCAACCGGCGCGCTCTATACCGCGCTTTGCGCTGCGGGCTATTTCCCCGAGGACTGGCTGGACACCTATATGGGGCCGGGCTCCAAACTGAACGGCCACCCGAATCGCAATTACCTGCCAGGGGTCGAAGCCAATACCGGTCCTCTGGGGCATGGCTTCCCCATCGCTTTGGGCATCGCGATTGCTGGCCAGATCAGCGGCGCGACGTACCGGACTTTTGTGCTGACCGGCGACGGTGAACAGCAAGAAGGATCAAATTGGGAGGCCGCTATGACCGCCGGGCACCGCCGCCTGTCCAACCTGACCCTGATCATTGATCGCAATCGCCTGCAACAAGGCGCGCGCACCGAAGACACGGCAGGCCTTGACCCGCTGGACGAGAAATACCGCGCCTTTGGCTGGGAGGTCATCAAGGTTGACGGCCATGATCACGCTGCGCTGCTGGACACGCTGCGCGCGCCCTCAGCCACTGGCAAACCGCGATGCGTGATCGCCAATACCATCAAGGGTAAAGGCGTTTCCTTTATGGAAGACTTGGCGAAATGGCATCACGGAGTGCCGAACCCAGACGAATACGAACAAGCTATGAAAGAGTTGGCCTGATGAACATTTCCGCACAAACCGTGCCCGGTTTTGACTGTCGCAAGGCGTGGGCCAGCACGATCGAAGAGATTGCAGAGCAGGATGACCGCATTGTCGTTGTGGTGAATGACAGTGTCGGCTCGTCCAATCTTGGCGGATTTCAAAGCGCCTTTGCGGATCGCTTGATTAATGTCGGGATTGCCGAACAGAACATGGTTGGTGTCGGCGCCGGGCTGGCCAATGGCAATCGCATTCCCTTTGTCTCTGCGGCCTCCTGCTTTCTAAGCGGGCGCGCCTTGGAACAGATCAAGGCCGACATTGCCTATTCGCAATATAACGTCAAACTGGTCGGCCAATCTTCGGGCGTGGCCTATGGTGAGCTTGGCGCGACGCATCATTCGATCGAAGATTTCGCCTGGCTGCGCAGTTTTCAGAACCTGACCGTAATCGCACCGGCCGATCCCTGGGAAACCGAAATGGCGGTTCGCTGGGCCGCAAAACACCAGGGTCCGGTCTATATCCGTCTCTCGCGGATGAAAGTGCCGGATTTGGGCAAAGAGATCGGCGGCGGGCGACAGTTTGAACCTGGCAAGATGCGCAGCTTGCGGGCCGGTGATGATGTCACGCTTTTGGCCAATGGGACCACGGTGCATCTGGCTCTGGCCGCGTCTGACCGTCTTGCCGCATCCGGCATTTCCGCAAGCGTGCATTCCGTCCACACCCTCAATCCATTGGACGAGGCCGGAATTTTGAGCGAAGCCGACAAAACCGGTGCTATTGTCACTGTCGAAGAAGGCCTGACCCGAGGCGGGCTTGGCGGGGCGGTGGCCGAACTGACCAGCCTTAACCGGCCCGTACCGGTTGAACGTGTCGGCTTTGACGGTTTTCAGCCGACGGGCAATGTTGAACATCTCTTTGAACTGGCGGGGCTGACACCTGACGGGATCGCCGCAGCCGCCAATCGCGCCATGAAACGAAAGGTCTGACATGCTGCTCCTTGCCATTGACCAGGGAACAACCAACACAAAGGCCCTGGTCTTTGACGGGGATGGGCAGGTGGTCCAAAGCGCCTCGGCCCCATGCCAGACCCACTATCCTGAAACCGGGTGGGCAGAACAAAGCGCTGCGCAGATTTGGACCACCACCCAGGCCGTGATCAACGAGGCCTGCGCAGGGATCGAGGATCAAATCGCTGGAATTGGCATCACCAACCAGCGCGAAACCATTGTCATTTGGGATTCCGAGACCGGCCAACCGGTCGGCCCTGCCCCGATTTGGCAATGTCGGCGCACGGCTCCGATCTGCGCCGAATTGCTGGACCAAGGTCTGGGTGACGAGGTGTTGGATCTGACCGGCCTTGGCATCAATCCGCTTTTCCCGGCATCAAAACTCGCCTGGCTGATCAAAAACCGGGAGGGGGCAAAGGACCTGCTGGACCAAGGCAGGTTGCGCGCCGGAACTGTGGACAGCTGGCTTTTGTGGAACCTCACCGGCGGGACAAGCTTTGCCACCGACCATTCCAACGCATCGCGCACATTGTTGTTTGATACCGCCCGCCTGGACTGGAGCCCGCGACTGGCCGAGATTTTCTCGCTCCCCCAAGACGCGCTTGCGACCCTGTTGCCAAACCCCCTGCCCTCGGACAGCCGTTTTGGAGACACGGAGAGCACCGCGACCAACCTGCCGGGCGGCATCCCGATTCACGCGATGATGGGGGATAGCCACGCCGCGCTGTTCGGTCATGGAGTGCGCGCGCCGGGGCAGGTCAAGGCGACCTATGGCACAGGATCATCCCTGATGGCCCTGACCCAAACACGCCCGCACTCTCGGCACGGCATCTCTGGCACCATCGCTTGGACCACGGGCGGCACGACCTTTTACGCCCTCGAGGGCAACATCACCGTTTCGGCGCAGGCGGCGGCCTTTGTGGCGGGTCTGCTTGGCATCGACGATGTGCAAACCCTGTCTGACATGGCCAGTTCCGTGTCCGATAGCGACGGAGTGAGTTTTGTTCCTGCCCTGGCCGGGCTTGGTGCGCCGCATTGGGATGACAGCGCGCGCGGCCTCGTTTCCGGGCTGCATCACGGCACAACCGCCAACCATCTGGCCCGCGCCACCTTTGAGGCCATCGCCCATCAAGTCTGTGATGTCTATGCCGCGATGGAACAGGATCTGGCCGCATCAGGAGAAAGCCAGCGGCTCAGCGGCTTGCTGGCCGATGGTGGTGCCTCGCGCAACGGGTTCCTGATGCAGCTTCAGGCCGACCTGATCGGGCAGACCGTGCAGGTGCAAAGCTTTGCCGAACTTGGGGCCTATGGCATGGCCATGGTTGTGGCGGAACAACTGGGCAACCCCCTGCCCTACCTTAGCAATGCAGACCAAACCGGGGCCTTTGATCCGAAATTACCGGATGCAGAACGCAGCGCGGCCCGCGCTCAATGGGCCCAGGCAATTTCCATGCTGACCCATCGCTAAACGGGTCAGCTTTCTTTCAGGTCAGCGCCAATGTCTCACCGCTGTCGCGGTCAAAAACATAGAGATCACGGGGATCTGCCGACAGGCTCATCTCAGCACCAATTCCGGTTTCGATCCTGCGATGCATCAACAGCGTCGCCTTGGCACCCCCCAGCTCGACAGTGATCAAGGTTTCAGCGCCGGTTGGTTCGATCAACTGAACCCGCGCTTTCAGCGGCCCATCCGGATCAATGCTCAGCTTTTCAGGCCGCAACCCAATTTCAACCTCACGACCCTCTGGCAGGTTATGCCGGGCGGTCAGCTTTTGACCGTCCTGCAATTCAAACCCGTCCGAGGTGGCCGTGGCGTGAAAGAAATTCATGGCCGGAGAGCCCAGAAAACCCGCCACAAAACGGTTGACCGGATGATCATAAAGATCAAGCGGCGCGCCCACCTGTTCGATGCGCCCATCCCGCATCACCACGATCTTATCCGCCATGGTCATGGCCTCGATCTGGTCATGCGTGACATAGACAATCGTCGAGCCAAGGCGCGCATGCAGTGACTTGATCTCGGAGCGCATCTGCACCCGCAGCTTTGCGTCCAGATTGGACAGCGGTTCGTCAAACAGGAACACCTTGGGGTCGCGCACAATCGCGCGCCCCATTGAAACGCGCTGCCTCTGCCCACCAGACAATTGCGCAGGCTTGCGATCCAGCAAAGGGGTCAAGCCCAGAATCTCGGCCGTTTCTTGGACCTTTGTGGTGATATCGGCCTTGTCCATCTTCTGCATTTCCAGGGAAAACCCCATATTCTGCTGGACGGTCATCTGCGGATAAAGCGCATAGGATTGAAACACCATCGCGATGTCGCGGTCTTTGGGTTTGACCTCGTTCACCACGCGCCCCTCAATCGAAATCTCGCCGCCGCTGATGTCCTCAAGCCCGGCAATCATGCGCAGCAAAGTGGATTTGCCACAGCCCGACGGGCCAACCAGAACAACAAATTCGCCAGAGGCCACATCAAGGTCGATATTGTGCAGAACCTGCAGCGCCCCGTAGCGCTTGACGATTTGGGAAATGCGAAGATCGGACATGGATCACCCTTTCCTGCGACAGCGAATGGCCAACCCGGTTTTGCCGGGCAGTTCCACCGCAAAGGCAGCGTCTGGCGATCCGTGCCGGGTGACCGACCCGTGGCGAATGGCAACCCCTTGCGGCGGCGTGGCCTTGTCCAGCGGCGTCACCGTCATGTTCCAGGTGTCGATCAGATCCAATTGGTAATCGCCATCCTCGACCGGCAGCCCGGTTGTCCAGATCCGCGGCTGGTGTTCCCCCAGATAGATATAGGTGGTCCCGCTCTCGACATCTGCCGCACCGGATACCCGGCTCCAGGGGAATTTCGCCGCCTCGCCCAGTGGCTCCAACCCGCCTTTGACATCCTGTTCCAAAAGCTCACGCATCCATTTCAGGCGCGTCCAGGCTTCGCCATGCAGAAGGCCACCTTTGGCCCACCAAATCGCCTCTTCTTCGTTCCAATAGGTTTCGCCATGTCCGGCATAGCCACCGCGCATCATGGTGGTCCAGAACCGATGCACCAATTCCTGCGCCGAGATATTGCCCCAGCTCTGGATCAGGTTGCCCTCATATTCCGGTTCATCATTGACTACAGGTTTGCCCCAACGATCCCGCCAGGCCTGGGTTTGTTTGACGTCCCAGTTCTGGATGCAGCTATGGGTGACCCAGGGCTTGCGGTGATCATAGTTGGCCGTGACAAAGCCATTATGGATCGATTTCAGATGGCGATAGGGGTCTTCCTCTTCGAGGATCTGGAAATAACGATCCCACCAATCCATGGGCATCGTGTTGAGCAGGAAATCATACTCATTTGCCAGCGCCCACCACACGTTGCGATAGGCCCCGAACCGCGCAGCGATATAGGCGACATAGCGGTAATTCTGCTCTTCGCTCATATCCGCATAGCCCCAGCGGTCATAGGGGTGGAACATGATCAGATCCGCCTCGATCCCCATCTCCATCAAGCGCCCGATCTGCCCTTCAAAGTGACGAAAGCTTTCGAAATTCGGGCGGTCAAAATCGCGGGCACCGTCGATAACCTCATAGACGTCATGCAGCGGTTCATTGGTGTTATAGGGGTAGTGTTTGGGGAAAATCCCCATGCGGATCTTGTTGAACCCCGACGCAGCCAAGGTCTGCAAGGTTTGTTCCTGAACCTCCAGCGGTTGGTGGGTCCAGGCATAACAGGTGGTGCCAAAGCTCAGGAACGGGCTGCCATCAGCATAGGCAAAGTGGAACTTGTTGCGCACACGCACCGGACCACGATTGTTGCCGGTCGGCGCGACGCAATTCAATGCGCCTTGATGCCCGTCAAGCGCGGAACTGGAGGAGCGTGTGACATAGCTCCATGCGCCCTCGGTCTCGGGCATGAAACGCAGCTTATAAACTCCGTTTCCATCATAAAAACCGGGCACGCGAATGCTGCGCCCCTTCAGCGAAAACTCGGCCTCTAACGTCACATCAAGATAAGGGTTCCCATCTGAAGGCCCCTCAAGAGACACTTCGAAAATGGCCCATTTTTCAATATTCTGCACAGTCATTTCACTTCCTTGTCAGATCGATGAGTGCCTCAGCCCTTGACCGCACCAGCGGCAAGACCAGAGACAAAGTAGCGTTGGAAAATCAGGTAAACCATGACCGCCGGGATCACGGTGATGACGATGGCCGCGTTCAAGCCGCCATAATCCGCCATGAACTGCCCCTGAAAAGACATCAGGCCCAGCGGCAGCGTCCACATGGCTTTGTTCTGCATGATGACAAGCGCCATCGCGAATTCGTTCCATGTCGCGACAAAATCCAGGATGAACAGCGCGGACAGGATGGGCGTCATGATCGGCAGATAAATGCGGCGAAACCGGGTAAAGTGCCCTGCCCCGTCAATCTCGGCGGCTTCGGCGATTTCCTTGGGCATGGTTTTGAAAAACCCATGCAGGATAAAGACCTGAAACGGGATGCCAAAGGCCAGATAGGGCAGGATCAGACCCACATAAGTGTCGATCAGGCCAAAGCTGTTCACCAGGGTGAAAATCGGAGCCAGCATCACCTGAAACGGGATCATGGTGCCAAAAAGAAAGAACAGGAACAAAGGCCGCGTAAACCTGCCCGTCATCTGCGCCAGCGCATAGGCGGCCAGGGCAGAAATCGCGATGCCCAGCGGAACTTTGACAAAGCTGATGAACACCGAATTAAAGAATGCCTGCTCAAACCCGCCCCGGCTCCAGGCGCTGGTGTAATTGGCAAAGGTCAGCTCCTTGGGGAACTCGAACACCCCGCTATTGGTGATCTCGCCAAATGTTTTGAGCGAGGTGAAGACGATGAAAATACACGGGGCCAGCCACAGGGCGGCGAACAGCAACAGCGCAAGCCACAGGCACAGCAAAAGCGGGTCTCTTCGCATGGCGCGGATGTGATCCCTCATTGGTCCAACTCCCGCTTTTGGCTCCACTGCATATAGGGCAGTACGATGGCCAGGGTGATCAGCAAAAGCATGACGGATATCGCCCCGCCGCGCCCGAATTCGAAAGATTTCATCGCCGTCTGAAAGGCCCAAAGCGCAAGCATCTGGGTCGATTCAACCGGCCCGCCGCCGGTCATCCCATAGATGATGTCAAAGGCGCGCAGGGAATGGATGACCGAAAGAACCAGAACGATCGTCACCGTCGGCCCCAACGCCGGAAGCGTGACATGTTTGAACACATTCCACCGCGTCGCCCCGTCCAGCTCGGCCGCTTCGATCAGGGTGCGGTCCACATTCTGTAACCCGGCCAGAAACAGCACCATGGAAAAGCCGACCTGCTGCCAGATATAGGCGACGAAAACCGAATAGAGCGCGATGTCAGGTTCACCCAGAAAATCCGGCACATATTTGGCCCAGCCTGCATCGCTCATGACCCGGGCAAAGAGGCCAAAGAACGGGTCATACATCCAACGCCACATGGTCGCGACAGCGATAGGTGCAAAGATGATCGGCAGGTAATAGATCGCCCGCAAAGGGGCGCGCCACAGAACCGCCTGGTTCAACCCCATGGCCAACATCAGCCCTATGGCGGGCGGCACAACAAGCGATAGCAAGGTCCAGATGACCGTGTTTTCAAAGGCCATCCAGAACACAGGATCATCGCGCAGGACATAGACGTAATTGTCCAACCCGACAAAGCCCCGCCCCTCGGACAGGCCATCCCAATCCTGAAAACTGACAATCAAAACATCCAGCATCGGCCAGATCGCAAAGGTCAAATAGATCAGCAATGCGGGGCCTATGAAAAACCAACGGTTTTCGCCCAGGGTCTGTCGATTTTGTGTCATTTAGGGACCTAACCAAAGTGCAGCTTGGCATCATAAAAGGCCCCGGCGCGTAGGGAGTGCCGCGCCGGGGCAGATGATCCGGCTTAACCGGCGTTGTCGATAAAGGTCTGGAAGGCATCCGCCGCTTCTTGCGGTTGCAGACCATCGGTCACGACTTCGTTGATGATGCGGAAATATTCGGGAACGATATTGGCCGGGAACCCCTGGTCACCATTCACAAACATTTCGCCATGCGCGCCAAAGATATCATTCCATTCAGCATCCAGCGGGCGCAGGTCCTTGTATTCGACATTCTGGTTCACAGAATTGGACGAAAACGTGCCAAGGTACTTTTGCTGAACATCATCCGACAGCAGATAGCCAAGGAATTTGGCGGCTGCGTCCGGGTTGGCGGATTTGCTTGAAATATAGTGATATTCCGCAAACCCATAGAGACGGCCCGTGCCTGTCGGGAATGGGAAGATGCCGTATTTGCTCAGATCGTCCGCCTCGGCCAAAGAGTTCACCAGCCAATTGCCTTCGAGCATCATCGCCGCCTTGCCGGCGACAAACAGCGACATGGATTGGCGGTGATCGATGCCCATAAACGGCTTGAGGAAATACTTGTCGGCCCACATCTCCATTTCCGTCAGGCTTTCCAGGGCGCAGGGTTCGGTGGACCAGTTCAGTTCAAGCCCGACCAGTTGGTCATGCTTTTCCGCCCCGCATTTGGTTTCCAGCAACACATCCATCAGGCGCATCACATGCCAGTTGACCGAGCCGCCAAAGGTGATCGCGGCAATCCCATCTTCGGCCAGGGCATCGGCAAAGGCCAAGAGCTCTTCGTAACTCTGCGGCTCCTGCTCAAAGCCCGCATCCGCAAGCATTTGCTTGTTGTAATAGATCACCTCACCTTTGAAGGTATTGGGCACCCCGTGCTTGCCGTCCGCAAAGGCCGTGGTGAACCCCAAGGCGGCTGAAACAAGGTTCTTGTCCCAGTTGAATTCCGAATAATAGGGCGACAGATCCTGTGACATACCCGCCAGCACATATTCCCCACCAAGCCCAAGACCGGCCCAGTTGAAATAGATATCCGGCCCTTTGTCCGATCCAGCCGCCACGCGTAGCGCGGTTTTGTGTTCATCCACACCCCTGCGCGTGATCACCAGATCGATGCCCGGATTGGCCGCTTCGAAATCGGCTTCGATCTCGGCATAGGCATTGTTAACTTTGTCGGACGAAAACGTCAGCGTCCAAAATTCCACTGTTTCAGCTTGGGCCGCAACGGTCGAAGCCGCTGTCATCGCCGTCGCCGCAACAAGAGATGTTGCTAGTTTCATGTGTTTACTCCTCCAAATCACGCGCAGGGCCTCCTACCCCACGCATCGGGGTCGCAAATGCGCCCCTCTTTTCAGACAGGATTCTGCCGATCCCTGCCCTGACCTCCTCTCCTTTGAAGGCCTTAAACCGTCCAACCGCCTCCTTTTGGTCAAACAGCTTGTCCGTCGCGCATACCCTTGCGCCTACTCAAGAATGTCCCCCGCTCGAAAAGCCTGCTCTGCCGCCAACAACTCCTGGGCGGCTTTGTGGATGTCCGTGCGCCGCGCCTCTGGAACCGGATCACAGGGCTTCAGTATCGGGCCGGTCTCGGCGATGCCCGCCCCTGCCAGCGCCTCGTGAAGAACGCGAATTTCGCCAATATCATTGCGCAACGCTTCAAGCGGTTCGAACCGGGCCAAAATGGATTGGGCCATGGCGGTGTCACCGGCCTTCAACGCCTTGCGCAGGCCCATGGACAGCGCGGGCGCGATGCAGCAACAGCCGGACGTAAAACTTTGCAAGTTCTTCTCGCTCAGATGCGCCATCGCTGGCGGCTCTCCAAAGCCGGACAGAATGTGATCAGCGCCCAAAGCGGCAATGAGACTGTCCAGATAAGCATCGAACGCACCATCAGCGCAGGGCACGGCATATTTGACCCCGGCCACCACACCATCGGCCTTGAGGGTGCCAAGCAGCCCCGCCTCAAGGTAATCCCTGGTTTTGATATAGACGATCAGCGGCACGCCAGAGACGCGATAAAAGGCGCGCATCGCATCGGTCAAACCCGCCGGATCAAACGGGGTGACAAAGGGCAAAAGCATTGCCGCGGCCACGTCGCGGTCGCGCAGAATGTCGGCCTGATCCTGCAACTTGCCAGCGTCTGGCCCGACCGACGGGATCAGGAGGCTCCCCTTTGGGGCAACGGTCACCAACGTATCCCACCAATGCGCATAGCTGGACATCGGCCAATGCTGCACCAACGCATTGCCCCCGATCAAAAAGACCCGCACCCCACCAGAGGCAATATGAGCCATGATTGCACGGTTTTCATCGGGACTGACCTCACCGTCTTCGGTCCGCGCAAAGGGCGGAACGGGAACGATGGTCCTCGAGAAAAGATCAGCAAACATGTAAATTTCACCCCACGGCGGAATCGAAGTTGTAAGTAATATTTAACTGATGTAAAAATTTGTCAATAGTAGATAAAAAAAGTAATATGAAATCGTGCAACCGCATGAAAGGTAGAGGAAAAATGAGTAAACTTCGCGTCGCCATCGCCGGGGCAGGAGCCATCAGCCCCTATCATTTGACCGCATGGCAAACCGAAACACGCGCCGAACTGGTCGCCATCTGCGACCCCGATCAGGAACGCGCCCGGGCCCGCGCCCAAGACTTCGCAATTAACGCCGTTTTCACGGATGTGGCCGAGATGCTGGCGGCAACGCAGCCGGATGCGATTGACATCATCACCCCCGTCGGCACCCACGCCCCATTGGCGCGCCTGGCGGCAGATCATGGCGTGCATATCATGTGCCAAAAACCTCTTTGTTCGACGGTCCAAGAGGCCAGCGAGCTCGTGTCATATGTCGGGGACCGCGTGCGCTTTATGGTGCATGAAAACTACCGCTTCCGCCCGCATTTTGCCGAAATCGCACAGCGCGTCGCCGCCGGAGAGATCGGCAAGGTGCGCCATGTGCGCATGGCGGTTCGGTCGTCATCGGTGCGGACCTATCCAGGCGAAGACGCCTTTTTGCTCGCCCGCCAGCCTTATCTGGTCGGTTTTGAAAAACTGCTGGTTTTTGAATGCCTCATCCACCAACTGGATGCTTTGCGGGCAATCCTGGGTGATATGCAGGTCAGAGCCGCGCGGCTGATGAGTCTGAACCCAGACCTAGCAGGCGAAGACACGGCGCTGATCAGCCTGACCACCGACACCGGCGCATGGGTCGAGATTGACGCCTGCATTGCCGCCCTAGGCTACCCTGCCCTACCCGGTGACCGGCTGGAACTGATTGGCGACACGGACACGATGATCCTGGAAGGCAACCACATAGTGCTGCTATCCGACCCTCAAAACCCGTCGCGGCACGATCTGACCAAAAACTATCAGGCCTGTTTCACCGGCGCGATTTCCAGCTTTGTCACCGGCATTCAGGACGGAACAGCGTTTCCGACAGATCGGCTCGACAATCTGAAAACTTTGAAACTCATGGAGGCTGTCTATAAAATGGCCGAAACTCCACAGGAAGCGAAGCATTGACAGACCTGCCAATCTCTCGGCCAACCAAGGCGGATAGCGTTTATGATCACCTGCTCAAGGCGATCATCGAAGGCACTTATGCCATCAAGTCCAAGCTCCCGTCAGAGGACCGGCTGGCGCGGGATATGGGCGTATCTCGCCCCGTTTTGCGGACGGCCCTCAGCCGCCTGCGCGACGATGGCATTGTTGTTTCGCAACGCGGATCAGGCAATTTTGTTGCCCGCCGTCCAAACCAATCCGTGATGAAGTTCGTTCCCCTGGGATCGATCACCGACATTCAGCGCTGCTACGAATTCCGAATGGATCTGGAATCTGCCGCTGCAAAATGGGCGGCAAAACGTCGGAGCGAAGAGGACCTCGCAGCGATGGAAGCCGCCTATGGGGAAATTGATTCCAGCTATATGGATCAAAACCTTGGGGTCGACGCGGATTTCAAACTTCATCAGGCCGTCGCAAAGGCCAGCCAGAACTCTAACTATGTGGTAGTTCTGGATTCACTGGCAGAACAGGTGGGCTTTGGTATGAACCTGTCGCGGTCTTTGACGCTGATCTCATCGCCAGATCGAAATGCGTTGGTGCAAAAAGAGCATCGTGAGATCATTGATGCCATCCGGGCTCAGGATGCCGAGGCAGCGGGTCACGCGATGTATATGCACCTTAGCAATGCCTGGGACCGTATGTTCGTCGGGGCGGAGAAACCATAGCAGCCAACCGCTATACCATCGCCCTGCCCTCCCACGTAGCTGTTGTCGGCGCACTCCTAGCGTGCGGGTCTCTGAATTTTGGGAATGATTTCGACGGCGCATCGCATTCAGACACGCAGGAGAGCGGTTGCCATTAAGAATTTTGGGAATTTCATGGCTAACGTGCTATTTTCAAACAGAAATCCAGAAAATTGCCAATTGGCAATTTCTACAAGTTCTCCGAGCGATCCAACAGAAACTTTTCCAAGAGCTTACGCAGGTCATCAACAGGTACATCCTTATCGATCTGCAGCGTGATCTGGCGCCCTTTATCCGTCCGGGTCATGTTATAGTCAGTCCCGCGATCCGTATAAACATGCGTCCGGCTGGGGCGCGGTTTGCGTTTGATCGCTTTGCCCTGCCCTGCCCGTTTCAGCTCGTCCAACACTTTGCCAGCATCATTCCAAGGCATGCCATCCGAGGTCGCGCCAACCAATCGCATCGAGGCCAACCACTCGGCCCGCTCGATCATTTCAGCCCGGGCTTTGGGTTGCGCCAGAAAGGGTTTCAACGTCCGCGCGTGCAGCTCGCGAATGTCATTTGGCGAAGGATAAGCCTGGACAATTTCCGCCGGCAGTTTGGCCAAAAACAGATAGCGCGACAGCCAGGCTTCTGAGACCTGCAAGCGCTGCGCCATGTCCTTTTGCTTGCCGCCATAATACAGTTTCACCGCCGCCGCGTAATCGCAGGCGCGCTCGTAATCCGAGATATCGGCGCGGTCGCGGTTTTCGATATCGGCGAGGCGAAAGGCCTCTTCGTCGCTGAGATCGCGCACCTCGATCAGGTATTTGAATTGCGGATAGTTGTTTTCGCGCAGCCAGGACACCGCATAGTGCCGCCGCGCGCCGCAAATCACCTCGTAATCGAAACCATCCTCGCCAGTGATCCGCCGCACAATGGCCGGGAATTCCTGTTTGCCCTGTTGCTGGATGCCTTCAATCAGATCGGCGCAGTTTTCCGGTGTGAGCAGCGCGTAGTTGCGGTTGTGACGGTCCCACATACGGCACCGCGCCGGGTCCACCCAATGCAGGGTCTTTTCATCCACATCACCGCTGATCTTGTCGCCAATGGCATTGCCGCGTTTCAGAAACCGCCCTGCCCCGCGATCCTTTTTCTGGCTGCGATCCTCGGTGCCCATTCCGCTGAGAACAGCGTCAAAAATGGCGTCATGTTTCTTGGTCATAGCAATCCCTCCCGAGCGAGCGCTTCTCTTTGGCTGGGCCATGTCTTGCGCATCAAGATTTCGATTTCGCGGCCGATGGCATCCAGATAGACGCGACAGCGTTTATGGGTTTCGGTGCGCGTGGCCGATCCGGTCATTTCATAGACGGTCAACAGATTAGCCGTGGCGTTGTCGATTTCGGCGGAATCCTTGAGAACCGATTGCAGCATGTCCCCCGCAAAAACCGCATCCATCATCCGCTTGATCGCCACATGCGCGGATTTCCCGTCATTCATTTTCGAGGCAAGGATCTTAACAAACTTGTAATCATGCGCCCCGCCAACTTTCTCCAGCTCGTTAAGCGTGCTGGTGAGCATTTTGAGGAAATGCACGGTGGAGCCGAAATCGACATTATTGGGCGGAGTCGGCACCACAATCGCATCAGCCGCGCGTAGTACCGAGAGAGAGATCATACCCAAAGCCGGGGGCGGATCGAGCAGGATGACGTCGAAATGATCCCGGATCGAATTGATGCCTTCGCGCAAACGATCCAGCACAAAGCCGGATTCCCGCGCCATGCGCCCGGCGAGTTCGTATTCCGCGTCATAGAGACCCAAATTCGCCGCAACCATGGCGATGCCCGGCCAATAGGTGGCGCGCAAGGCATAGCGCAAATCCTGGGGCCCGCCATGGCGAAAGAAGGGGTAGAGCGTCTCTTCGTCTTCGTCGATGTCAATGTCGGGGTTGAGCCCAAAGATCGACGTGGTCGAGGCCTGACTGTCGCAATCGATCACGCAAACACGGTAGCCTTGTAGCGCCAAATATTGCGACAGATGCGTGACCAGGGTCGATTTACCAACACCGCCTTTGAAGTTCTGAACCGCCAGAACCAGCGCGTCATCCTCTGCGCTGCGATGGGGCAGGGTGCCGAATAGGGCGCGCATATTGTTGATCTCGTGCAGGGCGTAGCCTTTGCGCCGCCCGGTTTTGTCATCCTTTTCCGGTTCGGGCAAACGCCCATCATTCTCAGCGTCTCGGATCAGAGTTTCGGATCGCCCGACCATTTGCGCCGCGGTGCGGACGTTAAACCGCAAGTCTAGGCTCTTTTGTGTGCCGGGTGCAAAGACCTGATCGCGCAGACGGTCGATGACGGAAGTGGCTCGGTTGGACAAACGGTCTAGATCATCGAGCGTTACCGAGGGTAGAATAGGGTCTGCCATGGTGCCTCGTACTTTGTTCTGTGCTCTTGGCCGAGTTTTGATTTTTTTCGTGAAAGTGGCGAAAAACCAAAACTCGGTTTCTGTGGATTATTTTTTCAAAACTTTCCTGCTTTCGCAAGAAGTGAGTCGGATTGATTCGGTGTTTTCTGGGAAAAGGGTGGTTTGTCGTGGCAGTCTGGGGTGAAAAGAGGGGAAAACCCTAGTTCAGATTCTTTTTGTTCTAGTGTTCTGCGCCGCTAAATATTTGTTTTAGAAATAAAAATTGCTCTATCTCTTACATATCGGATGCGAAAGCTTACGGATTGGGATGCCAAAACTTACGTTTCGGGTGGGCAAAGCTTACGATTCGGATGGGGGCGGAATAGAGCCTGTTTTTCCCTTTGTTTTGATTCTCTTGGCGCAGGAAGCAGCTGAGATTTGGCAAAATCAGGGGCGGTTAAAAACTACTTTTTGGGATGGGGCCGGCGACCGGGCGCAGGTCGCGCTGTCCAAGATTGACCCGGTTCTGAATTTTTCTTACACTGAAAAAAACAAAAAGTAAGATTTTGGCGTAAGCAGTAGACAATGGCGGAAGAGCTAAAGAAACCCTATACCAGCCTGGATGCAAAACCAAATGCAGACTCGCTGATCAAACCCGGTGAATTGGTCGATCTGGTCGAGGTGACGCCGCTGACATTGAATGATCGGCGCATCTACAACCTGATGCTGGAACATGCCTGGGAAGATATCGACAAGCCGGTTGTGCATCACGTGTCCAAGGCGACGCTGCGTGGCAGTCACAACTCCAACGACCGCATTGGCGAGTCTGTGGAACGGTTGATGCGGGCCATCGTCAAAGTGTCGGTGCTGAAAGATGGTGAGCCGGCGATTGAACGTGTGCAGCTGTTGGGCGGGAATATCGAGCTCGAGCAACCGGATGGGATGCTCTATTACGAAATCCCGCGCGCGCTGCGCAAGATCATCAAGAACTCGACCGTGTTTGCCCGGCTGCAAAAAGAGGTCATGTTTGCGCTATCGTCAAAATATGCGCTGACCCTCTATGAGATGGTGCAAAAGCGCGGAAATCTGCGGTTCAAATCGTCAGAGAAATTCACCCTGGAAGAGCTGCGCGGCATTCTGGGCGTGCCCAAGGGCAAGCTGACAACCTGGTCTAATCTGCAGCTGCGGGCGCTGAAACCGGCGGTGGAAGAGGTGAACGCGCTTTCGGACTATTTAGTCTCTATTACGCCTTACAAAGAGGGGCGGCGGGTGGCTGGCGTGGTGCTGGAATGGCATCGTAAATCGGCGGCTGGGCAGTCCGCGGCGGATCGTGAGCTGGAATATTCCAAGGTCGGGCGCAAGGCCCGTATGGAGGGCCGGGTCGAGGCTGTGGTTGAACAGGCGCAGGTTGGCAGCGATGCCAAGCCAAGGCCAGCCTGGTTGGACAGGGCAGGGGGGGCATTGCTGACGCAGACCTATGAAACGGCCAAGCTGCGCTTTCCCGGCTATGACATCTACCATGTGGAATCCGAATGGCGGGCTTGGGCGAAAGACAAAGAGGCCCCGCGCGACCCGGACAAAGCCTATCTGGCGTTCTTTCGCAGTTTTGCCGAACGCAATCCGCTGTGAGCTGATGTGAAAAGGCGCACCCTATAGCGTTTCGAGAAAACGTGGAATCGCAAATACCTTGCCACGCTTCGCGTTCTCAGGCCATTTGCGATCCGTTTGTCTCAACTATTTCTCGAAACGCTTTAGATGGATGCGCCTTTGGTCCGCTGGTCAGCGAAAAATCGGCGTTTTCTGGTGTTATAGAGACACCCAATTGCCATTTTGCGCGGCTGAGTCGACGCAGGCGGCGATGAATTGCATCCCTGACAACCCTTCCTGCACCGTTGGGAAATGAATGTCCGGGGGCAGGGGGGTGTTGGCCTTGAAGGCGCGGATCGCAAGGGCGGCTTCGGCATAGATATTGGCGAACCCTTCCAGATAACCTTCGGGATGGCCGGGGGGAATGCGTGAGAGGCGGGTATTGCCGGGGTCGGCCCCGGCCCCATTGCGGGTCAACAGGCGTTTGGGTTCACCAAAGGGGGTGTGCCAGAGATAATTCGGGTCTTCCTGTGCCCATTCCAGACCGCCTTTTTCGCCGTAAACCCGCAGGCGCAGGGCGTTTTCATTGCTCGGCGCAACCTGGGAACACCAGAGCATCCCGCGCGCGCCACCATATCGCGCGCCTGCCGAACCATCGGGTAGCCGGTGTAATTGTGGGTCAGGACAAACAGCGCATCCGCGCGCTCGGCCACCTCTAACAGCGCATGGGCATCCTCAAGAGTTGAGGTCATCGGCTTGTCGCAGATGACATGAATGCCCTGTTCCAAAAACGCCTTGGCGACCGGGAAATGCATGTGATTGGGCGTGACGATGGCCACCGCGTCAATGCCGTCGGCGCGGGCGGCTTCAGCCTCGGCCATGGCGGTGTAATCGTCATAGATGCGATCCAGACCCAAAGCCTGCCCAGAGGCGCGGGATTTTTCCGGTGTCGACGACAGCGCGCCCGCGACAAGCGTATATTGCCCATCCAGCCGTGCGGCGATGCGGTGGACCGCGCCGATAAAGGCATCATTGCCGCCGCCGACCATGCCCAGTTTGATTGTCTCGCTCATCTATCCGATCCCCAGCATTTTGCGATTGGCGGCCTCATCGGTGCCGCCACCGGCGAAATCGTCAAAGGCGGTTTCGGTGACGCGAATGATATGATCCCGCACGAATTGCGCGCCTTCGCGGGCCCCGTCTTCGGGGTGTTTCAGGCAGCATTCCCATTCCACCACGGCCCAGCCGTCAAAATCCATCGCGGCGAATTTGGCAAAGATGGCTGAGAAATCGACCTGCCCATCGCCAAGGCTGCGGAAGCGGCCAGCGCGGTTTACCCAAGGCTGATAGCCGGAATAGACACCCTGGCGACCGGTTGGGCTAAATTCAGCATCTTTGACATGGAACATCTTGATCCGGTCGCGATAGATGTCGAGATTGTCAAGGTAATCAAGGCATCGCAAGATCGCCTATACCGGCTCTGATCAAACTGACCCCGTCTCGGATCTGCGATACCAGGGCTATCTGCAGGGATTGAATGAGGCGTCGGGCCGGATTATCCCTTGGCAGGTGGAAAGCGGCGGCAGCAATGAGGGCGGGCGCGCCGCGGTCGAGCGGTTGTTCATCAAGGACACGCTGCCGACGGCTTTCTTTTGTTACAATGACGATGTGGCCGTGGGTGTGAGACAGGGCTTATTCCTGCGCTGAAGGCTTGGCCAATTCCCGTAGCCAATCGGCAAATTCAGCCTCGGTCACAGCGCCCGAGGCAAGGTCCTCCATCATCTGGACACCTTTGATCGGGTCCGGGCGGATGGCGGTGCCGTTCAGGCGCAGAAAGGTGAAAGCCGCAACAAAGGCGGTGCGCTTGTTGCCATCGACAAAGGCATGCGCCTTGGCCAGGCCGAAAGCATAGGCGGCGGCAATCTCGAACTTGTCCGGCGTGCCGTAGCCTGCGAGATTCAAGGCGCGCGCACAGCCCATTTCCAATAAGGCGATGTCGCGAAGGCCGGTGCCGCCACCGTGACGCGAAATCTGGCGGTCATGAATAACGTGCAGTGCTTTTAAGGGCACCCAAACCCATTGGGTCATGCAAGTGCCTGCAACAGGTCGCGATTTTCATCCATGACCTCCTCTGCGGCGGCAAGGGCCGCTTGGAGGTCCGGGTCTTCGGTCATGATCTTCAACCCGCCATCATCGGTGCGCACGACAAACAACGTGTCGCCCTCTTTGGCGTCCAGCATGGTCAGCATTTCGGTGCTGAGAGTCATCACGGCGGAATTGCCGACCTTTCTGATTTTGGCTTCGATCATCTGCGCGCTCCGGTTGGATATACGAATATATATACCAAACGGGTATTTCGGACAAGTTAGCAGCAGTTGGATGGGATTCAGGACACCCGTTCAGGCGTATGAGCGCAGGGGAAAGCCGGTCTTGGAAAATTCCTGTCTTGAATTTTTGGAACGTTCCAATTAAGCAAGTGCTCATGCCATTTCGACAACAGGAGACGGGCACGTTGATTCCTCAAAACATTCTGGATGATCTGACCGATGTCACCATGCCCAAGCTGCCCCCGGCTCTGGAAATTGCGGAAATGTTGGCTGTGAATGGGCAAGAGATCGGGCATGTTCAGACCGGCACTGTGGTGGTCGGGAGCGGGGCGGCAGGCTTGCGGGCGGCTGTCGAACTTAAACGGCGCGGGCAGGAGGTGATCCTGATCAGTCAAAGCGCGTGGGGCGGCACCTCGGCCTGTTCGGGCTCTGACAAACAGACCTTGCATACGGCTAACACTGCGGATCAGGGCGACAATTTTCAGGCCATGGCGCGCGCGCTTCAGGCCGGGGGCGCGATGGATAGCGACACCGCCTATATCGAGGCCGTGGGGTCGCCCCGCGCCATGGCAAGCCTGCAATTTCTTGGGCTGCCCCTGCCACAAGACCCGTTTGGCGGCGTGCTGCGGTATAAAACCGATCATGACGAAGCCGGGCGCGCGACAAGCTGTGGCCCGCGCACCTCGCGATTGATGGTCAAAGTGCTTGCGCAAGAGGCGCTGCGACTGGGCATTCCGTTCTACAATCAAACCACTGCCGTTCGCGTGGTGAAAGCGGCCGGGCAGGTGGCGGGTATCCTGGCCATGCAAAGCAAGCTGCGCAGCGAAACGAACCCGCTTGGATTGGTCTATTTCCAATGCCGCGCGCTGGTTCTGGCGGCGGGCGGCCCCGGTGAGCTTTACCGTGACAGCGTCTTTCCCAATGGCTGCTTTGGCTCGCTTGGCCTTGCGCTTGAGGCGGGGGTTGATCTGGTCAATCTCACCGAAAGCCAGTTTGGTATTGGCACCCGGCGCGAAGGTTTCCCCTGGAACCTGTCGGGCACCTATATGCAGGCCATGCCACATGTGTATTCCGTCGACAGTGAGGGGCGGGAACATCACTTTCTGGACGGGTATTATCGCAGCACCCAGGAACTGGCCTCAAACCTGTTTCGCAAAGGGTATCAATGGCCGTTTCATGCGACGCGGATGTCTGATTTTGGCTCGAGCCTTGTGGATCTGGCGATTCATCAGGAATGCGCGCAGGGGCGGCGGGTGTTCATGGATTTCAACCGTAACCCATTGCCGGTGGAGGGGGATCAGCCCTTTGATCTGGGGCGGTTGGATGAGGATGTCAGCCTATACCTGCGCACGGCTGGAGCGGATCAGGTTTTGCCGATTGATCGGTTGCGGCACATGAACCCGCTCTCGATCGAATTGTATCGCCGTTACAAGATCGACATTGCCAAGGAGCCGCTCGAATTTGCGGTGAACAACCAGCATATGAATGGCGGTATCGCCGTGGATAGCTGGGGGCGCAGCACCGTGCCGGGCCTTTATGCGGTGGGCGAGGCGGCGGGCACCCATGGGGTGACACGGCCGGGTGGGTCTGCGCTGAATGCCGGGCAGGTCTTTGGCACCCGTGTTGCCGAACATATCGGGGCAATTGGGACCGGTCCGGTTTGCGATGCGCCGGGGCCGGAACTGGAGGGTGCTTTGGCGGGGCTGCGACAGGTGTTGCGCGATAACAGCCCGGTGAGCGCAGCGGATATTCGCGGCGCTGTGCAGGCGCGGATGAGCGATACAGCCGGGATCTTGTGCCGCGCTGAAATCGTGTCGCAAGCCCATGACCAGGCCCGCGCGCTGAACCGCGAGATTGCAACGCATGGTGTCGGATTTGCGCGCGAGGGCGAGATGGCACGCGCCTTGCAATGGCAGCAAATGGCGCTGGCGTCCGAAGCGGTCTTGGCCGCGTTGGATTTCTATATCCGCCAAGGCGGGGGCAGCCGTGGGGCCCGCGCCATTCTTGACCCGGATGGCACAGGTCAGGTGACCACCAAAACCGGGGAGTTGGAGGCATTGCGCTATCGCAAGGAGCGCGCCAAAGACCAGCGTGAGCAAATCCGGGTCTGGCTGCAAGATGGCGAAATTCGCGTTGCCACCCGCCCCAATCGAGACTTTGACCACAGCGCCAAGGCGTTTTTTGAACGCGATTGGCCGGATTGGTTGCTGGGCACCATTTTTGATCTGAACAGCCCGGTCAGTGCGCCGGAAAAAGGGTCTGAAAAAGGGCCTGAAAGCAAACCCATTGACGGGCAGGAGAGCACATCATGACCACAGTTAACGTTGCCGTTTTGGGGGCCTCGGGCTGGATGGGCCGGGTTCATACCATGGCTTACCAGAGTTTTCAGCATTTCTTTGGCACCGGGCAGGGCACCGCCCGTGTCACTGCGCTGGTCGAAGCCAATCCAGAGGCGGCCAAAGATCTGGCCTTTCGCGCCCCGGGGGCACGGATTGAACAGGGTTGGCGCAAGGTCGTAACTGATCCAGAGATTGATCTGATCGATATTTGCCTGCCCGATAACCTGCATTACGAGGTCGCCAAGGCGGCGCTTTTGGCGGGCAAGCATGTGTACTGCGAAAAGCCGTTGGCCGATACGGCGGCACAGGCGCGCGAACTGGCCGATATTGCCCGCGAAAAAGGGGTGATCACCCGTGTTGGTCATGCCTTTCCCCGCAACCCGGCCCATGACCGCGCCAAGGAGCTGATCGATAGCGGGGCCTTGGGTGAAATCACCATGTTCAAGGGCTGCCAGCATATCGACATCTATGCCGATCCGATGGCCCCTTATATGTGGCGCGCGGATGGGGATTTGGCCCCGACGGGCATTGTTGGCGATACCGGCAGCCATGTGTTCAGCTTTATGGAGTTTCTGGTCGGGCGGGTCAGCGAGTTGATCGCAGAGAACTTTGTCGTGACCAAGCAGCGCCCGAAAATTGACGGGCTGGGATACGGCGACAGCGCCAGTGATGCGGAGGTCACCGAATGGGGCCAAGTGAGCAACCCAGATGGCACCCATCTGATGTGTCGTTTTGAAAATGGCGCGCGCGGGATCGTTGATTTCAGCCGTACCGCGACGGGTCGCAAATTTCAACAGAGCTATGAGATTTACGGGACCAAAGGCGGGCTGATCTATGACTACGATCAGGTGAACCGGCTGCGGTTCTACGCGATGGAGGATGCGCAGGGCCGTCAGGGATTCCGCGACATAGATGTCGGGCCAGAAAACGCGACCTTTGCCGCCTTTCTGCCGCTGCCCAATTTTGCGCTTGGCTATAATGAGATGAAGATCATCGAGGTGGCAGAGGTGATAAAATCCATCACGTCAGGACAGCCCATGTGGCCAACATTCGAAAGCGGGCATCACATTGCCCAGATGGTCGATGCCTGTATGGAGTCGTCGCAAAAACGCGCTTGGGTCACGCTATAGGAAAAACGATCTGGAACTGAAGTTCTTGTCATAGAGTTGATATTCCCGGATCGCTTGCGATCCGGTTCGCGCCCGACCCCGCCCCCAGGGCGGGCGCGAATTCGTCTCAACGTTGCAACAAGATGCACAGTTTTCTGATACCACCACCCAGTTGCCAAGGTTAGACGCGCCCACCCTCGGTGCCGGGCGCGAACCTATGTGGTTACTAATGACCTATGTGGCGGATTTCAGGTCCATGTGACTAGGCACTCGACGCCCGCACAACCAGGCGAACCGGGGTGCGGGTTTCGGGGGGTGGGGTCTGGCCGTCTTCGACCCAGGCGAGAACGGTCTGCGCCGCCCCTTTGCCGATCGCGGCAATGTCGCAATGAACCGAGCTGAGAGCCGGATAGGTTTGGGCGGCATCCTCGATATCGTCAAATCCGACGATGCGCGGCACCGCTTGTCTGGCCTGATGGCCAGCCTCGCGAAAACCCGCAATCATGCCAAGCGCCACAAGGTCATTGAAACACAAGACCGCGTCGATTTCGGGGGCCAGACCCTGCGCGCTGTCGCGGCCAAATTGCCTTGTGGCCTGCCCGGTCAGGATCACCGGTGTCTTGCCGTTTTCGCCAAGTACCTGACGATAGCCGGACATGCGTTCTTCGGTCACCGCGCGGCCCTCTAACCCGCCAACAAAAGCAATGGTGTTTGCCCCTTGATCGATCAGATGCTGGGTCGCCGCGCGGGTGCCGGCGACATAGTCGGGCGCGGTAAAGGGAAAGAGGTCAAGCCGATCATCCACCCGGCGCAACATCTGCATCGCCGGAAGCCCGGCACGGGCAATGGCATCAAACGTGCCACGGGTATCACCATAGGCGGGGCAGATGATCAGGGCCGACACCCCATGTTCGATCATCGAATTGACCACCTGGTCCTGCAATTCGGGGCTTTCATCGGTATTGGCCACAACCGCCGCATAGCCACGCGCCGACAAGGCCATCTGCAGGGATGTGGCAAATTCGGTAAAGAAGGGGTTGCGCAGGTCGTTGATCACCAGCCCGATCAGCCCGGCATTGGATTTGCGCATATTAGCGGCAGACCGGTTATAGACATAGCCCAGATCAGCCATGGCGGCGCGCACCTGTTTGCGGGTCTCGTCACGCACGGTGGGGCTGTTTTGTAGGACCAGCGATACGGTGGATTTCGACACACCCGCCTTGCGCGCCACGTCAATGATCGTTGGTCTGCCTTTGGCCATATGTTCCGCCTAGCCTTTCGCCCAATCTTTTGCCCTGCCCTCCACATATCTGGCGGCGGTTCCCATGCTTATGCCTGAGCGCGCCGCCAAATTGAATGGGTATTAGGGCCTTTGGACAATCAGTATAGATCATCAGTTTCAGTCCAAAATTGCTCAGTTTTAGGCATTTGAGCGCAGCACTAGCGGGCTAATGCTAGCGAAAATAACGACGAAATGAGCAATTTTGGCGAAACAGCGGAGCTGCGCGGCCCATTTTGCCTTTGTTGATTTCCCCTACCGATCAACCAGATCGCTGCGGGAAAATCGCCTCGTCAATGGCAAAATAGGTCTCGCGCTGATGATCTATACTGATTGTTCAAAGGCCCTATTCCGTGACCTCGTAGTCAAAGCACAAGATCCCATCCTTGCCACCAACCGAAGCCGCGACCAGCTTGGCGCCTAGGGCCTGGTGATCGGGGTGATCCTGATAGGCCTGCAAGGCATCCCAGTCGGTGAAATCGGCGACGAAGCCATGCATAAAGCCGCGCTCCATCTTTTCGGGGCTTTCGCTGCGGCCCGAGGAAATGGCGGTCATACCGGGCAGGGCGGATTTGATGTCTTCCAATTCGGCAAAAAGCGCGGCCACCTGGGACTCGGAGGTTTCGGGTTTGAAGGTGAGCAGAACGATATGGCGTATCATGGTGGGTCCTTACAGAAATCCGTTATCTTGTTTGATCATGTCAGCTGCCTTTTCACCGATCATGATGGCGGCGGCATTGGTGTTTGAGGAAATCACGCTGGGCATGATGGCATTATCGACCACGCGCAGCCCCTCGATCCCGTTGAAGCGCAGGCGCGGGTCAACCACGGCTTCGTCATCAGCGCCCATCCGGCAGGTGCCCGCACAATGATGCGAGGTTTTGGAATGCTCGCAGATAAAGTTGAAATAATCTGCGTCGGTTTTCACATCCGGGCCGGGCAGGCGCTCGGCCAGGATGAAATCGGACATTTCCTTTTGCGCCAGGATCTCTTGGGTCAATTTCAGGCCGCGCACTGTCATCTCGCGATCCATCGGATCAGACAGATAGTTCGGGTCGATCAGTGGGGCCTGGGCCGGGTCGGAGCTGGCCAGACGGACTGACCCGCGCGAACGCGGGCGCAAATAGCAGGAATTCAGGGTGATCCCGCCCTGAGGCATTGAGGCAACCCCATGTTCGATCCCGGTGCCAAGGCCCAGATGGAATTGCAGATCGGGGGAACGTGCGGAGGGATCAGCGTACCAAAACCCGCCGGTTTCAAACAGCGAAGAGGCAACCGGCCCCTTGCGTTGCAACAGGTATTGCAGCCCAGCAATCGCGGCCCAATGCGGTTTGGCATAGCGGTCATAGCTGAATGGGCCCCTAAGCTCGGCAATGCAATAGAGGTCGAGGTGATCCTGGAGGTTTTCCCCAATCTGGGGTTGGTCAAAGACCGGTTTGATCCCCAGGTCGGACAGGCTGTCCGCTGGGCCAATTCCCGAAAGCTGCAACAGGCGCGGTGAGCCGATGGCACCGCTGGACAAAAGCACCTCTTGGGAGGCGTCAATTCGGCTGCCATCCATCATCTCGACCCCAGAGGCGCGGCCCGCTTCGACGATGATCCGCCGCACCTGCGCGCCCAAACGCACCGTCAGGTTCTTGCGATGCTTGTTGGGCGCGACATAGGCCATCGCCGCCGAAGAACGCCGGGTGTTGCGTTGGGTCAGCTGGTAGTAACAAACACCGTCTTGCGTTTCGCCGTTGATATCCAGGTTGCGCGGAATGCCAAGCGCCTTGGCCGCGTCAAAATAAGCCTCGCAGATCGGCAATGGCGCGGCGGGTTGTGAGACGCCCAAAGGCCCACCCTTGCCATGGTATTCATTGTCGAACGTGTCGTTATCCTCGGCTTTGCGGTAATAGGGCAGCACGTCATCATAGCCCCAGCCGGTGCAACCCATCTGCGCCCAATCATCGTAATCCTGCGCGTTGCCGCGGGTATAGATTTGCGCATTGATCGCCGAGCCGCCGCCAATCACCTTGGCCTGCGTGTAGCGAAACACTTTGCCTTGCATATGGCGTTGCGGGGTGGTGTCCCAACCCCAGCTGCCGATGCCCTTGGTCATTTTCGCGAACCCGGCAGGCAGGTGGTAGAACGGGTGGCGATCCGACCCGCCAGCTTCAAGCAGCAGCACCTTGGCCGAGGGGTTTTCAGACAGGCGAGCGGCCAGCACGGAACCGGCGGACCCGCCTCCGATAATGATGAAGTCAAAGCCCTCAGCCATGGGGCACCTCCTGCGATTGGTGTCGCGCGTATTGGTCAAAGAACTGGGTGATGTGATCAGCCGAGCGTAAGGCCAGTGCCGCGATGGTCAGCGCCGGATTGACGGCGGCTGAGGTCGGCAAAACCGAGGCATCTGTGATGAACAGATTGGGGTGATCATGGGACTGACAAAGCGGCGTCACGACGCTGGCGCGCGGATCATGCCCCATACGGGCAGTGCCGCATTGATGTGACGGGGTGCGCCGGTCAAAGGCACGAGAGAGGGTGATCGGATAGCCTGCCTTGCGCAGTATCCGTTTCAGCTTGGCCACAAGCGCCTGATGCGCGGGCCAGTTTGAGCGTTTCCAGTCCAGCTTGATCTGCCCCTTATGCAGCGTTACGCGGCTGTCTGGGTTGGGCAGATCTTCGGACATGGCATAGAGATCAAGGCTGCGCGCGGCGATCCAATTGGCGATGGGGTGGGGTAGGGCGGTCTGGGCCGCAAGGATGGGGCCTGTCACCTTGCCCAACATCTGCACATTGCCAAGCGGCGCGCCATCGGGGCCGCCGCTATGGTAGAAATCATTTAACATCAGGGTCTTTTGATAGGTTAGCCGGGTCTTGCGCAGCGGATGCAGGGCCATCACGGCGCTGCAATTATGGTTCATGAAGTTGCGCCCGACCTGATCGGATTGATTGGCGAGCCCGTTTGAATTGGCCTCATTGGCTGAGGCCAGAAGAAGCGCGGCGCTTTGCACGGCACCGGCGGCCAGAACAACAATCGGCGCGCTCAGTCGGGTGCCGTCTGCCAGATCGACAGAGGTGATGTGCCCGGTTTGATCCGAGATCAGACGCGACACCCGAGCGCCGGTTTGCAGCCGCACATTGGGTGATTTGAGCGCCGCGTGAAGCGCCGCCGTTTCCGCATCCATCTTGCCGCGCCCGGTATTGGGATAGGCATCCCACGACGTGCGTCCCCCAGCGAGCCAGTGGTCAAGATCGACTCCCAAGGGAAGCGGCGCAGGGGTCAGACCTTGCTTGCGCAGGCGGTCTGCCAAATCTGCGATGGCGGGTTCATGCGGGACGGGCGGAAAAGGGTAGGGCGGGTTGTCGGCCTCAGCCTGCCCGCGCACCGAGAACAGCGATTCGGCCTCTTCATACCAAGGCGCAAGATCGCTGTAAGAGATCGGCCAACCCGGCGTGGTGCCGCCCATATGCCGGATCGGGGAAAAATCCGCCTCACGATAGCGCAGGAACACCGCGCCAAAGAATTTGGAGTTGCCGCCGACGCAATAGTAATTGCCGGGGTTGAACGGCGTGTTGTCTCCATCCAGCCAGGTTTCATCGGGGCGGTAATGACCGCGCGCAAAAATCGCCTCGGCATCGCGGTCATGGGCGCTTGGGCGCAGAAACTCTCCGCGCTCCAGCACCAGAATCCGCAGGCCGGAACGGGCCAGACCGGCGGCCATGCTTGCCCCACCGATGCCCGACCCGATGATGATGACATCGGCGTCATTCATGGTTCGATGCGGTTCTCGGTCTTGGGGTCAAAGGCAACGGCTTTTTCCATGTTCACAGCAAAGGCGTATTCATCGCCCGGCGCAATGCTGACATCCGCCCGCATCCGCGCCACGATGTCCTGACCGCCCAGCTCCATCGTGACAAAGGTGTCGGCGCCAGCGGGTTCGGTCACGCCAATCCGGTTGGTCAGGGAGACGATATTCGAGGAATTGCGATCAGCGCCGTCCGGGTCAGTGATAGCTTCGGGACGGATGCCAAGCAGGATCTCGCGCCCGTCCCAATCGGCCATATTGGCCTGGGAAAAGCGCAGGGCCTGTTCGCTGCCTCCCTGCACCTTGACCAATGCGTATGGCGTGCCATCCCGCATTTCGACCCGAGCCGGAACCACATTCATCGCCGGGCTGCCCATGAAGGTGGCCACATAGACATTGGCCGGGCTGTCATAGATTTCCTTGGGCGTGCCCAGCTGCTGCACATAGCCCTGATACATCACCGCGATCCGGGTCGAGAGGGTCATCGCCTCGACCTGATCATGGGTCACGTAAACGATGGTGGTTTTCAGCTTTTCATGCAGTTTCTTGATCTCGGTACGCATGTCGACGCGCAGTTTCGCATCAAGGTTCGACAGCGGTTCGTCAAACAGGAACACATCCGGATCCCGTACCAGGGCGCGGCCCATGGCGACACGCTGACGTTGCCCGCCTGACAGCTGACCGGGCTTGCGATCCAGCAGGTTTTCGATCTGCAACAGCTTGGCCACATTGGCCAGCGCCGTGTCACGCTCTGCCTTAGGAACGCCATGCATCTCAAGGCCAAAGGTCATGTTTTGACCAACCGTCATGTTGGGGTACAAAGCATAGCTTTGGAACACCATGGCGATGTTGCGCTTGGATGGGTGCACGCCGTTCATCACCTGCCCCTTGATCGAGATGTCGCCCGAGCTGATGCTTTCCAGCCCTGCGATCATATTGAGCAAAGTGGATTTGCCACAGCCTGACGGGCCGACAAGCACGAGGAACTCGCCCTCTTTGACTTCGATATCGACGCGGTGCAGCACCTCGACATTGCCGTAGCTTTTGGTGACGTTTGAGATGTCGAGAAAACCCATATTGCGGTTCCTTCTATCGCTCGAAAAATGTGGGATCGGGACGCGCCCGGATTAACCTTTGACGCTGCCTGCCATCAGGCCGCGCACAAAGTAGCGACCGGCGACGATATAGACGAGCAAGGTCGGCAAAGCGGCGAGAATGGCCCCGGCGAAATGCACGTTGTATTCTTTGACGCCGGTTGAGCTTTGGACGAGGTTGTTCAGCGCCACGGTCATTGGCTGGCTGGTGCCGCCAAAGGAGGCCCCGAACAGGAAGTCATTCCAGATATTGGTGAACTGCCAGATGACGCAGACCACGGTGATCGGGCCGGAGACCGGCAACATGATGCGCCAGAAAATGCGGAAAAACCCGGCCCCGTCGATCATCGCCGCGCGCACCAGCTCGGTCGGGAAGACGGCATAATAGTTGCGGTAATAGAGCGTGGAAAATCCGATTCCATAGACGACATGCACCAGGATGAGACCGGGGATAGAGCCCGCAAGGCCAAGTTTGCCCAGCACGGTGGCCATTGGGATCAGCACGATCTGAAACGGGATAAAGCAGGAAAACAGCAGCAGGCCGAACAGGATCTTGTCGCCGCGAAAGCTCCATTTCGTCAGCACATAACCGTTCAGGGCCCCAAGCACGGTCGAGATCGCAACAGCCGGAACCACCATCAGGATGGAGTTGATGAAATAGGGTTTCAGGCCCGTCGGCTCGACCCCGATCTGCGCGCTGGACCAGGCCTGTTGCCAGGGCTCGAACGTCCAGGATTTTGGCAGGGCCATCATATTGCCACCGGTGATTTCCGACAGCGGTTTCAACGAGTTGGCGAGCATGACAAACAGCGGCATCATGTAGAACAGGGCAAACAGGATCAGGATGCCATAGATAAAGATCTTGGTCAGGAGAGAGGTTTTGACGGCGGTGTCTTGGGTGGCGACGCTCATGCCTTTTTCTCCTTCAGCTCAGCATAGAGATAGGGGGTCATGATGGCGGCAATGGTCATCAGCATGATCACAGCAGAGGCCGCACCAATGCCCATGGAATTGCGCGTGAAGGTATAGGAATACATGAAGGTTGCCGGCAGTTCCGTTGCGCGCCCCGGTCCGCCGCCGGTCAGGGCGATGATCAAGTCATAGGATTTCACCGCCAAATGGGCGAGGATGACAAAGGCGGACAGGAAAGCCGGACGCAGCAGGGGAATGACGATGCGCCGATAAAGCGCCCAATTGCTGGCCCCGTCGATCTGGGCGGCTTTGAGGATTTCGTTATCAATGCCGCGCAAACCCGCAAGAAACATCGACATGACAAAGCCTGAAGTCTGCCAGACAGCGGCAATCACAACTGTATAGATCGCCATATTGCGGTCTTTGATCCAGTTGAACTCAAAGCTTTCCCAGCCCCAGAGATGCATGGTGTTTTCGATCCCGATACCGGGGTCCATGATCCATTTCCACGCAGTGCCGGTCACGATGAAGGACAGCGCCATCGGATAGAGGTAAATTGGGCGCAACATGCCTTCGCCGCGGATTTTCTGATCCAGCAGAATGGCCAGGGTCAACCCGATCACCGTGCAGATCACGATGTAAAGCGTGGCGAAAATGGCGAGGTTGCCAATGGCGGTCCACCAGGCCGAAAGGCCCCAAAGCTTGGTATAATTGGTCAGCCCGATCAGGTCGTAATTGGGCAGCATCTTGGATTTGGAAAAGCTCAGATACACGGTGAAAGCGATGAAGCCATAGACAAAGACCATGACCGCCGCCACGGACGGAGACAGCACAAGCTTGGGCAGCCACTCCTGTAATCGCGTGCGGAAATCTGTCTGGATTGCGGGCTGCGCCATGGCTCCTCCTTGGCCGCAAGGCTGCGCGGCCAGTGTTTGTTCATTGGTCGTTTCAGGCCCGGCGCGGGTCAAAAGCGCGCGCCGGGTAAGCGGGGTAGGGAGACCCCCGTAGTTTTGGGCGAATTATTGCGCCGCTTCGACAGCGTTCACCAGCTCTTCTACCGCTGTTGTTGCATCATATTCGCCGTTGAAATGCGCGGTCACCACGTCGTAGATCGCGTTTTTCACCGCTGCACGGTTGGCATGGCCATGGGCGACGGAACCGACGAGCTTGCCGCTTTCAGCAGCGGCGGCCAGATCGGCCATGCCTTGTTTGCCGCAGGCGTCAAATGCGTCATTGGGCACATCGGTGCGCGCCGGAACCGAGCCTTTGACGGTGTTGAACGCAGACTGGAAGGACGGGGACATGATCGCGCGGGCCATCTCGCCCTGCGCCCCTTGCGCGCCTTCGTCTTTGACCGAGAACATGGCGAATTGATCGGAGTTGAAGCTGACCGCGCCATCAGATCCCGGCACGCGGAAGCACAGGAAATCCTGCCCTGGCACCTTACCGGCATTGATGAATTCACCCTTGGCCCAGTCGCCCATGATCTGGAAACCAGCCTCGCCATTGATCACCATGGCCGAGGCCAGGTTCCAGTCGCGGCCCGAGAAATTGTCATCGACAAAGCTGCGCAGGGTGGCCATGCGGTTGAAGGCTTCGACCATTTGATCCGAGCCAAGCGCCGCCGGGTCAAGATCGATAAAGGCCTTGGTGTAGAAGTCGACACCGCCCACCGACAGGATCACCCCGTCAAACATGGTGGCGTCCTGCCAGGCCTGACCGCCATGGGCCAGCGCGGTTTTGCCCGCATCCTTGACGGCTTGCAGCGCGGCGACGAATTCGTCCCAGTTGGTGGGTTGCGCGATGCCCAGCTCATCCAGCAGCGCCTTGTTGGCCCAGACCCAGTTGGTGGAATGCACGTTGACCGGGGCGGAGATCCAATGCCCGTCATGTTTGGCAAACGCCTGCAAAGCCGCTGGCACGACCTTGTCCCACCCTTCTTCGGCCGCCACGGCATCAAGATTGGCAAGCGCGCCTTCTTCGGCCCAGTCGAGAATGTCAAAGCCCAGCATTTGCACCGCTGTTGGCGCATCGCCCGAGGTCACGCGGGCCCGCAGGGTGGTCATGGCGCTTTCGCCGCCACCGCCCGCAACCGGCATGTCGACCCAGCCGATATTCTGACCAGCAAGGTCTTCTTTCAACACGTTCAGTGCTGCCGCTTCGCCGCCGGATGTCCACCAATGCAGCACCTCAACCTCGGCCGCCTGGGCCAGGCTGGTTGTTGCCAGCAATGCAGCTGTCAGCGCTGCTTTCTTTCCAATAATCCCAACCATGATTTCTCCTCCTCTGAAAGCGTTGGTCTTGTTGTTCCTGATGATTGTTTCAGGATGTTTGCACCCAAGGTTCGCGGCTGTGCCCGATGCGCATCACCAGCGATTTCACCTCAAGGAATTCTTCAAACCCGTAAGAGCCGATTTCACGACCCTGGCCAGATTGTTTCATCCCGCCAAAGGCCAGTTCCGGGAACCCATCCATCCAGGTATTGGTCCAGATCGTGCCCGCCTCGGCGCGGCGGCTGAATTCCAGACAGGTATGGACATTCTCGCTCCAGATCCCGGCGGACAGGCCATAGCTGCTGTCATTGGCCAGAGCGATGGCGTCATCCAGGGTCTTAAAGGTCAGAACCGAAAGCACGGGGCCGAATACCTCGTCATGGGCAATGGCCATGTCCGGGCTGACATTGGTCAAAACGGTGGGTTGGTAGAACTGTTGACCGAGGCCCGTTACCTCCAGTGGGGCACCGCCAAGAGCGCAATGCGCGCCCTGATCAATCGCGGTTTTCACATAACCGTCGATTTTGGACGCATGTTCCGGGGTGACAATGGCACCGACCTGTGTGTCCGGGTGCAGCGGATCGCCAAAGCGCACCTGTTTTGACAGGGCCACCACTTTGGCCACAAACGCCTCGGCAATGTCTTCGTGAACGATCAGCCGCGAGGTGCCGTTGCAGCATTGGCCAACGTTGAAATAGATGCCAAAGGTCACCGCATCAGCCGCCTGGTCAAGGTCGGCATCAGGCATGATGACCTGCGGGTTCTTGCCGCCCAGTTCCAGCGCCACCTTTTTCAACGTGTCGCCAGCGGCTTTGGTGATGTGCTTGCCCACGGCGGTTGAGCCGGTAAAGCTGACCATGTCCACCGCTGGGTGTGACGACATCAGCGCGCCGACCGGATCGCCGTGCCCAAGAACGATGTTACACACACCAGCTGGCAAGCCGGCCTCGTTTAACAGATCCCCCAGCATCGCGGTGGTTGAAGGGGTCATTTCAGAGGGTTTGACAATACAGGTGCAGCCCGCCGCCAGGGCAAAGGGCAGCTTTTGCGACAGGATCCAGAACGGAAAGTTCCACGGGGTGATGATCGAAACAACGCCAATCGGCTCTTTGAGCACGGTGGCGAGAATGTCGGTGCCCAGCGTATTGTGGCTATCGCCCTGGACCGTGCGAGCAAGCGAGGCGGCAAAGCGCCAAAGATCAGCCGCGCCGCCGCATTCGCCGCGCGCCTGAGAAATCGGCTTGCCGCTTTCCAGCGTTTCGATTTGCGCCAGCGTATCCTGGTTGGCTTCGATCAGATCGGCCACCTTGTTCAGGACAGCCGCGCGGTCCTTGCCGCTCAGCCGGCTCCAACGCCCATCGTCAAAGGCTGCGCGGGCCGAAGCTATGGCACGTTCTGTCTCGGCCTGACCGCCAAGCGCGGCCTGGGACACCAACACGCCATGTGACGGCGAAATCCGGTCGGAAACCCGTCCATCCGCACTGTCGACATAGTGGCCATCAATGAAATGCCGGGCCTGAAACGGCTCTTGTGGCAGGGCCTGTTCGGCACAGGTCAGAATGGTGAGGTCTTTCATGTTCAACTCTTTTGTCATTTGCCGGTAAACTCCGGCTTGCGCTTGTCCTGAAAGGCCCCGACGCCTTCGGCGCGGTCCTCTGTGGCGGCAATGGCGGCGCTTCCAAGCGCTTCGATCATGGCGCCTTTATCCTCTCCGACAGCGGCGTGGATCATGGATTTGTTGATGTCTACAGCGCGGGGGCTGAGGGTGACGGCACGTTCCAGCAAGGTGTCCGCTGCGGCGTGCGGGTCTTCACTGACTGCCGCAACAAAACCCGCCGCATAGGCGCGATCAGCGCTGATACGGGTCCCGAACAGGGCCATTTCCTTGAGCATCGGTTCGGGGATGAGCCGAGCCAGACGCTGAGTGCCCCCCCATCCCGGAACAATCCCGACACCGGCCTCGGGCAGGGCGATGGTCGCCTTGGGGGCCATTACGCGAATGTCACAGGCCGCGGCAAATTCCAGCCCGCCGCCAAAGCAATGCCCCTGCAAGACTGCAAGTGTTGGTTTGGACAGACGGGCCAGGCGATCAAAGATGCGATGGCCGTTGCGCACCCAAAAACGGGCAAATTCACGCGGGCTCAATCCGCCCCAGGCACTGATGTCAGCGCCGGTGCAAAAGGCTCGGTCGCCTTCGGCTGTCACCATCACCGCGCGGCTATCGTCGCGCTCTACCGCCTCCAGATGGGTGGCGAGCTGATGGAGCATATCGATGCTGAAGGCGTTCATTTTGCGCGGATTGTCCAGCCGGATTTCGGCCAGGTTTCCGCGTCGGATCAGGTGAACCGCGCTCATCTGCCCCACCCCATCGGATCACGTGACAACAGCGATAAGGGCAAGGTGACCGCATTCTTGGCCAGCTTGACCCGGCCCTGAGACGCCTGAACAATATCGCGCTCGGCATCGATGCCGGGCATGATTTCTGTGGCGACCAACCCGTCAGCCGCAAGCCGCATCACACAACGTTCGGTGATATAAAGCACCTCTTGCCCCAGCTCACGCGCGCGTTTGCCAGAAAAGGTGACATGTTCGACCTCTTCGACCATCTTGGTGAATTTGCCGGGGCTGCGCACATGGATACCGGTTTCATCCATGTCGATCTCGGCCCCGGCTTCGAACCAGCCGGAAAACACGATCTTTTTCGCACCCGATGTGATGTCGACAAAGCCGCCGCACCCTGCGGTGAGATAGGGTTTCTTGCCCAGCTTGGAGACGTTGACATTGCCCTCAAGGTCGACCTCAAGAAAGGACAGGAAAGACACGTCAAACCCGCCGCCCTGAAAGTAGATAAACTGCTGCGGAGAGGGGACAAAGGCGTCGGCATTGGATGCACAGCCAAAGGCAAACCCGGTGAGCGGCATACCCCCGACGGCACCCTGTTCAATGGCCCAAGTCACCGCTTCGGGCTGGCCTTCTTCCAACAGGATGCGCGGTACCATCGCCGAAATTCCAAAGCCGAGATTGGCGGTCATGCCCGGGGTCAGCTCCATGGCAGCGCGGCGGGCGATGACCTTTTCAACCCCGTGCTCCGCCAGTGAAAAACTGTCCCAGGGGCGCATGATCTGACCGGAAATCGCCGGGTCGTAAGGGGTCTCGCAGGTTTGCTTCTGGTCGGGGTCAAGCACGATCACGTCAACCAGATGCCCCGGCACCCGCACATCATGCGGGCGCAACGAGCCGCGCCGTGTCACCCGGCTGACCTGCGCAATGACCAGACCGCCATGGTTGCGCACGCAAATCGCCTGCTCAAGCGCGCCAAGATAGGCCCCCTCATGCTCATAGGTCAGATTGCCGAATTCATCCGCAGTTGTGGCGCGGATGATGGCGACATTGGGAATGATATTTGGGAAGTGCAGCCAGTTTTCACCGGCAAATTCCACATGTGAGACGATTGGGTCAGCAGCGGCTTTGTCATTCATGGCGCAGCCCTGGCGCTTGGGATCGACAAAGGTATCAAGACCAACCTTGGTCACCACGCCGGGGCGCCTGGCGGCGGCCTCGCGGGTCATGTCAAACAGAATGCCCGAGGGCACATTATAGGCTGCCACGCGGTTCTCGACGATCATCTTCCAGATCTCGGGCATCGGTTTGGAGGATGGCCCGGACGGGTAGGACCCGCCAAGGATACGTGTCAAAAGCCCGTCTTTGGCGATGTAATCGACCCCTTTGACCCCATACATGTCCCCTGCGGCGATCGGATGAATGGTGGTCAGATTGCGCGGATGCCCTTGGGCCTGGAACAGCTCGCCAATGCCTTTGAGGACAAGGTCGGGACAACCAAGCGCCGAGGAGGACGATACGGTTACAACAGCATTATCGGGAATGCGGGCGACAGCCTGGGAAAGGGTGGCAACCTTGCTCATGGGGCACCTCTGAAATCGGGGGATTGGACTGTGCCGGTCTGCGCGGCCTTTTTGACCGTATCGGCAATGATCATGGATTTGACCCCATCCCAGCCGGTCGCTGAGGGGGCGTTACCAGTGGCGACACAAGCGGTAAAATCGCGGATCACTTCGCCGTAAAGCGAATGATGATCAAAACTGATTTCCTCTTCGCCTTCTGCGGTGTTTAGCGTGATGCTGCCGCCCGGATCCTGGGCAAAGACGCCTTTGGCAAATAGCGATCCCTTGCTGCCATGCACTTCGATCCCGGCCCCGGCATAGGGGTGGGTAAAGCTTTCATGGCTGAATACCATCGCGCCCGAGTGCATCGACCAGATCGACATGGCGCTGTCTTCGACGCCCTGGCCAAAGCCAGATTCACAGGACTGGGCCACGATGCTATGCGGGTCTTCGCCCAGCAAGAAGCGGGCGGTATCTGCGTTGTGAACCGTCAAATCAGCAATCACGCCGCCGCCCGCCGCCGGGTTGTCCAGCCGCCAGCCACGCAAATGTGCTGGCAACTCGACCGCATGAAACAGGCGCAGTGACAAGACGCGACCAATCTGGCCCGACTGAATAACATCGCGGATCGCGCGATGGCTCCCGGCGCAACGCATGTGATGGTTGGTGGCAAAGGTAACACCGGCCTGGTCTGCGGCGCGCACCATGTCGATGGCCTGATCGATGTCGGTGGCCAAGGGCTTTTCGCACAGGACATGTTTGCCAGCGGCAATCGCTGCCATGGCTTGCGCGTAATGCCTGTCATTGATCGATGAAATATAGACCGCGTCGACCTTGGGATCGGCAAGAACCTCGGCAAGGTTATCGCTGGACCGGGCGATGCCTTGGGCGTCGGCAAAGCTTTGGGCACGGGAGGCGCTGGTGCTTAGTGCCCAGGTCACTTCGGCCCCGGCCTGCGCGCGTATCGCGTCTGTCATGTATTGCCCAGCAATTGTGCTGGTTCCAATCAAAGCCCAGTTCAACGGGTGCCTCCCAATTCGTGCGCTTGTTCCATAGCGCCGTTCCGCTTGATTCTGGAACGTTCCATCACTGGATACTGGAACGTTCCAAAAGATGTCAACAGACAAAGTTGGCTGACCGCTCTTAAGGGGTGCGACGAATTCAGCAGTCTCTTGCAGTCAGTTGCGTGTTCTTCGCAATAAGGCTATGTAATTTCTGGATTTTGGAGCGGCGCTTTCTAAAGTGGGCTCACTGGGACCTTCTCATACTAAGAACGCAGTGAGTGAGCCCAGAGCCTGTTGGCCATATGCTAGGCTATGGTGGGAAAGTTTCCTACGGATCCGAGGGCGGTGTCTTTGAAAAGACTGGTGGGATCCCTTCCATCATCATTGGCCCTGGGTCGATCGCGCAAGCGCATAAACCCAACGAGTATGTAGACGTCACGCAAATCGAGAAATGCCTGACATTCCTCCGCAATCTGATACGGGACAGTGCCTAGGGTCAGGACCCTAGGGGGCTTCAAATTCAGGCGGGCACAGATCCATTAGACGGGCTGAAATGGGATTTGATTTCAGCAAATCAATCAGCTGCCCTGGGTCAAAGGCCGGATGAGATTGCAACATGTATTTGGCAACAACACGAAACCGCAAACGATCCCAGTCTTCCAGCGTTGCCTCGGGGCAGAAGGGCCAGATCATCCACAGCGGAGCCTCTTGGGCAACGTCATTGTCATGCCATTGTTGGCAAAGCAAACGCGTGTTTATGGCCGTGATATGCAGCGCAAAATAGGTCTGCATCACCCAAGATACCTGGGACATGTTCAAGGGATCGGCGCGTCTGAACGGGTGGAGATCCTTTAGCAGGTAATCGCCGTTTTCGTTACGCACCATCCAGAAATATCCGATCAGCCGATGCTTGCGCGCCAATTCCAGGGCAATCTCACTGTTTCGGGTGGTCATCGCGCGATAGGTCTCAGCACTGGCCTGCGGAGGCTTGACCGAGTCGATCCAGGAGGATCTCCAACCATAGGCCGTGAACCAACTGCTATACCCGTTTTCATGCACCCGCCCGTAGCCAAGGCATGGAACGGTTGGATAGCCGAGTTTGGTCAACAGGTGGCTCATTCGATATTCGATGACAGCTTGTTGCATGGACGATCCGCCAACAAAGGCGCCGTCATGGCCGCTTGCCACATCCATCATGGCCCGTCCGTCAAAGTCAAAAACCGGCGCAACAGGACCGCGTTCGAGATAGGTGCCAAACTGGATCGCAGACCCATTTAACCCGGCACCCTTGATCTTGATCCTGTCAAAGCGCGGACCCTCATAGGGAATGTAGACGGACCGCTCACCGGTTTTTTCAAACTGCGAAATCTGCCCTGAAAACCAATTCTGACAAAGCTCGGCCACATCCTTGGACATCTCACGACACTGCACACCATCCGAGGTTTGTTCCAAGAGCCGGCCATCGGGGTCTGGTTTTGGTTTTTTCGGTGAAAAGGGCCACGTCATCTTGGCGTCCTACTGAATGTGACAGGCATTGGTTACGTCTCAAACAGGGCCTGAGTAAATTCCACCCGTGCTTTGTAGCCCGTTTCATTGCCTGCGTGGCGATAGTTCTCTGCAATGGTTTGAGAGGTGGATCGATCAAAGGGATCGAGGAAAAACATCCGTTGCAGGCAATAGACCCGCATCGGGCGGTGCAGATCTCCGGGAAGCGGCGCATGCCTGGCCCAGATATCTTTGCGTCGCGGGGCCATCAGGCATGCCCGTTCAAGCGCGCGGGAAGCATCCATGTCTTTGCCTGTCGCGAGCTGAAAATCCATCAATCGCAACAGGATATTCGCGTTTCCCGGATCAATCCGGGCAGCTTTGGTCAGTGCGGCAATGCTATGTGTCACTTCGGGGACAGTCCGCGTGCCGCTTCTGATATCGGCAAGAGTGCGGTACAGCCCGGGTGCCTCGGAAAACTGCTCGAGCGCTTCCAGGATCAGGGCATCAGCCTGAGGTTTATCCTTGTGCAGGATTGTCAGCGCCTGTTTTTGCAACTGGCGGGCTTGGACGATCTTTTCGCCTTCCTTCAGGCTTTCCTGTCGTTCCAGATGAAGCAGGTCGATAAGGTTCTCACGCAGTCGCGGCAGAGCACTGGGATCAAATTCGTCTTTGCGCAGAATAAGGGCCTTTTCCACAGCATCACGCCGCCCCTCAAAGGCGCCATTGATCACTTGTTTCAGCGTTTGGGATGTGTCGAAATAAGGGAAAAACAGCCCTCTGACCCGTCGCCGAGCGCGCTTGGCAATGTCCTCTCGCAGGGCCTTGTCACTGTTGGGATAACGATGGCGAATTCTGATACCTGGGTCAGACACGATCTCGACTTGTCCGGTCAGGCTGTTTTTCAAATAGGTATCTTCACCGATCCTAAGCCCCGTCGGGAAATAACCAAAATCGTCGAAAACTTTTCGATCCAAAGACAAGCTGTAATGCTGATCCTGAAAAACCACGGAATTGGGGCTGCGGCTGGAATGCAAAAGCAAGGCGGCAAGAGTTTGATGATGATTTTCAGGTGTTTCCGGTTCGACAAAGGCTGAAACCGCGCGGGCACCCCGTCTATGAAGCGTTTGCCTTGTACGGATGTTGTCGTCGCAAACGGTGCAATCGGAAGCCAGAAAGCTGATATAGCGCCCCTTGCTGACGTCGATGCCAACATTGCGCGCGGCACCTGCATAAAGACGGGTCTGTGTTGTGATGAGCCTGATACGGTCCTGGTACGGGGCCATCAGTGTCTTGATGTCACCACCACCGGAATTCACCACGGTGATTTCTGGAACCACAGATTGCTGAAGCAAGCTTTCAACGGCGTCGGTCACTTCGGTCGGTGCACCGAGACTGAGCACGACAACAGATGTGTCGCACTCCGCAATCTGGCGTCCTTCGATCATGGTGGCAGGCCCATCAATCCAGCGCTGCCAGAGCGTCGAGGGGGGTGAACGGCGCAGCAATCGGCGTTCTGGGAGGTTCTCCGCCAGCGATTGGAACAGCAGGCCGCCCTTTGCCAATGCCTCGATTTCGGCAAGGCATTTTCGCGCCTGCGTTATCTGCCCCAACTCCCTTTGCGCGCGACAAACGATCACGCGGGCCATCAACGCCTCTGGGTCTTGCTCCCGGATCGGCTGGGCCAATTCCAACGCGCGGTCCCACAGGCCCGCGCGCGCAGCACAATCCGCGGCCCATAAGGTGATATCGGGATCTTTTGGGAAGTCCTTGAGAATGTCCAAAGCGACATGCATCGCGTTTTCATACCCACCCTTGAGCCAGATGGCCTGCAGGCGTTTGACTTGGCTGCGAAGCGGGTCAGGGGCCAGTGGGCCAGTATTCAGCTGCAAATCAGGCGAGGCCCAGATCCCGCCATCTTCGATATGTGGCGGGGAAAAGGAGCGGTCAGATGGAATGGTTTCCAAAACCTGACCACGCTCATCATCCAGGTAATCATAGCCCAGGGCCTGGTTGCGTCGATCTGCATCCAGCGTGGCATAGAGATCGCGGCGCAATTTGCGGCGCAAAGGCGTTGCCATGCGTAAATGGTAAAAGTTCAAACCCGATTGGCGCTGTCGCAGGCCCAAACCATTCCCTGTCCAACTGCCATGAAACCGCTGTTGATCAGGCTCCATGCCCGGTAAACACGGATACAAACGAATGCGTTGACGCAATCCCCAAAGCCCGTCAGTGCGGTAGCTGTCAGAGGAAAACATTTCCCGGCATTCAAACGTCCATAGAACGGGTCCGAATTCCTTGGTCATCGGGCCGATCTTGTCGGCCAAACCATCCTCAAACCGCTCATCCGGGTCGACGGCAAAGATCCAATCCGCCCCCAAAGACTGCGCGGCATTGAACAAGGCGCTTTGTCGTGTGGTTTCGTCGCTGAACAGATCCAACGGATCGGCCTCACGGTCATCCCATGCGACATAGCCGTGTATTGCGGCCCCAATGTTTTCCAGCAGACCATCGACAAGATGAGCGTCATGGCGAAATGAGAAAGCCGCGATCACCATTGGTGAGCCGGGCGAAGGGGTGCGCAGGATTTGTGACTTTATCGGGTACGTGTTGACCTGCGCGGCAGGGGAGCAGGCAGCACGCAGAGCCGGGATGCCCTTTGCCTCCTCATAAGCGCGATCCACGAGGTCATAGACTCTGCTTTCCGTCAGCAAATCGATCCGGGCTGTGGCCCTATCGACCTGCAACGGTGTTCGTTTCGCTTTCAGGCGCAGGGTTTCCGCGATGAGGTGATCGACTTGCGTCTCTAATTTAAAGCAATCAGGCAGTGCTTTGCTCATCCTAAGCGCCTGCAACCGTGCCCGCGCATACCCTGTTTCAATGGCATCAGCCAGGTCTTCTGGTGTTCTCTTGACCTGGTAGTCGCGGCCAGAAAAATTTACTTTGGTGCTGGCTGAGAAACTGGAAAATTCTTGCTCTTGGTTCAGCCAACCAGGTCCCTGAAAATGGTCATAGCAGAAAACCGGTCGGCCTGCGCGCAACCCATATTGGACAGTTTTGCCAATGGTGACGACGGCATCGTGATCCGCCAGATCATAGGGGCGCACCCGACGGAAATCGGCCCCCTTGCCGATGCGATATATCTCAACACCGCGTTCGTTCAGCAGGTCGAAAGCGGATAGCATTTCCGGCGGCAGGTGGCTGGAAACGGATAATAGGCGCTTCAGCCGATCATTGGGATTTGCGCCGAGCGAAAATTCAGATGGTGCGGGATTTTCAAACAGCGCAACATTTTTTGCCCCGAGTTGCGTGAGGTCGTCTTTTGTTTCCAGACTGTTGGCAAAGGTCAGGTCGCCCAGCAAGCGCTGCGCCACCAGCCCGGGGGCCTCAAACGGTTCAAAGGGTGACAGGTGAAAATAGGCAAAGATCGGGCGCTGTTCGCCAAACAACGCATCGGGGTCTTGAAGATGCAAGAACCGCGAAGCAGCCTGATGAAAAACCAGAACCAGATCAAATTCAGCGACATCAACCTTGTCCGGGGTCGCAATGACGGACCCCCAGTCGCCCAAGGCCTGATAGGCAAAGTTGGGATTCAGGAACGGCGCATAGATCCGCACGGTCATACCGCGACGACGCAGGTCTTCGAAAAGCTCGATAACAACCAGTTCAGATCCAGCCCATTCGTGGAAATGATGCGTACAAATCAGGACGCGCAAGGCCGGTGTTGAAACTGTCTCAGTCAATTCAATCGTCTTTGCCGCTGGGCGGTCTGTGCAAGGTTCATAAAAAACGGACGGACAAAGTACCGTTGCAATCTGCCCTCTTCAAAAGTGTTTTGGCAATGCCCAAAGCCGTGGGCCCACCTGAATGCGCCAATTTTGTTTGCTTTACAGGATTGCCCTTTGGCCCATCTGGAGGGTGCTGATCCTAGGGTAGCAAGATTCGACAGCTACGTTAGATGTGGTTCATACATTGGCCGATTGCGGCAAAACAAACGGGACCGATCCGGTGGGAACGCGGCTGACGCCCAAGGCGCAGTGATAGGCGTTGGACAGGTGCTGATCGGTCATGACGTCGGTCACAGGGCCAGAGGCGCGCACAAACCCCTTGGACATCAAAGTGATACGGTCGGAAAACATCGCCGTCAGGTTCAGATCATGCATCACCGCGACAACCCCTCCGCCCTGATCGGCGAAGTCACGCGCGATGGACATCACCAGCAATTGATGCGCGATATCCAGTGCCGAGACGGGTTCATCAAGAAACAGCCAGCGCGCCCCGTCTTTGGTTACAGGCTGCCAGACCTGCGCCAATACACGGGCCAGTTGGACGCGTTGTTGCTCTCCGCCCGACAGCTCTTGGTAGGCGCGTCCGGCATAGGCGGACAGCCCGACCTTGGCCAAGGCAGCCATGGCGACGGTCTCACATTGTCCCGACGAGCCTTGGTGCAAGCCTAGGGAGACCACCTCGATCACGGTAAAGGGAAAGGCCAGCGCGCTGGCCT
>JAGHRD010000017.1:0-90330 GCA_017744045.1 Tropicibacter sp. R15_0 | reverse complement strand
CCACCGAAGAGCTGCGCAAAGAACTGCGCACTTGGGTGCGCACCGAAATCGGCCCCATCGCCTCGCCCGACCTGATCCAATGGGCCCCCGGCCTGCCCAAAACCCGCTCCGGCAAAATCATGCGCCGCATCCTGCGCAAAATCGCCGAAAACGACTACGGCAGCCTAGGCGACACCTCCACACTCGCAGACCCAAGCGTCGTGGATGAGTTGATCGAGAACCGAATGAACCGTTAACAGGCGGCTCAGTGAGCAAAGAAAAGGCGGGGCTTTCCCCGCCTTTTTTGATCGCGCTCGCAAAATGTGTATTCTGAGATGGATTTTATGATTCATTAGAGTTTTGCCATGGGTGCGATCCAGGACATTTTGTCTGTCGGGGAAAAGCTGCGCGATGCGGCGCGCGAGGGGGAGGCCGAACAGGAACGTCTTGAATTTCAAGACAAGGTCAAGCTTGCGATCCGTGAAGTCTTTGATGACCCGGACTACCCAAAGCGGCGACGTTCCTTTGGAGCGATCCGCAAGAAGCTGTTTATCTTCGATGACAGTTCCGAGGATTTTTCCCATGCCCGCCTGCGCCAAATCCTCTTTTCGATGGAGGTGGAACACCTCAGAGGCGAAGGGGACGCTGCCTTTTTCTACCTCCCGCCACTGACGCAGCAGGAAGTAGCAACCGATGACACTAGGGGGATTGGTGACCCTCCGCCGGAAAAACCCTCAAAACTCTGGCCATGGTTCTTGGCGTTCGTCCTTCTGGTGCTTCTGGCCCTGTGGTTGAGCCCTGTATACAGTTGGGTCGCCGAGATTTTTCAGCCCGGCACAACGTCATTTCAAGACTGCATTTCAAGCGGGGAGGACACCCCGGAAAGGTGGGCATTATGCTATTCAAAACATCCGGAATGATCATTGCCGTGACCCTTTGGGGCGGCGCATTGGCGGCTCAGGAAGCGGTCACAATGGCCGAATGTGACAAGCTGAACCCGAATAAGGGGTCGGACCTGCGCAAGGCAATGGGGTGTGTCGAGCTCTACAAGGGCAAGTTGGAGGATATTGAAACACGTCTGACAGCGCTGGAAGCGTTACAAACGCCCGCCGTTGGGGATCACGAGAAAACTCGCGCCGTTGTGGCCTATGTCGCTGATAAGGGGCAGGCGAGTTGCCCAAAGGGATGGGAACTCTATGAGCCGGCCAAAGATCGTTTTATTCTAGGCGCAGGCGGAACATTGGCCAAAGTACAGGAAGAAGGTGGGCAAACGGTAGTGTCGCTTACACTCGAAAACATGCCGAAGCATCGACACGTGGTAACGTCCTCCCCGCCAGACGAAAACATTCACGATGGTTTTGGGGGATCAGCGCACGACTTTGGCTTAAGTCCCATTTACAACCCGTCAATCACTCCGGAAACAGGGTGGTCGCAAACACAGCACCCAGAATTCATGTCTGAGGTTGGCGGTGATACCCCAATCAATACGATCCCCCCATTTGTCGCGTTGTTCTTCTGTACCAAAAAGTAATCGCTCAACGTTGAATGGCCTTCCTCCTCTCAGTGGCGTGTACGCCCATAGCCCCCCGCCACACCCAAAGCTCGGGTTAACCACTCAGTAGGAAATTACTTCCAATTTGCGCCATCTGGCTGCGATATTGGTCATAATATGATAACTTAATCCGGTGGGGGCGTGCTGGATGGAGTACGACAATGCAACCTACAGGCCCTTCCTTATGGATTGCGCCGCTGGCCACGGGGCACCCCCATGGCCTCCCCGGAGCAAAACGCCCAGAGAAACCGACCACCAAAGTGCAACCGCTGGATCAGGCGCGCAATCCTGATGCGGCACTGACCCGCGGGCAGACGCCCGGCAATTTCTGGAAGGCCGTCAATGGCGAGCCGATCCCCGAAGAACATATTGCGCCGCCCAGTATCATGCAGCTAAAGATCAGCCAGATCCTGGATGAACAGGCGCAAGAGCTGGAGGCAACCACCCCCGCCATGGCGGAGCGTATGGAAGCAGAACACGCCGATGCGCGGGAAAAAACACCGTCAGAGCTGCCCGATTTGCGCCCCACAGGTAAACCTGTCGAATTGGAGACAAGTCAGGGGTTGCCCGTTGCTGAGGGCCCGAGTCGTGACCCGGACCCGGCGATGGACACACCCGCCCCGACCCTGCCTGCCTATGAAGAGGCCGCCAGTTTCTCGCGCAGCGAGGTCTTGAGCACTTTGCCGTAATTGTTCTTGGGCAAATCAGACACAAACAAATAGCTTTTTGGCCGCTTGAAGCGGGCAATCCGGGCGAGGCAGTGATCATCCAGCGCTGCCTCGTCCACATTGGCGTTAGTGACGACAAAGGCGACGACTTCCTCCCCCCATTCGGGGTGCTGGCGACCGATCACGGCAACCTCAGAAACCAAAGGATGCTCTAACAGGGCCTCTTCGACCTCGCGTGGGTAGATGTTGCTGCCGCCCGAGATGATCATATCGCGCGAACGGTCCTTGAGAGTGACAAAGCCCTCGGCGTCCATCATCCCCATATCCCCGGTCCAGAGCCAGCCATCGCGCAGGGTCTTGGCGGTTGCCTCGGGGTTTTGCCAATAGCCAGGCATGACCGTGTCACCGCGCACCAGGATTTCGCCCACCGTTCCAGCGGGCAGATCATGGCCCGCCTCATCGGCGATCCGCAGCTCGACCGCGGATTGCGCGCGTCCGACCGATCCCAGACGGTCGCGCCAATTTGGGTGACTGCGATCGCTGACAAAGGCATGGGGCAGCGCGGTGATGCCCATCGGGCATTCGCCCTGCCCGTAGATCTGCGCAAAGACCGGGCCGAAATGGTCCACTGCTTCGATAATGTCGGCATTATACATCGGCCCGCCCGCATAGATGATGCTGCGCAGCCCTTGCCCGTCGCGCCCGACCTCTTGGGCAAAGCGGGTCAGGCGCTGCACCATGGTCGGGGCCATGAACATATGCACACCGCCAAAATGGGCGGCGAGGTCCAGTACTTCAGCGGGGTCGAAGCCACCAGAAGGCGGAAAGACATGCCGCGCGCCAGCCCGCACATGCATCATATTATAGATCCCGGCCCCATGGCTGAGCGGCGCGCCATAGATCGCGGCATCTTTCGGCCGGACCCGTTCGATATCGGATTGGTAGCAATCGCTCATCACCATCAGCATGCGATGGGTCATCATCACACCTTTGGGCCGCCCGGTGGTGCCTGAAGTGTAAAAGAGCCAAGCCAGGTCATCCGGCGCGCGAAAGCAGATCTCGGGCGTAGGCGCGTGTGCCAGCATCTCGTCCCAACCCTCACTGCCAGTTTCGACCAGGGGCACGGCGGTGAGATCGGACAGACCATCGCTCAGCCCCGAACTGGTGACACAGAGAGACGCGCCAGCGTTTTCCAGGATCCAGGCGGTTTCGCGCGGGTGCAACTTGGCGTTGATCGGAACCACCGCCGCCCCGGCATACCAGGCCCCGTATTGAGCGATCAGGTAATCCGGCACGTTCTTCATGAACAGCGCAACCCGGTCCCCCGCAGCGATTCCTCGCGCGCTTAAGGCCGCTGCGAAACAACGTGCCGCCCGGTCAAACCCGCAATAATCGGCCACGGGCTCTGTTCCCAGATGCAAAGCCGGTTGATCCGGCGCAATTTGCGCCTGCCGCGCCAGCCAATGCGCAATATTCATAACATCCCTCCCCCAAACACTTTGCGATTAAAACCTTGACGCAAAACAAGTGCAATCCCATGTCAGCTTTGCTTTTCACCGCTCAAAGCTTGCCCTATAAGCGGGAAAAAGCGACGTTGCGGCAGATAGTCGTGGCGTTATTCGGGAATGGCGAGGAACGCATGAGTAAGAAAAACCACGACTCGGATGTAGCCTTTATCAAGGCATTGGCGGAACTGTTGCAGGAAAACGACCTGACCGAACTGGAGGTCATGCGTGAATACGGCGAAGATGACAGTCTGAATGTTCGGGTCAGCCGCCAACAAAACGTGACCGTTGCCGCTGCTGCCCCTATGGCCGCCCCCGCGCCGGTTGCTGCGGCCCCTGCGCCCGCTGCCGCCCCGGCCGCTGCTGCACCCGCCGCGGATGTGCCAGAAGATCCTGCCAGCCACCCCGGCGCTGTGACCTCGCCCATGGTTGGCACGGTCTATATGCAGGCCGAGCCCGGCGCGCCGTCGTTCATTTCGGTCGGCACCCAGGTCAAAGAAGGCGACACGCTGCTGATCGTCGAAGCCATGAAAACCATGAACCACATCCCTGCGCCGAAAGCGGGCACTGTAAAGCGCATCCTGGTCGAAGACGGTGCTCCGGTGGAATTTGGCGCGCCGCTGGTCATCCTTGAATAAGGGGCCGCGAGATGTTTGACAAAATCCTGATCGCCAACCGGGGCGAAATCGCGCTGCGTGTTGTGCGCGCCTGCCGCGAAATGGGCATTCAATCGGTTGCGGTGCATTCCACCGCGGATGCGGATGCAATGCATGTGCGCATGGCCGATGAAAGCATCTGTATTGGCCCGGCTCCGGGCACCGACAGCTATCTGTCGATCCCGTCGATCATTGCCGCCTGCGAAGTCACCGGCGCGCAAGCGATCCATCCGGGCTATGGTTTTCTGTCGGAAAACCAGCGCTTTGTGCAGATCGTTGAAGACCATGACCTGAAATTCATCGGTCCGACCGCGCAGCATATTTCGATGATGGGTGACAAGATCACCGCCAAGGACACCATGAAAGAGCTGGGGGTTCCTTGCGTTCCCGGGTCCGAGGGTGGCGTTCCTGATGTCGAGGCTGCTCTGAAAATCGGCGAGGAATTCGGCTATCCGGTGATCGTCAAAGCCACCGCCGGTGGTGGTGGGCGCGGCATGAAGGTTGCGCAGAACGCCGATGAGATGACCATTGCCTTTCAGACCGCACGGTCCGAGGCCAAGGCCGCCTTTGGCAATGATGAAGTCTATATCGAAAAGTACCTGACCACCCCGCGCCATATCGAGATCCAGGTCTTTGGCGACGGTCAGGGCAATGCGGTGCATCTGGGCGAGCGCGATTGTTCGCTGCAACGCCGCCACCAGAAAGTGTTCGAAGAGGCCCCCGGCCCCTGCATCACACCCGAAGAACGCGCGGCCATCGGCAAAACCTGTGCCGATGCGGTTGCCAAAATGGGCTATGCCGGTGCAGGCACCATCGAGTTCCTTTACGAAAAGGGCGAGTTCTATTTCATCGAAATGAACACCCGCCTGCAGGTGGAACACCCGGTGACCGAAGGCATTTTTGGTGTCGATCTGGTGCGCGAACAGATCCGCGTTGCGGCGGGCCTGCCGCTGTCCTTCAAGCAGGAAGACCTTGAGATCAACGGCCACGCCATCGAAGTGCGCCTGAACGCCGAGCGTCTGCCCAACTTTACCCCCTGCCCCGGTCAGATCACCCAGTATCACGCGCCGGGTGGCCTGGGCGTGCGGGTCGATTCCGCGCTTTATGATGGCTACAAGATCCCGCCCTATTACGACAGTTTGATCGGCAAGCTGATCGTGCATGGCCGCGACCGGACCGAGGCCTTGGCCCGTTTGAACCGCGCCTTGGGCGAGCTGATCATTGATGGGGTCGAGACCACCGTGCCGCTTTTCCACGCGCTATTGCAGGAAAAGGACATCCATACCGGAGAATATAATATTCACTGGTTGGAGAAATGGCTGGATGCTGGCGGGCTGGACCGGTAACCAAAAACTAGGGCCTGTGGACAATCACCATAAATCATCAGCGCGAGACCCATTTTGCCGTTGACGAGGCGATTTTCCCGCAGCGATCTGGTTGATCGGTAGGGGAAATCAACGAAGGCAGAGGCAAAATGGGCCGCGCAGCTTTGCTGTTTCGCCAAAATTGCTCATTTCGTCGTTATTTTCGCTCGCATTAGCACGCTAGTGCTGCGCTCAAATGCCTAAAACTGAGCAATTTTGGACTGAAACTGATGATCTATGCTGATTGCCCACAGGCCCTAGGCGGCGACCTTCGGGTCGCCGTTTTGTTTTTAGGGCAATGCAAAAGCGGGTTGCCCTTGGCGCGCGGCTCTGATTGTTTTCCCGGAAAATCCGCGCAACCACAGGCCGCACCATGACCGTCACCGCCGATCTTCTGCTGCATGCCTATCGTTCCGGCGTGTTTCCCATGGCAGAACATCGCAACGATCCCGAGCTTTTCTGGGTCGATCCGCGATTGCGTGGCGTCTTGCCTTTGGACGGGTTCCACATCTCGCGCTCACTGGCAAAACGCCTGCGCCGCGATGATTACACTGTGACGCTGAACGCCGCTTTTGGCGCGGTTCTGGAAGGCTGCGCAGACCGGCAAGAAACCTGGATCAGCGGCGAAATCCACCGGCTTTATACTGAGCTGCATGAACTGGGCCACGCCCATTCCTTGGAGGTCTGGATGGGTGAGGACCTGGTTGGCGGGGTCTATGGGGTTTGCGTCGGACGTGCCTTTTGCGGTGAATCGATGTTTTCCACCCGCACCGATGCCTCAAAAATCGCGCTGGCCTGGCTGGTTGATCTGCTGAACCGCTGCGGGTTCACCCTGTTTGACACGCAGTTTCTGACGCCGCATCTGGCCAGTCTCGGCGGGCAAGAAATCGGGCGCGACACCTATCACGCCCGCCTGTCCATCGCCCTGCAAGCAGAGGCCGACATCCTGTCCCAGCCTTTGGCGGCTTGCGGTCAGGATGTGGTGCAGCGCAACACCCAGACGTCGTAGCGCGGGTGATCCAACGGGTTCAGAGCTGGGGAGGATGCCACCATCCAGCCGCGAAACACCGGCTCGGCCACCCCGGCCTCGCGGATTGTCAGAAAGGCATAGGCATCACCCGACGGGTTGCCTTTGGGGTAGCGGCATTCGCGCAAGGACACCTCGATCAGGCCCATGGTCTCGCGTGCGCCATTGGCCAGCGTGATGTCCGAAACCTTGGCATTCAGCTTGTCCAAGGCACGCAGCACTGCGCCATTGCCGGGATTGACCGCCTCTTGGGCCAATGCGGGCGTCGCCAGAAACGCAAGCGCACAAAGAAACCGTTTCATTCGCTATCCCCTTCTCCGCCGACATAGCGCAGCAGCAGGGTCAACAGGCTAACGGACCCTTGCGTATCCAGGATCTCATCCCCTGGCGCAAAAAAGAAGGGGGAACCGCCGGGCGAAATTTCCACAAAATTGCCGCCCAAAAGCCCCTCGGACGCGATGATGATCGCACTGTCATCGGGGATTTCGATGCCGCCATTGATGGTCACCGTGGTGTCGGCGCGATAGGTCTGAGTGTTCAGCGCAATATCGGACACGGTGCCGATCTTGACCCCGGCCAAACGCACATCGGTGCCGACATTCACCCCCTCAAGCGAGCGGAAAGAGGCGGTCAGATCGTAGCCCGAGCTTGCGCCCATGCTGAACCCGGTGCTTTGCACCGTATAGAGGCCAAAAGCCAAAGCGGCGGCCAATACGCCGCCGCCAACCAAAACTTCACTCATTGAATGGCTCATGCCAGGTTCCCTATTCTGGGGATGCTTTATGCGTTTAAGAGCCGTACTTACTCCGGGCTCCAGGCCTCATAATCGCGGCGATCCGCCGGTTCGGCGGCGCGCAGAGAACCGGCAGGCGCATAGGCCAGCGCGGTGCCGGTGACGTTTTCCTGATGCGGCTTTTCCCAGGTCTTGTGCGCCAGACCCTTGTCGCCAGGGCGTTCGTCAAAGGTGTGATGCAGCCAGCCATGCCAATCGGGGCTGATGCGCGAGGCCTCGACCTCACCATTGAAGATCACCCAGCGCTTTTTGCCGTCACGGGATTCGTAGAACACATTGCCCTGCTCATCTTCGCCAACTTTGACGCCTTTGCGACGCGTGTAAAGCACGGTGGTCAGCGTGCCGCCATTCCACCAGGTCACAACGCGCAGAATCTTGCTGAGAATGCTCATGGACGACTCCTGTTTCTCTAAACGCCTATATGGCGAAATCGCGCCCAAAGGTCCAGTGGTCCGGCTGCCGCAGGGCGCGATGCCGCTCGAATTTTCGCTGAAAATTCGTCAGACCGAGGGGGCCAGAGCGGTCAATTCAATCTCGATGCGGAATTTCGGGTCGATCAGACCACATTCCACCATGGTCGCCGCGGGCGGGTTATCGCCAAAGGCCGCCGACAGGATGGGCCAGCAAGGTTCGAATTCGTTGCGATCCGGCAGGTAGTAATTCACCCGCACCGCGTCGGCGAGGCTGGCACCGGCCTCGGCCAGCGCTTTCTCGATGATCTCCAGTGCCGATTTGCACTGCTCCTCAACCGTGTCGCCCTGCCCGACAGTCCCTGCCACATGGACAAAGCCACCGGCCACAACAGCGCGGCAATAGCCGATTTTGGCTTCGAATTCACCACCCGAGGAAATGCGTCTGATGCTCATGGTTAACACCCTGTTCGTTTCATAGATCGGGCTTATCCTTGCCTCATTCGGGTGCAGGATGCCATGGTGAGTTCAACCCTTAATGAGCGCAAAATGTCTGCACCCGTGATCAACAAACCCTTTCGCAAGCCGGATCCAAATGGCGGCTGGTCACGTCAGGTCGAGATCCTGCGTAATCCCACGGTGATCCCGCCGAGTGAGCGTAAATTTGTGCAAGAGGCTGGGATTTTACGCGAAAACGGGTCGTTTTGTGCGCAAGGGGCGCATTGGCGCAAGGCCCGGCCTTTGACCGTGAAACCGGATGCGCCCGAGGGTAAGCTGCCCCGCTTGCCCGGCACTTGGTTGTGGGGCGGGGTGTTGTTTCGTCATTTCGGCCATTTCCTGGTAGAAAGCTCCGGGCGGCTCTGGCCCCTTGGCAATCTGCCAGAACCTATCGAAGGGGTTCTGTTCATTCCCAAAAGCCCAGGCGCTGATTTCGCCCCGGAGCCGTTTCACCGCGATTTCTTTGAATTGGCTGGGGTGCATCGGGTCTATCAGGCTGATCGCCCGCTGCGCGTGGACAAGCTGTATGTGCCCGGTCAGGGGTTTGGGCTGGGGCAGATCATTGAAGGCACAGATTATGCCCGCGCGTTTTTCCAAAGCCGTTTTGCGCAAGATATCGCACCGGATGGGCCAGAAAAGCTTTATATCAGCCGCTCAAAACTGGGGCGCGGGCGCGGGAAATTGCTCTGCGAGGATCATCTGGACGGTCTTTTGGCCGATCAGGGATACGAGATCTTTCATCCGCAGGGTCATGATCTGAAAACCCAAGTTGCGCGTTACAAGGCGGCGCGGCAGGTCATCGCCTCGGAAGGCAGTGCCATCCATCTGTTTGCCATTGTGGCGCGGCCCGAACAGCAACTGGCCGTTGTGGCGCGGCGCGTGTCGCAAGCCACTGGCTTCCTGCTGCGTCACGTGCGTAGCTTTGCCGGGATTGAGCCGGTTCTGGTCAACACGCTGCATCGCAGCTGGGTGCCGGAAAACGAAGGCGTCGCGCGCCTGTGGCTTAGCGAGCTGAATTTTGCCGCCGCGCATCAACTGTTGGCGCAGAACGGCTTTGTCGACGGTCCGGTTTGGTATGACCCAGATTCGGAGGCCCTGGAGGAGGCAAAGAAAAAGGCGAGCGATGTGCCGCTCGCCCCTACGGGTTCAATGGAGAAAGAGAAGCTTTAGCTCGCCGCCTCTTCCTTTTCTTTTTCCGCGTGTACCATCAATGGCTTGGCCTCGGAATTCACTGCCTCGTCATTGACGACAACCTCGGCCACATCATCCATGCCCGGCAGTTCGAACATGGTGTCGAGAAGGATGCCTTCGAGGATGGAGCGCAACCCGCGCGCACCGGTCTTACGTTCGATGGCTTTCTTGGCAATGGCCGACAGCGCGTCTTCGGTGAATTTCAGCTCGGCTTCTTCCATCTCAAAGAGGCGCTGATACTGTTTCACCAAGGCATTTTTCGGCTTGGTCAGGATGGTGACAAGCGCGTCTTCATCCAGATCCTCAAGCGTTGCCACAACCGGCAAACGGCCAACAAATTCCGGGATCAACCCGAATTTCAGCAGATCCTCTGGTTCGAGATCCTGGAAAATCTCGCCAACGCCGCGGGCATCTTCGTCGCGCACATCCGCACCAAAGCCCATGGCCGAACCTTTGCCGCGCTGCGCGATGATGCGGTCCAGACCGGCAAACGCACCGCCACAGATGAACAGGATATTGGTGGTGTCCACCTGCAGGAATTCCTGCTGCGGATGCTTGCGCCCACCTTGCGGCGGAACAGAGGCAACCGTGCCCTCCATCAGTTTCAGCAAGGCCTGCTGAACACCCTCGCCCGAGACGTCGCGGGTGATGGATGGATTTTCCGATTTACGGGTAATTTTATCAACTTCGTCGATATAGACGATACCGCGCTGCGCGCGTTCGACATTGTATTCCGACGCCTGAAGCAATTTCAGGATGATGTTTTCCACATCTTCACCGACATAGCCCGCCTCGGTCAGCGTGGTGGCATCGGCCATGGTAAAGGGCACATCCAGAATGCGCGCCAGGGTCTGAGCCAGCAAAGTCTTACCACAACCGGTTGGGCCGATCAGCAGGATGTTGGATTTCGCCAGTTCAATATCGCTGGATTTCTGCGCGTGGTTCAGACGCTTGTAATGGTTGTGCACGGCCACCGACAACACGCGCTTGGCCTTGCCCTGACCAATCACATAATCATCGAGAACATCACAGATTTCCTGCGGTGTTGGCACCCCTTCAGACGATTTCAGCCCAGCGCCTTTGGTCTCTTCACGGATGATGTCCATGCAGAGTTCGACGCATTCGTCGCAGATGAAAACCGTGGGGCCTGCGATCAGCTTGCGAACCTCATGCTGGCTTTTGCCGCAGAAGCTGCAATAGAGGGTATTCTTGCTGTCGCTGCCAGAATTCGTTGCCATGTCGTACCTTTCCCGGAAAATCCGGTTCATTCACTTTGACGGTGACCCGTTACAGGCACCCCCACATCGTGCCGGTCACCAAGTTCCTGCCAGCTTAGGACAGGCGTTCCGGCTCGACAATCGGAAAATCACCCCGGTTTTATTCCTTTAGGAAATGTGAACCGGGGTGTCCGTTTTTTACTCGTCATCCCCATCTTTGGCACGGGTGGTTACGATCTCGTCAATAAGACCCCACTCTTTGGCCTCTTCGGGAGACATGAAGTTGTCGCGCTCAAGCCCAGACTCGACCTCTTCATAGGTGCGGCCGGTGTGATGGACATAGATTTCGTTCAGGCGCTTTTTCAGTTTCAGCGTCTCTTCGGCGTGAATCATGATGTCGGTTGCCTGACCCTGATAGCCACCAGAGGGCTGATGGACCATGACACGGCTATTTGGCAGCGAGAAGCGCATGCCAGCCTCGCCAGCAGTCAACAACAAAGAGCCCATCGAGGCCGCCTGACCAATCACCAATGTGCTGACCTTGGGCTTGATATATTGCATCGTGTCATAGATCGACAGGCCCGAGGTCACGACACCGCCGGGGCTGTTGATATACATCGAGATTTCCTTGGACGGGTTTTCCGCCTCAAGGTGCAGAAGCTGCGCCACGATCAGCGATGACATGCCGTCATGCACCGGACCGTTGAGGAAAATGATCCGCTCCTTCAACAGGCGCGAGAAGATATCATAGGCGCGCTCACCACGGCTGGTCTGTTCAACCACCATGGGCACGAGAGTGTTCATATATACGTCTAATGGATCTTTCATCGCGGTCCCGCCTGCTAAGTCTCTGGTAACTGCCTAATGCCTAGGTATTGATAGAGTCTTAGTGCCGCCCCTAGGGGGCTGCAAGGGGATGGCGGGAAAAAGCCGGTTCTACCAAGAGATGAACACCTGGCCCGCTGGGATGGGCAGGATCACATGCGGGCTTGGGGTTAGAGGTTTCGCAACCAGCCTTGGGTTGACCGAATTTCTATTTTTTTCGAATTTATTTGAATGATTGCGTTTTTACAGAAACCAGCGTAAAAATTCCTAACTTCGAAATCAAATCAAAGGTCTCCGGATGTCTTTCTCACCTAAGATACTTATGAATGACGGGCGCTATATCGACCAGCTTGGGTTTGGCATCTGGTCGATCCCTGCGGATCAAACTGCTGCGGCGGTGTCTTCGGCGCTTGGGCTGGGATATCGGCTGGTGGATGGGGCGTGGATCTATGGCAATGAGGTCGAACAGGGCGCAGGGCTGAAGGCCTCGGGGATTGAGCGCAAGGATGTGTTCCTGACCAGCAAAGTCTGGAACAATTCCCATGGCCGCGAGAAAACCCGCGCCTCGGTGGAACGCAGCCTGACCAGCATTGGGGTGGAACAGTTGGACCTGGTTCTCATTCACTGGCCGGTTCCGATGCAGAGCCTCTATGTCGAAACTTGGGAAACGCTGATTGAGCTGCAAAAGGAAGGGAAGATCGCATCGATTGGCGTGTCCAACTTCAATGCGGACCATCTGAAACACATCATTGATGCAACCGGCGTCACCCCTGCGATCAATCAGATCGAGGTCAATCCGCAACTGCAGCAGCCGGAATTGTGCAAGGTCTGCAAAGAGCTGGGCGTTTTGGTGCAGGCTTGGACGCCTTTGGGGAATGGGGCCGAATTTGCCAGCAAACCCATCACTGACGCCGCGGCGCGCACCGGGAAATCCCCGGCGCAAGTGGTGCTGCGCTGGCTGATCCAACGCGAATTGACGGTGATCACCCGCTCGGTCAATCCAGCACGTCAGGCGGAGAACCTGAATGTGTTCGACTTTGAGCTCACAGACGCGGAAATGGCGGCAATTGCCACGTTGGACAAAGGCTTACGCACCGGGCCCGACCCGTCGGTTTTCAAATTGATGTAAGAAAAGGGCGCAACCGGCGTTGCGCCCTTTCTTTTTTCCACAACCGCTTAGCCAAACATGTCCGAGGTGATGCCGGCATACCAGCCAACGCTTTCCTCATAGGTGCGTTTGCGCAGCTCCGCGTCTTCGCCGGTGGCTGAGATAAAGCCGTCCACCTTGGCGATTTTCTCATCCGTCGCCTCATAGGACGCGCCCACCTTGACCCCGTCATCCGTGTCGATCAGCGACCAGCAAGTGTTTGAGAATTTCGCCGGGAAAACCTTGGACCCGGTCAGCGCTCCGCGCACGGCCATTGCCGCCACCTTGGCCTGAGAATTGGCCGAGAAGCCGGATTTCGGCATGTCGCCTTGCGCCGAGGCATCGCCGAGAATGTGGACATTATCGTCCAAACGGCTTTGCATCGTGTGGCCGGAAACAGGGGCCCAGTTGCCCTCGGTCAGGCCGGCGGCCTCGCAGATCAAACCGGCCTTTTGTGCCGGGATAACGTTGCAGACATCGGCCTTGACCACTTCGCCGTCAATATCGACCTCCATTGTGTCCGGGTTGACCGAAACATTGTTGCCGCCGAAATCAGGGCCGATGCGTTCGATCATGCCATCGTAATGCTTGGCCCAGCCTTCCTCAAACAGCGCTTGTTTGGAGAATTTCGGCTTGGGGTCGGCGATGATGATCTTGGCGGTCGGATTGTTGTTCTTGAGGTAATGCGCCACCATCGAGATCCGCTCATACGGCCCGGGCGGGCAGCGGAACGGGTTGGGCGGGGCAACCATGACATAGGTGCCGCCCTCGGGCATGGCCATGATCTGACGCTTGAGCAGTTCGCTTTGTGTCCCGGCCTTGTAAGCATGGGGCATTTTGCCCTGTGCCGCCGTGGACCAGCCGGGAACCGCGCCGTCGACAAAATCAATACCGGGGCTGATGACCAAACGGTCATAAGGCACCGAGCCACCGCCCGCCAATGCAACCGTCTTGGCGTCGCGATCCACGCCTGTCGCCCAATCATGCACAACGTTGATGCCGTATTCAGCAGCCAGGGTGCCATAGGTGTGACCGATTGAGCTCAGCTCGCGGAAACCGCCGATATAGAGATTGGAAAAGAAGCAGGTGTAATAGGTGCGGGTGGGTTCGATCAGGGTTACATCCACCTCGCCCTTGCTGTCCTTGGCGATATAGCGCGCCGCTGTGGCCCCGCCTGCCCCGCCGCCAATCACCACCGCGCGGGGTTTTCCCATCGCGCGCACCATGGGGGCTGCCAGCGTGGTCGCCGCCGCCGCCGTGCCGATAAAGGCGCGTCTGTTGAGTGTCATGGTCGTCTCCTCCTTGTTGTCCGTGACTTATGAAAGCGAAAAACCCCGCAGCCGGTCGGGCCACGGGGTGATGGTTTTAGAAATGATGGGACCGGTCAGCTTGGCAACAGACCAAAGGCAGCCGCCAAAGCCAGCACCGTTCCCAGAACGAGAATGCGGGCTGAAAAGGACATCGTTAAAGGTTCCAATCAAATGCGCCGGGCGGGAGGCCCCGGCAGAGACAAGGGGAGACGGGATCGGAAACCCAATCCCTGCCCTTACTCTGAAGCATCTGACTATTTGGAACAATTGCGGAATACCTGACCCTTTCCTCTGTGTGACACTATTCCAGATTGGCGAAATACGCGGCTAGCGCTGCGATTTCTTCGTCGCTCAACCGCCCCGCCATCATCTGCATCACCGGATGCGGACGCAGCTTTTGTTTGTAGGCATGCATGGCGATGACAAAGTCCTCTTCGTACCAATAGGCAATGCCCGGAATACCATCATCGTCCCCGTTGATCTGATGGCAGGTCAGGCACTCTGAGGCGAGATATTCGCCATATTCCGGGTCACCAACAATCGCCAGGATCTCGGGCGTCAGCTCGACATTATAAGCCAGGGCGGTGGGTTCGGATTCCGGAATGTCCTGCGGGCTGGCGGAGAAGGTGCGCAGGTAAGCCAGCACATCGCGCCGGTCCTGCGGTTTCTTCATACCGCGGTAATCCATATTGGTGCGCGAAACCAGGACCTTCGGATTTTCCAGATAGGCGTTAAGGTGTTCGATATCCCAGACCATGCCATCCGCAAAGGCGCGCTTCAGCCCGGCAGAGTATTCAAACCCTTCCATGCTGCCTGCACGACGACCGAAAAGATCGTTCAGGCTGGGCCCTTTGTCATGTTGAGCCCCCTCGCCCACCTGGTGACAGCCGATACAGGCGCGATAGAGCTGTTCGCCGCGGGCGGCATCACCCAGCGCTTCGGCCTCTTCCTCGGCTTGCACGGCCCCGAACGGGGCCAATGCGAGAGCACATGCAAATGCAAACCGGCGCATCACTGGGACACCGATTTCAGATATTCGATCATCGCGGCGATATCGCCTTCTTTTCTCAGACCGTTAAAGGACATTTTGGTGCCTTTCATGAACTTCCTAGGTTTGGCCAGAAAGCCCGCCAGATTGGCGTCATCCCAAGTGCCGCCGAAACTGGCCATCGTCTTGGAATACTTGAACCCTTCGGCTCCGCCAATCGCTGCGCCATAGATGCCATTCAGGATCGGGCCGGTCTTGTGCTTGGCATTGTCACCAACCTGGTGGCAGGACTTGCACTTCTTAAAGACCTTTTCCCCTTTGGCGACCAACTCTGCATCCAGGGCCGCCACTTCGGGCTCTGGTTCAGGGGCTGCTTCGGGCTCGGGGGCTGGGGTGGCCTTGGCCTCTTCGACCATTGCGGCGTCCCCATGGTCCTGGTCCGGTGTCACATTCAAGACCGTGGCGCGCATGGTGATTTCGACGCTGTCTTTGCAGTTTTCCATGCAGGGTTCACCGCGCCAATGGGCATATTCCGTCGCCTCGCGGTCGTCGATGATAAAGCCACCAGCATTGGGCATCTGCACATCCAGGAAGGTTTCGTTCGACAGCTCGAATTCATCATCGATGATGTCGTTGGAATAGAGGATATAGGCCACAATGGCATAGACCTCATCCGCGCTGAGTGATTGCGCATTGCCAAAGGGCATGGAGCGGTTGACATAATCCCAGGTCGTGGAGAGGTAGGGCCAGTAGGAGCCGACGGTTTTCAGCGGGTCCTCATGATCCAGCGTATCCGCCCCACCGGCCAATTTAGGCCAGTTATCAATACCTTCGGCAAAATCGCCATGGCAGCTGGCGCAGGCTTCGGCAAAGATCTCTTCGCCGTCAAACGCGTTGCCAGACCCGACCGGCAGGCCGGTGCCATCAGGTTGCACATCCACATCCCAAGCGGCGATTTCTTCGGGCAAAGCCGTGCGGCCAAGGCCATATTTCTCGGCCATGGCCGGGGTGGCCAAGGTCATCAATGCGGCACCGATCAAGAGGTTCCGCCTGGCGGCCACGCCGGGCCGCGCCCGCCCCTCCCCCCGGGAGGGCGCATTCGCAAGGTTGTGGGCCAGTGCCCCGATTGCTGTGCCTTGCATCGCGTGCTCCTCCTCAGCGTTTTCTGCGCCCACCCAGGCTCGGGCGCGGCCCTCAGTCTCAGCGGTCAAACGTTTAAGAAACTTCGACATTTTCCGCCTCCCCATTGGCTTTGACATGCCAGGTCTGGATACAATTGTTGTGATAGATCGAGTTCAGCCCGCGCACTTCGCGCAACTGCGCCTTGGTCGGTTGGACATAGCCGGTTTCATCCATGGCGCGGCTTTGCAGCAGCATCTCTTCGCCATCCCAAGTGGTGTCGAGATAGAAGCGGGTGAGCGCTTTGTTGTCGCCTTGCGTGCTGCCCAAACGCGCGGTTTCCCATGTCTTGCCACCGTCTTTGGAGACATCGACCCGGGTGATGCGCCCGTGACCGGACCAAGCCATGCCGGTGATGACAAGCGGGCCTTTGCCATGGGTGATCGGGGCCTGCGGGCTGGGGGAGGTGACGACGGATTTCGCGTCCATGACCCAGGTCCATTTGCGCGAGGTGCCGTCCTCCAAAGTGTCGGTATATTTCGAGGTCTCTTCGCGGCTCTCAACCGGGCCATCCATGACCTCGATACGGCGCAGCCACTTGATCCACATATTGCCTTCCCAGCCGGGAACGACGAGGCGAACGGGATAGCCATGCTCTTTGCGCAGGGCCTCGCCATTGGCTTTGAAGGCCACAAGCACGTCATCCAGCGCCTTTTCCATCGGGATCGAGCGGCCATTCGACGAGGCATCTGCGCCTTCGACATAGACCCACTTGTCTTTCAGATCGCCCGCCGCGTCCAATCCGGCCTCTTCCAGTAGATTGCGCAGAGTGACGCCGGAATATTCCATGTTGTGGATCATGCCATGGGTGAACTGCGCGCCATTCAGCTGCGCGCCGGCCCATTCCATGCCGGTATTGGCCGCACATTCGCAGAAATAGATGTGGTTCTGGCGAGGAAAGCGTTCGAGGTCAGCATAGGTAAAGACCAGCGGATTATCGACCAAGCCGTTGATCATTAAACGATAATCTTCTTTCTTCAGCTCAATCGCGCCGGAATGGTGACGCTCAAAGGCGCAGCCTTGCGGGGTGATGGTGCCGTCAAGCGCATGGATCGGTGTGAAGTTGATCGAGCTGATCGTGTCGGCGGTCAGCCATTCCACATTGCGGCGGATCACATCCCCCTCATGCGAGATCGGCAAACCATAGGGGGTTGCGTCAACCCCATCGCCAAGGCCGCTGGCCCAATCCTGTACTTCTGTGATCAGCGGGTCAGGCGTGCCTGCACTGGCCCCACCGGCCACGGCCCCCGCCCCAAGCGCCGCTGCGCTGGTCAGGAACTGGCGGCGGGACGGGCCCGATTTGGTTTCCTCTGCCATCTCATGTCTCCTTTCGGATCATCAAATTCTTCTATGTGAATGGGTGGGTCGCAAAACGGCCCGATTTCGGGGTGGTGGGCTTAGGTGCCCACCACAGTGACGGAGTTATTGGGATCAAGCGTGACGGTGCCTTGTTTGCGAATATGGTTTTCGACCACATCCCAGATCTGCGGGCCTTCGGTGCCTTCGTTCACGCTGGCCCAACCGGCGACGATATAGGTCTTGGCCGGGTCAATCGCCTCGCCGGTCTTGAGCAAGGTCATCTCGGTGATGCGTTCGCCCTGCGGTTTGGACACATCGATGCGATAGCCCATGCCCCCGATACGAACCATGTCGCCGCCCTGTTGATAATAGGGATCGGGGTTAAAGATGTTATCGGCCACGTCTTCAAGGATCACCTTGATGAATTCACCTGTCATTTCAGAGCGATAGGCCTCGCCATAACTCATCGAGGTGACGTTCCAGATGTCTTCGCGGGTGATCGGATCGCCGGGCAGCAGGCTTGGTCCCCAACGCACGCCAGGCGACATGGCAATGTCGGCCTCGCGCTCGGAAATCAGCGCGTCACAGATCAGGTCATCCCAGGAGCCGTTGAAATTGCCACGACGATACAGCGTGCTGTCGGTATGGCCGATGACTTCGGCCAGTTGATCCGCGTAAGGCGCGCGCTGCTCGTTGATCACGGCGGTCATGGCAGGATCCGGGGCGATCACATCCGAGAAGATCGGGATCAGCTTGTGGCGGAAGCCCATCATGCGGCCATCGCGGATATCCAGATCAACGCGGGACACGAATTTACCGTTCGACCCAGAGGCGACAATAATAGTTTCGCCGACCAGTACCGGCTCGGGCAGCGCGTCATGGGTGTGACCAGAGAGGATCACATCGATGCCGGTCACTTTGCCCGCCATCTTTTTATCAACGTCAAAGCCGTTATGGCTGAGGCAGACCACACATTCGGCGCCCATGGAGCGGACTTCATCCACCATGGCCTGCATGTTTTCGTCGCGAATACCGAATGAGTATTCCGGGAACATCCAGCGCGGGTTGGCGATGGGCATATAGGGGAAGGCCTGGCCGATCACAGCGACCTTGACACCACCACGCTCAAAGAACTTATAGGGTTTGAACAGCTCGGCTGGCTCATCCCATTCCGCGTCAAAGATATTCTGACCCAGGGCGGCAAAGGGCAGGCTCTCGACAATCTCGGCCACGCGGTCAGAGCCCAGGGTGAATTCCCAATGGAAGGTCATCGCGTCGGGCTTCAGGTGGTTCATGGCATTGACCATGTCCTGCCCTTCGGTGTGATAGCAGGTGTAAGAGCCGTGCCAGGTATCGCCGCCATCCAGCAGGATCGCATCCGGGCGGTCGGCGCGGATCGCGTTCACAACGGTCGAGACACGATCAAGCCCGCCAACCTTGCCATAGCCCTTGGCCAGCGATTCAAAATCCCCCGCACTCAGCGCGTAATGGCTGGGTGAGCCATCTTCGATCCCATAGGCGCGGCGGAAATCAGCGCCGGTGATATGGGGCACCGCGCCCTTGTTGCCCCCTACCCCGATATTGATCGACGGTTCGCGGAAATAGATCGGCATCAGCTGCGCATGGATGTCTGTTACATGGATCAGGGAGACATTGCCAAATGTGTCAAACTGCAACAGCTGGTCCTGCGTCAGGCTTTGCTGCGCCGCCAGACGGGCCCAGTTGCCAAAGCCGGATGCGCCATACATGGCCGAGGCCGCCATGGAGACTTGCAGGAAATCGCGACGTGAGATCATGGGGAGTGCTTTCTCTCAAGTGTTATCGCAAACGCATTCACGATCATGAATAAGTCAGGGAGGAAAAACCCCGCGCCAGCCAGACCGACGCGGGGCATTGTGTTTAGTTGCGGACCGACGGGCTTTCGACCGACAGACCATTGCTGCGCGAGGCAACATAAAGCTCAAGCGCGATGAAATCCTCGGAGCCGGGGCTATAGGTTTCAGCGCGGGTGTCGCGGACGCAGCCCTTAAAGCGCGAATGCACACCGTTCAGCTTGGCGTTTTTCAAACGATAGACCGGGAACCCGTTGATCTGGCCCTGCGACAGGTGGTCGGCGCGGATGTAGTTGCCATAATTGTCTTCGTGGCAATTCGCACAGCTCAGCTCAAGCTGACCGGTGCGGGTGTAATACATCTCTTTGCCCTTTTCCCACATGGCTGCGGCTGGACCGTCAATCGCGACGCTCATTGGCATGCCGCGCGAATGAAGCGAAATCATCGCTTCCATGCTCACAGCCTTGCCCGCATCGTATTTCCAGGCCTCGGCCCCCATACGATTGACCCGGCAATCATTGACCTGCATCTGCACGGTGCGCACTTCGCCCGCTTCTTCGTTCCACTTGGGATAGGTCGCCTTGACCCCGACCATGGTCTCTGCCGGATCATTATGGCAATCGGCACAGGCCTTGCCTTCGGATCCTTCGGCGGTGTTCCAAATGTCCATCGCCTGATCGACAAAGATCATACCCGGGTTGTCAAAATCGTCCAACTGTAAGGATTGCGTTTCGTCGGAGCGAAAATGCCAACCCGAGATCACTTCGTCCACCGCACCGTCAAGATGCGCCGGAGCTGCAGTTTTTGTCACCATTTCGGTTTCGTCGTTGATGACCATGGTGTCATCATCCGCGCCGCCCGCCATGGCCAGAGGTGCCGAAAGACCTGCCACAAGGGCGATGGCCGTCAGTGCCTTGAATGTCATGTTGTTCCTCCCTGAAAACCTCTGCCCCATCGGTTCGCATCAACGGGGCAAAGGGTGACGCGCATCAGCCGATGGCGATTTTCTTGGCCGTTTCATAGACGTCGCCGTCATCATCGTACCAGGTGAATTTGAACTCACCGGCCTCGGGCACGGTGGCTTCGAATTCAAAATATGGGTTGGTCGAGATGGCCGGTTCCAGCGTCACATCGATCACGTTCTGACCGTTGAAATCGCAGGTAAAGCGATTGATGATCGAACGTGGGATCACGTTGCCGGATTTGTCCTTGCGCTGACCGGATTCCATCTTGTGCGAAATCAGGGTCTTGATGGTGATGGCCTCACCAGCACCAGCTTTCTTGGGGACTTTGACGCGGGGTTTTACACCAGATGCCATGTTACAGAACTCCTATGCTTAGCCGCCGCAGCCGCCGATGGTGACCTTGACGGTCTGAGAGGCGCGCACAAAGCTGCCATCCGCCATTTTCGCAACGGCGATCACATCTTGTGTCCCGGCGAGACGAATACGGGTCGAGGCATCCTGGCTGGCAGCCAGAGGGCCAAAGTTGAAGGTCGCCACGGGCGGTGTCGGATTGCCCGCCGCCAGAACCATGATCGAGGCCGCGCCCGGTGCAGAGACCGAGATCGGAACAGTATTGCCGTTTTCGGCAATTTCGGGCGCGGTAAGGGTCAGACCACCCTCACCCACTTCGGCACCACCGGTGAACTCGGCAATCAGATCATCCACAGCTGCGTTTGCGCGCAGCGGCAGGATCGTCATAAGCGCGGCGCCGGCACCCAATGCCAATGTTTCGCGACGTGTGAAATCCATGCGTCTTACTCCTTGAATGGTCGGATCAGCTTTCCTGCAGTGTCAGCAGGAAGGCGACCACATCTTCGATATCTTGCGCCGACAGAAGGGGCGGCAATTCGTCAGTTTTCGGGGCTTTGCCAGTGTAGGCGTCGCCGGGGCGGATATAGCCCTTGGTCTTGTAGAAAGACGGCATCATCGAGCCTTCAAAGGTCATCTTGGCGTCTGCCACAATGCCGCGCAGCTCTTCGGCTGTGCGGTTTTCACCGGTCCATGTCAGCTCGGGGCCGACTTCGCCGTGAAACGGCACGTCCGCCAATTGTGCCACCGCGTGACAGGACACGCAGTTGCCCTTGGACTTGGTCGCGAAAACATCGCGCCCACGCGCCGCATCACCGGGCTGACCGGTCAGCGACACCGCAACGGCACCGTCTTCGTTATATTGAACATCTGCGGGGGCAACCGTTTCTGCTGTTGCCATTCCGGCCACCAGCATGGCTGCTGTGATTGTCAAAAGCCTCATGTTTCCTCCCTGGGCTTGCTGACCTTTCGGTCTGGCTTGCTCGCTCCGGTTGCCCGAAGCTCCTCTGAACAGGCCGGTTCGCGTCCTCTGTGTATACCGTAGGGCACTGCCCCCTCAGAACGCAACAACAAATTCACAATTGTGAATGACTTGTCGCATCTGCCGAGGTTTCAGTGGGGGTTCAATCAAAGGATCCGTTGTTGCGTTCCTGTATCATGCGTGCGTGGTAACGTTGAAAATCCTCACCGTTATCAAGCAGATAACGCTTTTCCTGCACCCATGTAAACATATCTTTTGTCGTGCCCTTGCCAAAGGCCCCCGGCATGACCGCCACAGCGACATCCATGGCATTTGCGCCCTCGGGCACCTCTTCGGGCAGGAAAACGATGTTGGGTGTGAACATCACCCGCCACTTGCGCGCCATGTCTTTTTCCGACAGCGATTCCCCGTCGAAATCGACCACTTCGATGTCGCCATAGAGGTTCATCTGCACGACAAAGAAGTTTTCGCCGATATAGTCCGAGATGGCCTGATCCGAGAAAACCTCTTCGTGCATTTTGCGGCAATAGATGCAGCCGCGTTGTTCAAAGAACAGCACAAGGCGTTTGCCCTCAGCATTGGCTTCGTCCAGATCTTCGCGCAGATCCTTGAAGGTGTCGCGCATCCAGGGCTGCTTGTGCAGCCCATCATCGCCGACCTCGGCAAAGGCTGGTAGAGCCAGCAAACCGGCGACCAGCGTCAGAATGAAACGTCTCATGATCTCTCCTCCTCAGACCCAATTCGGATAGATTGCCAGCATCCATTCCGCGATCCAACTCACGGAATCGGTGGCGATCAGAATGGCGAACAGGATCAGCATGACGCCCATGACCTTTTCCGTATAGGCCATTTTTGATCGATGTTTCTGCAACCAGCGCAGGAACGGCTGCGCAAACAGCGCCGCGACCACAAAGGGCGCGGTCATGCCAAGCCCAAACACCGCCAATAGCAATGCGCCATGCCAAAGCTCGCCCATGCCCGAGGCAATCGCGAGGATCGTCGCCAGGATCGGCCCAACGCAGGCCGTCCAGCCAAAGCCGAACGCCAGCCCCATGACATAAGCACCGAACACGGTGGACGGATCTGTTTTGCTCTCAAGCCGCGCCTCGCGATAAAGAAAGCCGATCTTGATCACTCCAAGGAAATGCAGGCCAAAGGCAAAGATCACCGCCGCCGCCACATAGGCCAGCACGTCTTTCCAATCGGCAAAGGCTTGCCCCAGCGCCGTCGCGCCAAGGCCCAAAAGCATAAAGATGGTCGTCACGCCAAGCGCAAACATAATGGCCGAGATCGTCAGCCGCCGCTGCGCGCCGGGCGCGATGCCGCTTTCATCGCTCAACTCCGCCATGGACAGGCCTGCCATGTAAGACAGGTAAAAGGGCACCATAGGCAGAATACAGGGGGTGAAGAACGCCCCCAAACCCGCTACAAGCGCACCCGCATAAGAGATGTCGAACATGGGGAATCCTTGATCTATTCACATATTCAGATTATGTTGTTCGACACAAATTGGTCAATTGGTGATCCATGTTGAAACAGATAACCCTCGCGGCGTCCATGGTTTTGGCCGGGGCGCAGATGGCATTGGCGGACATGCAGCTGGTCATGGTCGAACAGCCCGGCTGTGCCTATTGCGCCGCCTGGAATGACGAGATCGCGCCGGCCTATCCCAAAACCGCCGAAGGCCGGTTTGCGCCGCTGGTGCGAGCAGATTTGCATATTGGGCCGCCCAAAGGCGTTGAATATGCCCGGCGGGTCAACTTTACCCCGACATTTATTCTGATAGATAACGGGGCCGAGGTGGCGCGGATCGAAGGATATCCCGGCGAGGATTTCTTTTGGCCGATCTTCGCAAAGCTGCTACAGGACCACAGCGGTTTTGAACCGGTAGGAAATTGAGACGGAACTGACATGGCACTGCCCGTACTGACAGACGATATGAGCGAAGCGGAACTGGACCGGATCGTCGACAAGGCGACCACGGCCTCGGCTTTTCTCAAGGCGATCAGCCATGAGGGCCGCTTGATGATCCTCTGCCATCTGGTGACCGGCGAAAAATCGGTGACCGAGCTGGAAGAGCTGCTGTCTGCGCGCCAGGCGGCTGTGTCGCAGCAACTGTCACGCCTGCGCCTTGAAGGGCTGGTTGTGCCGCGCCGCGAAGGCAAAGCGATCTATTATCGCCTCGCGGATGATCGGCCCAAAAAGATGCTGGAAACGGTTTACGAACTGTTCTGCGCGGATGACGACTGACGCTTAAGATTGACTTTGGCCGTTAAAAATGCGGCCATGTCCTCCTAACAAAAATGCGAGTTGCTGTGCGACGGTCAGGAGGAGGGCCCAAGCATGCTTGAATTCCTGTCTGATTATCAGATGGTTGCCCTGATCGGGCTGGTCGGCGGTGTCATGCTGGGGCTGGCGGCGCGGCTGGGTCGTTTCTGCACACTGGGCGCGATCGAAGACGCGCTTTATGGCGGGTCCACCCTGCGTATGCGCATGTGGGGCGTGGCCATTGGGCTGGGCATTGTCGGCAGTTTTACTTTGATGGCGGCCGGTCTGTTTCAAAGCGAAGCCAGCTATTACCTGTCGATCCGCTGGATGCCGGTGGCCTCGATCCTGGGCGGGCTGATCTTTGGCTATGGCATGGCCCTGTCGGGCAATTGCGGCTATGGCGCGGTGGCGCGGCTGGGCGGTGGCGATCTGCGCAGTTTTGTCATTGTTCTGGTTATGGGCGTTTCAACATATGTGGCGCTGTCCGGCCCTCTGGCCCCATTGCGCAATGCGCTGTTTGAGCAAGTGGACGTGACCAGCGCAGAAATCCCGCCGGGCATTGCCCATCATCTTAGCGCGGTAACTGGCGTGCCGATGACGGTGATCGGAATTGCCATTGGCGCGGTGATTCTGGTGGGCTCGCTCTTGTCCAAGGATCTTTGGGAAAAACCATCGCAAATCTTCTGGGCTCTGGTTGTCGGGGTTGCAATCATCTCCGGATGGGCGGGCACGGCCTGGATTGCTGAAAGCGGATTTGAACCCTTACCCGTCGTGTCACACAGCTTTGCCGCCCCAATGGGGGAAAGCATCTTGTGGTTCATGACCGGATCGGTGCGCCCGCTGAGCTTTGCCGTTGGCTCGGTGGCCGGTATCTGGGTTGGGGCCTTTGTCGGGTCGATGATCAAAGGGCATTTCCGCTGGGAAGCCTGTGAAGACCCGCGCGAATTGAAACGCCAGATCTTTGGCGCTGGCCTGATGGGGATCGGGGCGGTTTTGGCCTTGGGCTGTTCGGTCGGGCAAGGCCTGTCGGCCTTTTCGGTGCTGGCCCTGTCAGCGCCTGTCACCTTTGCGGCGATTTTTGCCGGGGCAGCACTTGGCTTGCGCCAGTTGATTGTCGGCTTTCAACCGGCTGAGTAGAGTGTGATCTGAGGTGGGATGGGGCGCTGCCCCGCCCCGAGCAAGCTCGGGACTCCCCGGGATATTTTTGGCCCAAAGAAACCTGGGGCGTTTCCAGTTCATGTTGAAACAGCTTTCGCGGCCTTTCGCCAACGGCTCAAACGCAGAAAGCTGAAGCTTTGCTTCAACAAAAACCGGAAACGCTTTAGGGCCTGTGGACAATCAGCATAGATCAGCTCATTTCCTGAAGGCGGGCCACGTAGCGGGCGAGCGTGTCGATCTCTAGATTGACCTTGTCACCTACTTTGGCCGCACCCCAGGTGGTGACCTTTTGGGTATGCGGGATGATGTTGATGCCAAAACGGGTGCCATCGACCTCGTTCACGGTCAGCGAGGTGCCATTCAGCGCGACCGAGCCTTTGGGCGCAATATAGCGGGCGAGCTCCAGCGGGGCGTCAAAGGTCAGGCGCGTGCTGTCGCCTTCATCCTTCATCTCGACAATGGTGGCCAGCCCATCCACATGGCCGGAAACGATATGGCCGCCCAGCTCATCACCAACCTTGAGCGCGCGTTCCAGATTGATCACACGCCCCTCGGACCAATCACCGAGGTTGGTTTTGGAGACGGTTTCAGCGCTGATTTCCATGTCAAACCAATCATCCCCCAGCGCGACCACCGTCAGGCATACGCCATCACAGGCGATAGAGGCACCAATCTCGATCGTCGCCGTGTCATAGGCGGTCTGAATGCGGGCGCGCAGGTCGCCACGCTGCTCCAGTTCAGCGATGCGTCCCTGATCGGTAACAATGCCTGTGAACATGTGATGCCCTTTCCACGACGCGGTGAACCGGCTGCGGCGCGATGGGGCCTTAATTTTGCCGGGTTCAGTGGTTAATGATCTACTTAGGCTTAGGACATAAAACGGCAAAATGAGCAACGCAACCGGCCAAAAACGAGTCTTCCTGTTTCTGCAGGGGCCGCATGGACCTTTCTTTCACCGACTTGGCGCGATGCTGCGCAAGACGGGGGCGGATGTCTGGCGGGTGGGCTTTAATGCCGGGGACCGGGCGTTTTGGTTTCATTCTGCGAGTTACATCCCGTTTCGCGACACACAAGACAAATGGGCGGACGTGTTTACCCGGCTGATTGAGCAAAAACAGGTCACTGACATTGTTCTTTACGGTGATGTGCGCGGCATTCACGCTGAGGCGGTCAAGATTGCCGAAGGTCGGGGCCTTTGTGTGCATGTCTTCGAAGAGGGCTATATGCGTCCCTATTGGGTGACCTATGAGCGTGGCGGCTCAAACGGGCATTCGCGGCTGATGAAGACATCCGTGGCGGAGATGCAAAAGGCGCTGGCCCAGTCGGATATGGAGGCCCCCCTGCCCCCGGGACATTGGGGGGATATGCGCCAGCACATGTTTTACGGCGCGCTTTATCATTGGTTTGTGATGTTCCGGAATGGCCAATACCGGAATTTCAAACCCCATCGCTCGTTGACGGTTGTGCAGGAATTTGCGCTTTATTTGCGGCGGCTGCTGTTGATGCCGGCCACATGGGTGGATCGTGTTGTTTCAACAGCGCGCATTCGTCTGGGCGGGTTTCCTTATCACCTAGCGCTGTTGCAGTTGGAACATGACAGCAGCTTTCAGAAACATTCGCCGTTTGAGACCATGCCGGATTTCCTGCGCGAGGTGACGGCGGGTTTTGCCAAGGGCGCGCCGGGGCATCATCATCTGGTGTTCAAGGCGCATCCGCTTGAGGATGGTCGCGTGAACATGCGCCGCACTGTGCGCCGTCTGGCGCGGGAGTTTGGCGTTGAAGACCGGGTACATTATGTGCGCGGGGGCAAGCTTGCGCGGCTTTTGAACGATGCGCGCACGGCTGTGACCGTCAATTCCACCGCCGGGCAACAGGTGCTCTGGCGTGGCATTCCGCTCAAGGTGTTTGGCGCGGCGGTCTATGCCAAGCCGGAATTTGTTTCGGAACAACCGCTGGAACAGTTCTTTGCCCAGCCATCGCGCCCGGACAACAAGGCCTATAAGGATTATCGCCGCTATCTGCTGGAAACCTCGCAGATCCCCGGCGGGTTCTATTCCGCACGCGGGCGACGGCAGTTGCTGCGCCAGGTGGTCGACATGATGTTGTCGCCCGAAGACCCCTATGAGGCGTTCAAATCCGGCACCGCCGCCCCGAGGCAACAGTTGCGGGTGGTGCGATAGGCAAACACAACCTCTTGTGTCTGCGCCGCGAAAATGACGCCTCTTTTCCATCTGAAACCAAGCATTTCAACGCGTTAGGTGATGCATTTTTGTGTCAAAAACCGTGTGAAACGCCAGAGCGCTAGCGTTTTGCGGAAAAAACCGCTACGCTGACAAAAAAACTGAGGCAGAACATAGGTCGAGGAGACCGAGCAGTGAAACACTCCCCTTCCCGGTGGGCGCGGTCTATCGCCCTGCTGGCCGCGGTGTCGATTCTGGCATCTTGCGGTCTTCCCCGCGTGGGTCCCAACAAGAAAGAGATCTTTGCCGGATCGGTGCAACGCGAAGGCGATGCCTTTATCGTGTCGATCAATGACCGCGTGACGCGCGCCACGGCTGTTGTGCCAGCGCTAGGTTTCTCCAAAGAGTTCATCAACGCCGGCGCTTTGGGGTCAGATACGATCCGCCCTGGCGACACGCTGGGCCTGACGATTTGGGAAAACGTCGATGATGGTCTTTTAGCCGCCGAAGCTGCCAACGCGACAATCCTGGAAGAGGTTCAGGTTGACGGTTCAGGCTTTATCTTTGTGCCCTATGCCGGGCGCATCAAGGCCGCTGGCAACACGCCGGAACGCATTCGCCAAATCATCACCGCCCGCCTCGAAGACCAAACCCCAGATCCGCAGGTCGAAGTGCGCCGTGCCGCTGGGGACGGATCGACTGTCAGCCTGATCGGTGCCGTCGGTGGGCAAGGTGTCTATGCCATCGAGCGTCCGACCCGCACCCTCACAACCATGTTGGCCCGCGCCGGTGGTGTGACCATCGAGCCGGAGATCGCGCAGGTCACAGTGCTGCGTGGCGGCCAAACCGGCAAGATTTGGTTCCAGGATCTCTATAAACATCCCGAATTCGACATCGCCCTGCGCGGTGGTGATCGCATTCTGGTCGAGGAAGACACCCGTGCCTTTACCGCGCTGGGTGCAACCGGCACCCAGGCCCGCGTTCCCTTTGAAAGCCAGAGCCTGAGCGCGGTTGAAGCGATTGCGCAGGTCGGTGGGCTTCTGTCCTCGGCGGCGGACCCGACAGGTGTCTTTGTCTTCCGCAACGAACCGGCGGAAATCGCCAATCAGGTTCTGGGCCGCGACGATCTGGTTGGGGCGCAGCGCTTGGTCTATGTGCTGAACCTGACCGAGCCAAACGGCATGTTCATGGCGCGTGACTTTGTTATCCGCGACCAAGACACGCTTTATGTGACCGAAGCGCCGTTCACCCAGTGGAACAAGACGATCTCTGCTCTGACAGGCACGCTGACCGCGGTTGGCACCGTCACCACGACGGCGACCACCTTGTCCGGGGGCTAAGCGCTTTGGCGCATATGGAAAATCAAGGCGCCGGGCAGACATCTCCCCGGCGTCTTTTCGTCTATAATGGCGGGTTTCTGACCCAATCCCGGGTTCGGCGCATGTTGCGCGGGGCGGGGTTTCGCCTGTCCTTGGGCCTGCCCAAAAGCGGCGATTTGGTGGGCGTTTGGGGCCAATCCCCGACTGCGCATCGTGGCGAGGCGATTGCCGCGCGGTATGATTGCCCGATCCTTCGCATCGAAGACGCTTTCTTGCGCTCGCTGCATCCCGGCCGCGCGGGTGAGCCGCCATTGGGGCTGATGATTGACGAGACGGGTTTGCATTTTGACCCCTCGCGCCCCTCCGATCTGGAAACATTGCTCAAGACGCATCCGCTGGATGACGGGGCGCTGATGGCGCGGGCGCGCGCGGGCATGGCGCGGATGCAAAGCGCGCATCTGTCTAAATACAGCGCGCAAGACTTGGATGTGCCCGCCCCCAAGCCCGGTTATGTGCTGGTGGTCGATCAGACCGAAGGCGACGCCTCGGTCACCGCAAGCCGAGGGGATCGCGCGCGCTTTCTGGAAATGCTCTTTGTCGCGCAAGAGGAAAACCCCGGTGCGCGCATTGTGATCAAGACCCACCCTGAGACACAGGCGGGCTTTCGCGGTGGGCATTACCGCAGCGCAGACGCCACCGGGTTGATCGAGATCTGCGACTCATCGCTTTCACCCTGGCAACTGCTGGAAGGCGCAACGCGAGTCTATACGCTGAGTTCTCAAATGGGGTTTGAGGCTATCATTGCCGGGCACAAGCCGCGCGTGTTTGGCGGGCCGTTCTATGCTGGTTGGGGGCTGAGCGATGACGAAGAGGTCTTTGCCCGCCGCCGTCGCCCGCTATCGCGCGCACAATTGTTCGCGGCGGCGATGATCCTCTATCCGACCTGGTTCAACCCCTATTCCGGTGAAAACGGTCAGTTCGAGGACGCGCTTGGCGCGCTTGAGGCCACAACGCGCGCCTGGCGCGAAGATCACAAGGGCTGGGTTGCCAGCGGTATGCGGCTGTGGAAACGCCGCCCGTTGCAGAAATTCTTTGGTGCCCACCGCCCCGTTTTGTTCGAAGATGATCCCGCAAAGGTCGAGACCCTCACGCAAAAATCCGGTCACCGCGCCATGTGCTGGGCCAGCAAGGCTGAGGGGGATGTCACGCGGGTCGAGGATGGTTTCTTGCGCTCGCGCGGATTGGGGGCGGAGCTGGTTCCGCCGCTGTCTTTGGTGCTGGATGATGCCGGGATTTATTATAATCCAACAAAACCCTCGCATCTGGAGACCCTGATCCAGACCGCTGCCAAGGGGCTGAGACCCGACCAAATCGAACGATCCGAGCGGTTAATCCACAGGCTTACCGACAAAGGTTTGTCCAAATACAACCTCTCCGGAGACATGCCCACATTGCCGCCCGGTCATCGCATTCTTGTCCCAGGGCAGGTTGAGGATGATGCGTCGATCCTGACCGGAAGCCCTGATTTTCAAAGCAATGAAGAGCTGTTGAAACGCACGCGGGCGGCCAACCCTGATGCGGTGATCCTGTGGAAACCGCACCCGGATGTGCTGGCCGGGTTGCGCAAAGGGCAGGTTAATACACCTTTAACCTGGGCGGATAAGGTTCTGGAAAACTGCGACATTTCCGAGGTGTTGCAATCGGTTGATGAGGTCTGGACGATGACCTCGCTGACCGGTTTCGAAGCGCTGTTGAGGAAGTGCCGCGTCGTCACCTTTGGCGCGCCGTTTTACGCGGGCTGGGGCCTGACGCGGGATCTGGGCAAGGTTCCCGCGCGCCGTTTGCAAGGGCCACGGCCAGACCTGACCGCCTTGGCGCACGCCGTTTTGATTGATTATCCGCGCTATTTCGACCCGGTCACCGGGCAGGCCTGCCCTGTTGAAACCGTGGTCGACAGGTTGGCCAACGGGCCTTTGCCCTCCCCTGGATTGTTCAACCGCAGCTTGTCAAAGCTGCAAGGACGACTGGCAAGCCATGCCAATCTCTGGCGGCGTTAATGTAGTGTTAAAGCTTTCACAGCTACTGCCTGACAAGCTTTGGTTTTTCCAAGTTTTCCACAGGTCAAATCAACCGGATCTGAATAGGTCAAACCCCGGACCTAACCCTAGGGAAATATACACCTTTTCAGATTGCTGCATTGCGGTGCCACACGTGGCGCACATCCCGTCCATCCACCGTGACATCCACAAGCTCAAATCGGGGTGCATCGGCCAGTCGATCAACCCCCAAGGCCCCCAATCCGGGCTGCCCTTCGGCCCCCAAAGCCATGCCTGCGGAAAAGACCTGAAGCTCATCAACGAGGTCCGCCACGAGAAGAGACGCGGCCAACTGCCCGCCGCCTTCGCAAAAAACGCGGGTCAAACCCGCCTGCCCCAAGGCCTGCAAGACCGAATGCGGATCAACGCGCCCCTGTGATAGGTGGCACGGGAACAGCTTGGCCCCAAGCCCCGTCCAGGCATCCCGCGTCTCTGGGCGCAAATCGGGGCCATGACAGAGCCAAACGGGCACTTCTTTGGCCGTCTGGGCCAGATTTGACATTAGAGGCATATCGAGACGACGGGACACGACTACGCGGACCGGTTGCTGGACCGCCCCCATATCGCGCACCGTCAAGGACGGATTATCCGCGCGGGCGGTTCCACCGCCAACCATCACCGCGTCATGGCTGTTGCGCAGCGCATGCACGGCGCGACGTGCGGCTGGCCCAGTGATCCACTGGCTTTCCCCAGTCGCCGTGGCAATGCGCCCATCAAGGCTCATCGCCAATTTCAGCGTCACCCAGGGGCGTCCCTGTTCGACCTTGAGAAAGAAACCAGCCAGGTCATGCATCGCCTCTTGGGCCAGAACTCCGGTTGTGACCTCAACCCCGTTCTGGCGCAGCCGTTCAAACCCCCGCCCTGACACCCGAGGGTCGCTGTCAGCCAAAGCGGCCACAACACGCGCGATCCCGGCTTCGATCAAGGCATCACAACAAGGTGGCGTTTTTCCGTAATGGGAACAAGGTTCTAGCGTGACATAGGCCGTGGCCCCCTTGGCCAGGCCGCCCGCCATGGCAAGGGCCTGAGGTTCCGCATGAGGCCGCCCCCCCGGCGCGGTCACCCCACGCCCGACAATGCGGCCATCTTTGACGATCACACAGCCAACAGATGGATTGGGCCAACACTTGCCCATCCCGCGACGGCCCAGGCTCAGCGCATGGGCCATGTGGCGTTGATCTTCGTCGATCACTTACTGTCTCACTTGTCTCCGGGGATTTCTGGGCGGAGCTCAGACACGAACTTGTCGAAATCATCCGCCGCTTGGAAGTTCTTGTAAACGCTCGCAAAACGGACATAGGCAACCGTATCGATCCGCGCCAGCGTCTCCATGACAATTTCGCCAATCTGGGTCGAGGGAATGTCAGTCTCGCCCATGCTTTCCAGCCGTCTGACAATGCCCGAGATCATCTGATCAATGCGATCCGGCTCGATCGGGCGTTTTTGCAGCGAGATACGGATCGAGCGTTCCAGCTTATCCCGGTCAAAATCTTCGCGCCGGCCGTTGGATTTGATCACAACCAGGTCGCGCAACTGCACGCGTTCATAGGTGGTAAAGCGCCCCCCGCAGGCCGGGCAATAGCGCCGACGCCGGATTGAGACGTGATCCTCGGCAGGCCGGGAATCTTTCACTTGCGTATCGATATTTCCACAAAATGGGCAGCGCATGGCGTCCCCCTCGTTCTTCTCTGCCTCAGGGTGCTTGCCCGCACCCCCTTTTCTTTTTTAATCGCGCGCCCGGCTGAAAAAGCCGCGAAACTGCTACACCGCGCTGTTTGGCATGGGGTTTGCCCCACTTATCCACAGCCACTATAGGCCAGCCTCCACAATTTGGGTAGGGGGGAAATGCAGCCGCTAGATGATGAGGGCGAAAAAACGGGGAAAAGCCGTGAATTTTCCCCGTGACAGCGAATTACGTGCCGAGATGGGCGATAATTTCGCGGTGATGCGGGGCATTTCGATGTTCAAACAGATAAATCCCCTGCCAGGTCCCAAGCGCCAGCGCGCCGTTGGTGACCGGGATCGACAAAGACACCGGCATCATCGCCGCCTTGATATGGGCGGGCATATCATCGGGACCTTCATAGGTATGGGTCAGGTAAGACATCGACGGGTCGGTTGTCGGCGGCACGAGGCGATGAAAGAAGTTTTGCAGGTCGGTCTGCACTTCGGGATCGGCATTTTCCTGGATCAACAGGCTGGCCGATGTGTGCCTGACAAAGAGCGTGAGCAAACCCGTTCCAGATACCCAAGACCTCACCTGATCGGTGAATTCATACAGTCCGGGTCCGTGAGTGGTGACCGTGAAACGGGTTTGCATGGGCGGGCTCCTGAAAATGGCCCGCCTATCTTGCTTGCGCGCTGGTTAAGCGCAAGGCGTTTAACTGCCTGCGGTCAGAACCGGCTTTACGACCGGAGTCGTCTGGCTTAGCGCCGGGGCCGGGCTGGGCTGTGGCACTGCAAAGGAGACAGGTGTCGCCCCCAGCAGGTCAGCGGTTGTCAGATCCGGTCCGTAATGCGCCTGTGCGGCCAAGGGAGCGGAGAGGAGGAGAGTGGTAAGGATCAAGTGTTTCATGGAAGGGCTCCGTTTCTGAACAACAGATGGGAGCCGCTTTGCAAACAACAATGCGCACACGCGCAGAGGTGATGTGCGCCTAGTTCAGCTTCAAAGTCTCGTGAACGATGTCAAAGAGGGTGACGGTTTCACGTTGATGTCCAGGGGCTGCGATTAGGCTGTCAGATTGCGTCACGACCCAAACGTAGACCCCGGCAACAGCCATGATGAGCGCAGCCAAAACATAACTGATGACCCGTTGGTGAAGTGGCTTTCTGTCACGACAATACCCGCAACGCCCCCCAAATAAGCGCATATGGTGGCCGCAACTTCTACAATGAAAGACGCGAATGGACATAATTGCCCCGAAATCTGAAACGTTTCCAGTTTACGTTGGAAACGCTGTGGAGGTCTGAAAAGTATATTTTGCGTGAATCTACTCTAAATCGCGCGACTTTATGAGGGTGCGCCGATTGAATTAATCAAAAATTCACAAATCAAGGCACGCCACGCTTACTATTTCATCGCGTCGCCAAGAGACCTATTCAAAAATTAAACAGGTTCTTGCCCATCTGGTCGATCATCTGCTGAGCCTTGCGGATCGAGGCCTCTTTGCATTCGTCCAGATCGCGGATCATGTCGGCGCGGATCAGATCATGGGTCTTGGTTTCGCCATCTACATCCAGTTCGATCCGCGCGCCAATACGATATTGGCCGCCCTCATTGACTGGCGTCGGTGTGATGCGAAAGCCGTTATAGTCGATGGTTTCGACGGCGGGTTCAGGTTTTGAACCGCCGCCAAAAAGTTTTGAAAGCCAAGACATGGCTTACTGATCCAGGAAGCTGCGCAGTTTGCGCGAGCGCGATGGGTGCTTGAGCTTGCGCAGCGCCTTCGCCTCGATCTGACGGATGCGTTCGCGGGTCACGCTGAACTGCTGGCCGACCTCTTCCAACGTGTGGTCGGTGTTCATGCCAATGCCGAAACGCATCCGCAAAACACGTTCCTCACGCGGAGTGAGCGAGGACAGCACGCGGGTCGTGGTTTCCTTGAGGTTTTCCTGAATGGCGCTGTCCAGAGGCAGCACGGCATTCTTGTCCTCGATGAAATCGCCCAGCTGGCTGTCTTCCTCGTCGCCAATTGGCGTTTCGAGGCTGATCGGCTCCTTGGCGATTTTCATCACCTTGCGCACCTTTTCCAGCGGCATTTGCAGCTTTTCTGCCAGCTCTTCGGGCGTCGGCTCACGGCCGATTTCGTGCAGCATCTGGCGGCCGGTGCGGACCAGCTTGTTGATCGTTTCGATCATATGGACCGGGATGCGGATCGTGCGGGCCTGATCCGCGATAGACCGCGTGATGGCCTGCCGAATCCACCATGTCGCATAGGTCGAGAATTTGTAACCGCGGCGATATTCGAACTTATCAACCGCTTTCATCAGACCAATGTTACCTTCCTGAATGAGGTCCAGGAATTGCAAGCCACGGTTGGTGTATTTCTTGGCGATCGAGATAACCAGACGCAGGTTCGCCTCGACCATTTCTTTCTTGGCCTGACGGGCTTCTTTTTCGCCTTTCTGAACCTGCTGCACGATGCGGCGGAATTCAGAGATGTCCAGACCAACATATTGACCAACCTGGGCCATATCGTTGCGCAGACCTTCGACCTTGTCGGTCGAGCGTTCGATGAACATCTGCCAGCCACGACCGGGCTTTTCGGCCATCCGCTCCATCCAGTTCGGATCAAGCTCGTGCCCACGGTATTCTTCGACGAATTCCCGGCGGTTGATGCGCGCCTGATCCGCCAGTTTCACCATGGCACTGTCGATGGACATGATGCGCTTGTTGATGCCGTAAAGCTGGTCAATCAGCGCCTCGATACGGTTGTTATGCAGGTGAAGCTCGTTCACCAGCTCAACAATCTCGGAACGCAGCTTTTGATAACGGGCCTCATCAGCGGCACCAAAGCTGTCATCCTCATTCAGAGTTGCCGAAATCCGGCTGTCCTGCATTTCGGCCAGCTCTTCATAATCCTGCGCGATGCGGTCCAGCGTCTCAAGCACGGTCGGCTTGAGCGCGGCTTCCATCGCGGCCAAGGACATGTTAGCCTGTTCGTCATCGTCATCATCGTCGTCGTCTTTGGCAATCGGGTTACCATCCGCGTCGAGCTCTTGTGTCTCTTCCTTGGGCTTGGGGGCCTCGCCACCCGCTGCCGGTGCCACCACCGGTTCGTCAATCTCGCCATCTTCGTTCATCTGGCCAGAAAAGGTGGTTTCAAGATCGATCACATCGCGCAACAGAATATCTTCGGACAGAAGTTCCTCGCGCCAGATGGTGATCGCCTGGAAGGTCAGCGGGCTTTCGCAGAGCCCGGCAATCATGGTGTTGCGACCGGCCTCGATACGTTTGGCAATCGCAATCTCACCCTCGCGGCTGAGCAACTCAACACTGCCCATCTCGCGCAGATACATGCGCACCGGATCGTCGGTCCGATCCAGTTTTTCCTGCGTGCCTGAGGCCAGCGTAACTTCGCCGGGCTTTTTGGTTTCGACCAGATCGGTCGATCCCTTATCCTCTTCTTCCGGCTCTTCGTCGTCTTCGGTGACCTGGATGCCCATTTCGGACAGCATGGACATCACGTCTTCGATCTGGTCCGAGCTGACCTGATCGGGCGGCAGCACCTGGTTGAGCTGGTCATAGGTGATGTAACCACGCTCGCGCGCTTCTGCGATCATTTTCTTGACCGCAGCCTGGCTCATGTCGAGGCTGACATCCTCTTCATTGCGCTCGGATTTGGCGTCTTCGTTGTCCTTGGCGGCCATGAACGTCTCCTGATCGGAAGGGCTGGCGATTCGTTTAGCGCGAATCAATAGCGCGTTAAAGCGATTCGCACACCCGTCTACCCCTATTTCTTTACTGTTTCCTCACCAAAGACAACTCAGCCCCGCCCTTTATCGAATCGAATGGTCGATAGCAGCGAATCAAGCGCACTGCGTTCTTCCTTGTCGATCGGAGCACCATTGGGGCCAACATCGTAATCGGCACTGTTCTCTTCACCTTGTTTTCCGGCTTGCGCACGTACTTTAGCTGCTTCGGCAAGCCGCCAGGTCAAGGCCTCATCGGCCTGATCCACCAGATCTTCTTGCGCTTCAGCCAATTCTGCGTGCCATCCGTGCAATGCGTCCAGCTTTGCCAGTTCTTCGGCCACGGTCTGTCGGGCCATATCAGGGTTTCCGGGGCTGCGGATGCAAGGCACAACTGCCACATGGCGCGCCTTTAGCAAGGTTTCAAGGGCATCGGGGCCGATTGCCCCCTCAACCCTGTCCCGCAGGGCGGATTCATTGCCGATATTGCGCAGGATTACATCCCGGATAAGGGCATGATCGGGATCGCGGCAGGTCATCATTTCCAGCTGCGTATCAAACTCTTCGGCGATTTCGGGCGCTGTGACGATGGCCGCCAGAATGACAGTTTCGCGCAAAGACGCCTCGATATCCTCCTGCGCCGCCGCCAAGAGCGAGGCCTTGGCCCCTGGTGTGGGCGGTGGCGGGGCCTTCCAATCGCGCCGGGGTGACCAGTTTGACCGGGCTTTGCCGCCTTGCGGAGCCTCCCCCCGGCCTCCCCGTCCACCCCGGAATAGGTCATAGCGCAGGTCTTTGATCTCATCACCATAATGGCGGCGCAGATCCGGGTCCTGGATCTTGGAAATCCGGGCGCGCAATTGCTTGTCCAGCGCCGCTTTGCGCTCGGGACTGTCAAAGACCTTGCCCTCGGTCTCATTCTGCCACAGCAGCCGCACCATCGGCATTGCCTCGTCCAGAACCTTTTGCACCGCCTCCGGCCCACCGGAGCGCACCAGATCATCCGGGTCCTTGCCCTCGGGCATGATGGCAAAGCGCAGCCCCTTGCCCGCCTCAAGCAGCGGCAGGGCCAGGTCAATCACCCGGTAGGCAGCGCGCAGCCCCGCTTTGTCCCCGTCCAGCGCAATCAACGGCTCGGGCGACATGCGCCACATAAGCTGCATTTGCGGTTCGGTCACTGCGGTGCCAAGCGGGGCCACCGCCGCGCCGAAACCAGCCTCGGACAGGGCGATCACATCCATATAGCCCTCAGCCACCACCAAAGGCTGACCGCGCCCCGCCGCCTCGCGCGCAGGGCGCATATTGTAAAGATTGCGCGACTTATCAAACAGTTCCGTCTCGGGGCTGTTCAAGTATTTTGCGTGATCATCCGGGTCCATCGCCCGCCCGCCAAAGGCAATCGCCTTGCCGCGTGCATCGCGGATCGGGAACATGATGCGGTTGCGAAACACATCATAAGGCGCGCGCCCCTTGTCGGATTTCTTGACCAGCCCGCAGGCCAGCATCAGATCCTCACCAATCCCCTTAGCCCTGAGATGCTCGCGCAGGTTTTCCCAGCCCGCCGGAGCAAAGCCGATCTCAAACCGGTCCAAAGCGTCCTGGCTCAGCCCGCGCTTGTTCAAATAGGCCCGCGCCTCGCCCCCGGCCCCGGCCTTCAGCTGCAGGCGGAAAAACTGCACCGCCTGCTCCATCACATCGCTCAGGATTGTGCGGCGGTCGGCCTTTTCCTTGGCGCGCGGATCCGCCTTTGGCATCTCCATCCCGGCCTCTGTCGCCAGGATTTCAATCGCCTCCATAAAGCTCACATTCTCGGTTTCCCGCACAAAGGAAATGGCATCCCCCTTGGCGTGACAGCCAAAGCAGTAATAATACCCCTTACGGTCATCCACATGAAAAGACGCGGTTTTTTCATGGTGAAAGGGGCACGGAGCCCAAAGGTCTCCCTTGCCCTGATTGGACTTGCGCTGATCCCACATCAGTTTGCGTCCTGCCACCTGGGCAAGGCTGGTGCGATTGCGCAATTCGTCGAGAAATCCGGGGGGCAGGCTCATTACGCGTTTGTATCGCGATTCCAAACCCCGCCACAAGGGCCGCCGTTCACGCAGCGTACTCCCTCGCAACGCGCGCCAGCCCGAGCCCATTTGCCAAGGCAGATGGGCGAGACATCAAGCGTACCGTCAGGCACATAATGTAACAGCGGTTCCCTGACAGGAATGCCTTACATCGCCTCACATTGCGCTTTGTAAGCCTTGCCAACCTCATCGGTCAGTTGCTCTTCGGGCAGGCTATAAACCCAATCCGCCAGCATTTCGCCCGCGGTTTTATCCAGCGATTTGACCAAGTCACGCCGCGCTTTGCCCTTGCGCACCCCGTCAACACGGCCATTCACGACATCCATCACCAAGGCCGCTTGCGCCGCGCAATCCGGCTTTGCCGCGCTCTCGGCCTGCGCCATCGAGGCAAAACACACACATCCCATCAGAAAAACTCGCAACATCTCAGGCCCTTTCGCGTTTTATCCGGCCAAGGATTAAGGCAAAGCCGCCCGCGCGGCAACCAGCTCCGCCGCCGCCGTCACCTCATGCCACAGGTTCGCCGCCATAGAACGGAACGCCGTTATCTCAAACTCATCCGCCGCCACCCGCGTCAGAGACACATTGATATGCCCCAAAGGGCAACGGGCTGTGTGCCCAACCGGAAAGGCCCTGAGATGCAGATCAACCGGGCAAAGCCGCGCCAAAACATCCTCTGTCGCCGCCCCAACCGCCGACACAGAACACCAGGCATCGCTTTGATCCGTAACCAAAGCGAACTCAGCCAGAGTTTCATCCGGGGTCGCATCGATCAGCAGCGCCTGACGATGGCCAAACCAGACACAGCGCGCCTGGCCCTTTTGCAAAACCTGCCCCGGTTCAGGAAACCCAAACCCATGGGCACGTTGCATCGCCTCGGAAAGATCAGCATCCGCCCCCGCAAAAGGCGCAATCGCACTCAGCTTGCGGCCCTCGACCTCTTGCAATCGCACGGCCCCGATCTGCACCGCGCTTTGCCCATCCAAGGCGGATTTCGCTTTAAGTTCAACCACGCAGCCGCCCTCCTTCAGGATCAAACGCCACCGGGTCGGTCACCTCGCAGCGCATATCGACGCCCTTTAGGTGATCGACCAGACGCAACACCTCACCATGGCGCGCGCGCCCATTCCTGACCAAGGCCAGCGCCCGAACCTCGTCCAAAGTTGGCGAAAAACAGGTCGAGGTGACATAGCCCTGATCATTTTCGCGCACCGGTTCGGCCCCATCGTCAAACAGATGCGCCCCGGCAGGCATTTCCTTGATCGCGCTCACGGGCCGCAGCCCAACCAATTGCTGACGTCCCTCACCGACAAGGCCGGGACGCGCCGCCATTACCTTGCCGATGCAGTCCTTTTTCGGCGAGATCATGCGGCCATAACCCAGATCAAAGGCCGTCGCCGTGCCATTGATTTCCGCATGGGTGACAAAGCCCTTTTCGATGCGCAGCACATTCAGCGCCTCCATCCCATAGGCCCCGCCGCCGCGCTCCTCGGCCAGTGCCACCAAGTGGTCAAACAGGCTGGCCCCATAACGCGCCGGAACCGCGATTTCATAAGCGTGTTCACCCGAGAACGAGATCCGGAACAGCCGCGCGGCAATGCCGCCGACCGTCACCGATACGCAGCCCATATAAGGCAGGCTGGCATCATCGATGGGCGCATCCAAAAGCGCGTTCAGAAGATCGCGCGATTTTGGCCCGGCCACAGCGAATTGCGCCCATTGCTCAGTCGCCGAGGCAAAGCGCATTTGCAGCTTGTTGCAGAAAGCTTGCTGCACCCAATCCAGATGGGTCATCACCTGCCCTGCCGCCGCAGTGGTGGTTGTCATCAGCCAAGTGTTGTCATCCAACCGCGCGCAGGTGCCATCATCCATCACCGTGCCATCTTCGCGCAACATCAGGCCATAGCGCACCTTGCCCGGTTTCAGGCTGCTGAACGTATTCACATAAACAAAGTCCAGGAATTGCCCGACATCCGGCCCCTGCAATTCGATCTTGCCCAGGGTCGAGACATCGCAGATCCCCACATGCTCGCGCACCATGGCAACCTCGCGATCACAGCTTTGCCGCCAGGTCTTTTCGCCGTCTCGCGGCACATAGCTGGGGCGATACCACAGCCCGGCCTCGATCATCGGGGCCTTGGCTGAGATGCTGGCATCATGCGAGGTTGTGAACCGTTCCGGCGCATAACCCTTGCCTTCGGCCCCTGCCCCAATGGCTGCGATGGAAACCGGAACAAAAGGCGGGCGATAGGTTGTGGTGCCGGTTTCCGGAATGTCGCGCCCGGTGGCATCTGCCAGCACCGCCAAGGCCCCGATATTGGAGTTCTTACCCTGATCCGGAGCCATACCTTGGGTCGTGTAGCGCTTCATATGCTCGACCGAGCGGAAATTTTCCTGCGCGGCCTGTGCCACATCCTTGACGGTCACGTCGTTCTGGAAATCCAGCCAAGCCCGCCCCTTGCCCGGCACACTCCACAAGCGCCGCAGGCGATAAGGCGCGTCCTCTGCCTCCGGCACCTGAGGCACCTCCGCGACCAAGCCCAACGCGCTGGCCGCCGCCTGACCGGCCTCGGCCCCGTCTTGCAGGCAGGCCGCTGTTGAAAACCGCCCCCGCGCAGCACCGGCGACAGACATGCCGGGAACGGCATCTTTGCCGGGCACAAAGGCGGCGATCTCGTCATCCCACACCGGCCGCGTGTTCATGTGGCAGCTGAGATGCACAGACGGGTTCCAACCGCCTGATACGCCCAGCCCCTGCACCTGCAAACGTTCAACCTTACCATTCGGCAAACGGATCTGGATCGCCTCCAGCCCCTGCCGCCCAAAGGCGCGCGTCACCTGCGCCCCGGCATAATAAGGCACGTCGCCCGCCAGATTGGGGGCATCGGCGCGGCTGTCAATTAGGGCGGCCACATGCAACCCGGCCTCTTGCAAATCACGCGCTGTCCGGTGGGCATTGTCGTTATTTCCGAACACGGCCAAAGCCTTGCTGGGAACCACACCCCACCTGTTAAGATAGGCGCGCATAGCACCGGCCAACATCACACCGGGGCGGTCATTGTCGCGAAACGCAATCGGGCGCTCCAACGCCCCGGCGCAAAGCACCGTACGTTTGGCATGAATGCGCCAGAAACATTCCACCGGCGCGCCCTTGGGATCGCCCACATGATGCGCGACCCGCTCCAAAGCGCCATAGGTGCCCTGATCATAAGCCCCGGTGACGCTGCACCGGGTCATGACGCGGACATTCTCCTTATCACGCAGCTGCTGTTCCATCCCAGCCGCCCAATCCGCGCCGGGCTGCCCGTCGACCTCTTCGACCTCGGCCAAGAGCCGACCGCCACAGATGCGATCCTCTTCACACAGGATCACCTGCGCCCCGGAACGCGCCGCTGCAAGCGCCGCCATCAGGCCCGAAGCCCCGCCGCCGATCACCAAGACATCGCAAAAGGCAAAGGCCTTTTCGTGTTTGTCCGCAGGCACCTCCCCAGACAGCGCACCAATCCCGGCGGCGCGGCGGATCACCGGTTCGTACAGCTTTTCCCAAAACGCCTTGGGCCACATGAAGGTCTTGTAATAAAACCCAGCCCCCAGAAACGGCGCGGCAAGGTCGTTGATCCCCGTCACGTCAAACCCGAGCGAGGGCCAGCGGTTCTGGCTGCGCGCCTCTAACCCGTCATAAAGCTCTTGCGTGGTGGCGCGGATATTCGGGTCTTGCCGCGCGCCACTACCGATGGTGACCAGCGCATTGGGTTCCTCGGACCCGGCGGTCATCACACCGCGCGGACGGTGATATTTGAAACTGCGCCCGATCAGGCGCACCCCGTCTGCCATCAGAGCCGAGGCAAGCGTATCGCCCTCAAACCCGGTGTGCGTATGCCCATCAAAGGTAAAGCGCAGCGGTGCGCCGCGATCTATCCGCCCCTTGCCCTCAACCCGCATCGCGTGCCTCCACCAATTCGACTGCGTGAACTGCGTGTGTCACCGTATCGCGGGTCACAACCAACCAGGCCCCACAGCCACAACCGTGATGCCACAAGTCGCGCGTCACACCTGCCGGGTTGTCGCGCAGATGCAGATAGGCATGCCACGCCGCTGGCCCGGCTTCGGGATCCGGACGATCCAGCATCGACGCCGCGCCCTGATAGGAGAATTCCCGGATATCGCGCTCACCGCAATTGGGGCAGGTCAGTCTCATGTCACCTCACATTCCACGACAATTTGCATCCGGTACCCGGTTCAGCCGGTAGCTGACCCATTGGCCCTGAATTTCCGCCAGATCCACGTATCCGCCGCAGGATTGCGCATCGCCTACCATCAGATAGCGGGTGCGGAAGGTCATGGAGCTGTTGCTTTGCTTGATCACCTGAAGCGAGCCGCTGTCACATTCTGCCTGACACCGATCCCAGCTGTCTTCGGTCCCGCAGAACAGAAACTGCGCCATGGTGCGCCCGGCGGCCCCGGTGCCGCGCACCTGCCCTTGGTTGGCAAAGGTCGCCTCAAGCCGGGTGTCGCGCGACACGTTGGTGATCCATTCGCCGACCTTCATACGGATCGCCGCCACGTGTTGATCGGGATGCGAGGCGAGATGGCTTTGAGAATAAATCCGTTCATAGCAGCCCGGACGAATATCATTCGCCGCCGCAAAGGAACCGCTAGCGGCCAAAGCCGCGGACAAGGTCAACAATCTGAAAATACGCATCTTTCCACTCCTAATGCAGGTTGTGTTGCGCGCCCGTTCCTTCTTCGTCCAACAATCCGTAGCCGGTTTCAAACCGGTCCAATCGCAGTTTTTCCGCGCTGGCATGGGGCCGGTCGGTGGCGATCAGATGTGCCAGGGCAAAGCCCGAGGCCGGCACCGCCTTGAACCCGCCATAACACCAGCCCGTGTTCAGATAGAGCCCACCGATATGGGTGTGATCAATGATCGGAGAGCCGTCTGGCGACATATCCATAATCCCGCCCCAACTGCGCAGCACCCGCGCCTTGCCAATAGCGGGCATGAGGGTCATCGCGGCTTCCATCACCTGTTCCTTACCCGGCAGATTGCCGCGCGCCGCGTAAGAGGCGTAGAAATCCAGATCACCACCAAACACCAGCCCGCCCTTGTCGGATTGCGAAATGTAGAAATGACTCATACCGAACGAAATCACGTTGTCGATGAACGGTTTCAGCCCTTCGGACACGTAGGCCTGCAAGATATGGCTTTCGATAGGCAGGCGCATACCTGCCATTTCAGCCACTTGGCTGGATCGGCCTGCGGCCACCATCGCCACCTTTTTGGCACGAATGGCCCCGCGCGTGGTTTGCACCCCGGTGACCTGGCCATTGGAGATATCGATCCCGGTGGCTTCGCAATTCTGGATCAGATCAACGCCGCGCTCATCCGCCCCGCGCGCATAACCCCAGGCCACGGCGTCATGGCGCGCTGTGCCGCCGCGCGGATGATAAAGCCCGCCATAAATCGGAAAACGCGCCGTGTCGAAATCAAGGTAAGGCAGCATCTTGCGCAGCTCTTCGCGACCCAAGAGATGCGCATCATCGCCCTGGTTGCGCATGGCATTGCCGCGCCGCACAGCTGCATCGCGCTGGCCGTCCGAATGGAACAGATTGATGATCCCGCGCTGGGAGTGCATCACGTTATAGTTCAGCTCTTGCTCCAACCCTTCCCATAATTTCATGGAATGGCTGTAGAATTCCGAATTACCCGGCAGGTAATAATTGGCGCGGACAATGGTCGTGTTCCGCCCGACATTGCCACCGCCCAGATAGCCCTTTTCCAACACGGCCACATTGGTCAGCCCGTGTTCCTTGGCGAGGTAAAACGCCGTGGCCAGCCCGTGGCCACCGCCGCCAATGATCACGATGTCATACTCGGTTTTGGGATCAGGGTTGCGCCAATGCGGGGACCAGCCTTTGTTGCCGGTCAACCCCTCTTTGAGCACACGCCATCCCGAAAACCGCATCCTGATCTCCCACGAAAAAGCAGGGCCAATCAATCAGCCCTGCCTTGCAGTATCAATGCGGTTTATCGTCCAACCCTTGCTTTTTGCGACATTTCCTGTCGCGATCAGCCATTGCTCCAGACAATTTTCGGGGCGAAACGTGGGCGGGTGAAGCCGTAATTGTAAAACAGGCTTTCCTCGTTCAGACCGGGCACCTCGAAGGGTGGCACATAATCCGTCGCGGTTTCCACCAAGATCACGCGTTCATTGTGCAGCAGGGTCGGAAGACGTTCTTCCATTGACCGCAATTGCCAGGTTTTCAACCGGTTAAAGTCGCCGCGTGTCTTGGACCATTCCGAGACATATTTGCTTTTCTTCGCATTGTAACGCACCAGCGTCACACGCAAGGAATACGGCCCTTCGGAACGGGTCAGGTATTCGAGCAGTTCCACCATGCCATCGAGATAGGCATTATCGATCGGGTCTGTTTCGCGCGAGATCGCGTCAGAGATCGTGTAGGCGGCCTTGACGTTCAGGCTTTTGTAGCGAAACGCATCATGGAATGAGAACGTCGCGGCCAGAACGGTCAGCATCAGCGGCAGGAACAGCACGGTTTCGATGGCAACGTTGCCCTGTTCGTCTGCGGCAAAAGCCTTGAGGCGGTTTTTCAGCATCTTCAACATGGCTCTTACCTCGGTTCCTGGACAAAGGCGGATGTCACGATGAGCTGTGCATAGCCATAGTCGTCCAAATTAAGTTCCTTGCCAATCGCCGTGGTCGGCATCATCGGCTTGTATTTCAGGCAGGCACGGATCAGCATCAGTTGGTTGTCCTGGCCGTGAACAAAGTTGCGTACCGGGCGCGGATCTTCGGCGGCATTCTGACAATCGGTGTCATTGGGGGCCGTCGCGTTAAAGTCACGCGGATCAACTTGCACCATTTCCAGACGAAGGTTGCTTTCGCAGGCGTCCAGAACAGTGGCCTCTTCACAGATCTTGGTGCGCACTTCTGAGTAATCCGGGATATGCCCTGTTGCCAGGCGGATCTCGCGGGTTGCTAGGTCGACACCTCGTTCCAACATCGCATGGCGCAGGTTGATATAGGCAATCTCAACCGCTGCGGCGAGGATCAGGAAGAATACTGTAAAGTAGACAGCGAATTCGACTGTTGCGTTACCATCTTCTTCCTTCTGGAAGCGCCGGGTGAACTGTTTGATAGAACACATCATTGGATCAACCTCAGGCTATTGATTTGGCGGGCAATGGCGTGGAAGGTTTCGGTGATTTCAACACCTTCAACGTCAAAGTAGTGGGAGTCCGAGGACGCGCAGTCTTGCATCGCGGCCTGGCCACCTGCTGGGGCCTCAAAGCCGATGGCAAAGACAACAATGCCCTTTTGTTTCGCGGCGTGGCAGATATCAGCCAGACGTTCATCCGCGGAGGAGCCATTCACGATTGCCTCATAGGCATAGTAAACATCCCAGTAGGTTCCGTTGGACACCCAGCCATCATAGTACGGCTTTTCGTACATCTTCTTGGCGACGGCCTTGGTGCCAAAGCGGGCAAACAATTCGGCATTGGTCATGCGGCGTGCGTTGCTGCCACCATCCGGGGTGCTGCGATAACGGTAGTTCCAGCTATAGTCCTTGTAGCGATGCCAGAAATACTTGTCGTTACTGGTGCCGGAATGATCCTGCACGATCAGCGAGAAGCGGTCATCGCTGGTGCTCGAGGTGCCACGGTCATCAATCCAGACATCGGACATGCCGTATTTGTGGTGGTATTTCAGATCATACTGGGTGGTGTTTTCACCATCCGTCATAACCACGACAAACTTGATCGCTTCGGGATCTTCGTATGGGGCCGGACGGTTGGATGCCGCGTCAGCAACCAGTCCATCAGTCGCCATGGCGGCCACGGCGGGCTGGCTGGCCGGATCAAGCAAAGCCACGCCCCATTTTACCCCAAGGTCAATCGCCGTATTGCCACCCGCGCTCAAAGCGTTGATGTGGTTTTTCAGCGTGGTGCGATCAGAGCTGTGCACCATCATCGCACCTTGATCACCGGTTTTACACCAAGGGCTGGAAATCGACGACGTGGATTGGTTGGACGAATAGGGATCAAAGTGACCCAAACGCTCAATGGCGACACTCGGGTTGATCGCAACCGTATCAAAGGAGTTCGCAGGGAACGTCCCGCAGTTCGAATAGGTGTGCAGGCTGTCCAACGTCCAGTAATTCGCCAGGGTAGACCCTAGGTTCACCGTCGCATTGTAAGGCACAACCGAGATTGTGGTCAGGCCGGTATCGGTCACCTCGTCCTGAATAACGGTGTCGACAAACTCTTTTGCGGCAGAGCGCATGTTTTCGATACGGGTCCCGCCCATCGAGCCGGAAATATCGAGAACCATTGAGATTTCAACGTTCGAGATTTTCTCTTCGGCAACCGAATGGCCAGGCGCTGTCAGCGTGTCAAAGCCAGACATATGCAGGAAAATCGTGTCAAGATCCACAGAGCCAGAGGCCGTAACCGTTCGATAGTTCATCCCCTGATCGACTTGGACATCTGCCAGGACCTCTGCCAGACCTGCCTTGGCCATATAGTCATTCACGACTGCCACGGGGTCTTGTTTCTGATCCAGGTCGGCCGCAGCCAGCACGGCGCGGTCAAGCGTGCCCTGCATTTTGGCACGGGTCGCTTCGAAACGCATGATGTCCACAGATGCCCCTGTGATCGTCAGGATCAGCACCAACATGAACACCGAGAAGATGGTGACGTTTCCATCTTCCTGCTCTGCGAAGCGGTTTGTGATCGCATATGTGCTAGACATGGCGTTCTCTCCTTCACTGGCCACGGATTTCTTCCGGGGTGTGAACAAATGGTTAATTAGGCATTCAGACAGAAATGGGGCGCGTTCCTGACGAAAGCGGACCCATTTCACGAAGGTTTCCCCTAAAAAGGGTGGAAAACTGCCTTGTTTCGCGCTTTTTACCCCATGCTTTACATCGCCTTGGATATTTTCATGGGCTAGGTTTGGCGCGTGCCAAGCAACCGGTTTGGCAGACAGAAACAGCGCATCGCCGCCGGCAAATGCCAGTTTCGCCCCGCGATTTGGGCCAGAATACCCAGACTCTCGGCCCGTGTGCAGCGCCCACGTCTCGCAGCTTTGCCCGCAGAAACACCCTGCGGCCTCTAACAACGTCACTGAATAAGTCGGTTTGAGCCGGTCTGTGCCCCCTGCTATGACCTGCGCCCTGTGACTTGTCTCAGGTAGCATTTTCCTATTCCCTAGTTCCAAGAGCCTTGCTGTGGCTCCTGATTGCAGGGGTTAGGATTAGTTAGGCATTTGGTTACCAACGGGATCGAAATGTGGCGGGAAAGCGACCTCTATCGTTAATTGGATATAAACCTTAATCGAATGCGACGCACCCGGCCCCGGTGACGGGCCATCTATCACGTCATATGCGCCCAGCGCTGGAAATTCGTGACTTTCAGGTTTGGATTTCCCAGCTCCCAAGCAAGGACCTTTATAGATGGTATAAAAAAAGGGCCCGAAATAAGGCCCTTTTGGTTTTTGGAATGGTGCCGGATCAGAGGCCTTTGGCCTGATAGCTCTTGGCGACCTTTTCGATGGCCACGATATAGGCCGCCGTTCGCAGATCGCTGACATCATCACGTGAATGCCAGACCTCGCGCATGGATTGGTAGGCGATCCGCATGGTGTCATCGAGACCAGAGCGCACCAATTCAAGTTCATCCGCGCCTTGCAGATACTTTTCCTTGAACTTGGGGTTCAAGGTCCAAGCCTCGCCCATCGCTTCGTCTAGGCGTTCCAACTCATCAATGACAAGCTGATGGCGCGCCTCTTCCTGGCGGCGCTGCATCCGGCCAAAGCGAATATGGCTGAGATTTTTGACCCATTCGAAATAGGACACTGTCACACCACCGGCATTGGCATACATATCCGGGATGATCACCACGCCTTTGTCACGCAGGATTTCATCCGCCCCGGCAGTGACCGGACCATTGGCCGCCTCAATGATCAGCTTGGTCTTGATACGATCCGCATTTGCCAGGTTGATCACACCTTCCAGCGCCGCCGGAATAAGAATGTCACAGTCTTCTTCCAGAACAGTGCCGCCATCGGCCGTGTGATTGGCACTTGGAAAGCCGGTCACACCGCCATGTTTGATGATCCATTCACGGACTTTTTCAACATCCAGACCTTCGGAACTGAACAGCGCGCCGTCATGTTCAATGATACCGGTGATAATAGAGCCGTCTTCCTCCTGAAGAAACTTGGCCGCATGATACCCCACATTGCCAAGCCCCTGAACGATGACACGCTTGCCCTCAAGGCTTCCGGTCAGACCGGCGGCGGCTTTGTCTTCTTCGTGGCGGAAGAATTCGCGCAGCGCGTATTGCACACCCCGCCCCGTTGCTTCAACACGACCCGCGATGCCACCGGCATTCAGCGGTTTGCCGGTCACACAGGCGCGCGCATTGATATCGGTGGTGTTCATGCGCGCGTATTGGTCGGCGATCCAGGCCATCTCGCGTTCGCCCGTGCCCATATCCGGCGCGGGCACGTTCTGGGACGGGTTGATCAGGTCACGTTTGGCCAGTTCATAGGCAAAACGTCGGGTGATCTGCTCCAGCTCATGCTGATCATATTGGCGCGGATCCAGACACAAGCCGCCCTTGGAGCCGCCAAACGGTGCTTCAACCAGCGCACATTTATATGTCATCAGCGCCGCAAGCGCCTCGACCTCATCCTGGTCGACCGCAGAGGCAAAGCGAATGCCGCCTTTGACCGGCTCCATATGTTCGGAATGCACAGACCGATACCCGGTAAAGGTCTGGATCTGGCCGCGCAGGCGTACACCAAAGCGCACCATATAGGTCGCGTTACACACGCGGATCTTCTCCTCAAGACCCGGTGGCAGATCCATCAGCGACACAGCGCGGTTATACATTAGGTCTACTGATTCCCGAAACGTCGGTTCATTAGCAGGTATTACTGACAAGGCACCCTCCCTCCTCTTAGGCGGACCAACCCGAAAATTTTGAACTTCGCGTCATCCTAGAAATGAGTGAATGAGAATCACGTTAACGCCACAATGTTTTTTCGCCACCTCTTTTTCGACAGATTCTCAACAGGAAAACTGTACCGAAGAGGTGGGATTGTCCGCCGAACAGAAACAAAGCCACCGAAATATCGGTTAATGTTTTGATAAATCTGTAAAAATCGAGGAAATTGCAGTTTAAAACGCCCAAATTTAGCCATCTTGAAACGTCATAACCGATCCAACGAAACGCGTATTGCATGAGTGTATTCCCGGCTGCCCCGGAAGGAAGGTACGAAATGCGGATCAAGACAAAACTGAAATCTGCGACTTGCGGCATGATGAGCCGCTTTCGTCAGGACCAAGACGGCGCGATGTCCTATGTCGCTGTCGCTGGTGCTCTGGTGATGATGGTGTTTGGCGGTATCGGGATCGACATGATACATGCCGAGCTCAAGCGCAACAAGGTTCAAAACACCCTGGACCGCGCTGTATTGGCCGCTGCAAGCATCGACAACACGATGGATCCGGAATTTGTCGTTCAGGAATATTTTCGCGCGATGAACATGTCAGACGCTTTGGGCACGGTCGCTGTTGACCAAAGCCTGAATTACAAGCGTGTCACCGCTGATGGTTCCATGTCCATGCCCTCGAACTTCATGAGCCTTTTGGGCGTCAACACGCTTGAGGTAGAAGGGTTGGCGACTGCCGAACACGGGCTGACCAAAATCGAAATTTCCCTGGTTCTGGACGTCTCTGGTTCCATGGGCGGTAACAAAATCGAACAGTTGCGCAGCGCCGCAAAAGAGTTCATTGACCTGATGCTGCCCGCCGAGGATGCCGGCATGGTGTCAATCTCGGTCATTCCTTATAATGCGACGGTGAACTTGGGGGATACAATTGCCCCGTATTTCACGCTGGATGATACGCATGACTATTCCAGCTGTGCGACATTCAACACCGCCGACTTCAACTCGACCGCGGTGAACCCAAGCACCGAACTGGCTCGCCTCGGGCATTTTGACCCCTACAACTCCAGCACAAGCGGTGGCGAAATCGCCAGCCCTTGGTGCCAGACCGGCACGACCAGTGCGATGATGGTGCACAGTTCAGACGCAACCGCGCTGAAAGCCCATATCGACACGTTCAACGCGGGTGGCAACACAGCGATTGACCTTGGTATGAAATGGGGCGCGGCTTTGCTTGACCCTGCTGCGCGGCCCGCGGTGCAAGCCATGTCGGTTGCAGGCTTGGTCTCGGCCGATCATTCCAGCCGCCCAGCCGCCTATAATGACACCGAGACGCTGAAATTCGTTGTGGTCATGACCGATGGTCAAAACACGACCCAGTTCGACCTGAAATCGCACTATAAATACGGTTTGTCCGAAGCCTGGGTTGATACACGCGGCACCGAAACCCGCAGCGATGACCGCTATTCGATGCGCGTGCAGGACAATGCCGGTGACAATAACGACGTCTTTTATTGGCTGCGTATGAGCGGCAATCCAATTGGCGCACGTTATCACAACAAACCCGATGGCCCTGCCAACCCGAATGGGGATCGTGTGTACCAGATGACAAATGCCGAGCTGTACTCGCGCTTTTCCATCGCCTCGGTTGCGTCCAACTTTTACTATCGCCCCTACGCAGACGGTTACCTGCCATATAGCGACTACTATGACGCGTATTATGGCTATGAGGCGACAGTCAGCGGCGGCCAAGCCAATAGCAACCTGTCCACTATTTGCCAGGCTGCACGCGATAACGGTGTCGTTGTTTACTCAATCGGTGTGGAAGCGCCCCAGGCTGGCCTGGACGCCATGCAAGACTGCGCCTCGTCACCAGCCCACTACTTTGACGTATCTGGCAGCGACCTAAGCGACACCTTTTCGTCAATTGCCCGTTCCCTCCAAATGCTGAGGTTGACCCAATGACCCGTTTCCTGAGTTCCCACCTGACCCGCTTTCGCAAAGAAGAAGACGGTAATGCCGTTGTCCCCTTTGCCCTTTGGATGCCAGTCTTCCTCGCGCTGATCCTGTCCTCGATCGAATTGGGCACGGTGACCATCCGCCAAACCGCGCTGGAACGCGCCATGGATGACACCGTTCGCGACATCCGCCTTGGCGCTGTCTCGGACCATAATGCGATCAAACAATCGATCTGTGATGGCGCGGCGGTTCTGCCTGGCTGCATGGATACCCTGCATCTGGAAATGGTCTCTCTGGACATGCGCAACTGGGGCGGAGTGATTGATGCGGCTGATTGCGTTGATACATCCCTGCCCGTGACGCCCAACCGCGCCTTTACCAATGGCGGGTCGAACGAAATGATGTTCCTGCGTGCCTGTTACAAGTACCAGCCGATCACCCCAGCCGGGACAATCAGTTCCAGCCTGGCCAAGGATGCCGAAGGCTTTACCGCCTTGGTTGTAGCTTCTGCCTTTGTGCACGAACCGTCGTAAGGAGTGACACCATGTTCACCAATCTGAACGCCCGCATGCGCCAGTTCCGTCAGGATGACCAAGGCTATATCTCGGTAGAGGCGATGATTGTTTTGCCGGTTCTGCTTTGGGTCTTTGCCGCTGGCTGGGTCTACTTTGACGCCTTCCGTCAGCAAAGCGTCAGCCAAAAGGCCAACTATGTCATCGGCGACATGATTTCGCGCGAAACATCCCCGATCAGCGGAACCTATGTGACCAATGCCCGCAAGCTGCTGCGTGAGTTGACCAAAAGCTCGGGCAATGAAAGCGACCTGCGCCTGACCGTTGTGCAATATGACGGCAACACATCCAGCTGGAATGTGGTCTGGTCCAAGAAACGTGGCAATCAGACCGTGCTCAACAATGGTGACCTGTCGGATTACGCAGATAAACTGCCTACCGCCAATGGTGGCGAACAGCTCATCATGGTCGAGACTTGGGACATGCACGAACCCATCTTCGATGTCGGCCTGAGCGACTTTGAGATCCACACCTACAGCTTCACGCGTCCGCGTTACGCTCCGCAGGTCGTGTTCTCGAACAGCTAGGGTCAGAACCCTAGAATAAGGGCCGCGCTAGGATCCAAGCGCGGCCTTGTTTTATTCTTCGGCGGGTTTGGTGATTTTCATCGTGATGATATCCGCCACCGGCTTGGTTTCCGCCCCCGAGGTCACGCCACCAACAGCGACCCGTTTGCCCAGACGCCACCACAGCCCTGGATGCCAGGCCCTTGGCATCGGCTCCTTGAGAAAGATCACAAAGCCGTTCGAAGGTTTCATCGCAAACGCCCCGCGATCGACCTTGGCAATCTGGTCAATCCGCGCCAGCACGTCGCCTTCGCTGTCAATCAGCGCCTCTTCGGTCAGGATCAACGTGCGCGAGGTTGCCTGCCACAACATCTGCGAGGTCCAAAGCGCGAACAGCCCGCAAACAATCAAAAAGCCCAGCCAGACCGGATTTTGTGGCGGGGTGGCAAAGGCCAGATACAGCATCAAGGCCCCAAGGGCCAACATCGCCCCGGTGCCGATCACCCGCCTGCCCGAAGAGGCCTTGATCCGTGCCAGTTCCTTGTCGCTCATCGCTATCCCCTCTGCCAGACCGCCCTGCCCATCGCGGCGGTCCCGTTCCAAAGGGCAATACGCGCAAACGGGCGCGGGGTGAAGCCTGATCAGCTTGGCATCACCCGGATTTGCAGGGCTTTGGGGCCGCGCACGGATAATCCGGGCTTGTATTCTGGGTCTTGCGCCAGCTCGATCTTGGCAAAACGGCGGTTCAACGTCGAAAAGATCACATCCATATCCAGCGCCGCCAGATGGTTGCCCAGACACAGATGCGCGCCTTTGCCAAAGGCAATATGGCGGTTGGGGCTGCGGGTTATGTCAAACTGATCGGCGTGTTCAAAGGCCTCAGGATCGCGGTTGGCCGCGCCATACAGCAAGCCAAAGCGCGTGCCCGGCGCAAAACTCTGCCCCGCCACCTCGCAAGGCTCGGTCGCGATGCGATGGAAATAGGGCAGCGGGCTTTCATAGCGGAACATCTCTTGCACGGCGGTGGTGATCAGCTCCGGTTCGGCCCGCAGTTTTTGGTGCTGATCAGGAAAGCGCAGCAGCGCATGCATCCCCGAGCCGAGCACATCAATGGTCGATCCATGCCCCGCCATCAGGATCAACATCGCCGTCGCGATCAGTTCATCCTCGGACAACCGCCCGGCATCGCGATGACGCATAAGCTGGGTCAACAGATCCTCTTGTGGTGCCTTTTGCCGCTCGGCCACGAGGTCGAGCAGGTACAGATAGAACTCTTTGGTCGCCTGCTCGGCCAGGGCCTTGTCATCATCATCCCGGCCAACATCAAAGAAACGCACGACATTTTCCGACCAGACGCGCAGTTGCGGGCAATCCTGATCCGGCACGCCCAGCAATCGGCCAATGATATGACCGGGCACATGGGCGGCGAAATCTTCGATGAAATCAAACTCGGACTGGTCGCGAAGGCCGTCCAGTTTGCTGGCCACAAAGGTCTGAATGGCCTGTCTTTGCCGCGCGATCATCGCACGGGTGAATTCCTTGAAAACCAAGGTCCGCAGCCGGTGATGGGTCTCCCCTTCGCTCTCCAACAGGTTGGTCTGCACAAAGCGTTCGTGATGCGGCATGTCATGCCAATTGCGCTTGCGCTGTTCGGCGCGGCGCTCTTCTTCGCTTTGCACATCGTCCAGACTGCGCACCATTTTGCGATCCGTCGCCACGCGCTGCACATCCGCCATCCGGCTGAGCAGCCAAATGTCCTGTTCCGCATAATAATATGGCGCGTGCTGCGCCCGCAGCTCGGCATAAACCGCGTATGGGTCGCGGGCGAATTCAGGTGATAGCGGTTTGAAAACAAAGGGTTGGGTCATGGCGGGGTCTTTCTGCTCAAGACCCGCAGCCTGAGCCAAGTTGATCGCAGGCTCAACCCGCTTTCAACACAACCTCAGCGCCTCGTGCCGGCGGCTCTTCATCCACCAATTCCTGTGGGAAGCCATCGGTCAAAACGCTGACACCCGCGCCCTCTTCGAGCCGTTCAATCATACGATCCGATTGCGCCCGCTCACCATAGCGCGCCTGACCGTCTTTCATCATCGCAATGATCTGTGGGGACAGCTCCAGAGGAACGTCATGTGCCTCGGCAAGTTGTTGAAAAAGCCCGATATCCTTGAGCACAAGGTCCATGGCAAAATCAACGTCGCGCGAGCCGGACAGGATCAATTGGCTTTCGGTTTCGTGCACAAAAGAGTTGCCCGAACTGATGCGGATCGCCTCGTAAGTCGTGGCCAGGTCAAGCCCCGCTGCCTTCATGGTGGTCAGCGCTTCGCAGAGCGTGAGCAGGTTGGCGGTGGCGAGGTAGTTGGTCATGACCTTGAGTTTCGAGGCGGTGCCGATCTCTCCGGTGTGCAACACGTTGCGGCCGAGGATGGTGAGCAGGGGGAGGACTTTTTCAAAGGCGGCGCGCTCGGCTCCGGCAAAGATCGAGATATTTCCGGTCGCGGCACGGTGGCAACCGCCGGAAACCGGGGCCTCGACAGCGGTGGCTCCTGTGGCGGCAACACGTTGAGATTGTTCAATAATCATCTCTGGATCGGTGGTCGACATTTCGATCCAGATCTTGCCCGGGCGCATGTGCGGGAGCATCTCGGACAGGACGGATTCGGAGGCGGCCGGGCTGGGGAGGGAGGTGATAACCACCTCATTTTGCTGCATAATTTCTGCGGCGGATTTTCCATCTGTCGCACCACGAGAAACGAACTCGGCCACGCGAGATTCGTCGAGATCATGGACATCTAGTGCCCTGATATTATTCAGTAAATTGCCAGCCAACTTACCGCCGACGGCACCTAATCCGATGAAACCTGTTTTCATGTCATCCTCCCCTTTTCAAGCAGGTTGGCGGGATTCTGAGGGCTTGACCATTCTGTTCGCGACAAGGGATTGTCTTTTTTAGACAAGGGGTTAGGGTGTTGCCATGGCTGAGATTTGCTTTGATACACCGACCGGGGTTTTCAGTGTCACCCAAGAGGGCGACGCGATTGTCAAAGCCGGGTGGAATAGCGTGCAAGCTATTGAAAGCACACCCCTTTTAGAAGAGGCCAAGGCGCAGATCCTGGCCTATTTTGCCGGGGAGTTGGAGGTTTTTGACCTCGCCCTAAAGGTTAACGGGTCTGATTTTCAGCGTCAGGTCTGCGACGTGATGTCTGCCATTCCTTTTGGTGAAACAAGAACTTATGGCGAGATCGCGCAGGAGATTGGGGCCCCGGCTCAGGCGGTGGGTGGGGCTTGTGGTGGCAATCCCATCCCGCTGATCATTCCGTGTCATCGCGTGCTGTCAGCCTCTGGTTTAGGTGGTTTTTCAGGCACTTACGGGGTCGAAACCAAGGTCGCTCTGCTGAAACACGAAGGCGCGGCGAGCCTGTTGATCTGAACCCGTTTTAAGAGGGCGCACGGTGGGGGGTAACGGGCCGGGCGCTGAATGGGCAACAGGGCAATCTGTACAAAACGCCGCGCGTTTGGGGGAGATTGCCTGGCCCGATTTGCCCGCAAATTCGGGGCCCCGGATCAAACCGCCCCCCCAATCAGTCCGATTCTGCCCGAATTTAGGAGAGATTGCCCCCTCTCCTGAATTCACCGCCCAATTAGAAGGTAAATTCTGGTTAAACTCTGTTGACGAACGCCGCTGCGCACCGGCTGCCCCTTGCCAAGGCATGTGTTGTTGCACCAGCTTGAGACCCCTGCCCGAAAATAGATCATACATATTTGCATTATTTTGTCTTATAGGACAAACTCCCTTCTGAAGCGCCACAAAGCGCTTGGCGATTGGATGGCGGCCTTCCCCTGGCGAATGGATGTCGAAAAGCGCAGAACCCTTGGACGAGCAGCGAGAAAGCCATGTCAACTCAAGCCCCGAAACGCAAAACATTGGTCGTTGAAGTCCGGGACAAGCTGAAAGAGCAAATAACGTCAGGCGATTATCGTCCGGGCGACCGGCTGCCAAGCGAAGCCAGCCTCACCGAAGAACACGGTGTCTCGCGCACTGTGATCCGCGAAGCCATCGCATCGCTGCGCGCCGATGGGCTGGTGGATTCGCGTCGTGGTGCCGGGGTTTTTGTGATCGAACCCGTCAACCCGCCCATCATGCCGTTCCAAAGCGCCAACCCGGAACAATTGTCATCCATGATTGAGCTTCTGGAACTGCGCACCGCGATCGAGGTCGAAGCAGCAGGCCTGGCGGCCATCCGCCACAGCCCGGCGCAAGAGGAAAAAATCCTCAAGAGTTTAAAGCACTTGGAAGAGTTAACCGACACGGATGCATCGACCCATGAGGCGGATTTCGCCCTGCATCTGGCCATTGCCGAAGCATCAAACAACAAGCGTTTTGCCGATACATTATCTATGCTTGGCGCGACCATGATCCCGCGCCATGCCTTGCATCCAACCGAAACGCCGGTCGCTCCGGAATACACGGCCCTGCTGAAACAAGAGCATCGCGACATCGTTTATGCCGTTCTGGACGGTGACGAAGATGGTGCAAGACAGGCCATGCGCATGCATCTGAAGGGTAGCCAAGCCCGCTATAAGAAATTGCTGCGGGACTAGGGTCTGTTGACATTCAGCCTTCAGCACCAGTTTCAGTCAAAAATTGCTCAGTTTTAGGAATTTGAGCGCAGGAGTAGTGATCTACTGCAAGCTCAAATTACGCAGAAGTGGGCAATTTTTGCGAAACCGCAAGCGGCGCGGCCCATTTTGCCTCTGTCTTCGTTGACTTGCCCTTACGATCGGTCAGATCGCTGCGGCCAAATCGCCTCGTCAGGGGCAAAATGGGTCTCGCGCTGGTGCCGAAGGGTGAATGTCAACAGACCCTAGAAGCGGAACTTGAATTCTTGTCATCGAGATAACGCCCCCGGATCGCTTGCGATCCGGTTCGCGCCCGACCCCGCCCCCAGGGCGGGCGCGAATTCGTCTCAACGTTTCAACAAGATACGCAGTTTCCTGATGCCACCACCCGTTTGCCAAAGTTGGACGCGCCCACCCTCGGGGCCGGGCGCGAACCTGTGTGGTTGCTATTTACCTAAGTAGCAGACTTCAGCTCCAGGTGACGAGAGACGGAACTTGAATCGCACGGCGTAGGGCAAAGCAAATTTGACTTCGCCCAAATTGTATGACAACCAATAATATTAATACGACTTGATTTCAGAATCAGGTTCATTTTGTCATGCAAGAGGGCTCCATGCTGACCGTTGAAACCCGCCACGCCATCCATCCGGACCATGCCAAACAAATGGATACGGACACGCTGCGTTCCAATTTCCTGGCCGGAGGCCTGTTCGCATCGGGCGAAATTCGCCTTGTTTATACCCATTACGACCGGTTTGTTCTGGGCGGGGCCGTGCCAAATGGCGCGCCCCTGACCCTGGGCAAGGTCGAAGAAACCAAGACCGACACCTTTCTGGAACGTCGCGAGATGGGCATCGTCAATATTGGCGAAACCGGCACGGTCTCTGCTGACGGGACAAGCTATACGCTAGCCAAGGGCGAGGTGCTGTATCTGGGCAAGGGCACGGGCGATGTGACCTTTGACGGTGCGGGTCGGTTTTACATCACCTCTGCCCCGGCGCATGAGAGCTTTCCCAACCGTCTGATCAAGATGGATGAGTGCGAAAAGGTGGCGATGGGCGCGGCCGAAACCTCGAACAAGCGTACGATCAAGATGTTCATACACCCCAAGGTGATGGAGAGCTGCCAGCTGATCCTGGGCTATACCTCGCTGGAGGATGGCTCGGTCTGGAACACGATCCCGAGCCATATTCATGACCGCCGCATGGAGGCCTATCTGTATTGGGGTATGGATGAGGAAAGCCGTGTGCTGCATCTGATGGGCGAACCGACCGAAACGCGCCACCTGTTCATGAGCAATGAAGAAGCCGCGATTTCGCCGCCCTGGTCGATCCATTCCGGCGCAGGCATCGGCGAATACACGTTTATCTGGGCCATGGCCGGCGACAATGTCGATTATACGGACATGGACTTTATCCAACCGAAGGACATGAAATGAGCCGTTTTTCGCTGGAAGGGAAAAAGGCGCTGGTGACGGGCGCGAATACCGGGATCGGGCAAGCGATTGCCGTGTCTTTGGCGGCTGCAGGCGCACACGTTGTTTGCGGCGGGCGGCGGTCTTGTGACGAGACCATCGCCAGAATTCGCGATGCGGGTGGCGCGGCGTCGGCCTTGATCATCGATTTTGCCGATCCGATGGCGGGTCGGGATGTGTTTGCGGGCGCGGGCTATGACATTCTGGTCAACAATGCGGGCATCATTCGGCGTGAGGACTCCGTGGATTTCTCGGAAACCGATTGGGACGATGTGATGGATGTAAACGCCAAGGCGTTGTTCTTTACCTGCCAGGCCTTTGCCAAAGAGGCGCTGGCGCAGGGTCGCAAGGGCAAGATCGTCAACATCGCCTCTTTGCTGTCCTTCCAGGGCGGCATTCGCGTGCCGTCTTATACGGCGTCCAAACATGCGGTGGCCGGGTTGACCAAGCTGCTGGCCAATGAATGGGCGGCGCGTGGGATCAATGTGAACGCCATTGCGCCGGGCTATATTGCCACCAACAACACCGAGGCGCTGCGCGCGGATAAGGCGCGCAATCAGGCGATCCTCGAGCGTATTCCGGCGGGGCGTTGGGGTGATCCTGAGGATATTGCCGACACGGCGGTGTTCCTGAGCGCGCCTGCCTCTGATTACGTGCATGGCGCGGTGATCAATGTGGATGGCGGGTGGCTGGCGCGCTAAGGTCAGGCAAACGCAAGGTATGAGCCGGTGGGTTATGATTTAACTCTCCGGCTTTTTTTGTCGCAGCACGGGAAAGGGACGCAAGGCCCCTGCCCTAAAACCGATACAGCTCGGCGGGGTTTTGGACCACGGCCTGCTCAAGTGCGCCCCCCTCTGGCAGCCAGCCCAGAACAGTGTCCAGCAAAGCGGCGTCATCCGGGTAGTCTTCGGTCTTGGTAGCCATGTTATGGGGCCAGTTGGTTCCCCAGACGATCCGCTCTGGTGCGTAACGCGCGACATCGCGGGCAAGCTCGGCGATATCGGGGTAATCCGGGCCGCCGCTGCGGGAGGATTCATAACAACCGGCGAATTTGAAACGCATCTTGCCGCGATCCAGCAGCCGTTTGATTGTGGCCACATGGCTGTTGGTGACGCCGGAGAAGATCTTGCCGTGGTGATCCAGAACCCAGTCGGATTTCAACGAAGCCAGCCGAGGTTCCAGACGTGGCAGGGCAGAGCCGTCAAATTGCACCGCCATCATCCAACCGGCATTTGCGGCAATCGCGTCGATCTCTTCCAGACGATCAAGGCCAATGGCCCCGCCCGGTAGGTCCATGATGCGGGCACCGACAATGCCCTGCGCGCTAAGCGCCTCAATCTCGGCATCAGAGACATCGGGCGTGATGACAGCCACACCGCGCGCAACCTCACCCATCTCTTTCAGACAGGCCAGCAGGCAGGCATTGTCAGCCTGATGGGCATTGCCCTGGGTGATCACCACACGCTCGATGCCCAACCAGGACATGACCTTGCGGTACATCTCGGGTGTGGGCAGGGGCGCGGGCGGTAGGCCGGGGCCGCCCTCGACCGCGGGGAAACCGGCAACATACATATGCATTTGCGTGTCCACAGCGCCCTGTGGCAGCCGGGTTTGCGGGGGCGTTCCGGACAGCTTGCGATCAATCATACCTAATCCTTTGGCGCGAAGTCGCGCAATGCGTCGCGGTTGATTTCGATGCCCAGCCCCGGCCCATCGGGGACCCGGACCCAACCGTTTTTATGTTCAATCGAAGAGGTGACAATGGCCTGACGGAACGGGTTATGGGTGCGATCGAACTCCATGATCGGTGCCACAGGTGCGGTGCGCACCGGGTCGGGCACCATCGAGGACAGGAATTGCAGCGCCGCCGCAATCTGCACAGCGGTGCCCCAGACATGCGGGACAACGCGCACCCCATAGACCGAGGCCAGATCGGCGACCTTTTTGGCTTCGCTAAACCCGCCAACGCCGCAGAGATCCGGCTGGATGATGTCCACCGCGCGGCTTTCCAGAGCCTCGCGATAGCCCCAGCGCGTGTGCCATGTCTCGCCCGCCGCCAAAGGCAGCGGCTGGCGCGCGCGCACATCTCGATAGGCCGAAAGCTGTTCGGGCAGGACCGGCTCTTCGAACCAGTCGATATCGAATTCGGCGGCCGCCTGGCCAAGCTTGATCGCCTCAGCCGCGGTGTAGCCGTGATTTGCATCAATCATCAAACGCCGGGTCGGGCCGATGGCCTCGCGCACGGCCTTGATGACCCGCAGGTCTTCGGCCACGTCAAAGCCGATCTTGACCTTCATCCGGTCAAAACCCGCCTCAGCATGGGCCGCCATTTCAAGGGCATTGTCCTGGACACGATCAACGCCATCACGTTTGAAACTGCCCGTCGCATAGGCCTCAATCCGGTTGTGCCAGCGCCCGCCAAGCAGGGTGGAAATGGGCGCGCCAAAATGCTTGCCCTTGATGTCCCAAAGCGCGATGTCGATGCCCGACAGCGCTGTGACGGTCAGGCCGCGCTGCCCCTGATCGCGCAGCGCGTTGTAGCAGGTCGCCCAGAGCTTTTCGGTTTCCAGAGGGTTTTGCCCGATCAGAAACCCCTTATAGGCGTCAACCACCGCCGCATTAGGCCGCGCCGGGCCAAGGCATTCGCCCCACCCGATGGTGCCATCGTCACAGATGACCTCGACCAGCACATGGCTGCGCTTGTCAAACCGCATCGAGGCGCTTTCGAACGCGGTTTCAAGCTGATGCTCTAGCAGATGGGTTCGGATATCGGCAATCTTCATAACGATCCTCTCGGCGGTCGCTGGGGGCGCTGGCCCCGTGGGGTTAGACCCTTAGGCCGCCGTTTCCATGATCTTGAGCAGAACGCCCTCTTCCTCCTTGGACAGGTCGTCAAGCGGCGCGCGCACGGCACCGGCATCGAACCCTGCCAAACGTACCCCGGCCTTGATCGCTGAAACTGCATAGCCCTTGCGGGAATCGCGCAGCTTCATGAAAGGAAAGAAGAAATCGTTCAGGATGGTTTCACAGGTCTCGTGATCGCCACTGCGCAAGGCCGTGTAAAAGCGATTGGCCAGAGCCGGGACAAAGTTGAACACAGCCGAGGAATAGGTGGTGAAACCGACGCCCAGATAGGCCTCGGCAAAGAGTTCTGCGGTGGGCATCCCGCCGAGATAGGTCAGGCGGTCGCCCATCTTGGCCGTGACCTGACGCATCTTGCCAATGTCCCCTGATCCGTCCTTGAACCCGACCAGGTTCGGGCAGGCGTCACAAAGGCGCGCCACGGTGTCGACCTCAAACTGGGAATTGTCGCGATTGTAGATCATCACGCCAATATCAACCGCGTCGCAGATGGATTTGATGTGGTTGAACAGCCCCTCTTGGGGCGCGTCGATCAGGTAATGCGGCAGGACCAGCAGGCCGTCCGCCCCGGCCTTTTGTGCCGATTGGCCGATCGAAATCGCAATCTCGGTTCCATAGCCACATCCCGAGACGATGGCCGTCTCGCCCGAGCTTTCCTTGGCCGCGGCGACAATCGGGGCGATTTCATCCTGCTGAAGAGAAAAGAATTCTCCGGTTCCGCCGGCGGCAAACAGGACCGGGGCGTCATAGCCGGCGAGCCATTCGATGTGTTTTTGATAGCTGTCGCAGGCGAAATTCCCGTCTGCATCGAAATGGGTCACGGGAAAGGAGAGCAGGCCGGAGCCGAGGGCGGATTTGAGATGATCAGGAGTCATTTTAGTGTCTCTTCATTTATCATACTAGTTGTATGATAACTTTCTATTTATGTCAATCGAAACGGGGCTTAGCCCAAGGTCCTCAGGTCGGCGGGCAGCACATCGGTCGGGATATTCTGGTAACAGACCGGTCGCAGGAAACGGCGGATCGCCAAAGTGCCCACGGAAGTCGCGCCAAAGTTTGTGGAGGCCGGATAAGGGCCGCCATGGACCATGGCATCGCAGACCTCAACGCCGGTCGGGAAACCATTGGCGAGGATGCGGCCAGCTTTGCGTTCGAGGATCGGCCTGATTTTGCGCGCAAATTCAGCGTCATTGGCAGACATATGCAGGGTCGCCGTCAATTGCCCCGGCAGGCTGCGCGCCACATCGATGACCTCTTGGGCATTGCTGGCGACAATCACCAGGCCGAGCGGGCCAAAGACTTCTTCGCTGAGCGCGTGGTTGTTCAGCCAATCCTGCGCAGTTGTCTTGAACAGGAAGGGCTTGGCTTCGCGCGGGCCGCAGGTGGTTTCAAGAAGCGCCTGCACATTTGTATGACTTCCCATATGCTCAGCGCCGCTGGCATAGGTCTGGGCCATGCCTTGGGTGAGCATCACCTGCGCGTCGGTCTGCGTCAGCGCCGCCAAGGTCGCGGCGATGAAACGCTCACCATCCTCGCCCGCCTGGACAATCGCGATGCCGGGATTGGTGCAGAATTGCCCCGCCCCCATGGTGAGAGAGCCAGCCCAGCCCTGCCCAAGTTCTTCGGCCTTGTTGGCCATGGCACCGGGCAGCATGAACATTGGGTTGACCGAGCCGAGTTCACCAAAGAAGGGAATGGGATCGGGACGTTGGGCGCAGAGATCAAACAAGGCCCGACCACCGCCTAGCGAACCGGTGAAGCCGACGGCCTGGATCAGGGGGTGCTGGACAAGCGATTGCCCCACTGTCCGGTTTCCGCCCTGAACCAGGGAAAAGACACCGGGATGGATGCCACATTTCTGGATCGCCGCATGGATGGCCTCGGCGATGATCTCGCCGGTTCCGGGATGGGCGCTGTGGCCCTTCACCACAACCGGGCACCCCGCCGCCAGCGCCGAAGCCGTGTCGCCGCCCGCCGTGGAGAAAGCCAGCGGGAAGTTCGACGCGCCAAAGACGGCCACCGGACCAATCGGGCGCTGGATCATGCGCAGATCGGGGCGCGGCAGTGGCGCACGATCCGGCAAGGCAGCATCATGGCGTCGGTCGAGATAGTCACCTTGCAGGATATGGCTGGCGAATAGGCGGATCTGCCCGGTTGTGCGGCCACGCTCGCCCTGCAAGCGTGCCTCGGGCAGACCGGTTTCCTGAGACCCGATCTGGGTGATGGCCTCGGCGCGGGCTTCGATCTGATCGGCGATCTCGTTGAGAAAGGCGGCGCGTTTTTCGCGGCTGGCATAGCCGTATGACCAAAACGCCTCTTCTGCGGCCTGTGCGGCCTGATCCACCAGATCGACCGTGCCATGGCTGAATTCATGGGCTGAACCGGTCGCGGGGTCGGATTGAAACTTTTGCTCTGAGCTGACCCATTGGCCTGCAATCAGGTGCTTACCGTGCGGCGTGAAATCAGTCATCTTTGGTCTCCGTTACAATCGGCAGCTCGGGAAAAGTACCGCCGTGGTAAACGTTCAGGGGGTCGTTTGGATTGGGGTTTGGATGGGCCTCTTGGACCTGCGCCACAAAATCTTCGGAATTGCTTTTGGGCGTCCAGCCGAGATAATCGGCGGCGCTGTTGTCCCAAAAGCTGCGCGTGTTATTCGACATGCCATAGACAATTGGGCAGCCCAGCTTGGGCGCGTGAAAGGCGGTCTGGCAAAAGCTGACAAAATCCTCATAGGACAGCCAGGTGGCCAGCATCCGGTGACTTTTTGGATAGTCAAAACAAGAACCTATGCGAAGGATCGCGGTTTCCTGGCCGAATTTGTCGAAGTACATCCGAGCCAGCGCTTCGCCATAGATTTTCGAAACCGCATAGAGGCTGTCGGGGCGCGGAACAGCCTGCGCGTCAATCGTCTCTGACTGCGGATAGAAGCCGACCACGTGGTTTGAAGAGCCAAACACGATGCGGGGATGGCCATGGGCACGGGCGGCCTCGTAGAGGTTGTAGACGCCTTGGATATTGGCATCCTGGATCGGGCCGAACGGGCCTTCAACCGAATAGCCGCCCAGGTGAATGATGCCATCACAGCCCGCAACCGCCGCGTTGACCGCATCAAAATCGTCAAGCGATGCGCAACAGTTTTCTTCATGTGGCAACAGGTTCTGCACCTCGCGACGGCCAGACACGACAACCGTGTCGGCCAGCTCGGACAAGAGCGGCCGGATGGCTGTTGCCATGGCTCCGGTCGCTCCGGTCAGAAGAAGCCGCCTGAGTTTCTTAGGAGCAGCTTGGGGGGTATCAGTCATGTCTTTCGTCCATTGCGTCATGGGTAGAGTTGAACTCGCCGAGCCACGGAACGGTGTCCGTGACCGTTTCAAGGCCAAGCTTGGGGAGGTCAGGCCAGGCGGCGAGAAAGTGTATGAGGTCAGCGGCGCAGGTTTGGTGCGGCCGGTAGCGGGCGCGCCAATCGCCGGAACTGAGAGAGCCATCTGCCGCGTAGCCGGGACCTGACCAATCATCCCAAGGCGCGGTGCGTGAGATATGCGCGCCGATCTGGCAATCGACCAAAAGGCATTTTCCAACCGAGAGAAGGCTGTCTCGCGTCACGCGGCTTTGGCCACCGGCCAGTTTGTTGTCCGAGGCCAAAACGGTGTAATAGCTGGGATCAGGGGCCGTGCCATAGGGGCTGGCCCGCACCCCTTCGAACCATTGCCGCCCCAGACAGGATTGGCCGTTGCGGCCAAAATCCGCGCCATCATGGGTAAAGCGGCATTTGGCAAAGACAAAGCCATAAGGCGTATCGATATGGGTGGCGGGCGCAACAACCCAAGAGCGGGCCTGTCGACTGCCTAGGGTGCGGATGGTGCAGGTTTCGAAAAACGCCGTGCTGTGGCCAAAGATAAAGTCGACATCGCCTTCGATATCGCAATCAGCAAAATAAGCTCGGTTGCGCTGACCGGGTGCTGGGGCCTGCAAATACAGCGTGTCCTGAAAGGATTTCAGGTGAACGTGCCGGGCACATAGCCGGTCTGCCCCGGCAAGATGCAGGGCAACGGCCTGGTGCTGTCCCTGTGAATAGCGCCCAAAGTGATCAGGTTGCGCGCCCTTTGGCGCGGCCGCTTTGCGCGTGGCCTGATAGGTGTTGTGGATGGTGAGGTTGGACAAGGAGACCCCATCCGCCTCGATCCGCATAACGGCAGAGCGGTTGGTTCCCAGCCGATCACCACAGGACATGCGGGCAAAGAGCGCGCGGGTTTCTGGCCCAACATCCTCAAACTGCGCGGCGAAGGCGTTTAGATATTCGGCAACCGGCATTTCCGCGTCGATATTGGCGGTGATCCTTGTGTCTTGCGGCGCGGCCCCTAAACCCCGAAACTGAAAGCTTAGGGGCGCGCCATTGGTCTTGGGGATATAGACCAATCCGGCATAGTCACCCGGCATGATGGCGATGGTGACGGTTGTCCGATGGGCGCGGTTTGCCAAGGCGGATTCGATCGCGGCCTGGATTGTCAGGAAACTGTCCGTGCCAGCGCCATTCTGATCGACAAGCAGCACCCAATCCTCGGCCCCATCATCGGTCCTGGTTGGGTCCCAAGCGGCCTGCCCCGCCGTGTCGCCCTGGGCCAGAACGGTTTCGGGGCGGCATTGTGCGGCTTGCTCTGGCGACAGCATTGGGCGCTGCGCCACATGGCGCGCCGCCCAATCGGGCCGAAGAGAGGGTTGCGCCGCGCTCATCTCCTTAGCGCCCGGTGTTTTGCGCGTGCAAAAGCGAGGCCGCATAGGCCTTCATCATTGGGCCGACGCCCTTGGCATCATCCGCAACACGGTTTTCGCTGAGGTAATAGTCGGCACTGCCATCGCGAAAGCGGCCTTCGAACCAGCCAAGCCCGGCGACTTCGCACATTTCCACCATGTGCAAGGCACCTGTTTCGTCGGGCTGCATGGCATAGGCTTCGAGGGCCGGCATCAGATCTGCGACGTCACCCTCAAAAAGGCCAAGATCCTTGGCGCGATAGAAGGCATAGACGAACATCGCCGAGGCGGATGTCTCGACATAGTTGCCCTCAAGATCCGGGCGATCCAACACCTGAAGCCACAGGCCTTCGTCACCGCGATAGGACATGATGTCTTGCAACAGTTTCACGCTGCGCGCGCGCAAGGGGGCGAATTTTTCAGGGCCGACAAGCTCGGCCACATCCACCAGCGCCATGACCAGCCAGCCCAGCGAGCGTGACCAATGCGCGTGCGACGCCCCGGTTTCGGGGTTGCACCATGGCTGCATTTTGGCCTCGTCAATCGCATGGTGATAGAGGCCGGTGTCAGGCGCAAAGAGCTGGGTCAGGGCTGTGTGGAGCTGGGTCAGGCTGTCGTCGATCAGCGCGGTGTCACCGGTTTGTTGGCCATATTCGATCAGGAAGGGCTGCCCCATATAAAGGCCATCCAGCCAGATCTGCCACGGATAGCGCAGCTTGTGCCAGAACACGCCGCTTTTGGTGCGCGGATGGGTGCGCAACTGGCGCATCAGCAGGTGACAGGCCTCGAGATATTTTGCATCCCCGGTGACCGCATGGGCCGTAAAGGCCGAGCGGCCAGGCAGGATATTGTCGATATTGTAATCAGACGGGTTATAGCCGGTGAGCGCCGTGCCGCCCTCTTCGACCTGACGCGAGATGCGCTCGATCATCAGGTCCATCCAGGTCTGATCCCCGGTTGCCTGGGCCAAGAGGGTAAGCCCGCGGTAGATGCAGCCATCCTCGTAACACCATCTCTTGCCCTTATAGGGCTGGTATTGATCCACGTAGGATTTGAAAAAATCAGTAAGCATGCGTTTCACTCCTACGCGTGGGGGATCAAATCGACGGTTCCGTCGATTTCAGCAAATTCGGACCAGATCGCGACATTGCGCACCGGGGCGACACCGTCGGCCATCAAGGGCACGCCGGGCGCGGCATCACTGTCGAAACTGATGTTGAAATCCTTGATGGTGATGCTGTGCACCGGGCGTTCCGGCAGGCCCAGCACCGCAACCCCGGCAATGGCGACGCCGGTCGCGGTCACTTGCTCGAGCGTGATGTCATGGACTTCGGGCGTGGTGTCATCCACGGCGGCGGGGGCGCGATCCTGAACCCAATCGTCATGTCCGTCCGGGTCGCAAAAGTAAAAGGCGTTGATGGCAAAGGGCGTGGGCACGTCGCGCATGACCACGTCGCGAAACGAGACGCGGGCGACCTTGCCGCCCCGCCCCCGGCGCGTTTTGATCCGCAAGCCGCGATCCGTGCCAAGGAATTCACAGGCATGGACGGCAACATCGGTGATCTCGCCGCTCATCTCCGAGCCAAGCACAACGCCACCATGGCCACGTTCCATAAAGCAATGGCGCACGGTCAAACGCCGTGTTGGTGCCAGGTGATCCACCTGCCCCGGCCCGCGCTTGCCCGCCTTGACCGCGATACAGTCATCGCCAACGGTAAAGTGGATGCCCGCCAGATCAATATCGGTGCAGCTTTCGGGATTGAGCCCATCCGTGTTGGGGCTGTCCGCCGGATTGATGATTTTTAGGCCAACGCATGTGAGGCCGTCAATATGAAACGGGTGCACTGTCCAGCTGGGCGTGTTTTGGATTGTGAAACCGGAGAGCTGCACATTCTTGCCATAGGCAAGGAACAAGCCACGCGGGCGGCGCGCGCCGTCTCGGGTTTCCTTGGGCCAATCCCACCAATCGCCGCGATCGCCACCGCCATCCAGCGTGCCTTTGCCGGTGATAACCAGGTTGTCACAATCAATCGCTGTGACCGGGGCTGCAAAGGCGGCTTCGGGCAGGCCTTCCCAGGTGCCGACCACGCGGCCTGTTTCATCACGGGGCTCAAGGATGGGCCAGCCGGACCGGTCGTGATCGGCAAAAAGGCATGTGCCCTCGGGCAGATAGAAGGTCATATCGGCCTTAAGAAAGATTGGCCGGGTCTTGAAGACCCCTTTGGGCAAAACCAAGGTGCCGCCCGCCGGAGTGGCCATGATCGCAGATTGCAGCGCAAAACTGTTGTCCTGAGCGTCTTCGGACAGGCCGAACGCGGCGGCATCAACCTCGCCCGAACAGGCCGGGGTTGCGAAACCCAACACCTGGTCAGCCACCTGGAACCGGTAGGAGACAGACGGTGCGAGACCTTCGATAAAAACGGGCGCTTGCTGCGTTGTTCCCGTTTCAACGGTGGTGCCATCCGCCTGAGACAGCACCCAATCCAAAGGGGCATCCAGATGAAACCGGGTGGCATTAGGCAAAATGAGCAAGGAGACGGTCCGCGAGGATACCGCCGTGATTTCGAGCTTGAGCGTCATGGGATTTTCCAGAAAAGAGCCGGAGCCCGAAGGCTCCGACAGGGGGAGTGACGAGTTTACTTGACGTCCTCAAGTGCTTCGTTGATGGCGTAGATCATGTCGTCAGCCGCTGTTTCGGCGTCGATCTCGCCATAGGCAAAGAGTTCGAGGTTGTCCTCAAGCGCGGAACGCACGGTCGGGAATTCCATCATTGGATGGATCGCCGGACCTTCGGCGTTGATCACCTTGGCTTGGGCTTCGATCTGCACCGCTTTGATGGCATCCGCCGCCAAAAGCTGTTCACGAGCCGCCTTGGAGGCCGGAACACCGCGGGTGGAGCCCAGCGCCGCAACACCCTCTTCTTCGTTCAGAAGGCAGTTAACGATTTGCGCAGCGGCCTCTTTGTTCGGTGAGTTTTCCGAGATCGAGAAGACCATGGAGGCCTTGCGATAGATGCCCGGGGTCTTTTGACCGTCCTGAGACAGCAAGCCGTGATAAACCACCTCTTGCCCCTCTTCGAGCGGGCCGGTGATCTTGAAGTACGTGGAATCCCACTGATAGGTCCCGGCAATTTTACCAGAGGCCCAATTTGGGTTCTCGTGCAGTTTGATATTGCCTGCCGCTGCGACATCGGGCCATGGGATGATCACGTGATTGTCGACCAGGGTCTTGTAGAAGGACACCGCATCGGTGAGTTCTTCTTTGGTCCAGGCCAATTCGTTGGTTTCGGGATCGATCAGCGCCTTGCCGGTCTTTTGGGTGCCATAGATCACCATGACCAGGGCGGCGTCCAATTTGGCGGCTTCGAACGGATAGTAATCTTCGCCCAGTTTCTCACGGAAGACAGGGCCCGCTGCGACGAGTTCGTCCCAGGTGTTTGGAACCTCAAGGCCTGCCTTGGCATAGGTGGATTTGTTGAACACGAACAGGCGGCCTGTTGTGGAGATCGGCAGACCGTTCAGCTTGCCCACCATGGAGCCGGCCTCGATCTGGTCCGCGTCCCAGCTGGACAGGTCGATGATGTCGGACAAAGTGTTCAGATCCGCCAGACCGGTGCCATCAGCAGAATAGATCGACAGCCATGGCCAGTTGACCTGCATGATGTCAGCTTCGGTTCCGCCCGCGATCTGGGTGGTCAGCTTTTCGTAATGGCCGGACCAGCCGGTGAATTCGGGCTTGATCACATGGCCATGCTTTGCGCCACACACTTCCAGCGCGGCCTGGGTCGCCTCGTGGCGGCTGTTCCCGCCCCACCAGCTCATCCGGAGCTCGGCGGCCTGAGCGGCACCGGCAATCGTAGACGCAGCCAAAGCCGCTGTTAGAACAGTCTTTTTCATCTCTTTTCCTCCCTGAGACAGAAATTAAGAACCAAGCGACACGTTTTGGCCGCTTTGGACGTCGAAAATATGGATGTGCTGACCCTCCGGTTTCAGCCCGACCAGATCGCCACGTTTGAGCGAGCTGTCATAGTCTTCGCTGGGGACCACGCAGACAAAGGTGCCTCCGCCGATCCGGGCATAGACATTGACTTCGTGGCCCATGAATTCGAGATTGGTGATCTCGCCGGTAAAGGCGTTTTCGGTACCCGCTGGCACGATATCGAGATGCTGCGGGCGGATGCCGAGCTTGACCGTGCTTTCGGATGTCGTCAGACGATCTGCCAAGCCATCCAGAACCTTGATCTGTTGATCACCGGCGGAGAGAACCGGCACATTGCCGTCCCGCGCAAAGCTGCATTCGACAAAGTTCATTTCCGGCATTCCGATGAAACCGGCGACAAAGTCATTTGCGGGCTTGTCGTACAACGTCGCCGGATCGGCCACTTGCATGATATGGCCATCCTTCATGACGCAGATTCGGTCGCCCATTGTCATGGCTTCGACCTGGTCATGGGTCACATAAACCACCGTGGCCGGACGCCCCTCAGAGCGCAGACGCTTGTGCAGATCGGTAATGCGAACCCGCATCGAGGCGCGCAGCTTGGCGTCGAGGTTGGACAGGGGTTCGTCGAACAGGAACACCTCGGGATGTTTGATCAATGCCCGCCCCAGGGCGACCCGCTGGGCCTGACCACCCGACAGCTGCTTGGGCAGGCGGTCGAGAAGCTCTTCGATCTCGAGGATTTCAGACACTTCAGCGGTCTTTTCCTCAATCTCGGATTTGGGTTTGCCCGCCAAGGTGAGGCCGAAAGACAGGTTCTTGCGCACCTTCATATGGGGATAAAGCGCGTAGTTCTGGAACACCATCGCGATGCCACGCTTGCCCGGAGCCAATTCGTTGACCACCTGGTCCCCGATGCGGATTTCACCACCTGTGATGGTTTCCAGGCCAGCAATCATGCGCAGGGTTGTGGATTTGGCGCAGCCGGATGGCCCCACCAGAACCATGAATTCCCCTTCTTCGATATCCAGGTTGATACCATGTACGGCCTTGAAACCATTGCCATAGGTCTTTTCGACCGAACGGAGTTGAAGATCAGCCATTAGCCTTTGACCCCCCCTGCTGAGATGCCGTCGATGAAGTATTTCTGAGCGGCAAAGAAAACGATGAGTGATGGAGCCAAGGCGAGGACCGACATGGCGAGAATTTGGTTCCAGGCAAAGGCCTCGGTGGCGTCGATCGACAGTTTGAGCGCAAGGCTGACCGGGTATTTTTCAACCGACGAGATGTAGATCAGCGGCCCAAGGAAGTCGTTCATGGTCCACATGAACTGGAACAGACAAACCGAGATCAGCGCGGGCATCAGCAAAGGAACCACGATATAGACCAGTGTCTGGAACGTGTTGGCCCCGTCGACCCGCGCGGCCTCTTCCATGTCGCGCGGGATGGCGCGCAGGAACTGGATAACCATGAAGACAAAGAAGGCATCGCCCGCCAGCGCCGAGGGCACCCAAAGCGGCAGGAAGCTATCAAGCCAGCCAATGTCACGGAACAACAGGTATTGCGGAATACGTGTCACGACATTTGGCAAAAGCAGCGTCGCGATCACGGTCACGAACAGGAATTTCTTGCCCGGAAACTCAAAGCGCGCAAAGCCATAGGCGACCACGGTGCAGGACACTGCCGTCCCGATGACCTTTGGAATGATGATCCAGAGCGAGTTCAGGAAGAACGTGCCAAAAGTGTAGGGCGTCGAGGTTTTCCAGCCGTCGATATAGCCTTGGATGGTCGCGTCTTTGGGCCAGAATGACGGAGACGAGAACATCTCGGCATTGGTTTTAAAGGACGCGCCCACAAGCCAGATCAGCGGGTAGACCATGATCAGACCAATGACGGTCAACAGCGTGTAGCGAATGGCCGAACTGATGCGGGCCTTGCGACGGAGCTTGAGCTCGAGTGCGGTGGGCGGCTCGCGCCCATCACGGTTTGGATTTGGAAGATCTGTGAAAGATGACATGTGCTTAGCTCCGCTTGTCGCCCGCGTAGTAGACCCACTTTTTCGACGACCAGAAGGCGATCAGTGTCAGCACCATGATGATGGCAAAGAGCACCCAGGCGATGGCCGACGCGTAGCCCATATCGAAGGATTTGAAGGCTTCGTCATAGATATAAAGCGGCAAGAGGTACGTTGATTTGAGCGGCCCACCCTCGGTGATGATGTAGGGGCCATTGAATTCCTGAAACGCTTGCACGGTTTGCATGATCAGGTTGAAGAAGATCACCGGTGTGATCAGCGGAAGCGTGATCGACCGGAAGATGCGCCAGGGCCCTGCCCCATCAATCGCGGCGGCCTCATACAGCGATTTGTCCACCGATTGCAGCGCCGCCAAAAAGATCACCATGGCAGAGCCAAACTGCCAGCAGCGCAGCAGCGTGATGGTGAACAGGGCGTTTTCAGGGTCACCGAACCAGTTGATCGGTTCACCCCCAAGCGCCGTAATGGCCATATTCACAAGGCCCGTATCCGCAAAGATATAGCGCCACAGAACCGCGATTGCGATGGACCCACCCAGGATGGATGGCACGTAATACGCTGTTCTAAATAAGTTAATCGCCTTGAGGCGATAGTTCAGCACCACCGCGATAAACAACGCAAATGCGAGTTTCAGCGGCACCGTGGTGAACACATAGATCAATGTCACCTTCAACGATTTGTCAAAGGTGCGATCCCGTGTGAACAGCTTTTCATAGTTCTTTGTCCCGACCCATTCCGGGGAAGACAAGAGATCGTAGTCAGTAAAGCTGAGGTAGAACGACGCGAGAAACGGAAAGGCGATAAAGAGCACCAATCCGATTACATAAGGCGCCACATACCACAAACCGACATATTTGCTTTCGCCGCCCATAAGGCAACCCTCCCTACTTGTATAACAAGTTGTATGATAACTTTTGATTGGAAGCAAGACACATTTAGGAAGCGCTTAGATTCTGGATCAACGCATTATTTTAATGTGATATTTTTGGATTATCGGGAGAGGATCAGCGCATTGTCGCGCCTTTTACTGCGGGAATCTCGGGCTAAACGCGCACAAATTCCGCCTTCATTTGCGGGTAAGTGCGGCGTGAGATTCGAGAGGTGTCATATCTAGCGGCGTGCATATCGGCAAATTGAGACGCACGTACGCCCGCCCTGTCGGACAAAATGCCGACAGGGATCATATGAGATGTAGTGAAAAGAGCCTCGACACGAGGCGTACCAGTGCCTAGCGCGGCAGCAGATAGGCGTCTTGCGGCACTGGATCGGTAAAGGATTTCACGGTATCGCCCAGAGCTTCCTGAACCAGATGCGCCACCAGATCCGGGAACAGCACTTGCGGATTTGCCGCCTCCCACAAGAAAAACCCATAGGACCCCGGCATTGGATTGATCTCGTTGAACCAAAGCTCGCCGGTGGCCTTGTCGGTCATGAAATCCATGCGCGGCGCGCCGCGCTGACCAAGGATGGCAAAGGCCTTCTCAGCATAGTCATACAGACGCGCCTGCAGCTCCGGGTCGAGATCCGGGTTGATGTCGCGTGTCAGGGACAACATGCCTTGGGATGGCACAATGGCCGCCCCCAGCTTGCCCTGCCCGCCGCCATTGCCGCTGCTTTCCTGCGACAGGTATTTCTCGCGGAAATCCAGCAGCTCGGCTGACGATTTGGGCCGCTCAATCGCGGAAAAGCAGGTTTTGCCATCGCGGAACATGACGGCGATGTTGAGCTCTTCGAGGTTTTGCACCTGTGGTTCGACCAGGGCAAAGGTGTCTTCGCGCAGGGCCCCTTGCAGGTGGATCAGCAGGGTTTCACGGTCCTTGGCCAGGCCGACGCCGATGCTGGAGCCGAGATTGGCCGGTTTGACCACCACAGGGAAAGACAGCTTTTCCTCGATCTCGTCGATCACCGGCTCGGGATCTGCCAATTGGCTGGTCTGCACGACCACATGCGGCAGGACATTCACCCCAACCGATTGCACCAGCGATTTGGTCGCATCCTTGCGCATGGCAATGGCAGAGTTGGTGGCCGAAAACCCGGTGGTCGGAATGCCGACGATTTCGAGCATCCCGGCAAGACGCCCGTCCTCGCCAAACGGGCCGTGAAAGACCGGAACCGCGCAATCAATCCCACAACGCCAGCTGCCATCATGGGATTTCAGGCAAGGGCCGGCATCATCCCAGGCAAAGAACACTTCGCGCAGACCCGGCGGGCTGGGTTTGTACCGTTCCAAACGGCGCAGTGTTGGACCGTGAAAGAACCGCCCCTCAAAATTCATATAGACCGGGACAATGTTCATTGTCCGAACATCCGCCGCATCCATCAACTGTTGCGCGCTCACGACACTGACATCGTGTTCCTGGCTCGGCCCACCAAAAATGACGGCTATGTTCAGCTTATCCAAGGCAATTGCCCCTCTTCGATCTGGTCTCGGTTCACCATATACATTACAAGAATTCAAAGCACTACATATGGTAGTGAAAAAGCAGCATGCTGAGCGGTAGAAATGTCATTGATGAACTATGAGATCCTGGGCAACAAGGACGGGTTTCCGATTGTTTTTGGCCATGGCTGGGCGCGAGATCATCGCGATTTCATCCCGGTTGCAGAACTGTTGGGCGATCGTGCCAAACTGGTCTTGCTGGACCTGCCAGGATTTGGCGCAAGCCCCCGCCCCGAAGCGGCCTGGGACACGCAGGATTATGCCAAGGCAACCCGCGACATGCTGGAACAAGAGCTGGGGTTGACGCGCTACATCTGGGTCGGACACAGCTTTGGCGGCCGGGTCGGGCTGCGTATGGCGCAGATGTCTGACAGCCCGGTGGCGCATTTGTTCGTCGTGGCGGGGGCTGGTGTCCCGCGCGAAGTACCGCTGACCCAAAAATGGCGCGGCAAGCTGCGCAGTTGGCAGTTCAAACGCAAAAAGGCCGCGGCAAGCTCCGAGGAAGACATCATCGCGCTTGAAAAGCAGTTTGGCAGCGCCGATTACGTTGCCAGCCGTGAAAGCGGGTTGCGCGATATTTTCATCAAGGCCGTTCAGGAGAACCAGACCGATCAGCTGGCCTCAATCACCTGCCCGACCACATTCCTATATGGGGCCAATGACACGGAAACGCCGCCAGAAATCGGAAAGAAGATGCACGCGCTGGTGCCTAATTCGACCTATCTGGAATGCCCCGAATATGACCACCTGACCATTCTGTCCCGAGGTCGCCACCAAATGACATTGATGCTCAAAGAAGCGCTGCAGGAGTTGGGTGAATGATGATTTTTGCCAAACTATGCTTGCTCGCAAGCCTGATCTTTCTACTGTTCACCCGCGTGCGCACCCTGCTGACCTATTTCCAGCAAGAGGAATATGACGGCAAGCGGTTCGTCGGGGCCTGGTCGGATGTGCGCCTGTTTGATGTCAAAGCAAGTGTTGCCACGCTTGTGGCGGTCGTGCTTGGGGCAAATGGCATGGGGGCGGTGCTGACAACCTTGCTGCTGGCCATTGCCTTTGTCGTGCTGGCCTATCTCGAAGGCCAGCATCGTTTCAAAAAGGCCCTGGCGCGGACCGAGCGCGCCATGCGGATCTATTGGCTGACCTTTGGCAGCGTGACCGTGCTGGCGCTTTTGGTGCTGCTGCACCCGCTTTGCGCGCTGATCGCCCTGCATGCGGCACCTTTTGTGATGATTATCGCCAACAAAGTGCTGCAACCGCTGCAGGTCAAGATCAACGAAGGGTATCAGAACGAGGCGCGGGCCAAGCTGGAACGGCTTGACCCGATCCGTATCGGCGTCACCGGTTCCTTTGGCAAAACCACTGTAAAACACATGTTTGCCGAGATCCTCGAGGCCTCTGGCCCGGTCTATTACAGCCCCGGATCGATCAACACGGTTCTGGGTCACACCCGCCATATCCGCCAGCGCCTGCAATGGTCGCACAAGTATTTCGTCGCGGAAATGGGGGCTTATGGCATTGGGTCGATCAAACGGCTGTGCGATTTTGTGCATCCGAATTACGGCATTATCACCGCTGTTGGCGATGCGCATACTGAACGTTTCGGCAGTATCGAGGCCATTGCCCAAGCCAAATCGGAACTGGCCACCGAGGTGTGTTCGGCGGGGGGCAAGGTTGTGTTGAATGCCAAATTGCTGGATTACCCCCCCTTTGCCAAAATCCGCGAAACCTATGGCGCGCGCGCTGTCACTGTTGGGTTTGAGGATGCGGATGTTGTGATCAGCCAACAAGAGCTTGACGGTGGGTCCTGGTCCATCTCGCTGAGCTCGCAGAACCCAGATCTTGATGGGATCACCTATGAGCTGCCGCTGCTGGGCGAACATAACGTGTTGAACTCGGCCCTCGCCGTGGTGATGGCGGCCACCATCGACCCCAAGATTGTGGCGCAAATCCCGTACTTTACCCGAACCGTGGCCCAAGTCCCGCACCGCCTGCAAAAGGTTGGTGCCCCGGGCACGGCCCTGATCCTGGATGATGCCTATAACTCGAACGAAATGGGCTTTATGTCGGCGGTTGCCTCGATGGACAAACTGGCCAAGCAGCGCGGTGGTCGGCGGATATTGGTGACGCCGGGCATTGCCGAACTGGGTCTGGAACATGACCGGGTGCATGACCGTCTGGGCAAATTCAGTGCCGATAAGTGCGATATGATCTATGTGGTCAACCCCGACCGTATCCGCAGCTTTGTTGACAGCACAAAATCCGGCGAGGCCAAGGTGATTGAGGTCGCGACTTTTAGCGATGCCCGTGCCTTGATCGCCAAAGAGCTGCACGAGGATGATGTGATCCTGTACGAGAACGACCTGCCCGACCTCCTGGAGGAAAAACGCCTTCTGTGAACGGGTCTGCCTGGCGTGATCTGGCCTCTGGGCACATGTCTTTCACAAGCGGACTTAGAGTTTAATTAACTGCGCGGTGGCAAAGTGTCGGTAGGAACGGCATGCCGAAAGACCGCGTATCTTGCAACCAGACACCGCAGAGAATTTGGGCCTAACGCCCGAAACCAGAAGGCGTTTGCTCCTGTCGCATATCAGCGACCGGGTGCGGCGGCTTCGATCGCGGTTGCTGCTTTACATCATGGGTTGCACGCTGTCGCTGACCGCGATTGATCTCGCGATCTGCGCCGCCGGGCTTGCGCTTTTGTTGGGTGGCGATCTGTTCGATTGCTGGAGCTTACGTCACCCTGTCAGGTATTTGGCCCTGTCCGATCAACTGCGCAAGGCAGAACGGTTGGCGGCGGTCACGGGCATGATCCAGGCCCTTTCCCTGATTTCGGCAACCGGGCTGTATTTCTTTTTTTCGGGAGGGAATGCCAATCTTTTGTTTGTTATCGGGGCCCTGGGGATCGGGGCCGTCAACTCTGCGATTGTGCTGCCTCTCTTTCCTCTCGGCGGCATGATCAAGCTGGGCCTTTATGCCGTGACCCCTGCGCTTTTTCTGGGTGCGCAGGCGATCATTAAACAGGACATGAACGTGCTTATGTTCACGGACGCATCCGGCAGTATGCTGTTGATTTGCATGGCCTATATGTTCGTTTCCTTCACCCAATCAGGCCTGGCAAATTTCCGCATCACACAGACCCTGGGGGCTAAAGAAAGCGAGCTAAAGCGCGCCAATCAACGCATGGTGTCTGACCAGAAAGAGCTGCGCAAACTGTCCCTGGTGGCGCGCAAAGCCAATGACAGCATTGTCCTTACAGACCCCGAACGCCGGATTATTTGGGTAAATGAGGCCTTCAGCCGCGTCACCGGGTTTTCCGCCCAGGAAGCAGTGGGTCGAAAGATCGCTGAGCTACTTTCGGGCGACGATGAAAGCCTGCTTTTGCCGCAGGACATTGATCAAGCTGTCGGGGCCGGCAAACCCTTTCGCGGCGAAATGGTCAATATCACCAAAGACAACCGTCGCATTTGGGTCGAGGTGAATATCTTCCCGGTTCATGATGCCAGCGGTGAGGTCGAATTTTTTGTTGGCATTGAACGGGATGTGACTGAGGCGAAAAAACACGCCGAAGAAATGGTGCAAGCCCGCCATGCCGCCGAACAAGGCGCGCGCGCGAAATCGGAATTCCTCGCCAATATGAGCCATGAAATCCGCACGCCCCTGACGGGTATCATCGGCATGACGGATATCCTGGCCGAGACCGGGCTGAGTGAGGAGCAAAAAGGCTATCTGCGCACCATCGCCGGGTCGTCGCAATCCTTGATGACGGTAATCAACGACGTTCTGGATCTGTCGCAACTGGATGCTGGAAAGATGGAGCTCAACCCGGCCCCGTTTCGCATCGACACACTTTTTCAGGACACGGTGGCCCTGCTCACCGCATCCGCGAAACAGGCCAACACCGCCCTGTCGCTGGAGTTCTTCTCGGAGACGTCGCTGTCCATCGATGCGGATCAAAGCCGTCTGCGCCAGGTGGCGATCAATCTGATTGGCAACGCAATCAAGTTTACCAAAGACGGCGATATCAACATCCGTGTCGAGATCATTGAGGCCGCGGATGGGCCGCACCTGAAATTTGAGGTCAAGGATACCGGGATCGGCATCGCCAAAGACAAGCTCGACAAGATTTTTGATCGCTTCACCCAGGCGGAGCGGGATACAGTGACCCATTTTGGCGGCACCGGCTTGGGGTTGACCATCTCAAAGAACATCATTGAGCTGATGGGCGGGCGCATATCCGTGACATCCAAACTGGGTTTGGGGACCACGTTCCTCGTCGATATTCCGGTAAAACTGACGGCTGACCTCAGCAGTGACGAAGATTTGACCACCCCGGTCACCGAGGATTTCGATCATCTGGCCGGGCTCAAAATTCTGATCGCCGAGGACAATCAAACCAACCGGTTGTTGTTGTCCAAGTATCTGGATGGCTTACCCATCTTTCTGCGTTTTGCCGCCGATGGCGTCGAAGCCGTTTCCGCGACCGAAGCCTTAAACCCCGATCTCATCTTTATGGATGTCTCCATGCCCGGCATGAGCGGGCTTGAGGCAACGCGCCAAATTCGGCGGCTCGACATTCCGCAACCCACCATTGTCGCGCTCACGGCCCATGCCTTTGATACGGAAATGCAATCCTGCCTAAAGGCCGGCATGGACCACTTTTTGACAAAACCCATTCGAAAACGGGCCTTTCTGGAGTGGATTTCCAAGAATGCCAGCAAGCAAGATGACAGGCCGGCCCCTCCGAGCCTGTCAAATGCCAATTAGGCTCTGGCTTTTCTATGGACTCTCTCGGCAGGACTAAGCGTCACGGCGCAGCAATACGGTTTCAATCGCAGTCTTGAGCTGAGCCTGCGAGGCAGGTTTGGTCAGCCGTATGGTTTTGTCATCATTAGGAAGCGCCTGATCCGTCGTGCTGGCATAGCCGGACATAAAGATCACCGGCATGTCTGGGCTGTCATTGCGGATATTGGCGCACAAATCCGGCCCCTGCAGCTTTCCGGGCATGACGATATCGGTCAGAACCAAATCAAACTCCTTGTCATGCACAAAATGCAGATAGGCCGCATCGCCAGAATTGGCGGCGCACACATCATAGCCCATCTTTTCAAGGCTTTGCACCAAAACAAGGCGCACCGCCTCCTCATCCTCGGCCAGGAGAATTCTGGCCTGGGAAAACTCGGCTTCTGTCTCTGAACCCGTCTCTTCCTGCGCGGCTTTCGGGTCTTTCATGACCGCGTTGAAGAACAGTTTGAATGTGGTCCCCTCGCCGATGGTTGACACCACCGCAACCGCGCCGCCGGATTGCTGCATGAATCCCTGGACCATGGACAAGCCCAGCCCAGAACCGCGCCCGGGGGATTTTGTGGTGTAGAACGGTTCAAAAATCATGTCCTGCGCTTCGGAGGCGATGCCGGTGCCTGTGTCTTCGACCGTCAAAACCACATAGGCCCCGGGGGGCAGATCACCGCCCGACGTGGTGATCTGGGATTCAACCACAAGCATGTTTTTGCTGGAAATTCTCAGATGCCCGCCCAGTGGCATGGCATCCCGAGCATTCAGGATCAGGTTCAACAAAGCGCTTTCCGTCGAACTCGGATCCGCCTCGATGGCCCAAAGATCCGGCTGCAGATCCGTCACAACATCAATATTGGCAGGCAAAACCCGACGCGTCCAACTGCCGGTGTCCAGAACCAGTTGGTTCAGCTCTATCAATTTGGGTTCCAGCCGGGCCTTGCGCGCAAAGGCCAGCATGTTGCGGGTCAGATCAGCGCCGCGTTGCGTGGCCTTGAGGCTATTGGTGATCAACCGCTTTTGCCCATCATCGGTGGCATCATCCAGCAGCAATTCCAGATTGCCCATGATAACAGCGAGCAAGTTGTTGAAATCATGAGCAACGCCACCGGTCAATTGACCAATGCTCTCTTGCTTTTGGGCCGCCAGCACTTGCATGGCCTTTTGTTCAAGCTCGAGATCTTTTTTCCGGTCCTCGGTGATATCAAGGACAAAATTATCCCATTTCGCCCCCTCGCTTTGATCGGGGTTGGGATGCCCCCAGCCTTCAAGCCATTTTTCTGTCCCCGAGGGTGTGACGATGCTCCAGACAAAGTTCCATCGCTCACCTTCTATGAGCGCGCGGGACACGGTGGCGGTCCATTCCAGATGCTGCTCTGCCCCATCTTGCCCCCAAAGGCGGCTTGGATCCTTGTAAAGATCCCCGGGTTCGCATTCCCAGATGTCGCGGCATCGCTCCGAGATGAATTCCAGCCGGTCTTGACCATCATGACTTTGGAGATAGGTGAAAAACACCCCCGGCGCGTTGCGAACAGCGCTGTCAAAGCGTTGATCAGACAGGCCCTTTTTGCGCTCAGCCTCTTTCAACGAGGCGGCAAGCCAAATGGCCGCGATGGAGACAATGGCGATGATCAGGCTGGCGATTGAGAGACCGGCCATCATGATGACACGTTCCATATCGGCCTGCGCCCAGCCGCCGCTTGGCTGCGCCATCAAGGTCCAGCTCCGCCCCAAAAGGGAAATCGGCTCAGCGACCGGGTTTTGCACGCTCCAATCCGCGTAATCCGCGGTGCCAAGGCTAAGCGAGACATCGCCGGATTCCGTCAACAGCGCCATCTCAAGACCAAGCCCATCATCGGTCATGCCAACAGAGGCCAAGAGGAGATCAAGGTTGTAGACAAGGGACAAAACCCCGCGAAATTGCGGATCGCCCTGGGTGGTTTCAAACACCGGAACGCGCAGGATCACCCCTTTGGGGCCTTGAACCAGGGACAAAGGACCAATTAGGGCGGGTGTGCCTGTGTCCTTTACCTTTTGCACCTGTTCGATCTGGGTCGGCAGATCGCGGTAATCCAGGCCAATCAGCGCTTCATTTCCCGCAATCGGGTAGACATGGCTGATCACCAGATCCGGAGCCCAGGCGATGTTGATCAGCGCCTCTTTGTTGACGCCGGCGCTGGCCGCAAGCCGCGCATAGGCGTCCTCGGACAGGGTGTCGGATTGCGACAGGAACAGGGCAATCGAACGCGCGACCTGCATACCTGTATCAATTTCGACCTGCAGTTTGGTGTGGAACAGCTCAAGCTGAAACGCGACCTCGGCCCGCCGTTCTTTGATCTGCAATTCGCGACCAAAATAGTTGATCCCAAAAACCATGGCGGCCAGGGCAACGACGATCAACAGAGATTGCAGAGCGCTTACCCAAAGGACAGAGCCGCGCCCGGAAAATGACGGTGGTCGAGACAGGTTCAATCTTCACTCCTACCGCTGCACAACTGGGTTGATCCGTTAACCAAACCCAGGTGACCCAATCTTAACGATCATGTCGTTAACGAATTCATACTACGGTTGAAGTCCCTTTGTCATCTGAACCAATAGTCCCACCCATCCAGGTAATAAGCGACCAAAGGATGCGATTGCATTGTATTTGGCTCAGCCTCGACCCGGTCGGTATCTGCACCAAAGATCTGTGCCGCCTTCCAAACCTCGGGATTGAGGTATTTCAACCCCTCGGGAAAGGCGGGCGTGCGGTCTGCGGGCAGATGTGCCCCGGCCAGAACAAAGCCCCATTCACCAAAGCTTGGCACATAGGAATGGTAGGGGATGACCCCCAATTCCTTGCCCGGTCCCTGCGGGTTGCGGGTGGTTTCAAGCGTGGTGACGACAGACCAAAACGCTTGCCGTGCAAAAAAGGGTGAGCCCGCTTGGGTGACCATCAACCCCTGCGCGGTCAGACGTTCCATCAGCAACCCATAGAATTGGCGGCTATAGAGTTTGGAGAGGGCCACGTTTTTGGGATCGGGCAGATCGACGATGATCACGTCAAAAACCTGTTCAGAGCCTTCTACGAACAGCCAAGCGTCGCCATTCTGGATCGACACACGCGGGTCGGACAGGGATTGTGCGTTTAACGCGGCCAAATCCTCATGATCGCGGAAAATCTCGGTCACCCGCGGGTCGAGATCGACCAAAGTGATGGTTTCCACATCCTCGTATTTCAGCACCTCACGTACGGCCATGCCGTCGCCACCGCCGAGGATCAGCACGTTGTTGCGCCGGGGGGCCAGCGCCATGACCGGATGCACCAGCGGTTCGTGATAGCGGTGCTCGTCCAGGCTGTCGAACTGGATGGAATGATTGAGGAAAAGCCGTGTGCGATCCCGGTAGCGGGTGACAGTGATCTGCTGATAGGGCGTGGCTTCGGTCAGGATGACATCGTCTTCGAACAGCTGCGCTTCGGTGATGGCGACAAGGCGTTCGGATTGGACCAACCCGGCAATCGCGCCAACCAAGGCCACCGCCCAGACCGCAAAAATGATGCGCGTCACATGTTCGCGAAACAACCAGATCGACAGGCCTGCCACCAAGAGGTTGAGCACTCCAAAGGCAAGGCTGGCCGACATCAGCCCCAGATGCGGGATAACCAGCAGCGGAAAACAGACCGAGGCCACCAGAGCGCCGACATAATCAACGCTGAGCACATTTTCGAACCGGTTCTCAAAGGCGCCAATCGCCTCTAACGCGCGGGTGATCAGCGGGATTTCCATCCCCGACAACACGCCAACCGCGATCAACATGGTATAGAGCGGCGCAGCCACGGAGCCGAGCAATGCGTAGTGAAAGAACAAGGCCGGGGCCATGAACCCGCCCACGACCCCCAACAGGATCTGCGCCCAGATAAACCCGGGCAAGGGCTGTGCAACAAAGCGGGAAAGGTAGGCACCGACACCCATGGCAGACAAAAATATCCCGATCACCAGGGAAAACTGGCGGATCGAGTCTCCTAACAGATAGCTGGAAAGCGTGGCGGCGATCAGTTCGTAAATCAGCCCTGCAACGGCCACCAAAAAGGTCGCCGCCAAGAGCCAGGCTTCCCGCGCGCGCGACGCGGGAATGGGGGGCGTGGTCATGAAACGATGACGGCCGCGATAATAATCGAGATCGAGATAAAGAGCATACCGATGACCACCGCCAGAGCGATGTTCTGATCCTCTTCAATCTCTTTCATGATGGGGAAAGGTGTGATCCAGTCCAGAACTTTCCAGGTCACATACATCAGCAACATGCCCAGGAAGGTGTAGAAAATGGTGCCAAGGAACTCGGCAAAGTTGATTGCTTCTAACATTGTGAAATGCCCCCGTTATTTTACGCGGTTGTTGCTGTAGTAATAGCCACCCCCACCGCTGCCCTGTCGGACAGAGGCGGTTTTGTCGAGATCGTTGCTAGCGCCGCCGACCCCTTGATAGCCAAGATAGGTTGATCCGGCGACCAAAAGGCCCGACGCGGACAAAAAGACGATGCGAAACAAATTCATGATTTGCCTCCAAATTCCCGATCAATCATCCCAATCGCCTCCGGCCCAGCGTTTGCTTTTGTGGCGCCAGCGGCGGACGAATTGCCAGATCGCAACGCCGCCAAACAGGATCGCCGCCCAGAAGGGCAAGACGCCGCTCATCTGACCTTCGCGAATGCGCAGATCCAGACGGCTGATCGCCTGTTTGGGTTGGTCGCGCTTGGCCGCACCGGTCCAGATGCCGCTTTCAGCCTCGCCGAGATTGATCTGATAGGTCCCCGCCTTTTCAGGCACAAAGCGCAGATTGGCCTTGCCCGTGCCTTCGGACCAATTGCCATCATCCCAGCCGTGGTAACGCTCCATCACGCGCCCAGCGCCAAACAGAATCTCGCCATCCGGGTCCTGCACGGTAAAGCCAATGCTGGCCCAGCTGTTGGACACATCCCCGGACAGGGCGATTTCCAAAAGCTTGTTGGTTTGTGTGACTTCAAATGGGATCTCGACCGGCAGGCCAACCACCGGCAGGCCCACTTCGGAGACAATGGTGCGCCCGCCGCTCAGCCCCATCACAAAGGAAATGATGATGCAGAGCAGCGCAAAAAGCGCTGACATGTTGCGGACGAATTTGAAGTTCTCCCCCCCCGAGAACGGCATCAAAGGATGCACTTTCTTGCTCAGCTTGGGCAGTTCAACCCCAAAGCTTTTGGCGATCTCGTCGCGGGGCAAATAGGTGGTGCGATAGACTTCGCGTTCTTTATCGGTGGTGGAAAAGCCCAGCATCGCATCGTCAGACATGGCGCTGACCGTGGTGCTTTTGTCGCCAATCCGAACCGCCCAGGTGAATTCGCCCTCGGCAAAGGTCACTTCGCTGGTCGAGGTCTCGTAGTATTTGAAACGCTCCCCTTTGACCTGAATGGCTGGCGGTGCCTCAGAGCGTTCCACCTGGCTTTCGGAAATCCAACCGGGCCCACGATAGCGGCGCGAAAAGGTCACATGCCCATCATCCAGCGTCAGATAGGCATAGCCATGGGTGGGCGAAAACAGCTGGTGGTCGATCCAGGTCCAGGTCTGCCCAGCATAGGTTTCCTTATGCTCCAGCGTGCCGATCACCGTGTATTCCACATCGAGGATCTTGCCCTTCATCCCCAGTTTGAACGGGGTGTCAGGGCGTTTCAGGTCGGCAAAGGTGCGCAGGACTTTGTAATCCTCTTGCGCGTCCAGTTCAGAGCCACAATAGGGGCAGACATGCACGGTCACACGCCCGCCGCCCAGAACATCAAGGCCAGCACCGCAAGAGGTGCAGTTAATCGTTGTCAGATCGCCGCTGCGGGTCATGTTCCCCTCACCACTTTGATCTCAAACGGGTCATACCAGTCGCCCTGGAACCACTTTTCCCCGCCATCCCAGAATTCACCGGATAACAGCTCGCCCGATTGGTTGGTGGCATTGAGGAAAGTATGAGTGTCGCCAACATCGATCTGTTCGTCAAAACTGCCGCGCACGGCCACACATTCGGCGGTCTCGATTTCGTTCACGCGATAGGTGCGGCGCTCAAACATGACCTTTTCGCCCAAACGGGGCTGGCCCGAAATGCGCGGGCCGCCTTTCTTGGGGCAGGCCTCTTGCAGGACGATATCGCCCTCATCAACAGAGACCCAATAAGGATCGCCGCGCCCATCCACGCCCCAGAATTCATCCCAAAAGCCGCGCCCATAGGAGTAACGGGCATGGCCGTAAATATCGATGCGGAAACTGCCCAGAACAACCTGGTCGCCAATGCCAAACAGCAAGGGCGTATCATGCATCTCACCGCCCTGCCCGGCGGTCAGTGCCCTGTCATCCGCCAAAAACAGCGAAGTCCCACACGAGGTGCAGGTCGTCATTTTAATAATATCCAGAGCCTGTTCGACCTGGTTCCCGCAATTGGGACAATTAAAACTTTTCATGCCCGCAGGTTGCCCATGCAAACGCGAAATTCAAGTAAGGATTTCTGTCAGGTGCAAATTGTTTGGCTCTTGCGTGTTATGCGGGCAGCGCAAGGCGGTCATGCCGGGTGACGTAACAAAATCGTTGCGATCCTGGTTTCCTTTGACAGGGATAGGCGTAAATCTACGCCCGACTAGGCTCCAAATACGGGCCGTAACAGGTGAAACGGATGCTGATAGAGAATAAGACATTTGACGAGCTGACCATCGGAGACAGCGCCGAGCTGCAAAGGCTGTGCACGCAGGATGACATGATCGTCTTTGCCAATGTGTCGGGCAATCACAATCCCATGCATATGTATGACGCGGATGGCGATGCCGATGGCCACCCCGAGGCGATCCTGCCCGGGATGTTTGTCGGGGCCTTGATTTCTGCGGTTCTGGGCAATGTGCTGCCCGGTGCCGGGACGCTGTATCGCTCGCAGAATTTTCATTTCCACAATCGCGCCCATGCCGGAGATGAATTGCTGAGCCGGGTGATCGTCACCGACAAGAACGAAAAAGAGGGCACCGTAACCCTATCGACCGAAGTGCGCCGGGTGCGTGATGGTGCCGTCGTTTTGGATGGCTGGGCCGAAGTCATGGCCCCACGCCGCAAGGTGGAATATGACAGCCATGACTTGCCCGGCCTTGTGGTGCAACGGCATCGCCATTTTGAAAAACTGCTGGCCAAGGCCGAACCGCTGGACGCTTTGGCCACGGCGGTGGTCTGCCCCGAAGATCCCAATTCGCTGGGTGGGGCTCTTTTGGCGCGGGAGCACACGCTGATCGACCCGATCCTGCTCGGGGATGCGGACAAGATCACAGCCACCGCGCGGGACATGGGCCAAACGCTCGACAATATCGAAATCATCGACATCAAAGATCATCGCGGCTGCGCGCGTCGAGCGGTGGAACTGGTGCATGAGGGGCGCGCCAAGGCCCTGATGAAAGGGCATTTGCACACCGATATGCTGCTGCGCCCGCTTTTGGACAAACAGACAGGCCTGCGCATGGGGCGGCGCTTTACCCATGTGTTCGTGATGGATGTGCCGGGGCTGGCGCATCCTTTGCTGGTCACCGATGCCGCGATCAATATCGCGCCCGACCTCAAAACCAAGGTCGACATCACCCAGAACGCCATTGATCTGGCGCTGAGCCTTGGCATTGCCGAGCCCAAGGTTGGTGTTTTGTCGGCTGTGGAAACCGTGAATCCCGATCTTCCCTCGTCGATCGACGCCGCACTGCTGTCCAAGATGGCGGATCGCGGCCAGATCACCGGCGGGCTGGTGGATGGACCTTTGGCAATGGACAATGCGGTGGATATCGCCGCGGCGCGCACCAAAGGCATCATCTCTCCGGTGGCCGGTCAGGCGGACATTCTGGTCGTACCGAATCTGGACGCTGGCAATATGCTTGCCAAACAACTCGCCTATCTTAGCCATGCCGAAAGCGCCGGTGTGGTTCTGGGTGCGCGGGTTCCGGTGATCCTGAATTCGCGGGCGGATGACGACATGGCGCGACTGGCGTCCTGTGCCGTTGCGGCACTGCACCATGAGCGTCTGAAGGGATAAATTTGATGAGCCACGTACTGACCCTGAATGCCGGATCTTCGTCTTTGAAGTTCGGGCTGTTCGAAACGGCGACTGATCCGGTGGCGGTTCTGACGGGGCTCATTGATCAAATCGGCGGTGCTGCGACCATCAAGGTCAAGGATGCCGCCGACGAAACCTTGGCCTTTGCTGAGCTCAGCCCAGAGCAGGCAGCCAATCATGTCGGTGCGGTTCAGGCGTCTTTGGATCAAATCGCCGCCTATTTCCCCGAGGCACGTATTCAGGCGGTTGGCCATCGCATCGTGCATGGCGGGGCCGAGTTTTCCGCCCCGGTCGAGATCACGGATGATGTGCTGAGCCGCTTGGAAAGCTTTGTGCCCTTGGCCCCCTTGCACCAGCCGCATAACCTTGCCGGAATTGCCGCCGCGATTGCGGCCTTTCCCGAGGCGCGTCAGGTTGCCTGTTTTGACACGGCTTTTCATCGTCAACACAGCTTTGTGCAGGACACCTATGGCCTGCCGCGTGCCTATTACGACAAGGGTGTGCGCCGCTACGGGTTTCACGGATCAAGCTATGAATTCATCTCGGGTGCCGTGGCCGAGATTGATCCGGCGTTACATGCCGGGCGCGTGGCAGTGGCGCATCTGGGCAATGGGGCTTCGATCTGTGGGATCCATGGCGGTAAATCCGTGGCCTCGACCATGGGGTTTTCGCCTTTGGATGGCGTCGCCATGGGCACCCGCCCCGGACAGATCGACCCGGGCGTGCTGCTTTACCTCATGAGCGAAGAAAACATGAGCGCCGCGCAGATTTCTGACCTGCTTTACACAGAATCCGGGCTGTTGGGGTTGTCAGGGATCAGCAATGACATGCGCAGCCTGCTCGCCTCCGATGCGGTCGAAGCCGCGCAGGCGATTGACTATTTCTGTACCCGTATTCGCATGGAAATCGGCAGTCTGGCGGCGGCGATGCAGGGGCTGGATGGTTTGGTCTTTACCGGGGGGATCGGAGAGAATGCCGCAGCCATTCGCGCACAGATCTGCGCCGGTCTGGGGTGGCTCGGGATCGAGATGGACGATGCCCGCAACGCCGCACCCGATCCGCGCATCAGCACCGATAACAGCCGGGTGCCCGTCATGGTGATCCCCACAAACGAAGAGTTGGTGATCGCACGGGCAGCCGCCCGGTTGCTGTGACTACCGAAACGGCCATAGCGGATGGGGTACCGGATCTTTGGGGCGAAGCAGATAGCGCCGAAAAATATCGCTATAAGAGCTGTATAAATACCCTTTGTTGCGGCTGAGATACCTGTCTTTGTTGGCGTAATACATCTGCGGCAGCCTGTACCACGGCATCGTGGCATGCATGTGGTGGACCACATGCAGATTGTTGTTGAGAAAGAGCCAGGACAAAATCCCTTTGTCCTCAATGATCACGGTGCGCCCCGATGCAATGTCATGGGCGCGATGCTCTAAAAACGTTCTGATCTTCAAGATGGCCAACGCCGCATAGACACAAATACTCCAGGCCCAAAGCGGCATGAGCGCAACCGCAGACATCCACCAGAGCACAAGGGCCAGTGCTGGGATATGCAAGAGCCACCCCAACAGCACCCGGCGATCACCTGTTGCGATGGCACGCATATCCTGCAGGATAAAGGCGATGCTGCCCAACGCGGGACCAATCAGCAATCGGCCCGCTAAGGTGTTATTGGCCTGCAAGACGCGCTGCTGCCATGGGGCAAGCTGCCCCCAAACTGCCGGGTCCCAATAGTTGCTTTCCGGGTCATCATAGGGATCGGTCAGGATAGAGTCGCGGTGATGCGCCATATGCGTGTCCTTGAACCGCAAATAGGGGACGGTTACCGACAAGGCGGGAAAGACAAGTAAGGCATTGAAAACTGGCGACGATGTCGGATGGCCGTGTAACGCCTCATGAGACAGCGACGAATGCAAGGCTGTGCTTAGGGTCACACAGACCATTGCCAGCAGCAGCGAGATTTCGGTCAAACCCGTCATGCCCCAGACCCAACCGCCATAGCACAGGCCCAGCATGACAAGAGTTGGCCATTCGACCTGCCGATGCCAATCCCGCCACCGGGGCCGCCTATGTTTTGCCAATTTGGGGGGTGCCATTTTGTCTCCGGTCTCTACTCACGAAACCGTTACCAGCGCAGCGCGGCCAAAGGTATTCAGCATTCTGTTAACAAAATGAGGGATCCGTGATATTTATCCCCAATGGGAATTTTTATCGACAAACGTGACCGCGCCCTGCTGTTCCGCACCCGCCTGCAAGAGGCGCTGTCACAGGTCGGAGCCAATCAGACCTCCTTGGCGCGCGATATCGGTGTGGATCGCTCGACGATTTCGCAGCTCTTGTCGGATGATGGTGCGCGCCTGCCCAATGCGCATCTGGTTGGCAGTTGCGCGCAGGCTTTGAGTGTCTCTACCGATTGGCTGCTGGGCCTGTCCGACCGGCCCGAAAACGCCGCCGATCTGGTTGCCACCAGCCTCACCATGACCGACGCGCCGCGCGCTCTGGTCGATGAAACCATCTTTGCCTGGCACCAGGAGGCGGAAGGTTACAAAATCCGCCATGTCCCGGCGCTTTTGCCAGATATGTTGAAAACCAAAGCTGTGCTGGAATGGGAATATGAACCCCATCTGGGCCGCTCTGCTGACCAGGCGATTGCCAGTTCCGAGGAACGGTTGGACTGGATGCGGCAATCACGCTCGGATTACGAAATCTGCATTCCCTATCATGAGTTAGAGAGTTTTCTATCAGGAACCGGATACTATTCCGGTCTGCCCGCAGACATACGGCAGGCGCAATGTGATCACTGGATTGCGCTGTGCCAATCGCTCTATCCGCGCCTGCGCGTCTATCTGTTCTGCGCGCGCCAGCTCTATTCCGCCCCAATTACCGTGTTTGGCCCGCTTCTGGCCGTGCTTTATATGGGGCGCAACTATCTGGTGTTTCGCGACACCAACCGGATTTCCGCCATCACCAGCCATTTTGACGCGCTTGTACGCGAGGCCGATATCAGCGCGCGGCAATTGCCAGACGAGCTGGAAAAGATGCGCCGCCTGATTGCCTGACATGCCCCTGCCCCCTTGAGAGACGGGGCGGGTGGGTGG
>JAGHRD010000016.1:0-96546 GCA_017744045.1 Tropicibacter sp. R15_0 | reverse complement strand
CGCCTGTCTCAATGGCCCTGCCGTTGAAGTAACTTTTGATTCTTAAGTTGAAGCATTCAAGGGGAACATTGGCCCCTCCCGCCCTTTGGCCAGGACCGCGCCCTACTCGGTCGGCTGCGCGCAGCCGCCCTCCCCGAGCTGAAACGCCGCCTCTCCCTGCGACGTGCCGCTGGCCCGGCCGTCTCCTCCGGAGCCAGCCCGACCAGCCGTCGCATGGTCGTGGCAACGCTTCATCTCGGCCGTTCCGGTTACGGTCACTGGGGCAGGGGTGTGCCCGCAACGGTGCGAACAGATGTATGTGGCCATCGGCCCAATCAAGCATAAAGCATGGGAAGTGCTTCAACCATGACGTTAGTCGTTGCAAAGATGGCTGTGCAAAATAGTGTGGTTCGGAGAGGGTTCCGATAATGTCTTCAATAATCAAGTTTTTCCGAATTACATTCTTTCTCGTCCTGTATTTTTTCTTATGTATGGTCGTGGTGACCACAATGCTTCAGGGTTGGCCGATTGGCGGCCAGATGTTGTTTGCATTTGGTGTTCCCGTCATTCTGGTCTGGTGGCAAGAAAAACGGAGATCGCGGAAAGTCGCTGCAAAGGCGCAAGCTGAGGGGAGTTCCGAAAATCTACCCCCCCGACCTGAGCCGGTGCCGCGCCCAAGTGCCTACGACAAGCGTATCGAGCGTGAGCGCGAACGAACTCGCGAAGCCATTGCGTCCAAAGCGCCGGCTGCCGTTCAAGCCTATTCCCCACCAAAGCAGGACTACGGTGAAATCGTTCGGGTTGGAAAGTCTGCGGCGCCGGCACTTGCAGCGGTCGCTGAACGAAACCAGCCCTCACGAGTGGCATCGAGCGCATCGACCCGATCAACGAAAAGCGGGTGGGTCCCGTCTAATGAAACAGCTAGCGTCGCCGGCCGCAACATCGGCGGGATGGTCTATGTCGGCACGCCTCCCTTGCTGAACACCAACGGGTATCGTGACAAGTGCCGAGCCTATATCGATCCGTCTCTGTCTGTCGCGCGCTCTGGAGCCGACAAAGCTGGTGAAGGTATGCCCTACTGGCCCGGATACGCGGATATCTCACCTCAGTGCCGGGCGACCTACCTCGACTGGTTGGCCAACGGGCGCAACGACGCTTCCTACAACCCCGGATACATGTTCCTGTACTTCTACGGGCTGGAGCGTCGCTTCTTCGTCGATCAGTCCAACGAAGATGCCAAGGATATCGTCCAGGAAGTTCGGCGGCTGCAGTCACTTTACCCTGACAACCACTCTGTCAGGCGTTATTTGGGGGAGTTCCTCGACATTGCGATGCTTGCCGAAACCGACCTCGACGCCATCGAGCCGATGTTCGAGAAGCAGGGCTGGGAACTTCCGTTCTCACTCAAATACGCAATCGGAGCTCGGATCGACAAAGGCGAGAACCTGACGGCTGACTGGTTGCTGAGTTGGTTCATCTGCCATCCGGAAACAAATCTGAGAACTCCCGCGACGCGGTGCCGTGACGAGTTCGTCGCTCTTTTCCGTATGCGGTTTGATCGGCGTTTTCCTGATGGGCTCAAAGTGACAAAACCCCGGAAATCACTCACGGCATCCTATCGCGCCGCCTCCAGCGAGTTTCAGGGGTCAGTCAATCCGACCGTGGATGGCAAACCCGTGCCCGACATCTCCGGCTTGCGCAAGCCGGTCGAGATTGCGCAAGAGCTGGCTGACGAGGTGATGAACGACCTCGACAAGCTCAGTCGCTTCCTGGGCCGAAACCCTGACGGCCGCGGAAGTGTGGAAGCGCATGCCTTGCTACCCTCTGAACTTTGGGATGCTTTCCCATCAGAGGAAATGGACCGCTTGAAATCTTGGGCAAGCGATATCGTCGATCGCGGGGGATTGGTGCCGCTTGAGGAGGTGATCGGACGACTGGAGGGAGAAACGAACGAGAAGATCGGAAAACGGCAAATGACAGGAGCCGCCGACGCGCTCGCGCGCCTCGGTTTCGGTCTGGCGCCCGACCCTCGGTTTGCGCTCCGGTCGCCCAAGACGGAGGAGCCTGTTGTGCTGTTTCGTCTGGGCGAACCCATCGAAAGACTGGAGGACGTTTCCGACAGCTATCGAAGCGCCTTGATCGAATTGGCACTTGGGTCGTTAGTCGCCCATGCTGATGGTCGCATCGCGGAGCCTGAACGCAGGGCGTTGGAAGATCAGGTTTCTGCCACGGCCCTCAGCGATCAGGAACGCCGCAGGCTGCGTGCAAACCTTGAATGGTTCCTGGCCGTGCCACCGGACATGACGCTTCTGCGGCGCAAACTGAAGGAGGTGGGCCAAGACAGCCAAGCCGCTATGCGGGCAGCGCTGGTCGGTGCAGCACATGCCGATGGCATTATTCACTCCGACGAAGTCGCAAGCATCGAGAAAATCTACAAGGCTTTGGGACTTGATCCTGCGCTTGCCTACACCGACCTGCATGCTGGCGAAGTTGCGGATGGTCCACGCACTGTTCGCGCGTCGCAACCGGGTCGCCCGGGCGAAGCGATACCCGCGCTCGAAAAAGCCAGCGGACCGAAACTCGACGCTTCACGGATCGCAGCAATTCGTTCGGACACAGAGCGCGTGTCGTCCGTCCTCGGTCAGATTTTCGATGTCAAAGAGGAAGAAAGTGGTGCCTCCGCGCCTGCCAGCCAAAGCCAGCTGGTAGGGCTTGACCCGAAACACGGCGCCCTTGTCCTCGAACTGGTCACTCGAGAGCATTGGTCTGAAACCGAGTTCGAGACGATCTGCGCCTCGCATGGGTTGATGGCATCCGGGGCTTTGGAAGTCGTGAATGAATGGGCTTTTGAGACCTACAACGAAGCACTGCTCGACGAGTATGATGGATATGACGTGTCTCTGGAAATTGCGGAGGCGGTAAAAGAAAAGATGAGTGCGGAGGGCAGGGATGTCTAAGTTGAAACCACGTGAACGCGATGCAATCGTACAGGCGCTTCGGGCCGGGGTCGTGCCCAAACTCGGTTTGCGCCATATTCAGGTTGGCCGCATCCGAGAGATTGAAGAGCTCGTCAAGGACATGGACCGGATATCCGATGGCGGATCGGCGATCCGGTTCATCATCGGGGAATACGGATCGGGCAAGACGTTCTTCATGAACCTGATCCGCCTCGTGGCTCTGGAGAAAGGCCTGGTCGTGATGTTCGCCGATCTGGCGCCGGATCGGCGCATTCACGCGACCGGCGGACAAGCTCGGGGGCTGTATGCCGAGATGGCCCGAAACCTCTCGACGCGGACAAAGCCCGATGGTGGGGCATTGGCCAGTGTGGTGGAGCGTTTTGTCAGCCAGGCTCACAGAGACGCTGAAGAACGAGATCTGCCAACAGGGTCTGTCATCCGTGAACGCCTTGGCCACTTCGAAGAACTTACCGGGGGGTTTGAGTTCGCTGAAGTCATCCGTCGATATTGGGAAGGCCATGAGACCGGCGACGACGAGTTGAAATCCGCGGCCCTGAGGTGGCTGCGCGGTGAATTCGCGACACGTACCGACGCGCGCAAGGCGCTTGGCGTGCGAACGATCATCGACGATGCCAGTGTCTACGACCATCTGAAGCTGATGTCGGCATTCGTGTGTGAAGCCGGTTACAAAGGCCTACTCGTCGGCCTCGACGAGATGGTGAACCTCTACAAGCTCACATCGTCGCAGGCCCGCAATGCAAACTACGAACAGATCCTACGGATCCTGAATGATGTGCTGCAGGGCAGTGCCGAGAACCTCGGATTTCTGATGGGCGGGACCCCGGAGTTTCTGATGAACACCCGTCGAGGGCTCTACAGCTACGAAGCCCTTCAATCGCGTTTGGCCGAGAACACCTTCGCGCGAGACGGATTGGTCGACCTTTCAGGACCCGTTGTCCGGCTGGCCAGCCTGACCCCTGAAGATCTCTTCGTTCTTCTGGCCAATGTCCGGCGGATCATGCAGGACGATGCCGGTGCTCTGCCGGACGACGCGCTAGAAGCCTTTATGGCGCATTGCTCGGACCGGATCGGTGAAGCTTACTTCCGCACCCCGCGCAATACGGTGACGGCATTCGTGAACCTGCTTTCCGTGCTTGAGCAAAACCCCGGTGTCGAGTGGAGCGATCTGATCGAAAAGATCGAGGTGTCCGAAGACCTCGGCGAAGACATGACTGAGGTAGACGAGGCGACTGGCACCCAAGACCCCGGTGACGATGACCTGATCAGCTTCAAGCTCTGACGCCGATGAGCAGTGCGTTCGACAAACTGGCGAGGCCTGTGCAGAAATGGATACGCCAGAAAGGATGGCGCGAACTTCGCGACATCCAGGCGCGATCCATCCGGACGATCTACGAGACCAACGCCGATTTAATCGTTGCGGCGTCCACGGCGGGCGGAAAGACCGAGGCGGCGTTCCTGCCGTTGATTTCACAGGTGCTTGACGAGCCGTCGGGCGGCACCGGTTTCGACCTGCTCTACATCGGTCCGCTGAAAGCCTTGATCACGGACCAGGCCATGCGGCTGGAGGGCATCTGCCAGGAAGCAGAGCTTCCGGTTGTTCCCTGGCACGGGGATGTCTCGCAATCGATCAAGACGCGCGCGTTGAAATCTCCAAAAGGGATCCTGCTGATAACCCCAGAGTCCCTTGAAGCGCTTTTCATTCGTCGCGGTTTGGAAATTGCCCGCCTATTTGGGGCCACGCGGGCGGTCGTGATCGACGAACTGCATACGGTTCTGGATAGCGAACGCGGTGTCCAGCTTCGTTCACTGCTCACAAGGCTCGAGCTCGCGATAAAGCGCCCAATCCGTCGGATAGGTCTGTCAGCTACGCTAGGCGACATGGACCTCGCCAAGGCCTATCTTCGCCCTGACGCAGCAAGCTCTGTCCAGCTGATCGAAGCAGATGGCGGCGAGGCAGAATTGAAGCTTCAGCTTCGCGGCTACCTCTCAGGCGATGAGGATGAAAACAGCCCATCCGCAACGGACGCGATAGCAGCCCATCTGTTCAAACACCTTCGAGGCAGTGACAACCTGGTCTTCGCCGGAGCGCGCCAACGGGTCGAGATTTACGCAGATCGGTTGCGGGAGCTTTGCGAACGGGAGCACCTGCCACAGGAATTCTATCCCCACCACGCGAGCCTCTCCCGAGAACACCGTGACTTCGTAGAACGGCGCTTAAAGGATCCTGCCAAACCGACGACCGCCGTTTGCACGTCGACGCTCGAGCTTGGAATCGACATCGGTGACGTGACTTGCGTGGCTCAAATTGGCGCGCCATTCAGCGTCGCGGCGTTGCGACAACGGCTTGGCCGGTCAGGCCGGCGTGAAGGACAACCGGCCATTCTCAGGCAGTACGCTGCCGAAGCCAAGTTGACGCCGGAGAGTAGCTTCGTGGATCGTCTTCGCCTCGGCCTGATCAGGTCCATCGCGATGATAGACCTGCTGCTGGAAGGTTGGTGCGAACCACCAAAACCGCAAGCCCTTCACCTTTCGACGCTCGTCCATCAGATACTATCAGTTATTGCGCAGCGCGGCGGTGCGTCTGCAAGCGCGGTCTACAACGTCCTTTGCCGCGAAGGCCCTTTTCGAAAGGTCACAACCGATATATTCGCAGATGTATTGCGTGCGATCGGTCATCCTGAAACCAGCTTGATCGAACAAGCCGCAAGTGGGCTGTTACTCTTGGGACCGACAGGCGAAAAGCTGGTTGAGCATTACAGCTTCTATGCCGTGTTTCAGACACCTGAAGAATTCCGTTTGGTTGCAGAGGGGCGGGATCTTGGAACCCTACCAATCGACAATGTTCTTGCTCCCGGGATGCTGCTGATTTTTTCTGGTAGGCGTTGGGTGGTTCAAGAAATCCATGATCGTGAAAAGGTCATCGTCGTCAAGCCCTCGAAGGCTGGTGTGCCTCCAGTCTTCGGCGGCGATGCTGGGGACATTCATGACAAGGTGATCGACCGAATGTTCGCCGTGCTCGAGGGGGATTCCAGCCCAGATTACATGGACACAGTCTCTTTGATGATGCTCGAGGAAGCGCGTGCTCACTATGAACAGCTGGGGTTTAGGGCCAATAACATACGCAGCATCGGCGAGCGTACATCAGTCATTGCGACGCGGGTCGGTACGGTGAAGACATCAACCCTCGCGCTCGCTCTGAGAAGCGAGGGGTTTTCAGTCGAGCAGCACGACGGGTTTCTGCTGGTGGAGAACGGGGGCGAAACCCCCGATCTACGGGCGGTGCTTGGAAGGATTTCGGCGAAAGATGCGCGAGACCTCTTCGGTGATGCTGGAAACCTTGTTTCGGAAAAGTTCCACCCCTATCTGCATCACGAATTATTGGTTCTCGACGCGTGTTCTTCCAAGGTCGATCTTAGTTGCCTTAGCAGGTTGTCAGAGCGGTTGAGACCATGACAATCATGCCCGATTACCTCAAATTCCGTAAATCGGTGCCGTATAGTGACCCCGGATCAACTGCGGCGAAGCTCCCATCCGTACGTACATCAATCCTTCGGTAAAGATCCAAGTATTCGTTCCCATGGGTGACCGTACCCTCGCGCGTAGGGATTATCAGTAGATTCTCGGGGTACTTGTATGGATCGGCATAGCCGATTTCCCAAGGACACCATCGCGAAGAAACTGAATTTGAGGTAGCAAGAAACAGGAAATAGTCGAGTTCCCTGATGCGCTTCTTGATTTTGTCTGCGGTTGTCCGATTGGGTTTACTCGGCATGGAATTGTCCATCCAATCCACATATACGTGCCAACCCGCCCTTGTCAGTAGGTTAATCAGGCCCTGCACGAGGTCGCGATCTTGGTGGGAATGGCAAAGGAATGCTGTAGTGAGTCTGTTCTGTTGGGCTTCAGCCAGCGACTTCGCAACACGCCTGTCCCCCATTCGTGCTTGGAGCCTGATATCTGTCATGGAAATTGGCATGGTATTTCTCCGCAGCTTCAAGGGAAGGATCGTTACTTTCCGAACTTTTCGGTGATGCGAACCAGATCCACGATCGGTTGCAGGAGTTCGTCCAACGAAGTCACAGGATCATTCAGCTTCTCAATGAGTGGCAGTAGCTCTGAGGGAACACTCGGATAAGATGTGGGGTCCTCTAGTATGCGTTTCGCAAGAGCACCAGCGGTGGAACCAGTGGCACCCACTGGTAGCAAGACGAGGCCGTGTTCCGCAGCGATTTCGAACTCGGAAACCATCCCATTCGCTTCAACGACCTTTCCTTCAACGATCTTGTTTCCAAACAAGAAAATTGCCATTCCAGCTGAAGGAATGAAATCGTCCCGGTATGTCTTCCACAACTTTTCGCGTTCATCCTTATCTTCGACAAACTGAGGAAATGGGCGAACAAGCAGGTGATCATCTACCTGGCGATCTAGATTTCTATACACCTCCTCTAGGGCTCCGGTGAAAAGCGCATTGCCTACGCCCAGACCGAGGCCCGTGCTAATCCGAAGTGAGTTCTCAACCAGCAGCGAACCGAGTTTTCGCATAAAGCCCGTAACTGCGTCTTCTCCCCAGGGCGAAAATTCAGATGCGCTAGCAGAAACGAATATGGTTCTCATGCGGAAACGCCGTGCCACCTCTCGAAGCGCTTCCGTGATTTCTTCATACTCATCCACCAAGATTGCGTGAATGTTGAACCTCTTCAGGTCCTCAATCATTAGGCGTTGTCGTGTCAGCGCGAGCCTAAAATCTTCGTCACTCTCGTCCGCTTGCCGTGATCGGTTCTTAAAGAATGCAAAGTGCCGTCTTTGGTTCTTCTCAAACGTTACGCGAACGCGCGAAAGAATGTAGTCCAAGTTGGGGTCAGAGAAGCTGAACCCAATGAAGACAAATGTCTTTGAGACCAGGTCCCCAGAAAGTGCCGTAATATATGCGCCGTGAGTCTTGAAGTACTTTTCGTAGTCATCTTTTGTTAGAATTGCGTTGGCCGGGTGTTCAACATCACCGTGCATTTTATAGACGATGGCATGTCGCTTCGATCTCGTGGTTGCGAGCTGGGGAACCGTGTATTTTACATCTGCGATTTTACCAGCTTCACGAAGAGAGTCCTCAATAAGCCGGTCATAGTTCGTCGTCCAGAAAACCGGGATGTCGAGGGACGCCAGTATTCGGTGATTTTCGGTTGGTTCGACATTTCGACCCAACGCATCCAATATCGCCTGATTGATCGTCGCCCGGTCTCGGGTCTGGTTTTCGTAGAATTGCGCCAAAGCGACAAGATCACTCTCTTTTTCGATGTCAAGTTCAAGCTCTTTCGCCAACGGCGCAAGAAGCTCCGACCAGTCCACATGTCCTGCAGCTTTGGACGCACCCGCGCCAAGGAATACAGCTGCATTTTCGGAGCGGATTTCTTCGACAAACTTTTCGACAAAGCGTTCTACGTCTTTCTTCATGTGGATAATGCTCCGAATAAAAGTCTGCCGATATTCCTGGTTCAGATTGCACTGAAGCCCAGTTTTGGTCCGTGATCTTATTTGTACTTGGCGCGATTTTGGATTGCCTCTTCAATCCAGCTTTCGATGTTAGTTTGGATGCTGGCGTAGATATCCTTGCTCGTGCTTCCGGCAGGATTCTTCAGTGTCGGAGCTGATCCCAGCGTCACAAGTCTGCCATCTTCAGACACCTTGAGGTCTGTAAAGGGACTGGTACCTTTTGTGGAAGTATTGCCGTTCAAGTCTTTGAGTCCGTGGATATGAATGCCAAGGACGCCTTTCCCTTCTTCCCAGGCCTTTCTTATTTCGTACCGAACCCATTGCCGGGATGCTGTTTCGCTTCCTACTAGCACGACCACGCAGGATTTCCCTGCCATATTGTCATTTATCCACTTCTTGATGGCGGCTTCGCCTGTATTTTTGATTTCTTCCCAGCGGTTGGGCGTCACGGGACTGTTGCCCTCAAGAGAGTTCATATTCCGTACGAGCTGGGTGCGTGAGTGATCGTTATTGAAGTGAAAACTAAAGAAAACGCGACGGGCCATTTGGGTTCCTCGGATTAGGGTGGAATCGTGACTGATCTAATGTGAGTTCGCAGCCGGTTTAGCTAAGTATTTTTCTTAGGTTTTCCCAATTCCAACGATAGAGTTGCCCGGCATCCTTGACCGGAGTGTAGTTTCCGTCTCGATAGCCAATGATTTGTACCACTTTTTTCCCTTGATCCCGGGCCATTTTGATTTCCTTCAATACACCGGGCGCGCGGTGCGTTTGAGGACCGACCATGACGAGCACAACCCTGGCTCTACCGATTGCCCTATAAGCCTTGGCCTCCCAACTCATCTCGGGAGCTGCTTCCTTCAACGAGTGATCGATGACTTGGAACGGCGAGTCGGGCCTACGAGCTTGTTGGATTATGAAATCCTTTAGCCGTCGGTCGTTGTCAAAGTCGAAGCTTACAAAAATCGGTGTCTTCAATCTTACCTCGTCTCGTGGAGCTTGTGGGTGGGCAGAGAACATCTAGTGCCGACTCTAGATATATTGTGGTGCGTTCGTCCTGCGATTGCAACTTCTAGTGGCGAACATCAGTACAGCAACCGCAAGTAATCGGTTTTCCTCGGGTGCCTAATGTTTCAAAGCGACGGTTGTTACGTGCGGAACTAGTGCGGCCATTTTCGGCTCGTGGCCGTGGGTGATAGAACTTGAGGAGGTCTATTGTCCCTCTGCTGTCCCGTCCTATTGATCATGGCCCCTCCTGTCCTTTGGTCAGGACCGCGCCCTACTCGGCCGGCTGCACGCAGCCGGCCTCACCGAGATGAAACGCTGCCTCTCCCTGCGACGTGCTGCTGGCCGGGCAGTCTCCTCCGGAGCCATCCCGACCAGCCGTCGCATGGTCGTGGCAACGCTTCATCTCGGCCATTCGGTAACGGTCGCTGGGGCGGGGCGGATTGCCTCAATGGTCTCGTCCAGCGCGCCTCCGCCGGCAGTATTCCTCGCATTGCCGGACATGCTGTTCTGCCATAATTGACCGTAAACGATGCTCGACGACTGCCGGATTGCATTGGCAGCAATTGGCAGAGGACCGGAGATCATTGCGATGCAAGAAATCGCAAACGATTGGGGTGCCGAAGAGGGGTCGTTCAAAATCGGGATGAACCGCGCCCGGTGCAGATGCTTCGACGGTCTGCTTGAAATCGCTCAGTCAGATGGCACCACACTCGACCAGCTTGCCTGCGGATGTGCGCTGGCGCGCCACGTTGGGCAAGGCTCGGCAAAGCGCGAACCCGTCCGGCTGCGGCTCGGGGTGAGAGGGCTGAAAAGACACCGCCCTCGGTCGTTCCATTGGCAGTTCACCCAGTTTCCAGTCGCGGCCATCGCACTTCTCCCGATGTGTTGCTTTGCATGACATGCTGGTCGCAGCTGTCGTCCCGTCCACAAAGGTTGTCGCCGATCTTTTTCCCCTGTCCCTGCGGGCCATTCCTCGCGCGCCAAAAAGACCGGCGCCTGCCCCTCTCCGCTGCGCTTCGCCTTCGGTGTGGCCGGGCCTTGGCCAGCTGCAAGGTGACCATCATTGCAACGCAAACAAGGAGAAGAGCAATGACCACGAACTGCATCAAATTCACCAGCACTGACATCGAAACCGCCAAGGGCGTCGGCTCCATCTCGACCCTGACCTTCGACCTCGACATCACGGTCGAACCCGTCGCAAGCGCGAACCCGATGGCCCCCACGCACCGCGTCCTCGGCCGTTCCCCGCGCGGCAAGCTGGTCGAGTGCGGTGGCATCTGGAAGAAGCAGAACAAGGAGACCGGCGCCGACTACTACACGCTGACCATCCGCGACCACGGGTTCAACGCGAACCTCGGCAAGGCCGCGAACCAGGACGATCTGTCCCTGCAGGCCGTCATCCCCTGGGGTCCCAAAGACGCCGCCTAAGCCAACAGCCAGTCCGCTCCGGCGGTCTGGCTTTTCCTCGTTCCGGGGAACTAGTCTTCGATCGGCGCACCATCGGTGTCCGAAGGATGCCGTAAATTTCCGACGCGGACGCAGAGGTGGGTAGGAAGACCGGAAAGGTCGCAGATGCGGCTCCGATCTTTCTGTTCAGTGTCAGCGTGGACCGTGGGAACCCGAGGCGGAGCCGAATGTCCGCAGGGAGAGCTGGCAGCGCACTGAGCGAGGCAAGTGCACCCCTTCTCTCATTCGAGCAACCCGCGCTTGGGTCGTGTCGGCGAAGCTGCCAGGGCGCCGAACTCACCTTGTGCCGCGAGGGTGCAATCCGCAGATGAACGTCATGCGTCTGGAGGGCATCGTCTCCAATCCGTGTCACAGCCGCGCGCCTTTCCGTCGACCTGTTGGCCTTAGAGATCGCTAGCCCGGGGTCGAGCGGTCGGCAACGCCGGGGGCAGGTTTCTGGACGGCTGACGCCTTGAGCGCTGCGGGGCATCGCTCACAACAAACCTGCCCCCGGCGTGCTCCATTTCATTCCGCCCCGTACCGGGTGCCGCCCGCTCTCATGCCCCCGGTCTTTTCCACGATCCGTCCAACGACGATCAACGGAAAGGATCACACCATGACACTCGAACAATCCATCGACCTCGCCGAGCTGCAAGCCGACATGGCCTTCGAGGCCTACCTCGCCGCCTTCGATGAAGACGCCCATCCCGAGACCCTCGACAGCCTCGAGACCGAGGCACTGATCGCCCGCAACCGCTACGACGATCTGCGCAATCAGGGACTGGGTCACTGACCCAGACACTCCTGCGGGTCCTCGGATCCGCAGGGGTCTGACGCCGTCTCTCTGAAGCATCGTGCCGCCCTCAGAGGGTATGACCCGGGTCATCCCGCGCGGGGCAGTTTTCGTGTTCGTCGCGCCCGATCCGTGACCGGTTCGGGCATTCAGTTTGCCTCTCGTCGCGTGCTGTTTGAGCGCAAATTTCGGAAGCTTTTGCGACCTGGTTGTCCTGCACCGATGAGGGCGGACCCCGTTCCATGTCGCGCCGCGGCGAGGGGTCTCGATGACGTCCAATGCCAGCAAAAAGACACAGCATGCAAAACGTAATATTGCGCAATGTGATGTATTGATGTATAAGCGAAGGAGAGAAGGAAGACGTTGGCAGGATATGGCCAATGTTTGCACATTTTGTCCGAGGGGTCTGACCCGTGCCGAGGCCAGCGAAAAACCTGAAGCTTGAGCAGCGCATCGAAGTCGCGCGGCGCTTTGCGGCGGGCGAAAGTGCCAAGGAGCTGGCGGCGGCGTTCGGCATCTCTGCGCGCCACGTGAACCGGCTCGCGAAAGAGGAGGCGGGCGAGGGGATCACGGTGCGCGATCCGAGCGAGACAGTGGCATTCCGGGCAAGCCGATCCGAACTGGAGGCCTTCGATGCGGAGTGGCGCGAACGGGGTTTTGCCAACCGGTCGCAGGCGTTGAATGCGGTGCTGCGCGGACGGTGCGGATTCCTCGATGTGCCCCGTGATCTGGTCGCGGAATTCTGTGCAGCGTGGCGTCAGGCGAAGGATGTGAGCGACGCCGGACTGATGCTCGCCAAGGCGGTCCATCGCGGTCGGCTGGAGGTCTCGGAGGCAGACCGCGCGGTGCTGATTGATCTCCTTGATCTGGCGCAATCCATGAGCCGTGAATTGGGCCGGATGAAAGATGCGGCGCAGGCGATGCGTCATCAGGAGTGGCCACAAAAGGAAGAAGGGCAGGGGGCGGAGAGCGCGGTTCTGGAGGACGGTTCGCCCGTGACAAACGGCGGTCTGAGGCTGGTGCGCAGTGGCTGATCCCCTCGCCCTCTACGCCTCGGTCATGGGCCGGCTCTGGGAGGATGAGCGCATCCGGGGTCAGGCCGCAGCGCGGATCGACGCGCGGCTGGCGGGGCGTCGGCAGGGGCGGAGTTTCTCGCGCGTCGGATCCATGTCGGCGCGCAACGCGCTGAAGGCTGCGTCGGGTCAGAGCCGGGCGGCGGTCTTCAAACGGATCCGGGCGGGAGGCTGCAAGACGCGCGCGTCGCTCGGAGCGCAGATCTCCTACATCAACGACAAGGCGGTCTACACCTACTCGACAATGACCAATGCGCTGACCGATGCGGCGGTGCTGTCTGAGGGGCAGAAAGAGGACATCATCGAGGATTGGGCCGGGACCTGGCGCGGCTCGACCAAGCTCGGCTTCACCTCTCACATGTTGCTCTCCTTCCCGACCGACGTGACGGTCGATCAGGTGCGCGACATCGCCATGGATTGGACGGAGCATTTTTTCGAGAGCGGCGAATACGGCGATCAGTGGGACTATGTGCTCGCGGTCCATGACGACCGGGCGCACAAACACGCCCACATCATCCTGAACAATCGCGGCCTCGAGAAAGGCACCTGGTTCTCTTGCTGGGCCGAAGGCGTGATGTCGCCGCAGCTCATGCGCGAGAAACAGGCCGAGATCGCGGAACGCTACGGCGTGATGCTTGATGCCACCACGCGGCTCGAGCGCGGCATCTTCGAGAAACCCGCCGGGATCGAAGAGATCTACCGCGCCAAGGAAGAGGCCCGCCTACCGCGCGAGATCGCCCTGACGGCCCAGGAAACCGCCATGGCGCAGGCGCAGGTGGTGGGCTTCGCCAAGGATTACAAGAACCTCGCTGACCTGCTGGACCGGATGGACCAGCGCCACATGGCCCGCGCCCTGCGCGGCATGGCGGAGGGGCTCGGTTCCGGCGCGCCGTGGAACTTCACCGAAGGAGAGATAGACATGAAGGACATCAAGACCGTCGGTGATGCGATCGACTATTCCGAGCGCACGATCGAGGCGCTCAGGCTCAAGGCCGAGGAACTGGACCCGGCCGAGTGCGCCGCATTCGAGGCCAAGGCCGCGCCGATCATCGCGGATCTCTCGCAGATGGTGCCCGACCCGGAGCTACGGGCGCGCTTCGGCAAGCAGCTTGAAGAACCCTATCCCCCGGGGGCGGGCAGCGTGGTGCTGATCGGCGCGCTGCAGTCCGGCAATGACGAGGGGTTGCGCGATGTGCTCGAGAGTGCCGAAGAGGCAGGCATGGACAGCGAGGAGCTGGTGGCCCGGATCATGGCCGGCGGCACGCGGAACTACGGTATGGCGCAGGACTGGGTTGAGCGCGACATGAATGCGGTGCTGGCCAAGGACGGTCTCAGCGTGGAGACCGCGAGTGACGACCAGCTCGATGCCGCGCTCGAAAAGGTCGACGGCGTGATGGACGCACTGATGGAGCGGGCGAAGGAACTGGGCGTCGAGATCGGCCGAACCCTCGCGGACGAAGAGGAGGCGACACTGCCCCTCATCGACGAAGACGACCGGACGCCCAATCCCTACCTGCAGGACCTGGCCGACATGCTTCGGGACGGCAAGCTCACCGAGGAACAGGAAGAGGTGGTTGAGCGGACCCTGCAATCCGAGCTCTTCAAGGAGTTGGGTGAGGAGGGTTTGGCTGCACTTCGCCGCGGCAACTACGAGGTGCTGGACGCGGCCCTTCCGAGCAAGCTCGACCAGATCACCGTCACGCAGGAATTCCTCGAGATGACGTTTGAGGAGACCGGCGACCAAGTCTTCACCGACCGCGCCGCCGGGTTGCAGCAGGACAAGGCGACGGAGGTGGCGCGGATGCGCGGCCAGCAAGAGGCGCAGGAAATGGGGCGTGAACTTGCCCGAAACAAAACACTAGATCGTGGTCTCGATGACGAGATGGAATTCTAAGGGGGAGATGACAACCATGACCAAGACACTCCCCCTTTGGGCCGCGCTCCTCTTCGGGGTGATCTGCGGCGCCGTCATCGGCACCATCGTCGCCGCCTTCTACCTGACCCTGGCCCTGAAAACCGGGTTTGGTAGTTTTGACATGCTGGCGCTCTGGAAAGCCAGCGCGGGCACCCGAGCGGCGCATCCCGAAGCGTTCAAGGTGGGGTTTGGCGCCGTAGGCTTCGGGGCGATTGGCCTCGGCGCCCTGGCGCTTGCCTGGACCTGGAAGAAGGAGCGGGACGACTATGGCTCGGCCCACTGGCAGACCAAGGCGGAGCTGAAGAAGAACGACATGCTTCAAGCGCCTGGCAAGGGCTTTGTCTGTGGCAAGCTCGGAGCCCCGACGTCCAAAGCTGAGTTCATCTCCTCGACCACCATCCCGCATGTGATGATGGTCGCGCCGACCCGGGCCGGTAAGGGGGTTGGCTTCGTGATCCCGAATCTTCTGAGCTTTGCGGGCTCGGTTGTGGTGCTGGACGTGAAGGGCGAGAACTTCGAGAAGACCGCGCGGCTCCGGGCGCTCAACGGCGACGAGGTCTATCGGTTCAGCCCGTTTGATTGGGCCAATGCCACGCATCGGTACAACCCGCTTGCGCGGATTGCCAAGGCCCCGACATTCGCGCAGCGCTTCACCGAGGTCTCGATCCTGGCAGACCTCTTCCTCGACAAGGACAACAAGACGCTCGACACCTTTTCCGAGGCCGGCAAGTCGATCTTCGTTGCGGCCTGTCTGCTGGCGATCCAACGCGGCACGCCGAACCTCGGCGAGGTGAACAAGATCGTCGCCGGGGGCGAATACAAGAACGCCCAGTACAAGACCTATGCCGACGAGGCCGAGGAAGACATCCTGCGCGAGCTCTGGACCAATGCGGCCTCAGCCTCGTCGCGGCTGCTGACCTCGAACATTCAGGCGCTGATGACGGCCGGTCTCAAGCAATGGGACAACCCGGCGGTGCGCTCGGCCACCGAGGCGAGCGACTTCGATTTCTCGACCTTCCGGAAGACCCCTCAGTCGCTTTACATCGCGGTGTCCGAGGATCACATCGCGACGCTGGCGCCGCTCTTGCGCCTGATGTTCGCCGATCTCATCGCCTCGATCCGGCTGAACGAGCCCGGCCCGGACGAGCCCTGGCCGGTCATGATGATGATCGACGAATTCCAGCAGATGGGGGCGATGCCCTATCTCGAGCGGGCGATCCATTCGCTGGCAAGCTATGGCGGCCGCGTCGCGATGATCGCGCAGTCGCTGGCTTCGCTTGATCGGATTTACGGGCCCGAGGGCCGTGAAAGTCTCGAGAACGGGGCAGGGCTGAAGCTCTACATCACCCCGCGGGACCAGCGCACGGTGAAAGAGGTCTCCGCCGCGGTCGGCAGCACCACCCGCGAGGCGGTGACCCGGATGTACGGTCGCAACAAGGGCTTCCTTGGCGCGACCTCGACCTCGGCGCGTCTGGAAGAGCGGCCGCTACTTTCCGAGACGGAAGCGCGCCTCATGGATCCCGACGAGGTCATAATCCTCGCTTCGCCCCAGCACCCTATCAAGGCTAGCCGGATCAAGTATTACGACGATCCGTTCTTCAAGGACATGCTGGCCCGCCAGGACGGCAAGCCGTTCCCCTATCCGCCGAGTGTGCAGGGCGTGGGGCCCTGGGGCGGTGACTTTGAGGTCGGCGCAGACGACCAGGCGAAACTAGCCGAACGTGCGCCTGTCCGGGATCGATCGCAGCGGCGCGAAGCGCGCGCGATGAGCGTGATGCCGATTGAGGCCGGACGCGGGCAGCCCGAGCCCGAGACGCTCGAAAGGGAAGCCGCCGTGCCGAAGGATTGGAAGGCGGCGCTCGACCGGCAGGAGGACTTCATCGAGGAATTGTTGGGAGGGTGAGTGATGACTGCTGCTCGCTGCGTAACTCTTGCATTCGTTCAACTTTTTCAGCCAGCATTGCAGTTGTTGTGGAGCTACTTACCTTGTGCCACCTGCGTTCTAGCAAAAATGCCAACTAGAATTTCACGTGCTGCGGAAGGTTTCTCGGTGAGACCTGTTTCCAGAAAATCTAAATAGCTGTTTTTCAATTGACGGCGAAGAGCGGCCTGAAACCGGGTCTGACCTTCGCTCGGTTTTTACTGTCCCATCTCGCCAGGGTATTATCCAAGACCCTCCCAATCATCGACAGAATCCGGCTCGGGCGGGCAATCTGCATCCATTAGAAACCTGCAGATGTGGTGAGCCCCAGTGACCAAGATTGACCAGATCGAGACCCTGATCCTCGACATTCCCACCATTCGCGGTCACGTGCTTTCGATGGCCACGATGCGTACGCAAACTGCGGTGCTGGTCAGGGTCAAGTTCTCGGACGGCTCCGAAGGCATCGGCGAAGGCACGACGATTGGCGGGCTGAGCTACGGACCGGAAAGCCCTGAAGGCATCCAGTCGGCGATCGAGACTTATATCGCGCCCGGCCTGCTTGGTCGCAACAGCGACGATGTGAATGGTGCAATACAGCTCATCGACAAGTTGGTGAAAGGTAACCGGATCGCCAAGACAGCTGTCGAGATAGCTCTGTGGGACGGGCTGGGCAAGCGCTTGGGCGTGCCGGTGTCGCAACTTTTTGGTGGGGCCGTTCACGAACGTCTACCGGTCGCCTGGACGCTGGCCTCCGGCAATTCCGAGACCGACATCGCCGAAGCCCAGCAGATGATCGAAACCCGCCGCCACAACGTCTTCAAACTGAAGATCGGCAAGCGAGCGGTCCGTGATGACGTGGCCCATGTCGCCCGCATCAAAGAGGCGGTTGGTGATGCAGCCAGCGTGCGCGTTGACATCAACACGGCTTGGTCGTTGCAGGATGCACGTTGGGGTCTGAGGGGGCTGCAAGAGGCGGGCTGCGAACTTGTCGAGCAACCTGTCCCCGCGCGTTATCGCCGGGCAATGGCAGAACTGACGCGTAGCTACGAAATCGCCGTGATGGCTGATGAGGCGCTTAACGGGCCTGAGGATGCTCTCGAAGTGGTAACGGCACAAGCTGCGGACGTCTTCGCCGTAAAGATCGGGCAATCCGGCGGGCTCAAGCGCGCCTCAGAAGTCATAGCCATTGGGCAGGCTGCGGGCCTTGGCCTTTACGGTGGCACCATGCTCGAAACCGGCCTGAGCACCGTTGCGGCATTGCAGTTGTTCTCTACCGTTGATGACTTGGCGTGGGGCACCGAGCTGTTCGGCCCGCTGCTGCTGACCGAGGACATTCTCGCAAATCCGATCGTCTACAGAGATTTCTGCGTCGAAATTCCACACGGCCCGGGCATTGGCGCGACGCTCGACCCCGACAAGATCGATTTCTTCCGCCGAGATGGTCGGCGGAGCATGAAAGCCGTCGCGGGTGAATAGTCCCGCGACACGAACAACAAACCAGCCGATGCATCCATGCTGAGGCAGTCTGGAGGAGGATCACAGATGTTCACCCAATCCAATCTCGACGCATTCGAAGCACGGCTCGACGGCGCCATTCAGGACGACCCGGAAAATGGCGTGTTCCGCTGCCGCCGAGATATTTTCACCGACGAAGAGCTGTTCGAGCTTGAGATCAAGCACATCTTCGAAGGCAACTGGATTTACATGGCGCATGAAAGCCAGATCCCGAACCCGGGCGACTACTTTACTCTGACCATGGGCCGCACGCCTGTCGTCATCACCCGCGATAAAGACGGCGAGCTGCACGCGCTGGTCAACGCCTGTTCGCACCGTGGTGCGCAGCTCTGCCGCTTCAAGCGCCGCAACCAGAAAACCTTCACCTGTCCGTTCCACGGCTGGACATTCTCCAACACTGGCAAGCTCCTGAAGGTCAAGGATCCCAAGGGTGCAGGTTATCCTGAGCAGTTCAACAAGGACGGCTCCCATGACCTGACTAAAGTTGCCCGCTTCGAAAACTACCGTGGCTTCCTGTTCGGCTCCCTCAATGCCGATGTGAAGCCGCTGGAGGAGTACCTCGGCGAAGCACGCAAGATGGTCGACATGATCGTCGATCAGGCTGACGAAGGTCTCGAGGTGCTGCGCGGTTCGTCCACCTACACCTATGACGGCAACTGGAAGCTGCAGGCCGAAAACGGCGCTGACGGTTACCACGTCTCGGCCGTGCACTGGAACTACGTGGCCACGACGGCGCACCGTACCGATGACGGCAAAGAAGACAACATCAAGGCAACCGACGCGTCCAAATGGGCGAAGCAGCGCGGTGGCTTCCACGCCTACGAGAATGGTCACATCCTGCTCTGGACGGAATGGGCCGACCCGACCAACCGCCCCGGCTATCCGCGTCTGGAGGAATGGACGGAGAAGTACGGCAAGACCAAGGCCGAATGGATGGTGGGAGTGCTGCGCAACCTCTGCCTCTATCCAAACGTCTTCCTGATGGACCAGTTCTCCAGCCAGATCCGCGTCTTCCGGCCCGTCTCGGTCGACAAGACCGAGGTCACGATCTACTGCATCGCGCCGAAGGGCGAGAGCCAGGAAGCACGCACCCGACGCATCCGCCAGTACGAGGACTTCTTCAATGCCTCTGGCATGGCGACGCCGGATGATACCGAAGAATTCCGGGCCACACAGCGCGGCTATGCCGGTGCGGCACACGCCAAGTGGAACGACCTGACCCGCGGAGCAACCCAATGGATCGAAGGTCCCGATGAAGACGCCAAGGCCCTTGGCATCAACCCGGTTATGTCCGGTGCGCGCACTGAGGACGAAGGGCTCTTCGTCATCCAGCACAGCAACTGGTCCGAGCGGATGGGAGACGCCATCGCCAAGGAACGCGAAACCGCGCCTCAGGCGTCGGTCGCAGCCGAGTGAGGAGGAAAGAACATGACAACTGCGACTCTTGAACGCCCTGCAACCGATGTGATGAGCTTCGAAGACATCCAGGCCTTTCTCTTCGCGGAGGCCCGCGCTCTGGACGATCGCGACTGGGACACCTGGCTGACATTCTACCACAAGGACTGTCCGTTCTGGATGCCCGCATGGGATGACTTCGACACGCTGACGGAGGATCCGCAGAACGAGATGTCCTTGATGTACTACCCCAACAAGCAGGGCATCGAGGACCGCGTATTCCGGATCAAGACCGACCGGTCGTCGGCGACCTCGCTGCCGGAGCCGCGCACGAACCACTATCTGTCGGGTATCGAAGTGCTGAGCCGCGAAGGTAGCGAAATCAAGCTGCGCTTCAACTGGCAAACGCTGAGCTACCGCTACGCCGAGACCGATACCCACTGGGGCACGTCGTTCTACTCGATCGACACCAGCGGGCCGAAGCCGCTGATCACCGATAAGAAGGTCGTCCTGAAGAACGATCACATCCACCACGTGATCGACGTCTATCACACCTGATCCCCGTTACTCCGGGAGCCTGAAGACCTCCGCGCATCTACGTCTGGGTGCGCGGATAAGGGAGGAGCATGCCATGACGACCTACAACGTTGCCCTGAATTTCGAAGATGGCGTCACACGCGTCATCCAGTGCGATGACGACGAGAAGGTAACCGATGCGGCCTTCCGTCAGAAGATCAACTTGCCGATGGACTGCCGCGATGGCGTCTGCGGCACCTGCAAGTGCTTTGTCGAGAAGGGCGAGTACGAGCTGGAATTCTACATGGACGAGTCGATGAGCGACGAGGAGGCCGAAGAAGGCTACGCGCTCACCTGCCAGATGACCCCAGAAAGCGACTGCGTTGTGCGGGTTCCGGCCTCATCCGCCATCTGCAAGACCGCGCCCGAGGCAGTGGAAGCCGAAGTGCAGGGCGTTGACAAACTTTCCGAGACATCCTTCGGTCTGCGGGTGAATCTGGCCAAGCCAATCAACTTCCTGCCGGGCCAGTATGTGAACCTGACAGTCCCCGGTACGGACAAACACCGGTCCTATTCCTTTTCGTCCGCACCGGGTGCGCAGGAAGCAACATTCCTGATCCGCAACCTGCCCGGCGGTGTCATGAGCACCTATCTTGGCGAGCAGGCGAAGCCCGGCGACGCTCTGACTGCAACCGGTCCGATGGGTGCCTTTTACCTGCGGCCAATCGAGCGCACGCAGGTTTGGCTCGCCGGTGGCACCGGTCTGGCGCCGTTCCTCTCCATGCTGGAACAAGTGGCTGAGCAGGGAGCAGAGCACCCGATCACGCTCTACTATGCCGTGACGCGCGCCGCTGACCTCGTGGAACTGGATCGCGTTAGCGCGCTTGCTGAAAAGATCGGCAACGTCACCGTGATCACCATTCTGGCCGCCGAAGAAGACGCGCATGAGCGCAAGGGGTTCGTGACCGATCACCTCAGCGGCGATGACCTGTCGGGCGGCGATTGCGACGTCTACCTGTGCGGCCCGCCGCCTATGGTCGATGCCGTGCGCGCGCATTTCGGGAAACTGGGCGTCGAGCCCACGAATTTCTACTACGAGAAATTCAACCCCACCGAAGAGAAGGCCGAAGCGGCATGACAGGCCGTTTCGACAACAAGGTGATGGTCGTCACCGGCGCGGCACAAGGTATCGGCCGCCGCGTCGCCGAACGAGCGGCAAGCGAAGGCGCACGGGTTCTGATCGTGGACCGCTCGCCCGCACGCAAAGACGTCGTCGCGGCGATCCGCGAAGCGGGGGGCGAGGTCGAGGCGATCTCGGTTAACCTCGAGACGTGGAGTGGCTGCGACAAGGCCATCGGCAAGGCCGTGGATCTCTGGGGCCGCATCGACATCCTGATCAACAACGTCGGTGGCACGATCTGGGCCAAACCGTTTGAGCATTACGAGCCCAAGCAGATCGACGCAGAAGTGCGCCGTTCGCTGTTCCCGACACTCTACTGCTGCCGCGCCGCCATTGAACGGATGCTACCGCAAGGTAAGGGCACCATCGTCAATGTGTCTTCCATTGCGACCCGCGGACTGAACCGCGTGCCCTACGCAGCAGCGAAGGGCGGCGTGAACGCGCTCACGGCTAGCCTGTCTTGGGAAGTTGCCGAACGCGGGATCCGCGTCGTTGCAACCGCACCGGGCGGAACCGAAGCCCCGCCGCGGGTCGTACCGCGCAACCCCAATGCCGAAGAAGAACAACGCGAAGACTGGTACCAGACCATCGTCGACCAGACGATCCAGTCCTCGTTCATGAAAAGATATGGAACGCTCGACGAGCAGGCAGGTCCCATCCTGTTTCTGGCGTCGGACGAAGCCTCATACATCACCGGTGTCACAGTCCCGGTGGGTGGGGGCGACTTAGGCTAGGCCCTGAGGAGGGGTCGTTAACCAACTGGAGGAGATACAAAATGAAACGCGCAATCCTGGCGGCCCTTGGGTTCGCCACCAGCTTCGCTGTGCCTGCTGTGGCAGAAGAAGAGATCAAGGTGGGCCTTCTGCTCCCGTTCTCGGGTGTATATGCGTCGCTCGGAAATGAAATTGAGACCGGGTTCAACCTCGGTCTGCAACAGTTCGGTTCCGAGACTGGTGCAACCTTTGAGATCGCCCGTGAAGACACCGAGGTGAAGCCGCCTGTCGCACTTGGCAAAGCCAAGAAACTGATCCTACAGGACCAGGTCGATGTCATGGTCGGGATCGTCAGTTCCGGTGTTCTGGGTGCGGTGCGTGACATGGTGCATGGCGCAGGTGTGCCACTGATCGTTGCTAATGCCGGCAATGATGCAGCGACTGGCGGGTCTTGTTCACCCTACATCACGCGGATGTCGTTTTCCAACGGCCAGATCAACCGTCCGATGGGCACCTGGATGGCCGAGCAGGGTGTGAAGAAGGTGTTCACGCTTGCGCCTGACTATGCTGCCGGTCGCCAGATGATCGACGCCTTCACCGAGACCTTCACCGCCGCAGGCGGCGAGATCGTCGGGCAGGAATTCACGCCGTTCCAAAAGACGCAGGACTTCGGTCCCTATCTCGCCCAGGCCAAGGCCAGCGGTGCGGATGCGGTCTACGTTTTCTATGCAGGCGGCGAGGCGATTTCCTTCGTCAAGCAATATGACAGCTTTGGCCTGAAAGCTGACCTTCCCCTTTATGGCTCGGGCTTCCTGACCTCGCCGCTTTATGTGAACGCACAGGGCGAGGCTGCCGAAGGCGTCATCACAGCGCTTCACTACGCGCCGACCATCAACAGCGAGGCGAACGCCGCTTTCGTGGCCGCGTTCACCGAGGAAACCGGCCGCGCGCCGTCGGAATTCGCCGTCCAAGGTTACGATGCGGCTCGCGCGCTGATTGAGGCAACAAAAACCGGCGCAAATGACCGTGCATCTTTGGCGACTGCCCTGCGCCAGGTCAGCTTTGAGGGGCCGCGCGGTCAGCTCTCCATCGACCCCGCAACCAACAACATCATCCAGCCCGTCTATGTCTACGAAACCGTCGCTGGTGAAGGTGGGCTGACGCAGAAGGTCCTAGCTCAGCTTCCCGCGGAAGCCGACGCGACCAATGGCTGCGAGATGGCACCCGACTCCAACTGACCAATCTGTCCCGGCCGCTCGCCTGCGGCCGGGACATAACGTCCGAGGAGGACTTAGCTCATGGCACATGATCTTGGATTCTGGACCCTTCAGGCGCTCAACGCCCTGCAATTGTCCATGCTTCTGTTTCTTCTTTCCATCGGCCTGACGGTCATCTTCGGGCTGATGCACTTCGTGAACCTCGCGCATGGCTCGCTTTATGCTCTTGGCGCGTATTTCGCTGCCTCGCTGGCTGCCGTGGGCGGCTACTGGATGGGGTTCTTTCTGGCGCCCGTGGCGGTCGCCGGGGTGGGGATCCTCCTCTATTCCGGCCTCATAAAGCGCATGCGGAAATCGGGGCCCATGGCACAGGTTCTCGTCACCTTCGGGCTGATCTTTGTCCTGCTCGATCTGACTCGCATCTTCTGGGGAGATCTGGCTCTCGCCATCGACGTACCCACGCTGCTTGGCGGTCGTCTGACCTTCCTTGGTGTCGAGTATCCGACCTACCGGTTGTTCATCATCGTTCTGGGTCTCGCCATCTTCGGCGCACTGGCCTTCGTGCTCAGCCGCACCCAGATCGGCGCAATGATCCGTGCCGGTGTCGATAACGATGCCATGGCGGCCTGTCTGGGCATCAATGTGGAACGGCTGTTCTTCATCGTCTTCTGTCTGGGCTGTGCCCTTGCGGGCCTGGCCGGGGCCGTCGCGGCACCGCTTCTCAGTGTGACGCCCGACATGGGTCTGCAGATCCTGATCCCGACTCTGATCGTGATCGTGATCGGTGGTCTCGGCTCCCTCAAGGGCGCCATCGCCGGATCACTGATCTATGGCTTTGTGCAGACTTTCGGTGCGGTTCTGGCCCCGCAACTGGCCTCTGTTCTCATCTACGCGCTTTTGGCTGCGGTCCTTGTGATCAAGCCAGAGGGCCTCTTTCCAGCGAAAGGATAAGACGATGTTTCGCCACAACACTCTTCGTTACACCGCTCTGGTCCTGCTCGCAGCCGGTGCCCTCTTTCAGGCTTTCACGGCTGAATATTTCGGTCTGGAGATCCTGACAGAGATCCTGATCCTTGCCATGCTGGTTCTGGCGCTCGACATCGTTGCGGGCTTCGGTGGCATGGTCTCGCTCTGCCATGGCGCTCTGATGGGGGTCGGGGCCTATGCCTACGCAGTCCTGTCGACCAAGGCGGGGATCGCACTGCCCGTTGCCATGGCGGGCAGTATCGCGCTGACCGGCGCGGCTGCCTGGGTCATCGGCGCCATCGGGTCGCGCAGCCATGGTATCTATTTCATCATGGCGACACTCGCTTTCGGGCAATTGGCCTATTCCTACGTATTCGAGGCGCCGCTCTTTGGCGGCGACGATGGGTTGGGCGGCATATCCCGGCTGGACTTGAGCTTGATTGGCGTCGATCTGAACAACAGTCGCAGCTTTGCTCTCTTCTGTCTGGCCACTCTCGGGGCGGTCTACGGTGCTTCTGTACTGATCCTCCGATCCGGTCTTGGCCGCTCGCTCACCGGTGTCATGCACAATGAGCAGCGGATGCGCGCGCTTGGCCTGACGGTCTGGCGTGTAAAGGCCGATGTGTTCGGACTGTCCGGCATGATCGCAGGCCTCGCCGGTGCGCTAGCCGCACAACACATCATGTACATCTCCCCGGGTCTGCTCAGCTGGACGGTCTCGGGCGAAGCACTGGTTGTGGTGATCCTTGGTGGTCTTGGAACGCTTGTCGGACCGGTGATCGGAGCAGCCGCCTTTGTTGTCCTGAAACATGAACTGAGCTCGGTCACGACCTATTGGCACCTCGTTGTCGGTGTCATCCTGATCGCCGTCGTGATGAGCCGCGCCAATGGCATCTTCGGCTGGATCGAGGCCCGCTGGGGCGGCGTATTCGACCGCCGTCTCGCCGATGCGACCCGCAAACAGGAGCCTGAGGAGGTGTTGACCGATGCTTGAGACACGTAATCTGGACAAAAGTTTTGGCGCCGTTCACGTCACGCGCGATGTGTCGCTAAAGCTGGAACGTGGCGAGCGCCGGGTGATCTTGGGGCCGAACGGGGCGGGCAAGACGACGCTCTTCAACCAGCTTGTCGGCGAGCTGACCCCAGACAGCGGATCGGTGCATCTCGCCGGTGAAGATGTCACAGCACTTCCCGTTGCCAAACGCGCCCGTCGTGGGCTTTCGCGGAGCTACCAGAAGAACACGTTGTTCGATGGTCTGACGGTCGAGGAAAACCTTGGGCTTGCGGCGGCAGTCCACACCGGCAATGCGACGCAGCTTTGGTCGGACAGCCTGGCAAAACCCGAAGTCCGTGAGATCGTGGAGGAGGTGGCAAGCCAGGTGAACCTGATGCCTTTCATCCACGCGAAAGTGTCCGAGATCAGCTATGGCGTGCGTCGCCAGCTTGAAGTCGGTGTGGCGCTGGCCACGCGGCCGCTGGTTCTGCTGATGGACGAACCGACCAGCGGCGTCGGGCCGGAAATGTCGAAAGGCTTTCACGACCTGCTGGCGGGCCTGCCCCGCGACCTGACCATGCTGATCATCGAGCATGACATGGACCTTGCGTTTGACGTGGCCAACACGATCACGGTGCTGAACTACGGCGAAGTGGTCTTTGATGGTCTGCCCGAAGAGGCACGCGGGTCGAGCCTGCTCAAGGAAATCTATCTGGGGAGCTGGGAAGATGCTTGAACTGAACGCAATCGAATCCGGGTACGGCGAAACGCAGGTCCTTTACGGCCTGTCGCTTCAAGCGCAGACGGGCCGGGTTTTGGCCATCCTCGGGCGAAACGGCGCCGGCAAGTCCACGACACTGAAAACGATCATGGGCCTTTTGCCGCTGAAGTCCGGCGAAATCCTGTGGGGTGGTAAGCCGATCGCGGGGCAACCATTTGACATCGCCAAGAGCGGGATCGCCTATGTGCCAGAGACGCGCGATATCTTTCCGTCGCTCAGTGTGCGTGAGAACCTCGAAATCGCGGCCAAGCGGTTTGGCGGGTCGAACCCTGAATGGACGATGGAGCGGGTGTTGGACCTGTTTCCGCGACTAGGAGAGCGCATGGACAACGGCGGCACGCAGCTTTCGGGCGGCGAGCAGCAGATGCTGGCCATCGCGCGGGGACTGCTGATGAACCCAAAGCTGCTGATCCTTGATGAACCGACCGAGGGCCTGGCCCCGATCATCGTCAAACTGATCCACGACAAGCTGCAAGAGCTGAAAGCGGCGGGCCTGTCGATGATCATCGTTGAGCAGAACTTCGGTTTTGCCACGTCGCTTGCCGACGATGTGGTCGTCGTCAGCAAAGGGCAGATCGTCTGGACGGGAGATGCCGAGGCGATCAAGGCCGATGAAGACGCACAGCACACTTGGCTGGGCGTGTGAAATCTGCGTGCAGGGCCAACGCGCTTTGCACCTTCACCCCTTTTTGACAGGGCTCTTTCGCGCGACTTTCTGCGCGATGTTAACGAAATTCTTGACGTGAACGCCCTGTTCATCGAGGCGGTAATTGACCGAGAGTTCAGTTCGCGCGATCTCGGGTTCGATATTGAGAAACTTCATACCCTTGCGCGGCGCATTGGCGACGGATTCTGGGACAATGCACACGCCTTCACCGACCGCAACAAGACTGAGGGCGGTTTGCAGATCCATACACCAGATGCGCAGGGGCGCCTCGAATCCCGCATCCTCAACCGCCTTGAGAACCATGTCGGCATAGCTGGGCCTGGGGCGTTCGGGATAGAGGATCAAATGGTGGGTCATCAGCCGTTCGAGCTTGGCCACTGTCCGAGTTCCCGTATCGACGATGTCAGGTAAGGCGAGGATCAGCTTTTCTTCAACCAAATGCTTTGACAGGAACTCGGGATCCTTCAGGGTTGGGCGCGCAAATACAACGTCCAGTTCCCGTGACACCAGGGACCGGTGCAGTTCGGCGTTGTTCATCGGGATCAGACTTAGGTTCACGTCCGGGTAATTCGCCCGATACGATCTGATGATGTTTGGCAGAATTCCGTATGTGGCAGAGCCGACGAACCCAATCCTGAGTCGTCCTTCCGCCCCTTGTCCCAGCCGACGCACTTCCAGTTGCGTGTCTTCAAGCTCTGCGAGGATTGTCTTGCCGCGCTTCAGCAACCGCTCACCTGCTTGTGTCAGGGTGATCGTGCTCCGGCCCCTGTTGAACAGGATTGCGCCGAGGTCTTCCTCGAGCTGCTTGATCTGACGGCTGAGCGGGGGTTGCGCCATATCGAGGCGTTCTGCGGCGCGCCCGAAATGCAGCTCCTCTGCCACTGCAATGAAATAGGTCAGCTGTTTGAAATTCATTTTCGCCGTCCTCCCAAGAACTTACGATATTCTATACCTCTAAACGAAAAAAAAAAGGCCCCCGTCTTGCGGGGGCCAGTCTTCAGGGAGGTATCGGGGATTACTCGGCGGCGGTCGCCTTTCCGTTGGCGGCCGTCTTGAGGACGAAATCGAACTCGAAGTGCAGGTCGGTGCCCAGGTCGGCGGCAGCCGGTTTGAACTTGCCGATCAGGCTTTCCTTGACCGCAAAGACGCTGTCCTCTTCGAGCCATGCGCTGTCGGCGTCGTAGATTTGGCTGATCAGCGGACGGTAGCCATCCTTCGAGATGATGAAGTGCATGTGGCCCGGGCGGTTCGGGTGGTGGCCCATGAAGCGCAGCAGCTCACCGGCGGTTTCATCGTCCGGGATCGGGTAGGGGACGGGGCGCACGGCGACAAAAGCGTAATGGCCGTTTTCATCGGTCTCGAACCGTCCGCGCAGGTTGTATTCGGGCTGGTCGGGGTCGAGATTTTCGTAGACGCCGTTCGGCGCGTCTTCCCAGACGTCGAGCGTCACACCGGCGATGCCGTTGCCGTTTTCATCCTTGATGTAGCCCTCGAAGTACGCGGTTTCTTCGTTGTCAAAGTGCTTCTGGATTGTCGAACCGCCCTTGGGCAGAACCGGCGGGTTCTCGCGGTAGAACGGGCCCAGAACGGTGGATTCGCTTTCGTTGCCTTCGACGGGATTGGTCATCATGTCGACCAGAACCTCGACGCCAAGGATGTCGCCCAGAAGGATGAACTCCTGCCGGTTGTCATTGCAGAGCTTACCAGCGCGGGCGAGGTAGTCGCAGACGAACAGGAATTCGTTATGCTGCAGTTTCACGTCCTTGATGAATGCGTGCAGGTGTTTGACCAGGCCAGTCGCGAGTTCGCGCTGGCGGTCGGTGATGTCTCCATGCTTACCGAGGCTCGCGATCACGACGTCGGTGATGTTGTGTTGGTTGACGATGCCCATGGGTAGTTCCTCCTCCTGGCAATCTGTAGATCCGGTTACGAGTTGCTTGACTGCCTCTCGTCGCAATACAGACTTTGCCGAGTCCGCAGATTTCCCCAATGCCCACAACGGTATTGCTTGATACCGACGGTAACCCGAGTCCTGTGAACCGGTGTTTTTCCAAAGACCTCAAGGTAGAGTATTGACCCATACCCTTGCCGGTATGGCCGACGGGTTCGCGATCGTGGCAGCTTTTGCTCAACTTATTAACGCATGGGAGGCCAAGGTGATCGACACCTTCACGCACATACAAACACGCCTTGAGGTAACGCCGCATTTGCTGCGCCTCGGCCGGCTGTTTTCCGAAACCGTGCTCATCGAGGTGGGCGGTGACGAATTTTACCTGACTTTCGACAAGGGGCACATCGTATCGGTCGTAGAGGGCCCAAGCCGCAAGACGCCTTGGCGCTTTGCATTGCGGACCGACTCCGAGGCTCTTACCAAATTCTGGCAAGCGCGCCCCGAACCCGGCTTCCATGACATCTTTGGACTGGTGAAGATCGGTCGCGGTCGGGTCGATGGCGACATTCTGAACCTCGTCAAAAACCTGCGCTTCTTCAAGGAAGTGCTGACTCTCGCCCGTGCAAAAGAGGAGTTGGTAGCATGAGCATCGAACCGATCACCGGTCGCTATGTAACTGCCACCATGAGCGGTGCCCCGCGCCGTATCTATTTCGAAGAGGCGGGGCAAGGGCGTCCGGTCATCTGCCTGCACACCGCAGGCGCCGATACCCGCCAGTGGCGTCACCTGATGAATGACGCCGAGATCACCGCATCGTACCGCCTGATCGCCTTCGACATGCCGTGGCACGGCAAATCGCTGCCGCCAGAAGGCTTCGAGACACAGGAATACCTCCTGACGACAGAAGCCTACATCGAAACCGTTCTGGCCGTCGTCGACTGTCTGGGCCTTGATCGCCCAGTCCTTGCTGGCTGCTCGATGGGCGGGCGCATTGCCCTCCAAATCGCGGCGCTTCACCCGGAAAAATTTAGCGGCTTCATTGCGATCGAAGCGTCGGATTTTCAGCCTGCCTGGTACGACATCGACTGGTTCCACAGACCCGATGCCCATGGCGGCGAGATGGGTGCTGCTCTCGTATCCGCCAACATCTCACCCTTTGCGCCCAACTCCGAACGCTGGAACACGCTTTGGATGTTCATGCAAAGCGGTCCGGGCGTTTTCCGCGGCGATCTGAGCTTTTACACCAAGGATGACAGCCTGATCCCGCGCTTGCCAACGATCGATACTGCAAAGACGCCGGTGCACATCATCGTAGGCGCCTATGATTTGACCTGCACGCCCGAGGATGCCGAGCGAACCGCCAACGCCATTCCTGGCGCCACTTTGGCCGTCATGGATGAACTGGGCCACTTTCCGATGAGCGAACACCCTGAGGGCTTCCGCCCGTTCTTCGTGGACGCACTGGAAAAGATGCCAAGCCCGGCGGCGAAAACTACCTGACCGATAACCCCTGCGCAGGAGGAGGAGTCATGTGCACGAACGCGAAAACCCCGTGTCCCGGATGCAAGAAACATGAAAAAGCCGACGCAGACTGGATGTTCTTCACCGATGACGAGCGAAAGGCCACCGAGGCATTGCGCAAGCGTCCGGCACTTTTCGACCGTTCCTTTCTGAAACCTGAACCCGCACATGCTGGCACCCGTCCGGTCGCATCCAACGGAGAAGTACACCCATGACCAATCCCTGCATTATCTGTGTGGCGATCACGGGCAGCCTGCCCACAAAAGCCAACAATCCGGCTGTCCCGATCAGTGTGTCGGAACAAGTAGATTCCACACACGAGGCTTTTGAGGCCGGGGCCACCATCGTGCACGCCCATGTGCGCAACGATGATGAATCTCCGTCTTCAGACCCTGAGAAGTTCGCCGCGCTGAAAGAAGGGATCGAGAAACACTGCCCCGGCATGATCATCCAGTTCTCGACCGGAGGGCGATCAGGCGCGGGTCAGACGCGTGGCGGGATGTTGCCGCTTTCGCCCGACATGGCCTCGCTGTCCGTCGGATCGAACAATTTCCCGACACGTGTTTACGAAAACCCGCCTGATCTGGTGGACTGGCTGGCCAGCGAAATGCTGACCTACAGCGTCAAACCGGAGATCGAAGCCTTCGACCTGAGCCATATCCTGAAAGCCAAGGACATGGCTGACAAAGGTCAGCTTGTGGGCACGCCTTACATCCAGTTCGTGATGGGCGTGAAAAACGCGATGCCGGTCGATCGTGATGTGTTCGACTACTACATCCACACCGTGCGCCGCCTCTTCGGTGAAGACGCTCCATGGTGCGCCGCGGGCATTGGTGCCAACCAGCTCAAACTGAACGAATGGGCTATCGCTGCGGGGGGTCATGCCCGCACCGGTCTGGAAGACAACGTTCGACTTGATCGCGACACGCTCGCTCCCAGCAACGCAGCCTTGGTGCGCCGGGCTGTTGAGATTTGTGAAAGAAACGATCGCTCGGTGGCAACGTGGCAAGAGGCGCGCCGCATTCTTGGACTGCGCTTGTCTGCGAATGCCTCAAAAGGACGCGCATCATGAACAAGGTATACAAAACAGCCGCCGAGGCTCTGGATGGCCTCCTGCATGACGGGATGTTGGTCGCGGCCGGAGGCTTTGGCCTCTGTGGCATTCCGGAACTTTTGATCGACGCCATTATGGCAAGCGGCGTGAAGGACCTGACCGTCGCTTCGAACAATGCGGGCGTCGATGACTTCGGCCTCGGCAAGCTCTTGGCCACCCGCCAGATCAAGAAGATGATGTCGTCCTACGTCGGCGAGAATGCCGAGTTCATGCGCCAGTATCTGAGCGGAGAACTGGAGCTGGAATTTAACCCGCAAGGCACGTTGGCCGAGCGCATGCGCGCTGGCGGGGCAGGCATCCCCGGATTCTACACCCAGACAGGTGTTGGCACCCAGATCGCCGAAGGCAAGGAAGTCAAAGAGTTCAACGGCAAAGAGTACATCCTCGAAGAGGGCATTTTTGCCGACCTGTCGATCGTCAAGGCGTGGAAAGCCGATGACACAGGCAACCTGATTTTCCGGAAGACCGCGCGCAACTTCAATCCGCCCGCCGCCATGTGCGGCAAGGTCTGCGTAGCCGAGGTCGAGGAAATCGTGCCGCGCGGTTCGATCAACCCCGACCATATCCATCTGCCGGGGATCTACGTGCACCGCCTGATACAGGGCGAACACGAAAAGCGGATTGAACAGCGCACAACGCGAGCGCGGTCCGAAGGGGCAACACGCAAGCGGGAGGAAGCATAATGCCCTGGGATCGCAACCGGATGGCGGCACGTGCCGCACAGGAACTCGAAGACGGCATGTATGTGAACCTCCGGGATCGGCATCCCGACGCTTGTCGCCAACTACGTCGGCGACAAGGATATCACGCTGCAGTCGGAAAACGGCATGCTCGGCATGGGTCCGTTCCCGTTCGAGGGCGAAGAGGACCCGGACCTGATCAATGCCGGCAAGCAGACGATCACCGAGCTGAACCGAACCTCGTACTTCGACAGCGCCATGTCCTTCGGAATGATCCGCGGCGGCAAGATCGCCGCGGCAGTCTTGGGTGCAATGGAAGTTTCCGAGAAGGGTGACCTCGCAAACTGGATGATCCCGAGAAAGCTCGTGAAGGGTATGGGCGGTGCGATGGACCTCGTTGCCGGTGTTGGCCGTGTTGTGGTGGTGATGGATCACACCAACAAGCATGGTGACAGCAAGCTCTTGAAGGAGTGTACGTTGCCGTTGACTGGCAAAGGCGTGGTCGACAGGATCATCACCAACCTCGGTGTTCTGGACGTGACCCACAAGGGCCTGCACATCGTCGAATGCGCCGATGCTGTCTCCCGCGACGATATCATCAAGGCGACCGAGGCAACGATTGTCTGAAGCATCTAGATATCACGGGCTACGCCTGAATGACATTCCGGCTCCGCAATCGGGGCCGGTTTTCTTGCAGTCCTTGTGTCCTACGCCGGTCCGCTTCTGATCTATCTGAGCGCTGCGGAATCGGTGGGCACCTCGAAGGAGGGTTTTTCGTCCTGGGTCTTCGCAATTTCCGTGGCAGCTGGGCTGTCGAGCATCGGGCTCAGCCTGTGGTTCCGTGTTCCGGTCGCGATGGCATGGTCGGCCCCTGGCACGGTCCTTCTGATTTCTCTCGGGACATCCTTGTCACCCGCCGAGATGGTCGGTGCCTATGTCGCTGTGGCAGCGATTCTGGTGCTCATCGGCTTTTCCGGCGTCTTCGAACGGCTTGTACAACTCCTCCCGCCTTCGGTGACCAATGGAATGATGGCTGGCATACTCTTCGGATTCGGCCTAAAGGCCGCCGGAGGATTGGCAACTGATCCTGCCGCAATTGCGCTGCTGATCGTCGTCTTCGCCGTCTGCGCGATGCTCTTTCCCCGTTATTCCATGCTTGTCCTGCTGGCCTCGGCACTGTTGATCAGCGCCGTCTTCTACGATGCATCGGTTGGAACCGTGGGCGTGGTTTTCGCGTCCCTCGAAGTCAGCGGACCGGTCTTTTCAATGGGGGCCATGCTGAGCCTGGCATTGCCTTTGCTCATCACAACACTGAGCGGACAATACCTTCCGGGGATGGCGATCCTAAGGGCCAATGGCTTCCGGATTTCGGCAAATCCGATCCTCATTGTTGGCGGCCTTGTCTCTGTCTTGGCCGCGCTCTTGGGCGGAATAACAACCGCTCTGGCCTCGATCACCGCAGCCTTCTGTGCGGGATCGGATAGCCATGAAGACCCCGACCGCCGTTATGTCGCCGGCATCGCCTGTGGCGTTTTCTTCTGCCTTGGCGGCGTTTTCGCCGGGACCATCGTTGAAGTACTGGTGCTTTTGCCGACGGCGCTTATTGCCCTGCTGGCTGGTCTCGCGCTCTTACAACCTATCCTGAAATTCACCGGTGCGATGCTTGCGTCTGAAGATGCTCAGGCGGGGCTGCTGACGTTCCTGTTCACGGCATCTGGTGTGACCCTGTTCGGAATCGGTTCGGCCTTCTGGGGGGTGGTTATTGGGATCGCCGTCCACTTTCTAGGCAGGTCCGCCGAGTTGTTTTCGGGCAAAACACACACCTGAGAATTTGTGTCAAACGTATAGCCTAAGTGTAAGGTCGCAAGCCTTCTTGCTGTAGGTTACAGGCTTAAGCTTACTCGCTGCGCCAAATGTGTGCAAAGTACGGCTTCAATGATGTAAGTCACCACCCCGGCAAATAGAACTCCGTAATCCCCCGCTTCCCCTCGGCCCGCCCCAGTTGTACGATCACATCGATGGACTTGCGGATGTACTCGCGCACCTCGGCGAAGGTCAGCGGCGTTCCCGCCTGCAGTACCATGATCGCCAACCGATCGATGGCGAGTTCCGCGGTTTCGGCGTGGATGGTGGAGACCGAGCCGCCATGACCGGTGTTGATCGCTTCGAGATAGGTCAAGGCCTCGGCCCCGCGCAGCTCGCCAACGATGATCCGATCGGGGCGCATGCGGAGGGAGGCCTGCAGAAGGGCGTTGGCGCTGCGTTGCGACCCGGCACCTCGGTCGGCCAGAAGGGCGACGGTGTTCGGCTGACCAGGGAAGAGTTCGAAGGCGTCTTCGATGGTGATCAGCCGTTCGTGTTCACTGACATGGGTCAGAAGGTGGCGGGCGAAGGTGGTCTTACCGGTCGAGGTGCCGCCGCTGATCAGGACGTTGAGCCGCGCCTCGACAAGAGTTTGCAGTGCGGCCTCGAGGCTTTCTTCGGCGAGACTGGCGATGTTTTTCATTTTCTCGGCGCGGAGCGCATCGAGCGAGACGGCCTTGCCGAAGAGATAGGCGGGGGCGTAATCCTGGACGCTGCCCGAGGCGAAGAGGCGGATGGTGATCGAGGCCCCGCGATCGATGGCGGGTGGCACGGCGACCTGGACCCGAAGCGGGCGGCCGGCATATTCCACCTTGCCGGAGACGAGGGGGTTCTTTTCAGAGACGCGGGCCTTGGCGTCGCCGACGATGGTCTGGGCCATGTTGAGGGCGGTGGTGCGATCCACGGTCTGACCTTCGTGGCGCATGGTGGCGTCGCCTGCGACCTCGAGCCAGACCTTGCCGTCCGGGTTGATCGCGATCTCGACCACGTCGTCACGCCTTAGAAGGTCGCGGAACGGGTCGAGATATCGCTCGAGGTAGGAGGATGGTGACGCCTGATCCATCAATTCGGTGATTCCGGTAATATTGAACCTGGTTTCGCTGCCTCTCGCCTGCGGCTCGAACGCGAAACCTGATGCTTCTTTTTCATTGTGAACCGGAACCCCCGTAGATCACCACATCCCTGTCCACGAGCACGGTGACCGAGGCACCCTGATCGACATAGATCGTCGGTGCGATCGAAACCTGCTCGGCGATGACGGACCCGACCGCATCCTGCAGGTCGCTGCCGACATCGCCCAGGACGATGCTTGTCGTCTCGTTGTTGGCACTTTCCGCCGCCACGGCCGGTGCTGCCCCGATCACGGAAATCAGCGCCGCGCCACCGAAGCGCTCGGCGAACTTGGTGTCCACGAGACCGGTGAGGCCTGAGCGACCGAGTTGATCGCCGCCCACGGCGGAGATTTCCATCGAGGTTCCGTCCGGTGTCAGAACGCGGGTCCAGAGGATTAGGATGCGCTTCTGGTGCATCTCGATGCCGGAGCGGTATTGGCCAAAAAGGCGGGAGCCTCGGGGGATCAGGATCCGGTCCCCGGAAAACGCCGGGACCGGCTCGGAGACGACCGCCACGACAGACCCGGGTAGATCGCTGTTGATGGCGGTCTGGAGCGCGGCCTGGATGACGGACCCTTGGGTCAGCGTGCGCTCGGGATGGGTGAGGCGGGCGGCTTCTTGCACTTCGAGCGGTCGCGCGCTCTGCAGGAACTGCTCGTTTCCTGACAGGACCGGCTCCCCGGCGACAGCGGCCGCAGTGTCGGCCTCCGCCGCTGCACTTTGGCCACCACGCGGACCGTCTGCGTAGACCACGGCGGGGGATTTGATCTGCGCGGTCAAAAGCTCCTCGGCGACCCGTTCGGCCTCGCGCTGGCGCTGCTCCTCTTCCTGACGCCGGCGCTCTTCGAGAAGGCGCTGGTCGGCGATCAAACCTTCGCGGTCCAACTCTGCCTCCAGTCCCTCGCGCTGCGCCCGTTCGGCATCGAGCAAGGCTTGCAGCCCTTCGATGCGGGTATCGGTCTGGCGCTGCAGGTTGGCCAGCTCGGTTTCCTTTGCGGTCAGCGTCGCTTCAAGCGCTTCCTTTTGTTCGTCGAAGGCCTCGCGCAGGTCTGCGACGGCGGACTGGATTTCCGAGTTGCGGGCAGCCTGGCTGGCGGCGAGGGCCTCGCGGAGCTTGGCGATCTCGGCCAGCACCTCGGCGCTCGGTTCCGGGGCAGGGGCGGCGGGCACGTCCAGCGCTTCCTCGACAGCGATCAGCGCGTCATTGACCCTTTGCTCTGTCTCATCGGGTGGAAACTCCAGCCGCCCGCCGGTGCCGGGGCGGCGGTCCTGAAAGGTCTCGACATCGGAGGTCTCAAGCGCGCTGTCACTTGTCCGAAGCCCGGTGGCCAGGAAATACGCGACGCCGGCGCCACCAAGGGCGAGGGCGGCGGCGAGAGCACCAACCCCGAGGCTGTTGGCCCGGTGTTTGGATTTGCCGCGCTGGCTGAACTGGTCGAGGCGGTCCTGCAGATCGGGAGGGGTTTGATCGGCCATGGTCAGTTGCTCACGTATATGGTGCGCTCGTCGCGCCAGGCGCAGATCACCTCGTCGCCAATGCGTAGTGTCCAGTAGGTGTTCACCCCAAGCACCCGGACCGTGTTGCCTTGCTGGGTCCAGTTCACCGTGCGTTCGCGGCCCTGGTCATCGGCCTTGAAGAGGGCAGGTTGGCGACCGTTCTCCGGGAAGACGAAATACGTATAGCGCCCGTCGTCATAGATATGGCTGGGGCGGAAATCCCCTTCGCCCGAGACGCGGTAGTTGTAGTTGCGCGGGGCCTCAAAGCCCTTGGGCTGGGTTGCACCTGCCGTGCGACGCTCTTCGTCCGGGTAGCGGAAGCGGACCTCGAAGAACATGCCGGTGCGGTTCGGGATCGAGCCCTCGCGCAGGTGGAAGGAATAGGTGCGGCGGTTGGTGATCACCGTCATGTTGGTCGAGGCATTGGCCACATGCGGTTTGATGGTCAGCACGTTGCCAAGCTCGGGGATCGGGTCGACCTGGAAGCTTTCGGTGTCGCCGACAATCACCGCCTCGAAGCGCTCCCCCGCCCCAAAATGGATCGTCGTTGAATGCCGAAGATCGGTTTCGATCCTGTAGACCTGGTTCTCATTGTAGACGGCGGTGCGAATGCGGATGTCGAGCGGGCCGCCTTGCGGGGTGGCCTCGGCGAGGGCGGCAACAGGAAGGGCAAGCGCCAAGAGGACCATGGTGGGGAGCGCAGGTAGAGATCTCATTTGGGTCAATTCTCCAGGGTCTCGGCGTCGACGCGGTAGGAGGTCACCACGAAGCCCAAGGGGTTGGCCCAGACGTCCTGAAGGCGCTGGCGGGTTTCGGGTTGGAAGTCGTAGCCGACGGTGGCCACGTAGGATCGGGTCACGGTGCGGGTGTCGCGGGGACGGCGCAGCGTGCGGGTGAAGCGGACCTGGGCCACGCCGCGCTCGATCTGATTCACGGACTTGATGACCACTTCGATCTTGGCGTCACGGCCATATACGGTGATCGGATAGTCCTCATTGGTAGATGACCAGAGATCGCGCAATGTGCGGGCGGCATCGCCATCCGAGCGATCGAGCACCGAGTTGATGCGTTGCTCGCCATCTGTCAGGTCATAGGTCTCGCGGTCATCGACATAGGCCACGAGATTGGCCTGGATGATGGCGTCGCTTTCGGAAAGGGTCAGCGCCTGAACAGCGGCGACCCGGTCCATCTCGCCGGTCTCCTTGTCGACGACGACGACGAAGGTTTCGGTCGATTTGAGCGGAAAGAGGCTCGCGCCCGCGACCATGCCGGCCACGCCGACCAGCACGCCGGCCGCCGCGACGAACCAGGCGAAACGCTCGCGCCGCCGCGGCCCGTAGATGAAATCCGCTTCAAACGCGTCGCGGTCAGGCGCGGAGGAACTAAGTACCTTCTTCTTCAAGTCAATCGTCTTTCACATCAGGGTTTGCGGAAGGCCTTGGCGGCGGAGAGGAGCGCGCCGGGGCTTTGCCGGATCATCTCGCCGGTCTTCACCACGCCCGCATTGGCCATTTGGTTCAGCTCCTGCGGCGATTTGCCGGTGACGAGGCGCGAGGCAGCACCCGTGCCATACTCCCGCGTGTTCACGAAACCCTGGCGCGCGAGGCCGGTCAGCCCCACGGCATTCGAGGCAATGCCGACCACGCCGGTGAGGTTGGAGGCGATGTAGGGGACCGAGGCCATGATCCCGGCGCTAAGGATCAGGATGACGAGAAAGGGCAGGATGAGGCTGACGGTCTCGACATCGCCCGGATCGGCGGAGGCGTCCCCGATGGCCTCGGCGATCGCGACGATGATGCCCGCGGCCCCTGCGGCGGCGACCGGCATGAGCGCATAGCCGATGGTGGCGCGAGTCCAGGCCTCAAAAAGGGATTGCGTCGGTTTAAAGAGCGAGGTCACGATCATGAAGGGAGCGATCACGATCATCAGCGCGAAGACAATGCGGGCGAAGGCGATGATCCCTGCGGTGACGGCGGCGAAAACGGCGGAAAGGACGAAGAAGATGGCACCGAGGACCGCGCCGAAGACCCAGCCCGCGCGATCGCCGATCGTGTCGCCATAGGCGGTGATGCGGGCGACCATGTTGTCGAGGCTCTCATAGACGCCGGCCTCGTCGCCCGAGCCGGTGAGCGCAAGGATCGAGGCTCCGACGGAGTCGGGCACGCGCGTGACGATGTCGTAGATCATGCTGAAATTGTCCCAGCTCTGCGCGAAGATCCCCACGAGCGCGATCTTCATGCCGAAGGCAAAGCCGGTGCCGAAGGGCAGGGGGCGGAGTTGCATCACCGCGTTGATCCCGAGGAGCACGACAAGGAGCGCGGCCCCGGCAGAAATCACGTCACCGACAGCACCTGCCGAGGAGACAAAGCCGTCCTGCGCCACGGTATCCACCGCCGCGTCGACCTGGCTCAGGATGTCGCGAATAACACCCATCTACTTTACACAGGCCTCCGCAACTTGCGCCTCGAACGCGTCGGCCTGCGCGTAGAGATCGAGCACCTTGAAGGGCAGGCGTGGATTGTCCGAGGTCTGGAACCGGGGCAGGGCGATGAGTGCCTGGTCCCAGGTGAAGTCGTCCAGCAGGCAGGTGCAGTTCTCTGTGGCCAGTGCCTCTTCGGCGATCAGGATGCGCAGGATCGCGCGGTAACCATTGCGCAAGTATGCGGTCTCGGCGAGATCCACCGGGGGTTTGGGGACGCGGCACGCATCGGCGTCATCCCGTGCGATTTCCATCGAGGTGAAGGGACGATCCTGACCCAAGGCCGGGTCGGGCAGGACGAGGAGACCGACCGGCAGGGCAAGCGAAAGGCTGAGGAGGCCAGCTTCCATCAAGGTGAAACAGCTCGGGGTGAGTTTGGACTTGCTCATGGATCCACCGCCATCGAGCGGAACTTGCGCTCATCTGCCAGCGTCGCGGCATCGACAACGCCGAGTTGACCGGCACTGACGCCCTGGGCCGCTTCCAGCCGCCAGATCTGGGTCAGGATGATGCCGAGCTCGGCGGTGACGCGGGTATTGAGATCGACGGCGGCCTTCAGCCCGTCCTGATCGTCGATGAGCCCGACCATGGTCTCGAGCCGTTCGAGGCTTTGACCGGCCTCCTCGTGGCTTTCCTGCGCCGCGACCGACAACATGGCGCTGGCCCCGGCGGAAGCGGCGATGCGGTTGTCGGCGGGTTGATCAGAGCCCGAGAGCGTGCTCAGGCGCTCCGAGGTGAAACCGCTGCCAGACAGCACCCGCTCGACCGAGGCCGAAAGCTCGGCGCCGGGATTGAACCCGCTCAGAAAATCGCCACTCGCCAGCGACTGTGCGGTATTGAGGGGCGCAACCAGCTTGCCGCGGAGCGCGCGGAATTCTTCGACCGTGGCAAAAAGCTCGCCCAGCCCACTGCCTTCGATCAAGGAGGTCAGCTGCGCCTCGAGGTTCGTCAGTTGCGACAACTGGGTCTCCAGTTCCAGCCGCATGGTGGCGAGCTGCTGCATCTGGACATTCAGGTCCTCGGCCATGTGCTCGAGCTGTGCCACGAGCTGACCAAGCTGTGATCCATCGAAGGTCGGCACGCCTTGGGCAGCAGCGGGCGAGGCAAACCCGAGTGTGGTGACCGCAGCTACGGTCAGGAGAAGCTGTCTCATTCGGGAACTCCCATCTGCATGAAGTCGCGCTCGGCCAGCCGGTCGGCGACGAGGTGCTGCGCATAGGCCGCCTCGCGCTGCTGGTTGGCGGCCATCAGCCGGACGCGAAGGTTGAGGATGCGGCCGATCTCGGCCTTGGCGTAGGTGTTGAGCTCCCAGGCCGCCTTGGCATTGGGCTGCGCATCGATCTGCAGGATGATCGCGCGCAGGCGATTGATCACCTGTTCGGTGGTGGCCAAACTGTCGGCGGCGTAATAGACGCCCGCCTCGGAGATGCTGGCATATTCGGCCAACGCAAAGTCCGAGGGCGAGAGTGTGCCGAGCGCGTCGGCGCCGCCCACCACGGCGAGGTATTCGTTGTAGAACTTCGAGATATTGCGCACGTAGCCCTGCGTCTCGGCAAAGGGTGGCACGCCGCCATATTCAATGACCCGGCCCGGCCCCGCGTTATAGGCTGCGAGCGCATGGGGGATATTGCCGAAGCGATCGAGCTGGGTCGTGATATAGCGCGCGCCGCCGCGCAGGTTGTCCTTCACGTCATAGCGGTCAACGCCGAGGTCGGAGGCCGTGCCGGGCATGAGCTGGGTCAGACCATAGGCGCCGACCGGGCTTTGTGCCGCGACGTTGAAGCGGCTCTCCTGCTTGATCAGGGCCTGGAAGAGGCAGCGCCACTGGGTGGCCGAGAGACCGGCGCGGGCCACACCGGGGGCACTCGCGAACTCGCCCGCAACTTCGACGATCATCATCTCGACGGTCTCACGGCCTTCGCCGAAGAGACGGCTGTTCATGGGGCTTGGATCGGTGTTCGGGTAGACCGCCGCCACCCCGAAATCCGCATTGCCCTCGAGCGCGCGGATATCGAAGCCGGGACCAGTAATTGCGGCGGTCATCTCCTCGAGGACGCGCAGCTGGTCGGCTTGTACGTCCGCCAGAGTGGACTCCGTCCGATCCTTGTCCTGCTGGACGCCCAGATCCTCTGCGAGCGCCGTCACCCGCGCGATCGCGCGGCCGATCGCGGAATTGTCCTGCGTCGGCACGCCCTGGGCATGCGCGGGCAGGGCACTGAGGCCGAGGCAGAGCCCGGCGGATATGATCGCGGCGCGGCTCATTCCGGACGGGGCAGGAGCTCGAAGCTGCAGTCGGGTTTGCTTCCTTGCTTAACCGGTGCGCCCATGGTCGAGAAAGAGAGGGCCGCGCGCGTCACCCGCGGTTCGCCATTGCGACCGAAGCAGGGCGAGGTTTGTTCGGTGTATTTCTCGCAAGCTGAGAGAAGGACTGCTGCGGCGGCGCAAAGCATAAAGAGGGGTTTCGAACTCATAGCACATTTCTCCAGAAATTGGGATTGGCGCGCCAATCGGCGGGTACGCGGGCCTCTCCGGTGGCGCCGCCGCCAAGGATGGGGAGGAGGGTGCCGAGCGCGGAGAGGTCGGCATCGACGAAGACGCTGTCGCCCGCCGAGCGAACGAGCGCGATGCGCTGGCCGATGGTAGGCTGGACGAGAAGAGCCGCCTCTTTGGCGTTCACGCGCAGGAAGTCGTAATCGGAGAACGTGGCGCGATCGTTCGGGAAGAGGATCTGGGTCGGCACCGTCTCGACGATGGTCTTGCCCACGCGGCTGTCGCGCAACTGGCTCGGATATTGCGTCATCATGATCACGACGCAGTTCATCTTCCGAAGCGTGACCAGCCAGTTTTCCAGCCGCGCCCCGAAGTAGGGATCGTCCAATAGCTTCCAGGCCTCGTCGAGCACGATGATGGTGGGTCGGCGGTCTTCGACCACGCGTTCGATCTGACGGAAGATATAGGAGAGCACCGCCATGCGCTCGGTGGTCATGTCGAGGATTTCGGTCATGTCAAACCCGACGATGTCGCCCGTGAGTTTGAGGCCCGCGCCGCGCTCGGGCTCGTCAAAGACCCAGCCATAGCGTCCGCCCGGGGCCCATTCGGCAACGCGGGATTGCAACTCGCCGTCGTCATCGAGCGACTGGAACAGCGTCTCGAAACTGGCGAAGCGCTGCAGCGCCACGCCCGCATCGGCGTTCTGCCCGACGGCACTCTGGATATGGCGAGATTGCTCGCCCGAAAGTGTGCCATTCCGTGTGAGAAGTGTCGCAAGCCAGTCCGAGAGCCAGGCGCGGCCGCGCTCGTCGGTCTCGGTGGCGAGCGGGTTCAGCCCCGTGGGAACACCGGCACGGATTTCATTGTATCGCCCGCCAAGGGCGCGGACGGCCATCTCGAGCCCGCGATCCTTGTCGAAGAAAAAGAGCCGCGCGCCGACCCGCTGCGCCTGCGCCGCAAGGAAGGCGGTGGTGAGCGTCTTGCCCGTGCCGGTGCGCCCCAGAACGAGGGTGTGTCCGACGGTCGGTTCCTTGGCCGAGCTTCCCGCCTCGTGGAAGTTGAAGCGGTAGCCAGAGGTGCCGACTGTCGGCAGAACCGAAATGGTCTGGCCCCAGGGCGACTGATCCGGGCCGCGCCCTTCGACACTGCCATGCAGGGCCGCGAAGTCGGCAAAGTTGATCGAGGAGATCGGTGTCTTGCGGGCGCGGTAGCCGAAATTGCCGGGGGATTGCGCGAAATAGGTGGCTTTCAGCGCCATGTTTTCGCGCACGATCACCGACATGATTTCCTGTCCGACGCGCTTGATCTGGGCGGCTGCCCGTTCAAGCGTGTCGCGGTCAGGCACATAGACGGCGATGGAGAGGTGATGGTCGCCGAAGGCGATACGGCCTGCTTCCTGGTCGTCTGCGGCCTGGCCCAGTTGTTCGCGCAGGGAGACGGCGGCATCGTCGGAGGCCTGCATTTGGCGGATGATGCGCTGGATGCGTTCGGCCATGATGTTGTTCGGGATCGGGCTGAAAGAATTCGTCAGCACGATGTCGAGCGGCAGGTCGAGCGCGTCGAGGAGCGTCACGTCGGTGAGGGCCGGATAGGTCTTCATCGAGAAAAGTGCGCCATATTTGACCTGACCGGTCACGGCATCGGTCAGGGTGACGACGTCGCCGTCAAAGGTCGCGCGGCAATTGCTCAAGGTATGTGAGAGGGGCAAGGCGCTTTGCCCGAAGGCGATGGGGGAGAAGCTGCCCGCGTTCAGCGTGTTGAGATAGCCCAGCCATTCGCCTCCCTTGCGGGTCAGCCGCACGGGATTGGCCGAGGCAAGTGCCACCTCGAAGAAGCCCATGACCTCGTTCAGCTCCTGCAGGCGCGTCGCGCGGTCCTTGACCCAGGCCTTACGGGCCAGCGCCCGCAGAAGCGGAATGCGCGCCGAGATATCAGGCCGCCGAATGACGCTGAGATAGAGTTGGCGCTTGGCCGGGCGCAGGTCTTTCACATGGTCCTGCCAGCGCGCGTCGATCGCGGCGGCGAAGCTGTCTCCCTCGATGGGGCGCATTCCGAGATCCTGCGGCACGGAGATCCGGTGGATGTAGAAGCCGAAGGCATTGCCGGTCTGAGCGACGATGGCGGCAACCGCGCGCTTGAGCGCATCGAGCCGGGTGTCTTCGCTGGTCATCGGATTGAGGCCATCAAAGCGCAGGCTCGCCATGAGGTCGCCCTCGCGGAGCACCATGACATCGTCATCGGCAAGGGCAAAATACGGCAGGTGTTCCGCGAGATAACTCTCCCGCGCGAACGCCCCGCCGCCAGCCTGAAGCAGAGCGGTTCCGTGAGTGGAAAGTGTGCCCGTATCAAGCGCCAAAGCTGTCCCCTCCATGCAGGGTGCGGTTCTTCGTCGGGCGCACCGAACCGTAGGAGACGCGCAAGACCTCGAAGAAATGCGGCTCGCGGTCGGCGACAAACCAGAGGATCGGATAGGCGATGATACCGATCAGGAAGAAGACCATAGACTTCGTCCAGATGAACGGCAGAACGACCCCGGTCGCCAGCACCACGAGGTATCCGACAGGGAGGCCCAGATACTTGGGCGGTCGGGCGAGGCCCAGAAAGAGGGGGGATCGTTCTGCCATAGGGTGATATTCCGGCTTAGAAGGAAATGTGTGTCCGGAGAGGGACCCGAGGCAGCGTTTGCGAAGCACAACGCGTTCGGGTCCCTCGTAGGACGCTATTTTGCCGGAATGTCACGAGAAGCCGTCGACGATGGTGCCAGCCGAGAAAATCAGGACGATCCCGATGATGACCGAGGCAAACCAGCCCCAGTTGAGGCGCCCCATCATGCACATGAAGCCGGTGCCGATGACCGCGAGCGTGGCGACCGCAATCCCGATCGGACCGGTCAGCGCGGCCTCGACGGTTTCCAGCATGGTCTGGATGGGTGACAAGTCTTGCGCGAGGGCGGGCGTTGCGAAAGCCGCCAGGGTTGTGGCGGCAGGCAAGAGGCGGCTGAGGCGATGTCGAAGCATGCGAAGTTCCCTTGTTTTACTGAAGATCGATGAGGACTGGCGCGCGGGCTGGCACGCGGGTCGCGACACGGATGTCCGGCGCGGAAACGGATGTGCCCGCGAGTCGGGCCCGGATCCGGTGGATGCGCGCGATGTAGTCGCGGGTCTCGGCGAAGGGTGGAATTCCGGAATATTCGACCACGCGATGCGGCCCGGCATTGTAGGCCGCGAGCGCCAGATCGATGTCCTTGAACGTGGCGATCTGCGCGAGCAGATAGCGTGCGGCGCCATCGAGGTTCTGGGACGGATCGCGCGGATCGACTCCGAGGCTGCGGGCCGTGTCTGGCATCAGCTGGCCAAGACCGTAGGCACCCTTGGGGCTCACGGCAGTCGGATTGTAGCTGCTTTCGGCCTCGACCAGCGCTTGGAAAAGGACCAGCCAGTCGTCCTCATCGAGGCCGACCTGCCGCAGGGCACGGTTCCCCTGGTGCCGGTCAGCAGTCGTGCGGATCAGGGAGAGGATGTCGTCGCGGCCAGACGGCGGTGTGGCATCCAGCGAGGCAAGAACCACCCCGGCCTCAGCGCTATCACTCAGCCCCACCCACGCAGGCCGCGCGCCATGAAAGGTCCAGCCCGAGGTCCGGGCCGCCCCGTCACGGCCAAAGGCGATGACGTCAGCCGCGCTCCTCGAGGGTGATGCTGTAATCAGGACCAAAGCGCAGATCGCGCCCGTCACCGAACTCGAGATGATGTTTGAAGAGCCCTGGCCATATGTTGAAATACCGCGGCTCCGGACCGTGCGGGGTGATCCGGGTTGAGACCAGAATGGCTTCCGGTTCGCCCTCGCGCAGGTAGATGCACTGGTAGCGCGGCTTGCCATCGTCCGTGAACCCCACGAGTTCATACCGGCAGCGGAACGCGATGCCCTTCTCGGACAAGTCTTTGACACCGTCTATGGTGATCAGGATCTGGTTGCGCGCTATCGGCATGTTCGGACTCTCCCCACGAGAGCCCTTCTACTTCACGACACTAAGGCCATAAAGTTATATAGAGTCAATACGACATATTGCAGAAAACTACATATTGCACGATAGTTGCCGCAACTTTTGCGGGAGAGTGGCATGAGACGACAAGTAATGGCGGCGATAATCGGGGGTTTGGCAGGCTTCGGAGCCCCGGAGAAGGCGCAAGCCTATGACATCGACTGCGCCATCATGCTCTGCATGGCGGGTGGTTTCCCCCCGAGTGCTGTCTGCGCGCGGGCCTATCGCACGATGATCCGCCGCATCACGCCCTGGCCGAGCCTGCCGCCCTTCGGGGTATGCACCTTTGCCCATGTGCCGGTCGAGCTGGGCGGGCCCGGCGGCGAGGGCGAGCTCGACACCAACCTGCCCGAATACGAATGGCTGAACCGGACCCATGTGATCTGGTTCACCGGGCGCTCCTACGAGCCGCGTGACGAGCCGCGTCAGTGGGACTGGTCGATCCGCTCCTGCGATCGTGAGAACCGGACCTGCCGCTATATCCAGCGGGTCTACGGGTCCCACACGCCCTGGCCCACGACATTCGTCTCGGAAAGCGGACAGGAGATCGCCTATCCGAGCGGTGGCGGCCTTTGGCACTTCTATTCCCGCAGCATCATGGTCGAATTCGGCGACTACGAGGGCAACATGGGTCACTCGGAGTGGTTTTCCTACTGATGCTGTCTGTCCGACAGTTTGAGTGACACTGGCCGTACTATGACAAGCGTAGGGTCGTAACTGTCAGGATCCACGAATTGGCGGCGGCTCACGCTTCCATCATCCCAGCGATAGTCGGTGAACACATGGGTTTCCTGCGTTCCGTCGATGATAAACCCTTCCAGGAAGGGCCAGCCAGTCTTTCTCTTCGCCATGTACCCGCGCCACTCGTATCGTTCTTGCCGTTATGTCTCTCGCGTTGGGTGACGGGATCAAAGCCTCAGGAAGCGCACTAGCGTTTCGCGAAGAGTTCTTCGGGGTCGACATTGAGCGCCTTGGCGATGCGTTCGAGAAGGTCGAGGGAGGCCGCGAACTTGGCGTTCTCGACCTTGCCCATATGGCCGCGGCTCACGTCGGCCCGATGAGCAAGCTCCTCCTGGCTGAGGCCGCGGGCGCGTCTCAATTCCTGGATGTTCTGTGCTACACGGTCCCGCAAGTTCATGCCCGCGAAACGGACACGATGCGCGAAATGTCACCACGCGATATATGTTACATTCGAAGGTGCTGAGAAGAAATCTGGGAACGGCGCGAGATCGCCGGAATCGGATGCCTGCCTTCTCATCCTCCAAAGCCTTCAGCTTGGCCGCATCAGACACTTCCATGCCGCCATACTTGGATTTGAATTTATAAAATGTGCCCTGGCTGAGACCGTGCTTGCGGCAGACCTCTTCCGTCGGCATCCCGGCTTCCTGTTCTTTGATCATCCCGATGATCTGCGCTTCTGTAAAACGGCTCTTTCGCATCTGTTTGCTCCTTCAAGAGGTTGAGCAAACTCTACATTAAAGTGCGGGAGGTTTCGGGGGGCAGGTCACTAAGGGCGCGATATCGGGGTGTTTTGTTAACGAATGCACGGATACCGGAACACACTTTTTGGCGTGCCACAGTCACGGGTTGTCGACATCCGCGACAAAAGCCGTCAGATCCGCGTTGAACCGATCCGCGTGTTCCAGATGCGGCAGGTGACCGCAGCCATCATAGAGACGTTTGCGAATGGCATTTGTTCCCTGCTCGAGGAATCGCAGGTGATGCATTGGCGTTAGCTTGTCCTGCTTGCCCCAGATCACCATAACCTGCTGGTCGATTTCGCCCAGCCAACCATGCAGGTCACGCACCAGTTCACGGCGGAATCCGAACAGGTTCGACAATCCACGCAGGGTCTTCAGAAAGGCGCGTTGCGCCCCTGGCATGCGGGCGAAGGCCAGTCTTGCGCGCACGAGTTCATCGGTCACCAGGCTCTTGTCATGAACGACCTCCCCCATCAGCATCCGCATCCCCAGCGGGTTCGGCCAGGTCAACATTTCTCCCAGCCCCGGCAGGGTCGAGAGCCGGAAGAGAATGTAGGTCTCATAGCCGATCACTGCAGGCGAGACGAGGGTCAGCGAACGGACCCGAGCCGGCTCTGCGCGCGTGAGCCCCAATGACAGCCGTCCGCCCATCGAGTGCCCCACGAGGTGGAAACTTTCGAGCCCGAGTTCCGTCACGAAGGCCCGCAGAAACGCGACCTGCGCATCGAGCGACAGGTCTAAATCGGCGGGCTTGTCGGTCCTGCCGCAGCCCGGCAGGTCCACCGCCCAGACCCGGTATCGCTCGGCGAGCGGGCCGATATTGCCCTGCCAGTCCTCGATGGACGAATAGATCCCGTGGACGAGGAGCACCACCGGACCGGACGTGCCGACTTGCCGGTAGCGCGTCCTCAGCCCCATGATATCGACGTAACGATCTTCGCTCATGCAATGCTCCTCGTTTGTCGTCAGAACCGATACGACACACCCAACGTGACCGTGACCGGATCGAGCGTCAGCTTTGAGCCCCCCACCACCGGTCCGGCCCCAGTGGGCGCTGTGAAATCTGTTTCGGTTTCCAGCCAGGATTTCTTGATCTCTGCAAAAGCGCCCCATCTGTCGTCGATGGCGTAGTCGACACCGGCGACCAGCACCGTGCCTCAGCCGTTATCGACCGACACGTCAGCAAGCGCCGCATCTTCTTCGTCGAGGATCAGCCCATAGACCGCACCTGCTCCGATATAGGGTGATACCCTGCCGTCGGTGTTGAAATGGTAGCGCAGGGTCAGGCTTGGGGCGCCATAGGTGACATCGCCCAGATGCCCGAACGCCTCAAGCGAACCGGCACCGTAAAGGCTGGTTGTCGCGGGAAGGCCGAGGCCCAACCAGACCGAAATGTCCGGGCGAAAGAAGTACCCAACCTCGAAAATGGCTGTGACATTGTCGTCGATCCGAGCATCACCGCCTGGCACTTCTACGCCGCCTATGCTGACGGTCGCGGCCTCGTCAAAGAACACACCCGTCAGCCCGGCCTTCAACTCGATCTTGCGATCCGAAAAGTCCTGCGCCTGAGCGCTCTGGAGCGCCGCCACCAACGCAATCGCGGCCATAGCGGGTCGGGTCAATATCGCTTGCAAAGTCATCAGATCGCTCCCACCAGAATGTCGGCCATCCGTTCGCCGATGATCACGGTTGGGGCCATCGTGTTGCCGGTCGAGACCTGCGGCATGACTGAGGCGTCGGCAATCGACAGTTTTTCGATGCCATAAACTGACAGCGACCCATCCACGACCGACATCTCGTCCGTACCCATCTTGCAGGTGCAGCTTTCGTGGAAATAGGTCCCGGCAGCGCTGCGGGCGAAGTCCTTGAGGTCTTCGCCCGACAACGCGCCGGGCATCACCTCGCGTTTCACGAACTCGGCCATCGGGGAGGAGTTGCCGATTTCGCGGCACAGTTCAATGCAGCGGGTGAGCGCGGTCAGGTCGGCCTCTTCCTTAAGGAAGCCGCCGTCAATCGAGAGGGGATCGCTGGGGTTCGGCCCCGTGAGCCGCACCTCGCCGCGCGATTTCGGTTTCACGATGCCGGGCGCGATAGTCCACGACCCCGCCGGAACCTCGAAGGCCGGGCCATGGACTTCCGATGCGTAGGGCACCTCAATCTGGAAAGGTTGTAGGTCGGGTGTGTCGAGGTTGGAATTCGACTTCCAGAAGAATGTCGCCTCGGCCGCCGAGTTATGCGGCGGCAGCGGGGTGTCATACTCCCATACGCAGCCCGCGGCGAGGATGTGATCCTGGAAATTTTGGCCGACCCCGGGCAGATCATGCGCTACCTCCACGCCAACCTCGCGGAGGTGAGCCGCCGGACCAATACCTGACTGCATCAGGATTTTCGGCGTGTTGATCGCACCTGCCGAGAGCACGACGCGTTCATTCGCGCCCACGGTCATCACTTCGCCGTCCTTCTCGAAAGTGACGCCCGTCACGGTGGTTCCATCAAGCTCGACGCGGTGGACGGTTGCGCCGGTCACCAGTGTGATGTTCGGGCGCTTCAGCGTTTCCCAAAGGTAGTCGGCGGGCAGGTTGCGGCGCATCCCGTCCTTGATCCGCACATTGGCGAGTGCCGCACCGCCCTCGCCTTCCATCATTTCGCCGTTCATATCGGAATAGGATGGAATCCCGACGCTTTCACAGGCTTGCAGAAAGGCCGGCGCGATCGGGTTAGGGTCTTCGACCTCAGTGACGAAAAGTCGCCCTCCCGTGCCGCGGCGGCTGTCATCTGCTGGGCCGTGCCAATCTTCGATCCGCTTGTAAATCTTCAGCACATTCTCGTAGTTCCAGGCCTCATCGCCGGTTTCGGCGGCCCAGTGGTCGAAATCGTTCTTGTGGCCACGCGCCCAAATCATCACGTTGATCGACGATCCGCCGCCAACAACCTTGCCCATCGGTAGGATCAGAGAACGCCCGTTCACCTTGTCGGAAGCCTCTGCGGTATAACCCCAGTCACGTTCGGAACGGATATTGGTGGGCCACATCAGCGGGTTCAGTACTTCGTCAATCTGATCGGTATCGCCGGCTTCCAGCACCAGTACGTTGGCATCGGTTTCGGCTGCCAGTCGTCCAGCGACCACAGCGCCGCCTGACCCGGAGCCGACGACGATATAGTCATAGGATCTAGCCAGGTTCTGCGCATTATAGCGCTGCGTGATCGCCGCATCGCCCAGTTCCTGTGCCCAGACTTTGGCTGTCGCCAGCGATGCGCCGGCCGCCACGGCCATCTGTATAAAGGCCCGCCGCCCGATGCGGCCATGCACCAGCCCGGCCTGAAGCGTCATCAGCCTATCGCCCTTTTCGAGTGCTTTCGAAAAAATTTTCATGATTGTCCTCCCAAAGACATAGTCGCCCGCTCCAAACGGCTCCTCACCGCATGAGGAGCGGGCCAATTCTTACTTTCGGCTAGCGTCTAGAACGGCAGTGGGTGCGGCTGACGCTGGGTCGAGATCCAGCGCTGCGTTGTAAAGGCCTCGATGGCGCCTTTCGGTCCCCATTTGCCGCCGCCACCCGAAGCCCCGATTCCCGAGAATGGGCAATGCGGTTCGTCGTGGACCGTCGAGTCGTTGATGTGGACCATGCCCGCATGGATGCGCTCGGCCAGAAGTTCACCGTGCAACACATCGCCGGTAACGACAGAGGCAGACAGACCATAAGGCGTGTCATTGGCCATCGCGATGGCTTCATCTTCACTGTCAAACGGCGTCACGGTGGTCACGGGGCCAAAGACTTCATCTGTCCAGACATCCATCTCCGGCGTCACGCGGGTCAGCACCGTAGCGGTGTAGAACGGTCCTTGGGCCTTGCCGCCGCATTCAGCTTTGGCACCAGCCTTGACGGCTGAATCCACCATGGCCTCGATCCGGCGCAGCTGACGGGTGTTGATGATCGGGCCGACCACGCAGGTCTGTTCGTCGGGGTTGGTGGGGACGAAATTGACTGTCTTAGCCACAAGCTTTTCGACAAACGCATCATAAATCGAACGGTCCACCAGAACTTTGTCGCAGGACATGCAAATCTGGCCCTGATGCAGGAACGAACCAAAGAATGCCAGATCGACTGCACGGTCGAGATCGGCATCCTTGCGCACGATCATCGAGTTCTTGCCGCCGAGTTCGAGCACGATCGGTTTGAATGCCTTGGCGCAAGCGGTCGCGAGAAGCTGACCGACGCGTGTTGAGCCTGTAAAACTCATCACCGCGATCCGTTTGTCATCTACAAAAGCATTTCCCACCATGGCCGCACCGTCGCGGGAGGTCGTAACAACGTTGAAAACACCCGCTGGGAAACCCGCGTCGTTGAAGAGTTCCGCCAACATCAGGCCACCGGACAGGGGACTGTCTTCTGAGGGTTTCAGAACGGCGGTGTTGCCGAGCGCCAGCGCATAAATGAAGCCTCGCAGCGACAGGTAAAGGGGGAAATTCCACGGGCTGATTGCGCCCACGACGCCTGCGGGCGAGCGCAACGTGCGATTTATCTTCCCCGGTACCTGGCTCGGATAGATCTCGCCGATCTCGCGGGTGGTCAGCCCGGCGGCTTCGGCGAGCGCCAGCGGTACTAGCGAGCATTCAAACATCGCCTTGCCAAAGCCCGAGCCGGTCTCAGCGACGAGCATGTCCACGAAATCCTGCTGACGCTCCACAAACAGTGCCGCAGCGCGGTGAAAAAGCCCTGCGCGCGCAGCAGGAGGCAACGCCGCCCAGTCTGGCTGCGCCTTTGTCGCTGCGTCAATGGCCGCCGTCACATCGTCCGCAGTTGCGTCCGCGACTTGCGCAATGGTGTCTCCGGTGGTGGAATTGTCCGTCGCGAATGTCTTTTCGTTGCTGGCCGCGCTCCACGCGCCGCCAATAAACATCTCGCGGGCCGGCACTTTTGTGTCCCCGCTGCCTCGCTTAAGCCAATCGAGCATTTTCTTTCCTCCCAAGATGAATTTTGGATATATGAAAATGCGATCAGAATTATTGCGCCATGAACAAAACACGCAACACTTGGAACAAAACAATCAAGACAACATACTTGGCGGTCTCTGACGGCGCTTACGATAACCCGCAGGCGTTTCGCCTGTGGTCTTGCGGAAAGTTCGACCGAAATGGCTCGCATCAGAAAAGCCAAGCTCAAAGGCAAGAGCCTCTATCGGCGTCAGAGACTTGCGCAATTGACGTTTTGCCTCGGCGATGCGGACCTTGTTGGCAAAGCGCGCCGGCGTGGTGCCGAAGTACTTCTTGAACTGGCGGTTCACGGACGATTCCGACGTCGCGGCAGCACGTGCCAGTTCCGCGATCGGCACATGGCGGTGCAGGTTGTCCCGGATGAGGCTGGCTACCGCCGCAATACCGGAATCGTGCGATCCGTATTTGCTGACAAGCAGGGAACGCCCGCGAAGCTGGAGTAGCCGTAGAAGAAGATCGTCAATCTTGGAGTCAATGCGCAAATCGGAAAACACATCTCTTTCGGTCCGAAACAGGCGCATCAGGTTCGGCAGATCAAGCTCATCCGCCTCGCCGCCCCGCAACACCGAGAACGCTGTCCAGTCGAGCGACATCGCGATCGGGTGCCCGCCACGCGTCATGGTCTCGTTCAGTCGTCCAAGCACTGACTCGACGCGCTCGTTTTCGATCTCGATGCAATCGCATTCAATCGGAGCGTCCGTGCGCGCCATGCTCAAGTCGATGTCGATTTCCAGCCCCGGCGGGACGAACATGACATCGCCGGGCATGAAGTCGAATGCGTCGCTGTCCGACACGCTCATGATTTTGTGACCGCGTCCCAGGCGGCAGATGATCGGGTTGGCAAAGCAAAACTGGACCCGTGCAGGGGTGTTTGTGAAGTAACTCGCTGCCTCCGAATGCGAAGCATAATGCGCGGACCGGTATTCGACCAGTTTCCTCACCCGGCGCTCCGCCTGACTGTTTCTGGCTAAATCTAGCTGGGTCATTTCATTTCTCCCTTCACGACCGACTGACGCGGCGCCCCTTTCCCGGTCACTCTATGAGGTGCGCACCGAGGAAATTTCTATTAAACTAATTTTCTGCCAATCGGGGTGTGCAACAAAGGTAACAATTGATACCTTGTGTTTACCGCGAAGCTCACATGTAGGATTGGGTCGAAATGGTATCACTCGAAACCGCTAGCGGCAAAGTCCGCGACGGTTATCTGTGAGCGATATCTGAACTGCGACTCATGTTGGGATTGTCCGTCGTCAGAGTTTCCCGGATCACTTCGGCCGTTTTCCATCCGAGGCATTTTCTGGGTGTTGCGTTGAGGCGGTCACAGATCATTTTCAATTCATGATCTGTGACCGCCGTGATGTTGCGCTTCCAGCAAGATAGGGCATTTATCGCAAGCCAGTTTAGAATGTGCCCGGCTACAAGAAATTAAACGCATAATTAGACTTATGTTAGTTTTGTGGTTGTCGCGGCACCTCAGACAGCTTCGAGCGCGATTGCAATCCCCTGTCCCACGCCAATACACATGGTCGATAACGACTTTTCTCCAGGTTTGAGGTCCAGCATCGCTGAACCAGTGATGCGGGCACCTGACATGCCAAGCGGATGGCCGAGAGCAATAGCGCCGCCGTTCGGGTTCACGCGGGCGTCATCATCCGCGATCCCCAGGTGCCGTAGTGTGGCCAGACCCTGCGAAGCAAAGGCTTCGTTAAGTTCGATTACCGAGAAGTCTTCTTGTTTCAGTCCAAGTCGCGCCATCAGCTTTTCCGACGCCGGTGCCGGCCCGAAACCCATGATGCGCGGTGCGACGCCCGCGGTTGCGCCGCCCAAGACCCTTGCGATCGGTGTGAGGCCAAATTTTTTTGCGACGTCGCTGGTGGCAAGGATCAATGCTGCGGCACCATCGTTCACGCCCGAAGAATTCCCAGCGGTTACAGTGCCGTCCGCTTTTACGAAAGTTTTCAGTTGGGCGAGCGCTTCCAAAGTCGTACCCGCGCGAGGGTGTTCATCCTGTACGACGATCTTTGGCTCCCCCTTTCGCTGAGGAATCTCTACCGGGACAATTTCACGGGCCAAACGACCGTTCGCCATGGCATCTCTCGCCTTTCGCTGCGAACGCATGGCGAAGGCATCTTGGTCGGCGCGGTTGATGCTGAAGTCTTCCGCTACGTTTTCGGCCGTTTCAGGCATGCTGTCGACGCCGTATTGACTCTTCATCTGTTTATTGACGAAGCGCCAGCCGATGGTGGTGTCTTCAGCAGAATTTTCGCGCGAGAATGCAGTTGTAGCTTTTGGCATCACAAACGGAGCACGAGACATGCTTTCCACACCGCCAGCAACAATGAGATCGGCTTCTCCAGCTTTGATCGCGCGGGCGGCTGTGATTACGGCGTCCATACCCGATCCGCACAACCGGTTCATCGTCGTGCCAGGGACACAATCCGGAAATCCCGCGAGTAGCAGCGACATGCGTGCGACGTTGCGGTTGTCCTCGCCCGCCTGGTTGGCGCAGCCGAAAATCACTTCGTCAATGGCCGCTAGATCTAGCTTCGGGTTTCGGCTGGCCAGGGCCCTGAGTGGGATTGCACCAAGATCGTCGGCTCGCACAGAAGAAAGCGCGCCGCCATAGCGACCAATTGGTGTGCGGATGTAATCGCAGATGTAGACGTTTGTCATTCTTAGAGTGCCTTTGTCATATCCGGGACGGCGTCGAGCAGGTCTGCGACCAGGCCGTAGTCGGCGACCTGGAAGATCTGGGCCTCTTCATCCTTGTTGATGGCGACGATGACCTTGCTGTCCTTCATGCCTGCAAGGTGTTGAATTGCCCCGGAAATCCCGACCGCGATGTACAGCTCGGGCGCCACGACCTTGCCGGTCTGGCCGACCTGCCAGTCGTTCGGTGCGAACCCGCTATCCACCGCCGCGCGCGAGGCGCCGACCGCCGCGCCCAGCTTGTCGGCCAGGCCCTCGATGATCGCGAAGTTCTCCTCGGAACCGACGCCGCGACCGCCCGAGACCACGATCTTGGCCGAGGTCAGTTCCGGACGATCCGACGCCGCGACCTTGTCCTCGACCCAGGCGCTCAGGCCCGCGTTGCCGGCCGCTGCGATGGCCTCGACGGCGGCCGAACCACCCTGGCCAGCCGCGTCGAAGGCGGTGGTGCGGACGGTCAGTACCTTCTTGGAATCGTTGGACTTTACCGTCTGAATCGCGTTGCCCGCGTAGATCGGGCGTTCGAACGTGGACCCGTCCACGATGGCGGTGACGTCCGACAAAACCATCACGTCCAGCAGCGCCGCGACGCGCGGCAGGATGTTTTTCGCGCTCGCCGTGGACGGAGCAACGATATGTTCATAATTGCCTGCCAGGCTGACCACCAGATCGGCGACCGGCTCGGCCAGGCCGTTGGCATAGGCGGCGTCATCCGCCACCAGAACCTTTGCCACGCCGTCGATCTTCGACGCGGCCTCGCCTGCGGCAGCGGGGCCCGCAACCAGAACGGTCACATCGCCCAGCGATTTGGCAGCGGTCACCGCCTTGGCGGTGGCGTCCAGCGCCAGTGCACCACCGGCGATTTCTGCAAGGAGAAGAACAGCCATTACACGATCCCCTTTTCTTTCAGCTTCGACACCAGCTCGTCGACCGAGCCAACCATTTCCCCGGCCGAACGCGCGGCGGGCTCTGCCGTCTTGACGACGGTCAGGCGCGGCGTGACATCGACGCCGAAATCGGCGGCGGTCTTTTCGTCCAGCGGTTTCTTCTTGGCTTTCATGATGTTGGGCAGCGAGGCGTAGCGCGGCTCGTTCAGGCGCAGGTCGGCGGTGACGATCGCCGGCAGCTTCACCTTGATGGTCTGCAGACCGCCGTCCACTTCGCGGGTCACGACGGCATGCTCGCCCTCGATCGCAACCTCAGAGGCATAGGTCGCCTGACCCCAGCCCAGCAGCGCCGCCAGCATCTGGCCGGTCGCGTTCATGTCGTTGTCGATCGCCTGTTTGCCCGCGATCACCAGGCCCGGCGCCTCGGCGTCGATCACGGCCTTTAGGATCTTGGCCACCGCCAGCGGCTCGATATCTTGGTGCACGTCGTCGGCGGCCACGACGAGGATCGCCCGGTCCGCGCCCATCGCCAGCGCCGTGCGCAGCGTTTCCTGCGCCTGTTTCACGCCGATCGACACGACGACAAGCTCGTCCGCCTTGCCCGCTTCCTTCAGACGGATCGCCTCTTCAACCGCAATCTCGTCGAACGGGTTCATCGACATCTTCACATTCGCGAGACCAACTCCGCTACCGTCCGCCTTAACGCGAACCTTCACGTTGTAATCAATTAGGTGTTTTATAGGTGCAATTATTTTCATTGGCGTTTATCGTCTTGGAAATTTGCAATGGCAGTAACGGCCCGGGTTCCAGGCCGTTACTTGGGATGTGTCTCTGTCAATTCGCAGTATAACCGCCATCTACTACAATCTCTGCTCCGTGAACGAACGATGACTCATCCGATGCGAGGAACAGGACCGCATTCGAAACCTCTTCAGGTTTGCTTGGCCGCTTGAGCAGCGTGGCCCCCAGAATTGCCTGCCGGGTCTCTTCGTCGGCGTGTAGCAGATCTTTTGTCATGGGAGTATCGATGACACCGGGATGGATCGAATTGACACGTATGCCACTTTCGGCCAGGTCGACTGCGCAGGATTTGGTCAACATCCGTACGGCGCCTTTGGATCCAATGTAGGCTCCCGCCGAAGCGGCACCAACAATCCCATAGATTGAAGAAATATTGATAATTGATGCTTTTTCGGTCTCTTTCATCAATGGAACCGCGGCTCGGATACCGAGATAAACACCGCGTACATTGACGTTGATCGTCATGTCAAATTCGTCAGGCGAGGTTTCGTGGAGCGGCTTCAGAATGAGAATGCCAGCGTTGTTCACTAGCACATCAAGTCGACCAGCACTTGATTGCACCGTGGAGATGACATTCTTCCAATCTTCTTCAAGCGTCACGTCATGCTGAATGAATTCCGCCTTCCCTCCGGCTCCAATGATACCTTTTACTACGCTTTCACCCGCTTCCGTATCACGGTCGGTTACAAATACATGCGCGCCTTCACGTGCCAGCGTTTCACAATGGGCTTTTCCCATGCCCATGGCGCCACCTGTTACCAGTGCGACTTTTCCGGATACCCGTCCCATAGTTCTCTCCTGAGTGTTCATGAACAAATTTAATTGTTTCCGCCGGGTTTTCTTAATGCCCGACGGAATTCTTTACACCTTCTCGGCAGTGCGGTCGCGGATCAGGGATGTATAACCTTCCTCCTTAACCGCACTAATGGCATTGCGATAATTGCCAATCCCGGCCATGTAGAACATCACCGCATTCTTCTTTCCGGGGATATTTGCGCCGAAGATCCAGCTTTCAGCTTTGGGGAAGAGTGTCATGTCGGCGATTTCACGGCAGGTGCCAACCCAAGCGTCGCGCGCCTCCACGGTTGGCTCCACACTTTGAACCCCCTCTTCTTCCATTGCGCAAATCGTGTCAGCGATCCATTCAACTTGCGTCTCAATGCTGGGGGGCAGGTTAGTGAAGGGGCCATTAGGGCCAAGGATCATGAAGAAGTTAGGGAAGTCTACCTCCATCATGCCGAGGTAACCGAGTGGGCCTTCCTTCCAAGTGTCGCGCATGGTCACGCCTCCGCGTCCGCGGAGGTCCATTTTGACGTAATTGCCGTCGACCGCATCGAAACCAGTGGCAAAGATTACGATGTCAAGCTCATGCTCCTCGCCGCTTTCGAGACGAATGCCGTTCGGAGTGAACTCTGCGATCGGATCGGCCTTCACGTCGGCGAGGGTCACGTTGTCTCGGTTGTAGACCTCGTAATAGTTGTTTCCGCAAAGCGGGCGCTTGGCGTAAAGGTCCTTCGGCGTCAGTTTCTCTGCGACCTTGGGGTCCTTCACGATTTGCTTGATCTTGCCCTTGATGAAGTCAGCGGCCGCATCATTGGCCACTTGGCTGGTCGCAATATCGCAAAAGGTGCCAAACATGAAATAGAAACCACCGCCGCGCTGCCAGGCGGCTTCGAAGACCCGCTCCCGTTCCTCGGGCGAGGCGGTTTCGGCGGGTTCGGCGCTTTCTTCGAAGCCGAAGGCCACAACAGAATTCTTCACTTGATTCCAGATATTATCGTAGTTCGCCTTTTGCTCGGCGATGGTAGCATCGTCTTGCGGGGTGTTCCCAATCGGCACGACATATTGTGCAGAGCGCTGAAAAACAGTCAGGTGTTTTGCAATTGGTGCCGTTGCAGTGATAACCTGAACACCCGTCGAGCCGGTGCCGATAATGCCCACGCGTTTGTTGCTCAAGTCCACTCCCTCGGGCCAGGCACCTGTGTGTAAGATACGGCCTTTGAAATCATCGATGCCCTTGAATTTTGGAACATTCGTTGCGGACAAGAGACCGAGGCCAGTGACAAGGTATTTTGCGGTAACTGTCTCACCACTATCAGTGATCACGTTCCAGAGACCGGTTTTTTCATTATAGTGCGCGCCATCCACTTTGGTGTCGAACTTGTAGCTGCGTCGAAGATCGAGATGATCCGCTACCTCGTTCATGTATTCGAGGATCTCGGGCTGGGTCAGATACCGGGTTTTCCAGCGGCCTTTTCGAAGCAACTCTTTGTCAAAAGAATAGCGATAGACATAGCTTTCCGTGTCTGACAGCGCACCGGGATATCGGTTCCACCACCAGGTGCCGCCAACGTCACTGGCGCTGTCATAGCCCCGGACGTTCAGTCCCTGCTCGTTGCGAAGTTTGTGGACAGCGTAAAGCCCGCCGAAGCCCGCGCCAATGACGACTGCGTCAAAATCCGCTCCGACCGTTTTAGTATTCTCAGTCTGAATGTTCATATCACTCCTCCCAGAGTAAGACCGCTCCGCCCCGCAGATTGCGGGTGAGATGCTAGATGAATGTTTCGTAGGGGTTTGTCTCGCACCGCACCGCAATGCAGTGCGAGTACAGGTCTCAGAGGGCCCGATACCATGCGGCGATGCGACCAAGTTCCTCGTTTGCCTCGGGCGCGCGTCCCGAAAGCGCGGGAAAGACATGCTGCATGCCTTCGACGATAGACAGGGTCACGTTTACGCCCTGTGCCTTGGCCTTTTCGTGCAACCGTTCGGCATCGCTCTTAAGCGTCTCGGCCCCTCCGGCATTGATATAGAGCGGCGGGTAACCGGTGAAATCGTTCTCCAGCGGGTTGGCCAACGGATTAAGCGGATCCGTGCCTTCACCGAGGAACATCCCCGCCATCGCTTCGAGGATCGGTTTGCCGACTAGCGCATCGGTTTCCGCGTTGGTTTCCAGTGTTTCCCCGCGCATCGCCATGTCGAGCCAGGGCGAATAGGCGATGACCGCTCCGGGCAGTGGCAACCCAAGTTCGCGTAACTTCAGCACGCTGGCGATGGCAAGATTGCCGCCAGCACTGTCGCCAGCCGTCAGAATATTTCTTGCCTTGAAACCCTTATCCAGCAGCGCTTTGTATGCGGCTACTGCATCTTCGATCTGCGCCGGAAATGGGTGCTCGGGTGCGCGCCGATAGTGCAGGATCACCGACGTAACCCCAAGCACCTTAGCGAGGTGCCCTGCCATTTTTCGATGACTATCGGCTGAGCCGACGGCAAAGCCGCCACCATGAGTGTAAACAATTACACGCGAGGTATCTGCCCCGGCTGGTAGGGCCCAGATAGCCTCAACTCCTCCGACATGATCGCTTTTGTAGCTAACGTTTTCCGGCTCTAGTGCGGGCTGCCCCCATTCATCGAACATGCTGCGCAGGTTCGCGATCGTCAGGTCTGGGTTCTCGACCATCTGATCGGTCCAATTCTGATAAAGCGCCCGCAGCGTATCCGCTTCTCTACTGATTTCCATGTTTATCCTCCCAAGCATAACATTTGGCAAAGCCACCAACTGACGTCGCCAATCTCGAAGACGTCAAACGGTCAACGGCATACGCCAATTATCTCAGAGTAAGGGCGAAAAATGCGCCATGTATTGAACAATCCTGCTTTGGAAATAGTATGATCGTGCTCAGCCTGTCGTGAGGCAGATATGCCCGTTACTAGGCTCTGTTGATGGCGTGGATACCCCCTCCCGACGGCATCGCAATGTGCCACTATGATGAGCGTTAAAAGCCATCACAGAAGGAAGGAGCATCTATGTCCGAAATTAAAATTATCGGTGTCGACTTGGCAAAGCGCGTTATCCAGTTGCATGGTGCGTACAATGATGGGTCAGTCGCGTTTCGCAAAAAGCTTTCACGAGGCCAGTTTCTCGCGTTCGTGGCACAGCAACCCAAATGCATGATCGCCATGGAGGCGTGGCCACGGCGTATGGCTGGGGCCGCGAATTTGAGAAGCTGGGGTGCGACGTGCGGTTGATACCGCCGGTCTATGTGAAGCCGTTCGTCAAACGCCAGAAGAATGATGCGACCGATGCAGAGGCCATCTTGGAGGCTGCATTGCGTCCAACCATGCGCTTTTTCGCAGTGAAGACGGAAGATCAGCAGGCCCGTGCCATGCTGTTTCGCACGCGGCAGATGTTTGTCGGCCAGCGCCCCCAGATGATCAACGCTTTACGCGGCCACCTCGCCGAACACGGATTGGTCGCGGCCCGCGGGCCTGCCCATCTCAAGCGACTCGCGGACGCAATCGCAGGTGATGACACCGCGCTGCATGCTGAGGTTCGTGACCTCGGCCGGATGTATCTGGGGCAGATTGAGGGGCTGAATACGCGTGTTGCAGAGCTTGACGCGAAGATGCGATGTGCCGCCAAGAAAGCCGACTTGGTGCGCCGAACACAAACCATGCCGGGCGTGGTTCCTGTCACGGCGCTTGCGATCGAGACATTTGCCCGTGACCTGGCCACCTTCCGGCGCGGGTGCGATTTTGCCGCCTGGCTTGGGCTTGTGCCGAAGCAGCACTCGACGGGCGGCAAAGCCCGGCTCGGGAAGACCTCGAAGATGCGACAGCGCGACTCCGGACACTCTTGGTCTCTGGCGCTATGGCTGTCCTCCAGGCTGTCGAGCGGTTTGACACACCGAATAATGGCTGGCTGAAACGCCTACTAACCCGCAAGCCGCGCATGGGTCGCCGCGATTGCGCTGGCCAACAAGATGGCGCGTGGCCTCTGGGCCATCATAATGAAACAAGAGGATTACCGGAATCCGGTGGCGGCGATGGCATAGCGAAGACGGCATGCCACGACGTCCCGGTAAGTTGGGAGTGTGAGGAGGTCACTGAAAAGTAAGGGCAAAGGATCGATCAGATCCGGGTCAGAGAAAGCAGCATTTGTGCAGGAGCCACCGAGCTCGGTTTGTTGATATGCCTCTGGTCCGCGCATCGCCATACCGGCCCGCGGTTACATCAGCGCCGCACACAGAGGCCTGATACATGACCGCACCCGATCACACGCTCGCGCCGTTCAAAAAATCACTTGCACCAATGGGGGCATGCATGCACAAATCCCGTGTCGGACTCATCTTATGAATCCAGCGTGGTAGCTGAGGTGCATGAGCAGACCGACAACCCCGACATACAAGACCATGAACTGGCCCGCTTATAACGAAGCGCTCAAGCGCCGTGGCTCGCTGACGATCTGGTTTGACCCCGAGATGAGCTGGGAGGCCGTGCCGACAGGCAGAAGAGTTACAGCGACGCCGCGACCCAGACCTGTCTTTCGATGAAGGTCCTGTTCGGCATGGCCTTGCGACAGGCGACCGGGTTCGTCGAGAGCCTGTTGCGGCTGATCGGTCTCGACTGGACGGTGCTCGACTTCAGCACCCTGTCCCGGCGCCAGAAGACCCTGGCCGTGAACATCCCGTATCGCGGCTCCAAAGGGCCGTTGCACTTGTTGGTGGACAGCACGGGGATCAAGCTTGAAGGTGAGTGGCATGCCCGCAAGCATGGCGGCCCCAAGCGACGGGTCTGGCGCAAGATCCACCTCGGGATCGACGAGCAAACGTTGGAAGTGCGCGCTGTTCAGATCACCGGGAGCCACATCGGTGACGCTCCAGTGTTACCCAACCTTCTTGAACAGATCCCGGCAGACCAGCAGTGTCACGGCTGACGGTGCGTATGACACACGAAAATGCCAGGACGCGATTGCGGACCGTGGCGTCCACGCCGTTATCCCACCAGGTAAGAACGCAAAGTCTTGGAAGACCATCACCGCCTAAGCCGCGTCGAGACGAAGATGCACTGTGTTAAGTTGCTGGGGCAGCGCCTTATGGCGCGGGACTTTGACCGTCAGGTCGCGAAAACCCTTTCTAAATAACGAGGCACCCTCCAGTCGCAAGGGTCCTCTTTGACAAGCGCGCTAAACAGCGCGGTCAACCGATCCTTGCCGATATTTTTGGCGTGGTGCATCAGGCCTCCCCGCCAGCGGGGAAATCCGTAGCCGTGAATCATTACTAGGTCGATGTCTTGCGGTTTTTCTGCTACGCCTTCGTCAAGGATATCGCAGGCTTCCGCCACCATTGTGAGCAAGAGCCTTTCTACGATTTCGTCAGCTGAGAACTCGCGGCGAGTGAAGTTCATTTCTTCTGAGACACGGAGTATTTCGCTAGCGACCAGCTCCGAATGTGAGGGTTTGCCGTCTGGCCCATAGTCGTACCATCCGGCGCCCGATTTGCGTCCTAGGCGTTTGTGCTTTTCGACCAGCCGCTCGACCAAGGGCACGTGACCACAGCAGTTCCCTTCGGCAACTGCCTTGCGACGGATATTCGCGTAGGCGATGTCCAGCCCCGACATGTCCTGTGCAGCATATGGACCCATCGCCATACCGAATCCGCGCATAGCCGCGTCGATCTCGTCGACATTAGCCCCCTCCACCAGAAGGCGATTAGCGGCGCGACGGTAGCTCGACAAAATTCGGTTTCCGATGAAGCCATCGCAAACACCAGACAGTACCGGGATTTTACCAAGCCTGTGCGCCAGCACAAGTGCTGCACCTAATGTTCCGTCTGACGTTCGGTCGCTCCTGACGACTTCCAGAAGTTTCATAATATGCGCAGGACTGAAGAAATGCATCCCTACAAAGCGTGCCGGGTGTTTCAACCCATCAGAGAGCCGATTTACATCGAGATAGGATGTGTTTGTGGCAATGATGGTCTCGGGTGGCAGTGCGCCTTCGAGTTCGGTCAGGATCGCGGTCTTAACCGCAAAATCCTCGAAGGCCGCCTCGATTGCTAGATCGGTTGGTGGCAGAGCGTCATAGCCTGAGACCGTAACCAGCCGGTCTTCAACCGTCTTTGCCGCATCGACGGACAGAATACCGCGACTGATACCCTGATCAATCAGCTTTTGCAGGTTTTTACTGGCCCACTCGGCGGACGAGGCACTACGTTCGACGACAGTCACCGAGATCCCTGCGGTCGCCAGCGTGTACGCAATAGCTGCGCCCATATTGCCACCACCGACCACGATGGCGGTTTCAGCATCTCGGGAAGGTCGGGGGTAGGCGCGCCCCTTGTTGGTTGCGGTACGCTCGGTGAAGAAAACGTGCCTAAGGGCCCGCGCCTGATCCGAGGTACGAAGGTCCAAAAACGCAGAGCGCTCGCTGGCTAGTGCGTCGTGCAGCGGCGTCGTCGCACTGGTCGCGACTAGGTTCACCGCAACCTGCGGGGCATTCTGGCCAGGCATACGCCGCGCTACATGCGCTCGGGCGACTTCCGCTGCGACGTGGTTTGGCTTTGGTGAAGGAAGATTGTCGGGTGCCTGTGCCGCCTCAAGTACATCGTCATCGAGAGCTATGGCCGCGCCAAGCGGGTCATCGGCTAGCAGCTGGATCAGTCCCATTTTCAGTGCCTGCTCGGCGGAAACAGCCTTCCCGGTGACAATCATGTCAAGCGCAGCTTCAATACCGATAAGTCGCGGCAGTCTTTGGGTTCCCCCTGCGCCAGGCACGATCCCCAAGTTTACCTCTGGCAAGCCCAGTTTGGCAGAAGTTGAGGCGATGCGATAGCAGCAAGCCAGAGCAATCTCTAGTCCCCCACCAAGCGCAGCCCCGTTGATTGCTGCGATAGTAGGAATCGGGAGGTGTGCAAGTTGCATCAGCACATCATTTAGTTGTGGATCAACAGGCAACTTACCGAATTCCTTCGCATCCGCGCCCGCGACGAAGGTCGTTCCTGTGCCGGTGATAATCAGCCTGGTAGCCCCAGTTTCGAGGACTTTGAAGATACAGTGTTGTATTCCAGCCCGAACCTCCGCGTTGATTAGGTTAAGCGGCGAATTGTCTATGGTCAGAATTGCTGCGTCATTTGAGAAGCTTAATTCAACAGGCATGGGCATCCTCACAGCACTGGCGCGCGATTGCGCGAGATAAATTTGGTAATGAGATAGCCTTCGAAGGTTTCCGTCCCGCCTTCAGTCCCATAGCCGCTGTCTCTCACGCCTCCAAACGGAGTCTCGGGCAGAGCGAGGCCGAACTGGTTGATGCTTACCATACCTGCCTGCAAACCCGCAGCTGCTTTATCTGCACGCTCTAACGAATTGGTAAAGACATAGGACGCCAGCCCGAAGGGTAGCCCGTTGGCCCGCGACAGTCCGTCCTCTATGTCACGAAAAGACGAGACGACAGCAATCGGGCCGAAGGGTTCTTCGCGCATCAAGTCAATGTCGTCGTTGGGCGTATCGACGATTGTCGGGGCATAGAAGTTACCATGATTTCCAAGCCTTTTGCCTCCCGTCAACACCCGTGCGCCGTTTTCGCGGGCATCCTCGACGAGCTTTTCCATCGCATTCACGCGTCCGCGATGACACAATGGTCCCATCTGCGTGCCTTCGGCTAAACCAGCGCCCACCTTTACGCTCTCAAATGCTGAAACTAGTTCGGACAGAAATCGATCGTAGATGCCTTGTTGTACGTAAAACCGGGTTGGGGCGATGCACACCTGGCCTGCATTGCGCAGCTTGTTGACCGCCAAGGCGCGCGCCGCGGCCGTGGCATCGGTGTCGTCGAACACCAATACGGGCGCGTGACCGCCGAGCTCCATCGTCGCCCGCTTCATATGGCGGCCAGCCAATTCTGCCAGATGCTTGCCCACCTCGACCGAACCGGTGAAGGTGATTTTGCGCACCTCGGGGCGCGCAATTAGAGTTTCCGAAATGAAGGCCGCATTACCCCAGACAAGGTTCAGACAGCCTTCGGGCAATCCTGCATCCAGCAGATAGCGAGCAATTGCCATGCAACCCGCCGGAGCCTCTGCCGGGGCTTTTAAGATCATCGTGCAACCTGACGCAAGCGCCGCCGCGACCTTGCGTACCGCTTGGCTCAGCGGAAAATTCCAAGGCGTGATGGCAAGGCAGACGCCTATCGGTTCGCGCACGACAAGCTGCTGTACCCCCGGGCTGCGCGATGGAATGATGCGCCCATAAATGCGCCGACATTCCTCGGCGTGCCAGTCGACGTGGTCAGCTGAGGCGCGGACCTCAGCCAAGGCCTCAGCCAGCGGCTTGCCTTCATCGAGAGTGATCCAGCCAGCGATCAGTCTGTCATTTTGGCGCAGCAGGTCGGCAAACCGTCGCAAAATTGCACTTCGTTCCATGGGAGAGCTGTTTTTCCATCGGCGAAAAGCTGATTCGGCCGAGTGAACCGCATGGTCCAGATCTGCGGCGCTAGCCTGCGGAATCTGTCCGATAGTTTGCCCGTTTGCAGGGTTTATGACTGCACGATCCTCCGGCGTGGGAGAAGCGATCCAGTCCCGTCCGATGAGGTGCTGGATGGTCGGATAATTCATTTCTTTCATGGCGTTATGCCCTCGCTCAGTTGTGTCATCCGCAGGATCCGGCACGAAGGGGACCAGATGGACGACTTTAGTTTTCCGCATAGCGGAAAAGTTTACCACAGTATTGACGCGGACGTTATCGATCGTTTAGATGTGTTTCAAGACGCATAATTCTTTCCGAGGAGGGATATCGTGAGACCAAGGAAAGACCGCACCAAGGATGCCGAGAAACAGGATCGCGATTTTGTCACGGCGTTGGCGCGCGGCTTGGAGCTGTTGCGGGCCTTTCGGCGGGAAGGGGAGGCTCTGGGGAACGGTGAGTTGGCCGAGCGCACTGGCCTGAGCAGATCGACGGTCTCCCGGCTGGCCTATACACTGAACAAGCTGGAATACCTCAGCTACGACCCGGATACAGCACGTTATCGACTGGCCCCTCCAGTGCTTTCGTTGGGTTTCTCCTGCCTTGCAGGGATTCCGCTGCGGCAACTGGCGAAGCCCTTTATGCAGGAGCTGGCTGATTACACAGGCATGCCGGTGGCCATGGCCAGTCGTGACCGGCTATCGATGGTCTATCTGGAGCGGTGCAAGGGCACTAATGCCGTCACGCTGGCGATCGAGGTTGGTGCCCATATTAAACTGGCCACGACCGCGGTTGGTCGCGCCTGCATAGCGGCGCACGACCCGGATGAGCGGGCCAGAATTCTGGCCCTTGTGGAGGAACATGAAGGCGACAACTGGCCGAATGTGCAGCCCGGAATCGAAGCAGCTATCGCAGACTACCAACAGCACGGTTACTGCACGTCCTTCACGGAGTGGAAACGTGATGTGAACGCTGTAGCGGTGCCCTTCGTGCCGAAGGACGGCTCACCCATTATTGCCTTCAACTGCGGTGGCCCTTCGCAAACCCTTACGCGCGACTGGATCGAAAGCGACGTCGCGCACCGCCTTGTCGATCTTGTCCGCCGCGTTGCGGCGGTCGCACCCTGAACAATAGAGAGCATCATGGCCCTTGATAAAGATACCCTTTCCCAGTTTCTCGACGCGCTCGACCGCTTCGTGAAAGAGCGACTAATCCCTTACGAGGATCGCGTCGCCGACGAGGATGTGATTCCGCCGATGCTGGTCGATGAAATCCGCATGATGGGCCTTTTCGGCATGTCGATCCCGGAAGATTTCGGCGGGCTCGGCTTGTCGATGATAGAGGAAGTGCAAGCCGCTTTCGTTCTTGGCCAGGCTTCGCCTGCGTTCCGGTCGCTAGTTGGCACCAACAACGGGATCGGCTCTCAGGGAATCATCATCGATGGAACCGACGAGCAGAAGGCGCAGTATCTACCAGCTCTCGCGTCCGGAGATATGATCGCATCCTTCGCCCTAACCGAGCCAGATGCTGGGTCGGATGCTGGCAGTCTGCGCACTACGGCGCGGCGTGACGGTAACGATTTCCTTCTGAACGGCACGAAACGCTACATTACCAATGCACCGCGTGCCGATCTATTCACGGTTTTTGCCCGGACCAATCCAGAGGCGGAAGGTTCTGCCGGCGTAAGCGCCTTTCTCGTCGAGGCAGGGACGCCAGGCATAACGCTTGGCCAGCCTGACAGGAAGATGGGGCAGAAGGGCTCGCACACATGCGACGTCATCCTTGACAATGTCCGCGTGCCTGCCGCGAACATTATCGGCGGGCCGGACCGTCTGAACAAGGGCTTTAAGACAGCAATGAAAGTCCTTGACCGGGGCCGACTGCATATTTCTGCCGTCTGTGTGGGCGCCGCCGAACGGCTGATCCGTGACAGCCTATCCTATGCGATGGAACGCAAACAATTCGGTGAACCCATCGCTGAAAAGCAACTGATCCAAGCCATGCTGGCTGACAGTCGCGCCGAGGCCTTCGCAGCGCGTTGCATGATCGAAGAAACAGCACGCCGCAAGGACGCTGGTCAGAACGTGTCGACTGATGCTGCCTGCTGCAAGATGTTTGCCAGTGAGATGGTAGGTCGAGTGGCCGATCGCGCAGTGCAAATCCACGGCGGTGCAGGATACATGGCCGAATATGCGGTCGAGCGCTTCTATCGCGATGTGCGTCTCTTCCGCATCTACGAGGGGACAACCCAGATTCAGCAAATACTGATCGCGCGGAATATGATCCGCACTGCAGCAGCTTAACAGGAGCGAAGACAAACTATGGACTTCAATTTCCTTTCCACCCCGAGGATCGTCTGCGAGAGCGGTGGGCTTGGCCGGATCGGCAGCCTGATGCAAGATTTGTCTTGCACCCGTGCGCTGGTCGTGACGGACCCGGGCATATTGGCCTGTGGTTTTGCGGACGAGGCAGCCGCCTCACTTAGGGCTGCTGGCATCGAGGTTGAGATTTTTCATAAAGTCGAAGCGGACCCCCCGATCGCTGTCGTCGAGGCCGCGGTAGAGGTCGCGCGGGCCTTTGGTGCTGACGGAATCATCGGACTTGGCGGCGGCAGTTCACTGGACACTGCCAAGGTCATCGCAGCGGCGGTAGCCAACGATCAACCGATTACGGACATGATCGGGATTAATCAGGTCACCGATAAACGCTTGCCACTGATCCAGGTGCCAACCACGGCAGGGACCGGATCAGAGGTAACATGGGTGTCCGTGCTGACTTCGGAAAGCCACGAAAAAAAAGCGGTATATGCACCGCAGCTTCTGCCTGACGTTGCCTTGCTAGATGCAAAGCTAACATTGGGAATGCCTCGTCACATCACAGCGGCCACGGCGTTAGACGCAATGGTTCACGCCATTGAGGCAGTAACCAGTCGCACCAGAAAGAATCCCATTTCCGATGGAATGGCGGACAAAGCGCTGGTGCTTCTCGGTCAGAACTTACCAATCGTCATGGAAACGCCTTCGGACCTGTCAGCGCGAGAGGCCATGCTGTTGGGGGCGACACTGGCTGGGATGGCCTTCATTAATGCCAGCGTGGGGGCGATTCATGCCTTGTCATACCCACTTGGAACAGGTTTCAAGGTTCCTCACGGGCACGCAAACGCTCTGGTCGCAGGACCAGTGATGAGGTTCAACATGCCCGTTGCAGAAGCTGAATATGCTCGTCTATCGCGGTTACTACTGCCCTCGCGGCCTTTCAACTCTGATGCGGCTGCGGCCCATGGCCTGATCGACGAGATGGAACGGATGCTAGTCGAAAGCGGACTTGAGTCTCGACTTTCTGGTGTCGGAGTGACCGAGGCAGCCATTCCCGGAATGGCTAATGAGGTCGTGACCGGTATCACGCGATTGCTGGAGACCAACCCGCGCGACATGACAGCCGAAGATGTGTCGCGCCTCTATCAGGAGGCGCTTTGATGGCTGGCTCATTGGACGGGATCAAGGTGGTCGACCTCAGCCGCGTGCTGGGCGGGCCTTACTGCACCCAAATGCTTGCGGATCATGGCGCTGAGGTCATCAAGGTGGAGCCGCCTCTGGGCGACGAGACCCGCAGTTGGGGCCCGCCTTTCAATGATGAACTCAGCGCTTATTTCTCTGGCGCCAACCGCAACAAGCGGTCCATCGCTATCGATCTGCAGCAACCGGAAGGGCGCGACCTGATTTTGCGGTTTCTTCAGGATGCGGATGTTTTAGTTCACAATTTTAAGTCTGGTACTCTTGAAAAATGGGGGCTTGGTTATGCTGATGTTCTCAGGGCACGTTTTCCTAGACTGGTACTCTGCCATGTGACTGGATTTGGTTCCGATGGCCCACTTGGCGGTTTTCCCGGCTATGACGCCGTGGTACAAGCTATGACGGGCCTCATGAGCATCAACGGCAATCCCTCCGAAGGCCCGACACGCATGGGTACGCCCATCGTGGACATCGGCACCGGTCTGATCGCCTGTAACGCTATTCTCGCCGCACTTTTGGAACGGGGCCGGTCCGGATTGGGCCAAGCCATCGAAGTGCCGCTATATGATTGCGCGATCAGCATGATGCATCCCCAAGCGGCTAATTCCCTCATGTCCGGACAGATACCAATGGCGACCGGCAATGGGCATCCAAATATCGTACCATACGACATGTTCGAAACAAGTAATGGCAAACTCTATCTGGCTATCGGTAACAATGGTCAGTTCGCAAAACTCTGTGACGTGCTTGGCCTACCTGAGGTGCCCTGCGATCCACGATTTGCCGACAATGCCGCGCGTCTTGCGCATCGGTCAGAGATGACAGAGGTCTTGTCAGAGTGCCTGGTGCAACATGACGCCTTCAAACTTGAGCCGGTGCTTTTGAAAGCTGGGATTCCCGCCGGAGTCGTTCGGAATGTGAATGAAGCGTTGGAGCATCCACACACCCGACATCGCGGCATGGTGGTATCAGTTGGCACCTACCGCGGCACCGGCGTGCCAGCACGCTTGTCGCGTACCCCCGGAGCGGTTCGCGCGGCACCGCCTCGCTTCGGGCAGCATAGTAGGGAGTTGCTTAGCGAGGCTGGACTGACAGAAGCTGAAATCGATAGATTGACTCAAGCGAATATCGTTCGAGAAGAACCGCGGATGCGCGAGACGACCTAAGCCGAAATTTCAGCTCAAGCGGACGATCGTGAAAAAGTTCAGGGAGGCCAAGATGGAAAGACTGCTCATATCACCGGACCGGATACCCGAATGGATTCCCGGCACGACTACGTTGGACAGTTCCGGGTGCAACTGGAACGGCATTACCCTGAAGGGCTATCGTTATGAGCGACAAGACGCGGCAATTCCCCCCATGCGCGACTATATGATTGTTGCATATGATGGCGCGCCAACCACTATGCGCCGCACGAGTGGCGGCCCATGGCAAAGCGCGCGCGTAGAGAAAGGTAGGATTTCCTTGCTCACGCGTGCAGAGGAATCCACTTGGAGTTGGTCCGAGCCTATCACGGTTAGACACGTCTATCTCAGTCACAGTGAACTCGAAAACACGGCCCTTTCGGTCTTTGATCGTGACCCGAAGTCCATTGAGATCAATGATTGTCTGTCTGCGAAGGACCCCTGTATCCTGAACTGCATCCAATTGCTAGAGAATGAGCTAAAGAACGGTGGAATCGGCCAGAGATTGATCATCGACGCCCTGCGCATCCAGATCGCCGTTCACCTTCTGCGTCAGTACGCCAAGGTCTCTTTGACCAGCGACGCAAACTCGAACTTCAGCCCTGCTCAAAGGCAGAGAATCATCGATCTCGTTGAAAGCTGCTTAGGTGAAAACCTCAGTCTGGAAGACATGGCCGCATCTATCGGTTTCAGCCAGTTTCACTTTTCGCGTCAGTTCAAGGCGGAGTTTGGGTTGGCACCGTATGCATATGTTTTGCGCAAGCGAATATCGAAGGCCCAGGAGATGCTGAGAAAGGGTAATGCCCCCCTGAAAGTGGTCGCGCTTGACTGCGGTTTTGCAGATCAGAGTCATTTTAGTCGAACTTTTCGAAAAATGACAGGCGCGACCCCCGCCGAATTCCGGCGCATGGCATAATGACCGGAAAACTATTCCTTCCTATCGCTGTCACGCACCAGAGACAAAGAAATGTTGAGCCCGTAACGCTGCAATGAATGTACCAGAAACAGAATTTAAACCACGATTTGCCTTCGAACGCAGGATTTTCTTTGGCGACTGTGACCAGCTGGGAATCGCCTTTACTGGCCGGATTACGAATTTCGCGCTGGAAGCGATCGAGACTTTCTGGGACGATTTGCTTTCAGGCCGGGGCTGGCTTTTTCTACTCACGGAAAGAAACACGGCCATGCCTTTTGTCTCTATGGACCTACAATTCCATGCGCCGGTGAAAGCAGGCGCGAACCTAGCATGCGAGGTCTATGTGGTCCATGTCGGGGAAAGTTCAGTTGGTCTAAAAGTTGTCGGCCGTCAGCATGACTTGATTTGCTTCGAATGCGAAACGAAGTCAGTTTTCCGAGATGCTTCAACATTTGGTAAAGTCAAAATTGAAAGCTCAATTCGGCAGATTTTGCTCGCGGAAGTGGGTTCGGAAAATCAAACAGTGAGCTAGGCCTGTAGGCTTTGGAGACAGCAAAGCCTGTGCAAAACGATCTCATGTAAGGGAACACAAGAAAAAGCCAGAGAAAGGGAAGCCCGGGTGCCGGGCTTGAAAGGATAGAGAGAGGCTCTTCCGGGTCCGGCGTGACAAGGACCCTGACCATGGCCAAGACCACAACCCGCCCGAAACCCGCCACTGCGAAGAAAACCGAAGCCACTGAGTTGTCCGTGCCTGGCGGCGGGACCGACATCCGGATGATCCCGCTCGACCAGTTGGAGCCGAGCCCGCTCAACGTTCGAAAAGTTGCGGCCAGCGCCAGCGACGATGCTGAGCTCCTCGTCAGTATCCGCGAGACCGGAATTAAACAGAATCTGGTGGTTCATGCGCTGTCAGAGACACGTTTTGCAGTCGATGCCGGCGGTCGTCGCCTCAAGGCGCTGAAGCAGCTCGCTGAGGACAGCGTCATCCCCGCCGATCACCCCGTGCCCTGCCTCGTCGATGATAAGCGCAACGCCATCCTTACTTCTGCAACTGAAAACCTCCAGCGCGCGGCGATGCACCCCGCCGACCAGTTCGAGGCTTTTGAGGCGATGATCGCCGAGGGCCGCAGCGAAGACGAGATCGCGCTCAAATTCGGCGTCTCCGTCGACCTGGTGCGCCGCCGCCTCAAACTCGCCCGTGTCGCGCCCGAGATCATCGAGCAGTTCCGCGCGGGTGATCTGACCCTTGAATGCGTGATGGCTTTCACACTGACCGACGACCATGATCGCCAGCTGGCGGTCTGGAACGCAGTGAAGGGCGGCTATCACATCCATCCGCAAAGCATCAAACGCCATCTTACCGAGACCGCCCATTCGGCGAACTCGGCCATCGGGCGCTTTGTCGGCATTGAGGCCTATGAGGCGGCGGGTGGTGTTCTGCTGCGCGATCTCTTCGACGACCGCGCCAGCGCCCATATGGAGAACCCCGAACTCCTAGAGCGTCTCGCCATCGAAAAGCTGCAGGCTGCGGCGAAAACCTTCGAGGGAACGTGGAAATGGGTCGAGGTGCATCTCTCGGTGGATTACGGCGCGTTTCGCAGCTTCGGGCGGGTCTATCCGCAGGACATCGACCCCGATCCGGACCTGCTCACCGAAGAAGAACGTCTCATTGCGCGCGAGGAAGAACTGGCGGCGAAGAATGACGGCGAGGACTGGACGGACGCGGAGACGGAAGAATATTATGCCATCGAGCCGCGCCTGCGCGAGATCGAGGCCCTGCAACGCGAACGGCAGCCTTACGCGGACGAAGATCGTGCCATCGCGGGCGTGGTTCTGACCATCGGTCATGACGGCGCGCTGCGTGTCGAGAAAGGCCTCGTGCGGCCAGAAGATATCCCCGCTGCGGTCGTCCCGAGCGAAAATAGTGCTGACGCGGGTGATGCCCCGTCTCCTGTCCGCCCGAACGTGACGCCGCCAACCTCCTCGACACCGGTGCCCACCTCCGACCCGGCCGCGACCTTGCGCAAGGCGAACGGGATTTCGGCGAGCCTCGCCGACGATCTGCGCGCGACGCGTCAGCATATCCTTCGGGCGCATCTGGCGGCGGATTTCGAGGTGGCGTTCGATGCGATGCTCTACGCGCTCTGCGAGCAGGCTCTGGGGCGGTCCTACAACAACGAGGCGCTCGATATCTCGATCCGGCCCTTCCAGGCGCAGAACCGCGAGGTGCTGCATTCGGATACTGTTGCCCAGAAGATGCTCGAGGCGCTGGAGCAGGGCCTCGCCACCGACTGGATTACGCTGGAGAAGCCCGAAAACTTCCGGGCGATGTCGGCGCTGCCCATTGCCGCCAAGCAGGCGCTTTTCGCCTGGGCGACGGGTCTGGCAGTCAAGCCGCAGCTTTCCTCCGACAATCGCCCCTCCCCGATCATCGAGGAGATCGGCGCGCGTCTTGACGTCGATGTGGCGGCCTGCTGGCGCCCGACTGCTCAGAATTACTGGGGTCGGGTCAACAAGGGGCATGCGGTCGCTACCGCGCGCAAGCTCATTGGCGACGATTACGCCGAAGATCGCAATCGCGAGCGTAAGGGCGATATCGCGGCCGCGATGGAGCGGGCCTTCGCGGAAACGGCCGGCGAGACGGAAGGGTTCGACGCCGCAACGGTTGTCAGGACGACGCGCTGGCTGCCCGACGGGATGGTGTTTGCCGGTGCGGCGGAGGCTGTTGCCGACATGGCAGGCGAAGCGCCGGAGACCGAGGAGGGGGATGTGTCCGCCGAAGATTCTCTGAGCGACGCCGAGAGCGATGAACCGTCGTCCTTGCCCGCCTTCCTCAGCGAGGATGCGGCTTGACGAGCCGCACGCTGACCTGATCACGACATGAGCCTTGGGCCGTCCTCACATCGAGGGCGGCCCTTTCCGGCTGACGGGTTACCAACAGCCGATATCGGATCGGCGGGCCCGTCCCGGAGATATCCCATGACCACCACACTTGACCTCGATCCCGTTAAGGAAGCCGCACTCGTCGCTTCGCAGAATGACGCCTTTCGTCGCTCTATCCTTGGCAATATCCTCGTCACCGATGCCCCGCAGGGCCAGTTCGTGATGACCCGTGGCGTTGCAGCGCTTGGGCCCGATGCCCAGCTTGCTCTCACCCGCAGCGTGGCTTCATTTGACGCGTTCAACGCTGACAGCGACCCGCAAGGATGGCACGAGATGGGCGTCATCGACCTCGACGGCACGAAGGTCTGGTTCAAGATCGACCTGTACGACGTCGACTACACCTATGGCTCGCCTGAGCCCTCCGATCCTGATCAGACGCGCCGGGTCCTGACCCTGCTTCTGCCGTCGGAATACTGACGCCCCTTTTTCACCGACATCGCCACGGATCGCCCTTGCACAAAGGGCGGTCCTTTCGGGCTGGCGGGTTCCAAGGGGCGCGATGATCGTGTCCGGCCTGCCGCAGGAGACCAGAGATGGCCAAGACACTCGACTACCAGATCACCCTCTATCCCGCACATCGCGATGGCGCCTTCGTCGTCACCCAGTTCCAGATGCTGGCGAACTACCCCGAAAAGCGCATCGAGGCCGCGGGCATGGATGATCTGATCGACCAAGTGACGCAGTTCGCGATGGAGCACGGCGAGAGCTGCAGCGCCTCGGTGCGCTGCCTCGCTCCGCGCAAACCGCCGGGGTTCAAGCGCGCGACCGAGAATTTGTATTTCAACCTGGTTGACCGGACGGCTGAGAAACGCGGCGACGCTGCGGCCTGAAGCCCCCCAAAGGAAACCTCCGGGGCGCGGCCTGCAAGACGGTCGCCCTCACCCTCCCTCAATTCCAAAGGACCGAAGATATGACACAAGCAAATGATTTCTACGCGCAGATGCTCGAAGCCCAGAGACGGGCAGCCGAACAGCGGGTCGAGACCCGCGCGGCGCTTCTCACCGAACTGCGCGGCCTCGGCGTGACCGGCCTCGACGTGCAATATGAAGGCTATGGCGATTCCGGCAATGTCGAGGAGGTCGTCGTGACGCCTGACACGATTACCCTGACAGAAGAGCTGCGGCGACGGGTCGAAGATTTCGGCTGGGACTTTGCCTATGCGCTGAGCCCTGGCTTCGAAAACAACGAGGGCGGCTATGGCGAATTGACCTGGGCGCTCGAGACGGACAAGATCGATGTCAGCCACTCGAACCGCTTCATCGAGACCGACACCACAGAACATGAGGGGCTCTGACATGGCACATCCTCTCCACCACGCCGAAAGCTCGGCCCGTAGATTTGGCGGTGTTCCAGATGATTACCAACATGTGCATGACTGGTTTGACTCATCTAAAGAGCACCTAGGTCTCTTTGTTCACAGAGCCCAAAAACATCATACGGTCGGGATTTATGATGCCGAGCGGGTGTTCGGTCGCAGCCTGATCAACAGCGCGGGCCGGGTCGTTCCGATCCGCTGGATCGGCGAGCAGCATGTGCGCGAAGACTGCCAGGGGCGTATCCCGTCACTGGCTGACTGGCTCGGACGCATACAACCCGAACCGTGGATGGCCAATGGCCGGATCGACAACGACCCGACGCAGATCGGCAGCGATCCGCGTGCGGCCTGGGTCCAGGCGGTTGCGGGTCACCAGACCATTCTTGGCTTTGAGGATTGGCTTCTCAAGGTCTCTGTCGAGCACGTCCAGCATCGCCAGAATCGCGCCGCCGCCTGATCCGCCGGGCGGCAAACTCACCAACCATCTGATCCCATCCAGATCGACCCGCCTGCGCCACAACCGGCTTGGCGGGTCGATTGCGTTTCGAGAAAGGACATGGACATGCAAGATCCCGTCTACGAGGAGGTCCACCAGGGCCACACGATCAAGATCTACCACGACCCCGACGCTGAGGACCCACGAGAGTGGTGCAACCTCGGTACGCTGATCTGCTGGCACCGCCGCTATCGGCTGGGTGACAGCCATCAGTACGACAGCCCTGAGGCGTTCCTGCGCGATCTTGCGGGCGTCTCGGATCAGAGCGATCTCTCGATGGATCGTCTGCGGGACCGCGCCGAGCGGAAGGCAATCATTCTGCCTGTGTTTCTCTATGACCATTCCGGTCTCGCGATGAACACCGTCGGGTTCCACTGCCCGTGGGATTCTGGGCAGGTCGGTTACGTCTACGTGACGCTCGAAGCGGTCCGAAAGGAATTCGGTGTAAAACGCGTGACCAAGGCCCTGCGCGAACAGGCTGTAGACATCTTACGTGGTGAGACCGCCGACTACGATTCTTACCTTGGTGGGCGTGTCTATGGTTACATCGTCGAACAGGGTGGCGAGGAGATCGACGCTTGCTGGGGGTTTGTTGGCGCCTATGAGACGCATTGTTTGCCGGAGGCGCGGAATGCCGTTCCTCGGTCCGATCCCCATGCGCCACCCGCGACCGGTGCATTGACCGCATATCCATAGAATAACTCGCCGCCACACACCGGAACTATGGGCAGCACCCGATCGCGGACATGCATTGCTGCATTGCAGAAAAGTCATAGCCCGCCCATTGTGCGACTGCAGCATTGCTCCTATGTTCGCTCTTGTGATCGGTTCTCTCCTCCTCCCTGAGCCGATCCGGAATAATCGGCGGCATCCACCTCCTCCCGGATGTCGCCTTTTTATTTGCAGATCCCCATTCTGAGCTCTTGCGATTTCTCCTCGTTGACCATTCGGTCCCCGAGCTTGCTGTGTGTCGGGTCCGTTTCGCTGGAGGTGCCCAAAATGCAGGCACGGCCGTGTCCCAGCAGCCTGGCATGGGTTTGCGCGACAACGCCCACAGCGTCATCCCCAGATTTTGTGGATAAGTTTTCGCTGCCAAGACTTCAGTTTTCGAGGCCATGAAAGAGTGAGAGACAGGGCGGGAGGGGTGACCCCTCCCGGGTGAGAGAGTGCACGCGGGGCTCGGGGCCAACCCTCAACCCCGGAGATTGCCGATGAACGCTCACCCCCATTCCGTCCAACTTGCAACCGAGCCCGAAGCCCCTGCCCTGCCGGATGCCCCACGCTTCGCCCAAAACCTGATGCAGGCTGCGAAAATCCTCGTCCCCGTTTTCGAGGCAGGCAGGTCCATCGACGCCGCCGCACTTCGCGCCGCGATGGAAGATGCTTGCGGTGCCAGTGACACAAGTGGTGCCTGGGTCTGGAAAGACGCCTATGAGGCGGCCGAGGTCGCCCAAATCCTTATACTCTCGCGCTACGGCGCGCTGATGCAGCGTCAGGCACTGTCGCCGCAGGCCTTCCTCACCATGATCGAACGTTTCACGGCTCTGGCCCCGTCTCACACGCGCCGCTCCGAAGACAGTATCCGTCTGCAACAGTTTTCCACGCCTTTGCCCCTCGCGGCCATCGTCGCGCAGGCCGCCGGGTTTCGGGACGACGACCTGATGCTCGAGCCGTCGACGGGCACGGGCATGCTGGCCATCTTTGCAAAGATCGCTGGTGCACGGTTGGCGCTGAATGAACTTGCCGACACGCGCCGCGCCCTACTGGGGCAGTTGTTCCCCGATGCCGCCGTATCTGACCACGATGCTGCCTCGATCGACGATCGTCTTGATCGCTCGATCACGCCCTCGGTCGTGGTGATGAACCCGCCGTTTTCCGCTGCCAACCATGTCGAGGGCCGGTTTAGGCAAGCGACCAGTCAGCATGTGCTTTCCGCCCTGGCACGCCTCGCGCCTGGTGGGCGGCTTGTCGTCATCACCGGCGAAAGCTTCCGTCCCTCTTTGAAATCCTTCCAGTCGACATTTCAGCGGATCGGCCAGAGCGCCGATGTCGTGTTTTCGGCCCCCATCGACGGCAAGGTCTTCGCACGGCATGGCACCACGATCGACACGCGGTTGACGGTAATCGATAAGCGCGCGGCTGGTGCTGAAGAGACCGCACCGGCTGATATTGACGCCGCCTATCATCCGATCTGCGCGACCACGAGTGATCTTCTCTCCGTAGTACTCGCCCATTGCCCGGAACGCCGCAGCCCCCCGCCCTGCCCCACCACATCGGCCCTTTCGGTCCCGTCTCAGCCGACCCGCACCAACCTCCACGCCCTGCGCAACGCAGCACGCAAAGAAACCCGTGCGCTCGCCGAGGAACGCGCGAAGCATCCGTTCGACGACATCGAGACGGCCCCGCTCGACTACTTGCCAAAAGCCTGGAGCGAACCCTATGGCACGTTGCAGGACACGGTCTACGAGGTCTATGACCTGCAGGCGATCCGGATCGACGGCGCGGCGGAGCATCCGACAGCACTTGTGCAATCCGCCGCCATGGCCTCGGTGCCGCCGCCCGTGCCGAGCTACCGCCCCGTTCTGCCGAAGACCCTCGTTCGAGACGGTCTCCTCTCTGCGCCGCAGCTCGAAAGCGTGATCTACGCGGGCAATGCACACGAGACGCATCTCAAGGGCTGGTTCAAGCGCGGCGAGATCGAAGGTCAGCTGATGGCAGCGTCTGAGGATGACGAAGGTGCCTTTCGCCTGCGCAAGGGCTGGTTCCTCGGCGATGGCACGGGCTGCGGCAAGGGCCGGCAGGTCGCGGGCATCATCCTCGACAATTGGCTGCAAGGACGACGCCGCGCGGTCTGGGTCTCGAAGAGCGACAAGCTCATCGAGGATGCGCGCCGCGACTGGATGGCGCTTGGGGGGCGTGAAAGCGATATCGTGCCGCTCTCGAAATTCCGCCAGGGGAGCGATATCCGTCTCCCAGAGGGCATCCTCTTCGTCACCTATGCCACCCTGCGTTCTGCTGAACGCGACGGGAAAGCCTCCCGCCTCGATCAGGTGACGTCCTGGCTTGGCGAGGGGTTCAACGGGGTCATCGCTTTCGACGAAAGCCACGCCATGGCGAATGCCGCCGGCGAAAAGTCCGACCGCGGCGACAAGAAGGCATCCCAACAAGGCCTTGCTGGCCTCGCGCTGCAAAATGCCGTTCCCGATGCCCGGGTGCTCTACGTCTCAGCGACCGGCGCGACGGTGGTCGGCAATCTCGCCTATGCCTCCCGTCTCGGGCTCTGGGGCACGGGTGATTTCCCTTTCGTGACGCGGGCCGAGTTCGTTGCCGCGATGGAGGCCGGGGGCATTGCTGCCATGGAGATGATCTCGCGCGATCTGAAGGCGCTCGGGCTCTATCTTGCGCGGTCCCTCTCCTATGCCGGGGTCGAATACGAAATGCTGGTGCATGAGCTGACGCCCGCACAGATCGCGATCTATGACAGCTATGCCGATGCCTACCAGATCATCCACACCAACTTGGAGGCCGCCCTTCAGGCCTCGGGTATTTCCTCCGAGACCGGTACGCTGAACCCCCAGGCGAAATCCGCTGCGCGCTCGGCCTTCGAGAGCAACAAGCAGCGTTTCTTCAATCATCTCATCACCGCCATGAAATGCCCTTCGCTCATCCATGCGATCGAAGCGGACCTGGCCGCGGGGCATTCGGCCGTGATTCAGGTGGTCTCGACCAGCGAGGCGGTGATGGAACGGCGCCTCGAAGAGATCCCGCCCTCGGAGTGGGACGACCTGCAGGTCGATTTTACGCCGCGCGAGAACATCATGGACTACCTCATGCACAGCTTCCCGACGCAGCTCTTCGAGCCCTACTCCGACGAGAACGGCGACCTACGCTCGCGTCCCGCCCTCGATGGTGATGGCAATCCGATTATCTGCCGTGAGGCGGAGCGGCGGCGGGATGAGCTTGTCGAGCATCTCGGTGCCCTTGCCCCGGTGCAGGGCGCGCTCGATCAGATCCTGTGGCATTTCGGGGGCGATGCGGTGGCCGAGGTCACGGGGCGCAAGCGGCGCATCGCGAGGACGCGTGAAGGGCGGCTCAAGGTCGAGAACCGAGCCGCCTCCTCCAACCTCGGCGAAACCCAGGCCTTCATGGATGACGCCAAGCGCATCCTGATCTTTTCTGACGCCGGTGGCACGGGGCGCAGCTACCACGCCGATCTTGGTGCAAAGAACCAGCGCCTCCGGGTGCATTACTTGCTTGAGCCTGGCTGGAAAGCCGACAATGCGATCCAGGGGCTGGGGCGTACCAACCGCACGAACCAAGCGCAGCCGCCGCTCTTTCGCCCCGTTGCCACAGACGTGAAGGGTGAGAAGCGGTTCCTCTCCACCATCGCCCGCCGCCTCGATACGCTCGGGGCCATCACCAAGGGGCAACGCGAGACGGGTGGGCAGAACATGTTCCGCGCCGAGGACAACCTCGAGAGCCCTTATGCACGAGCGGCGTTGCGGCAGTTCTTCTACAAGCTGCGCGCGGGCAAGATCGACGCCTGCTCCTACTCCAGGTTCCAGGAGATGACCGGGCTGACGCTCGATGAGGCGGATGGCACGATGAAGGAAACCCTGCCGCCGATCCAGCAGTTCCTGAACCGCTGCCTCGCGCTCCGCATCGACATGCAGGACGCGATCTTCGAGGCCTTCGGCGGGTTTCTTTCGGCGATAATTGAGGACGCGCGTCAGGCAGGCACCCTCGATGTCGGGCTAGAGACCCTGCGCGCCGAGAAGTTTGAGATCGTTGATCGCAAGGTCATCTTCGAGCATGAGGCGACGGGCGCGACGGCAACTGCGCTGACCGTGGAGCGTATCGATCGCAACGATCCGCTCACTCTGCCCCGCGTCAAAGCCATCTGCGCCGACACAAGAGGCGCGACGCTGTGCTGGAACAAGACCTCCAAACGCGCGGCCCTGATGGTGAAAGCGCCGGCCTTCATGGACGAGGATGGCGTGCCGATCTTGCGGGTGAAGCTCCTGCGGCCCATGGCGACCGAAATCCTCGCGCTGACCGAGTTCTCGAAGTCGCACTGGGAAGAGATCGATGATGCGATGTTCGAGCAGCTCTGGCAGGCCGAGGTCGACGCGGTGCCGGAGTTCACTACATCGAAGATCACGCTGATCTGCGGCCTCCTCCTGCCGATCTGGGACCGGCTGCCCGCCGACAACATGCGGATCTATCGTCTGCAGACCGAGGACGGGGAGCGCGCCATCGGCCGCTTGGTCAGCCAGGAACAGCTTCTCAATGTCTATGCGCGCCTTGGTCTCGACTGCCAGATTGAGATGACGCCGCAGGAGGTGTTCGGCGCGGTCATGGACGCGAAGACGACCCTCAGCCTGCTTGGGGGCTACCAGTTGCGTCGCTCTCTGGTCATGGGACAGCCGAGGCTCGAGCTGATCGGAGCGTCGGGCGCGGCACTGCCCGCATTGAAGGCCTTGGGCTGTTTCACCGAGGTGATCCAGTGGAAGACGCGGGTGTTCATCCCGGTGGATTGCACCGAGGTGCTGGCGCGGGTCCTTGCCGCGCATCCGGTTGGCGCAAGCGCAGCGGATGCAGCCGCATGAGCGCGCGGCGCAGCATCGCAGACCTCTCGGCTGATCTTGCAGACCGCGCCGAGAGTTTCTGCCGCCAGTATTTCCCCGAGGGGTCCAAGCAGGGCAACTATTGGCAGGTTGGCGACACTTCGGGCGCAAAGGGTCAGAGCCTCGCCATCCGGCTGCAAGCTCAGGGTGGGCGCAAAGCCGGATCTTGGACCGATTTCGCGACCGGTGAGTATGGCGATCTGATTGACCTGATGCATGAACGGCTTGGTTCGGTCACGCTCAAGGAAACGCTGAGGGAGGCCCGGTCCTTTCTCGGCGAGGCCCCCTGCCCTTCCTTACCTTGTGACACCCAAAGGGCTGAGTGCCCCGATGCTGCCTCTAGCAAACGCATTGCGCGGGCGCGGAAGCTCTTTGCCGCTGGCAAGCCGGTTCTCGGCACCTTGGCTGCCACCTATCTGCAGGGGCGCGGGATCACACGGCTGGGTCCGGCGCTGCGTTATCACCCGCGGGTTTTCCTGCGGCAGGGCGAGGACGACGCCGATCCGCCGCAAAGGGCCCCTGCCCTGCTCGCGAAGATCACCGACAATCGGGGCCAGATCACCGGCTGCGCACGCTTCTATCTCGACCCGTCCACCGGCGGTTTGGCCGAGATCGAGAGCCCGAAGCGGATCCTCGGACAGCTGCACGGCCATGCCATCCGCTTCTGGTCCGGCAAGGCGCGCAGCGATCTCATCGTCGGTGAAGGTCTCGAGAACACCCTCTCGGTCGGCACGGCTCTCTCCGAGTTTGACCTCGCCTCCTGTCTCACTGCCACCCATCTCGGCCTCTTCATCCCGCCGCCGGGGATCAAGCGTATCTGGATCGCGCGGGACAATGACGAAGCGGGACGAACCGCATCACTGAGACTGCGTAACCAACTGGAATCGCTTGGTATTGCCTGTGGTGGTCTCGTGCCAAACATGGGCGATTTCAACGACGATCTGCGGGCATTTGGCAAAGATGCGCTGCGCCGGTCGTTGCTTGAGGCCATGAAAGTACAAGGTCTGGAGATCGAGGACGGGTGAGCGCCAGCCCCATAAGTGACGTCCGACAGGGCAAAGGTTCCGCGGGTTCGATCTGAACCCGTTTGGAAAAGAGGAGCGATGGACCGGCGGGTCGGAGCAGAGTGCTCCTCGCCCGGACAGCAATGCGCCCCGCACCAGAAAATTCCCCTGAGCCTTCGGCTCATTCCTCGCGGGAGCAATTTTCCGGCCCTGGGCGCATTCTCCGCTGCGCTCCGATCCTGACGGATGCGGCCCGGTCGCCGCCGGTCCTGTTATCGCCCCATCCAAATCGGGTCAGATCAATCAGAGGAACCAGACAATGCCCCATCAGACAGACATCCCCGAGGAAACCGGCGTAACCTCCGCCATCCTCGACCACCTCGCACTTCATGGCGCAACACCAGGACCCGGCGAGACCGATCATCGCCCCCTGCCCCAGCCTGACGAGGTCGAGCTCGCCATGGCGACACTTTTCGACACCACTATCGGCCTCCTCACCGGCAGCCAGTTGGAAGACAATCTCGAAGAGATGCTCTGGTCCCTCACCTCGATCTTCCATCGCCGGCTTGCCCATATCCAGAAGCTTCTCGACGATAACGAATTCGAGGTCCGGGAAAGTTTGGCCATCCAGGACGGTTCCGAGGTCGCTTCGGTTGAACTGGAACGCCTCCAGTTGATCGGGCTTAAGCTCTGGGACCATCGCGACGCTTTCGAGCAGATGCGCGATCTGGCCGTGGACCACTTCTCGGCCGCCACCGGTTCACCCTGGCTGCCCCGCACCGGATCCAAGGTCTCGCATCGCGGTCTCACCTCCGCCGTGGTGGACAGCCGGGCCTATCTCTCGGCCAAGCGGCGCAAGGAGACCGAGGTTCACTGCCCCGAAGGCACGCGGATCGCCTTCTCGGGCGGGGACTATCACGCCTACGACCTGATCTGGTCCGTCCTCGATGCCACCCATGCGAAATACCCAGACATGATTCTTTTACACGGCGGCACACCAAAAGGTGCCGAGATGATCGCTGCCCGCTGGGCAGATACCCGTGGTGTCACGCAGGTGGCGTTCAAACCCGACTGGAAGAGCCATGGCAAGGCTGCCCCCTTCAAGCGCAACGACAAGATGCTCGAAACCATGCCACAGGGTCTGATTGCCACGCCCGGTTCGGGCATCACCGAGAACATCGTCGACAAGGCCCGCAAGCTCGGAATCCGCATCAAGAGGATCGGGGCTTAGGCCCCGGTTCACGCCCCGCGCAAGAGGTCCTGTACGACGGAAGGCTTCTTGGCGATCAATGCCAGCAGAACCTGTGCTGGGCCTGTCGGGTGCCGGCGCCCGTGTTCCCAGTTCAGGAGCGTACCTTTCGCGACGCCAATGCTCTTGGCGAACTCGGCCTGGGACAGGCCCGTCCGTTGCCGGACTTCGGCGACATCGACCTCCGCCACGGACACTTCATGCACTTTGGCGTCGGCCAAATCGCCATTCGCGAAGGCCAGAGCCTCTTCGAGGCCCTTGGATACAGATTTGAATGCACTCATTTTGCGTCGATGCTCCTTGGCCACGGCTGTTTTGCTGGGGCAGTAAGATACTTCGGCTTGAGCAACTAGCTATGGCCGTAGGTAAGATTAACCTTGCAAATCTTCCGTATCGTGGAGTAATTGCAAGGTATGTACAAACGCAAGACCCAACAATTCGTTCAGTCTTCCTTGGAGAGCCAAGCGGCTGTGGTCCTTCTCGGCCCCCGACAGGTCGGAAAGACAACACTTGCACTCGACATCGCATCAGAGCGCCCATCTGTCTATCTCGACCTTGAGCGTGAGGCGGACAGGCAAATCCTGACTGAACCAGATCTCTATCTGGACGAACAGGCGGGCAAACTCGTCATCCTCGACGAGGTGCAGCAGATGCCTGACCTCTTCAGAACCTTGCGCGGCCAGATCGATCAGCGTCGGCGGGCCGGGTTTCGGACGGGACAGTTCCTGCTATTGGGATCGGCTTCCAATATCCTCTTGCACCAAACGGCGGAATCCCTCGCCGGTCGTGTTCGATATGTTGAAATGCCCCCCTTGCAGCCTGACGAGGTGGGGGCCGATCAGTTGAACTTGCTCTGGCTGCGCGGCGGCTTTCCCGACAGCTTTCAGGCCGCGAGCGATCGGGCAAGTATGGACTGGCGTCTGGATTTCCTGCGCACCTATCTGGAGCGAGACATCCCTGCCCTCGGACCTCGGATTCCGGCAGCGACCTTGCGGCGGTTCTGGACGATGCTTGCGCATGTCCAGGGCGGCCTTCTGAACGCCGCGGCCCTTGCCGAGGGATTGGGCGTGTCCGGCCAGACCGTTGGGCGCTACCTCGATCTGCTCGTCGATCTCATGCTGGTGAGACGCCTGCAGCCCTGGCACGAGAATGTCGGCAAGCGTCTGGTGAAATCGCCAAAGGTCTATGTGAGAGACAGCGGCATCGTGCATGCGCTGTTGGGCATCGGCACGACAGAAGGCTTGCTCGGGCACCCGGTCGTCGGTGGCAGTTGGGAGGGGTTCTGTATCGAGGCGCTTCTTGCTGCCGCCCCTTTAGGCACCGAACCTTTCTTCTATCGCACTTCGGCCGGTGCTGAACTCGACTTGGTTTTGCGTTTGCCAAGCGGCGACATCTGGGCTGTTGAGATCAAACGGACGACTGCACCAAAGGTTTCGAGAGGATTTCACACAGGGGCCGAGGACATTGGAGCCAACCGAAAGCTCCTGGTCTATGCCGGTGAGCATGAGGTCCCCGTCGCGAAGGACATTCGAGCGTTACCACTGGCACATGCAATCGAGTTGTTGAGCGCGCTATGACCTCGTTTTTATCTCTGGCTCAGGACACTTCCATTGGTCTGAGGATAACAGCGACACGCGAAGAATCTCAGAGCCAGGTCTGGCCATTAGTCGGGCACCAGAGCGGATGAGTGTCTGGCAACTCGATGGTATCTGGACGCCTGCATCTCCGAATGCGAACGCAAACGCCCCTGTGATGCCACGGAAGGATGGGCGAATGCTCTGCCGTTGCCATCGATTTGTGATCTGACGGCTTTGGTCTTCGAAGAGTCTTGAAGTTTGGATGGACGAGAAGACAATCCCTACTCCTTGCGGCATCTCTCTCGTCTGTTCCCCTACTTTCCTTCATGGCCACCGCACTTCTCCCTTTGTCTGAGTTGCATGACATGCTGGTCGCAGCTGTCGTCCCGTCCACAAAGGTTGTCGCCGATCTTTTTCCCCTGACCCTGCGGGTCATTCCGCGCGGACCAAAAAGACCGGCGCCTGCCCCTCTCCGCTGCGCTCCGCCTTCGGTGTGGCCGGGCCTTGGCCAGCTGCAAGGTGACCATCATTGCAACGCAAACAAGGAGAAGAGCAATGACCACGAACTGCATCAAATTCACCAGCGCCGACATCGAAACCGCCAAGGGCGTCGGCTCCATCTCGACCCTGACCTTCGACCTCGACATCACGGTCGAACCCGTCGCGAGCTCGAACCCGATGGCCCCCACGCACCGCGTCCTCGGCCGCTCCCCGCGCGGCAAGTTGGTCGAGTGCGGCGGCATCTGGAAGAAGCAGAACAAGGAGACCGGCGCTGACTACTACACGCTGACCATCCGCGACCACGGCTTCAACGCCAACCTCGGCAAGGCCGCGAACCAGGACGATCTGTCCCTGCAGGCCGTCATCCCCTGGGGTCCCAAAGACGCCGCGTGACGGCTAAGGCCGGTCGGTTCTCCACCGACCGGCCCATCAAGACTCCAATCTTGAACGCGTTCAAGATTGGAGTTTTAGGGGTGGTGGAGCTTCTAAATAAGCGCCTGAAACTCATAGGCGCGTGGTATCTTTATTTTTCCTCCAAAACCGTGCTACCATAGAAGCAGAATCGAGTCGAACTCGGACCCAACCGAAGTCAGGGCTTAGGAATGAGCGGTAGTCTAGAACAGTTTTTGACGGACCTGTCACGTGGGCTTGAGCGCACGATGGTGGCAGTGAACAAGGAACTCACCTTGCGTCAGCGCATCAAGCGCACGTGGTCAATGCGCCAGTGCGCAAGGTTTATGAACGTCAGTATTCAGTATCTAACCAAGTTCGCCAATTCGAGCGACGACTTTCCCGCGGGCGAATATGTTGGAAGAGAGCGTGTTTTCACGCTTTCCGAATTGATGCACATGCGGGCCCTTCTGGCGGCCTCGGCAAAGCGGCCCTACGACTACCTAGCCTGGCGCAAACCCGACGCCCCCTTACCCGTCATCTCGTTTGCCAGCCAGAAAGGGGGCACGGCTAAGAGCCTGAGCGCCGCGCATTTTGCGCAGTATCTCAGCTTGCATTACGGCATGCGCGTTGGTGTCATGGATGCAGACCCGCAAAGCACGATAACGCTCTACTTTGTCGGGGGTGAAGGTCTTCCCCAGATGCCCGACGAAAACACCGCCTCCATGGTGGACTTTGCCGGCCTCTTCCAGTCGGAAGATGCGCCATACACTGATCACGATGCGCAGACGCTCGACAGCTTCTTTCTAAAGACCTCCTGGCCGGGGCTGCGTCTGCTGCCGGCACATGGCGAAACGTCTGAGGGAGAGATCCAGATTGCGCGCCTTGTGCGAGAGGCCCCCGCCGGAAAGAGCTTCTATCGCTACCTGCGCGATGCCCTTGATCGCTGGAAAGCGGGCCACCCGCCAAAAACGCTGCCCAACGAATTGGTAGTCGAGGGCAAGGTCGATCAGCAGCGACTGAACGCTGCGCTGACCGAGACCCTCGATGTCATCATCATCGACTATCAGCCTGCGTTGACACTTTTCCAGCTGAATAACGTGATTGCGTCGACTTCGCTGGTCATCCCGCAAACCATGAAGGGGTTTGACATCGCAACGCTGTCGACCTTTGTGACCGGCCTGCTGGGGATGCTTCAGCATATTCTGGCCCATGAACGGATCGAAATAGGAACTGGTGCCAACATGCTGTTGCCGACGATCGTCCAACGATCCAATGCGCAGGATCTAAACCACATCGGAAACCTGCTGGAACACTGCCCCACGGAAATTCTGCCGGTGTTTTATCTGCGTTCCGACGCAATCTCGAATGCGTCGGACGTCTATCAATCCGTATACGAATATGAGCCGGACACGCCGGGAAAACGCAAGGGGATCAACCGGTTCATCACGAATGCCGATGCGGTTAACGACGCCATAGTATCGCGACTCTGGCCGGGCTTCGAACGCGGTTATGCCAATACATGGATGGACGAGTTCTATGAAGATGACGGCGAGGGTGAAGCATGAAACGCAGTATTCCAAGGTCGCTGGTCAGCAAGGCTACTAGTCCCGACACATCCAAGGAGCGCACGCCCGGTCCCGAAGGCCGGGCAGAAACGGGCGACGCTGTTTCTACTCCTTTCAAGGGGGCCGGCAGTGCTTGGAAATCAGGGGCGCTTGCGCAATCGCAAGCCGCTGTGGAGCGAAGCAGAGCTGAGCTTTGTTCGGATATCTTAAACGGCCGCCACGAAATAAGCCTGTCGCCAGACCAGATATCAGATCCGATGGGGACAGACCGCCGTCAAGACTGGATGTCCCAGGAAGCATTCAGGTCTCTGGTAAACAGCATTGCCTCGAACGGGCAGGACACACCCATTCTGGTGTGGCCCGAGGATCCGGATTGGGAGCCGGATCCGTTGGAGCCGTCGAACGTCACTGGTGTTCCATTTGTCATGCTTACAGGACGCCGCCGACTGGCGGCCGCGTCGGAGTTGGGTTTACCTCTTCGTGCAATCCTCGCTTCGCCGGAAGCGCGAAACGCCGAGAACAGCAAGTTTGAGATGTTGTTTCTGCGGTTCCGCGAGAATGAGGAGCGCGAGAATCTTAGCCCATTTGAGCGTTTGGTTTCGATTGGTGAAATGTATGAAACGTTGGCTTCTGGGGCAGACAAGCTGACAGCTGTGGCCTTCGCAAAGAAAATTGGCGTGCATGAGAGCCTAGTCTCACGAGCGAGGTCTGTTTTCGCTGCGCAGGATCAGATCTTGAACGCGTTCAAGAATGTCTACGACATGAGCTTTCGTGATTTGCAGGGAGCCTTAGCGAGCTTGGAGAGGGTGAACAAACCCAAGCTCAAACCGAAGGCAAAGCCCAGAAAGCTCACGGTCAAACGCAAGGTGGGCAACCGAAATCTTTCGGCGACTTCAGTCGATGGAAACCTATCCATCAAGGTTGCAGGTGTGCCGATAGACCAAGAGCGTCTCGAGAAGCTCGGAGATTTAGTCGCCGACTACTTGAGCGCCGAAGGTTCGGGGAAGGAAACCGACTGACGACAATGTCAGCGACATATCCTCCAGAACGACGAGGCAAGGAGCAAAAAGGAACGACAATCGAAATAAAGGCAAAAGAAAAGCCCCCAAGCGGTGTGGCCTGAGAGCTGATCTTAATGGTTTGGTCACCTTCAAGATAAGTCTCGCAGGATTCACTGTCAACGACGAACGCTCCTGAGCGAACGGCTTTCTTTTGCCTCCACATAAACGGAGGTGAGATACAGGCATGAAACATACAGGTTGGCGCAAGCCGACACCGGGTCTTGGGGTTGCTGAGCAACTTGCCCAAGCCGGTGAACGGGTAGCAGTACCCAAAACACGGGCATTCGTGGCACTTAAGCGCGTGGGGGCACATATCGGCTTGAAGGCCGGAGACATGTTGCTCCTCGACACGCTCGGGGCCTTTACCCAGGCCCAGGACTGGGAGGAGGGGCAGCGTCCGATCGTCTGGGCGTCGAACGCCTATCTGATGGAGCAAACGGGTTTTTCGCTGTCTGCCCTCAAGCGCCACGCGCGGCGCCTTGCTGAGATCGGCGTGATCTCCTTCCAGGATAGCCCCAATGGCAAGCGGTGGGGCCGCAGAGACGTCGATGGCCGCATCGTCGAGGCCTATGGCTTCGATCTGTCGCCGCTCTCAGCCCGTGTCGAGGAGTTCGAGGAGCTTCATGCTGAGTTGCAGGCTGAACGCGAGCTCTGCCTACGCCTGAAGCGCCAGATCACTGTGGCGCGCCGGATGATCCGAGCCCGGATCGAGGCAGCTCTCAGCAGCGCTCTGCGTGGGCCCTGGAGGCAATTCACGGGGCTTTTTGAGGAGCTTCTGGAACGACTTCCGCGCCGTCATGAAGCTTCAGAGCAGTTGGAGCGGCTATTGGCATGGTTCAAGGAACTCCAAGAACGGGTCGAGGCGGCTTATCTTAAGGCGACTGTTGCGACAAAACCTGTGGAAAACACCGATGATAAACACGCCCAAGTCACGAAGAAGACTCAAGAAATGAACCCCAGGGAGGTCATTTCTGAACCTCATATACTAATTACAAACCAACTTAATCCTGTAACTAGTAATTCCTCTGAAAAAGAGGAAGCGGCGGGTGTGGTGCCTAATGCCCAACCCGAAGAGCGGGTTGATAGGGAGCTGGAAGACTGGGTTGCCGAGGTACGCAAGAAGCGGACAGCGCTCGATCTGCCGACAATCATGCAGGCCTGTCCGGAATTCGCATCCTGGGCGCGGAATTTGGGTGGATTCCTGAAAGATTGGGGCGATCTGCACCGGGTTGCCGGTCAACTCAGGCCGATGATCGGGATCTCTGAGCATGCCTGGAACGTGGCGCAGGACCGAATGGGCACCCAGGTGGCCACGGCCGCGTTTGCCCTCGTCTTCGAGAAGCACAGTGCGGGCGAGGTTGCCTCGCCGGGCGGCTATCTGCGGGGCATGGTCGAGAAGGCCGGGGCAGGGGAGCTGCATCTCGAGCGCAGCTTCTATGGCAGGCTCAGCGGGCAGGCGGCGTGATAGGGCAGGGGCTCAGAGACCGGCGGCTTTGGTCAGGTTCACCCGGAACCGGTCCCGGCGGCGCTGATAGCGGCGGGTCATCTCGGCGGAAGCGTGGCCGAGGTGTTTCTGGACGTAGCGCTCGTCGACTTCGGCGGAGCTGGCGAGACCGGCGCGCAACGAATGGCCGGAGAACAGCGCCAGGCGGTCTTTCTCAGGCAGGTCCGACCGGATGCCGGCGTCGAGCACGGTGCGCTTGATCAGGCGCGCGACGTGTTTGTCGTTGAGGCGTGTCTCCAGCGCCTTCTTGCCGTCCCGCGAGGTGCCGACAAAGATTGGGCCAAAGTCGATCTTGGCGAAGTGCAGCCATTGTTCGAGCGCATGGACAGGGCAGGTCTGATCCTTGGAGCCGCGGCCGATCTCGACCTCGCGCCAGCCGGTCTTGGCATTGAGGGTGAGCAGGGTGCCCTTGTCGAACACTTCAACCCAGCCGCCCGAGTCCGGCGTGTCGTCCTTGTGGACATCGAGGCTGACGATTTCCGAGCGACGAAGGCCGCCGGCGTAGCCCAGCAGCAGGATCGCGCGATCCCTGAGGCCGCGCAGGTCAAAAGGCAGGGTGGCGACCATCGCGAGGATGTCCTCGGCCAGGATCGCTTCCTTCTGCACCGGCGGACGGGCGTGTTTGCGTTTGATCCCGGCCAGCACTGTTGCGATGTGGCGGTTCTTACGATCGAGGACAAAGCCGCGTTGCGCATAGTTCCAGGCAAGGCCGGAGAGGCGACGTTCGATGGTACTGACCGATAGGGCAGGGGAGGGGCCCGCTCCGGACGCCAGGTCTGCGAGATAAAGCCCGATCATTTCAGGCGACGGGGGCAGAGGCTCCGCGCCCTTCATCCGACACCACCGCGCGAAATGCGCCCAATCCTTGGCATAGGCTTTCAGCGTATTGTCAGAAGCTGCGGCGCGCGCATAATCTCGGGCGGCGTCGACCAGGCGATCAAGGCTGCCGGATCCCGCGACGTGGGCGGGTAGGGAGATGTCGTCGCTTTTTTCTTGATCGCTGTCGCCGTTCTGAGCGATACAAAACGCACCAGAGTTTGATGATGTCGACTTCTCGTCCTCTGAGGGCATTTTCCAGTGAATCCGGTGGTGAAATTAAACTGCGTCCTAGCATATCTCTTGATGTCCGATAAGGCAAACTTATTGGACATAGCGCGATCTTGCAGGCTGCGGCGGTTCTAACGCTATTTTCTGGTGAAAAGCGCCGCGATGACGTAGGCTCCAAGCATGACATATGCTCGGCTCGATCACACCAGCGACCTCGACACATTACCCCGGATGCCCGCCTGGGTCACCTCAGCGCGGGCTGAAAGCCTTGAAGATGTTGCGTTTTTGTCGGGCGCAGCGCTGAGCCACCTGCATGTTGTGCTGGAGCGCGAGGAGGTGCCCCAAGCCTTGTTGCGGGATCGGCTCGCGCTGCGCGCAGCGGAGGCCTGTGTCGCGTTTTCGGGGCGCCTGGAGAGAGCAGGGGATCTGCGCGACGCGGTGCATTTGTTGCGTTCTGGCGATCTGCCGGGACCGGCTGGCGAGACCTGCCTCGCCTGGCGGCGCGCGGTGGAGCGGCCGGTGTCGACCAAGGCTCTGGATCGAGCCTTGCCGGCCTTCGAGTCGGGCAAGATCGCGATGTGGCTCAATGCAGGGAAGGGGGCGCCGGTGACTCGGGCCGCGATGGTGCTGGAGGCGGTGCTGACGGAGGCGCCACGCGCTGACGTAGCTTCGCTGGTCCTCGCGGATGCGGCTCTCGCCCAAACATTCGGTTGGGATCATCTCGTGCCGTTGTTGGCCGCGGGTCTGAAACGTGCCGACCTGCGCAAGCAGGGCGACGATTTGCGTCTCGTCTGTCATCGGGCACTCATCTTATCGGCGGTCGAGGCTGTGCGTCTCTCCGCCGACCTCGCGCGTCGGGCGGCACACCTAAAGGCCGTTGCGCCAAAGCTTCGCGCCAAGGGAGCGGATGCCGCTGTCGAGATGTTCCTCACCCGCGATGCCGTGGCACCTTTGGCCTTGCCCTTGTCGGATCGCGCCGCGCGGCGGCTTTGCGACCGACTGGTCGATCTCGGCGCGGTGCGCGAGCTGACAGGGCGAGACACGTTTCGGCTCTACGGGGTGTAGCGATGGCGAAGGATCGTTCAGAGCCGGACCTGGACCGTGAGTTGGCCGACCTGCCGCCTGAGCTGCGCTGGCGGGAATGGATGCGCCGGATCGAGGCGGTGCTGTTTGCCTCGGCCTCGCCGGTGCCGCGCGAAGACCTGGCGCGCGTGGTGGGGCAGGGGGTCTCGGTGGATCTGTTGGTCGAGGATCTCGTCGCCGATCTGGAAGGGCGGGCCTTCGAGATCGCCCAGGTCTCTGGCGGCTGGATGTTTCGGACGCGGGCGGCCTACGCTCCCGCGATCCGGGTCGCCGCGGATGTCGAGGATCAGCTACTCGACCTGAGTGAATTCGACGTCGCGGTCTTGGCCGCCATCGCCTATCACCAGCCGATCACGCGCGACGGGCTCAAGGACATCTTCGGCAAGGAGATCAGCCGCGACCTGATCGGTCGGCTGCATGCGCGCGACTTGATCGGGACCGGGCCACGATCGCCGCGCCGCGGTGCGCCATACACATTTGTGACGACCGAGCAGTTCCTTGTTGCATTTGATCTGGAGACTCTCGCGGATCTGCCAGAGCGGGAGCAGTTGGAGGACGCAGGTCTGGATGGCGGGTCATAGGAATGGTTGCGGGCTGGCGATCCCCGTATTGGCCAAACGGTGAGGCATGTCGTGGACATTTCGTGACGCTCTCAGTTGTGACTTGTTGAGAGAACTCAGGCTTCGATCCTGAGCCCTCTGAACAGAGCTTCCCAAGGGTCCCCATCCTCGGTCATCGCGCCCGGTTCCAGGTTTGCTATGTTCTCGTCGATGACTGCGTTGTGGTAGTTCTTGAGCCAGCTGTATTTGCGCCGCACCGTCGCGTTGGGACTGTCGGCGAGACCGCTCTCCACCAACGTTTTGTGCCTACCCAGAAACTCGATCCAGCCGGCGTATTCGCCGTCGAGCTCGCTCAGACTGGCGCGAAGATAGTCGATGTAGTGGAGGCCTGACTCGTCCTGGCGCAGGAGGTTGTTCAGGTGACGCTCTTCATCCTCATAGGAATGTCCTTCCCGCCAAAGCTTTTGGTCCTGTCGGTGGCGTTCGATGACATCTTCATGGATCGCAATGCGCGGGAAGATGACCTCGCCTTCTTCCATGAAATAAGCCTGAACGAGGGCAGGCCCAAACACCGGACCACTGAAGTCGATGCCGAGATGCATAGGGCCGATGGTCATCGCGCCGCGCACCATTATGCCGTTCGCCACGCATTCGATCTGGATGTGCAGCAGATCGATGAGTTCCCAGACCAAAGGGCCAGCCTGGTACTGAGTTTCAATGGTTCTGGTTCTTACGATCGCGTCAGACACGATCTCTGCATGGACTTCGCTGATCATCCGCATCTCGTCGGAGCGGGTGGGCGGCGTGGCATCCCCTTCGGACACCCTGCGAAACATCGAAAGCAAGTGCCTGATCTCTGCACCGCTTCGCGTGTGCAGGAGGTTCCTGAAACCGAGGACATCAAAAAAGGTCACAAGGCATTCTTCGTAGTCGGGGTCGTTCTCGAAATCAGTCATCTCTGGTCCATCTTCAGCCGAGGAGCTTCTCCAACTCTTCCCCTTGGGCGGCATGCTTCTTGGGGTTTTCTGCTTTCAGCTTGTTCACGTTGATGAGCTTCCATCGGACCGCTGGAAGCTCGGCCGCTTGAGGGCGGTCGATCGCGTCGAAGTCTGGATCGCCGTCATGCAGGGTTCTCAGAAACCTCTTCGCGCCCTCATCCAAGCGGGATTGGATATCACCGATCAGGCGGTCGCGCGTTGAGACCAATTCCGTTAGGTCGACTGCTTCCTTCGTCATGCCCTCGAATTCCCGCGCGTAGGGCTGATCTAGATCGATCAGGTTTGGATTCAGCAGTTCGTGCGGCGGGCGTGGTGAACTCGCGAGGTAGATCAGAAACGTGCGGAACAACTCGTCGGTAAACCCTTCGTTCTCGTAGAGCAGTTTAACGTCGTAGAGGTCTCGCGGGTGCTGGCGATCTAGGGCCGCATGTAGCTTGCCGCCGAACAAATCCTCGAAGGAGACGATGTTCATCGTCGCATATCCGAACGCCTCCTCGACGGCTTCGGAGACTTCGCGTTGTTCCGGATCATGCACGACGCCCCGGGTAACGGGGGAGGTTTCGATTTTGATTTCGGCTGTGCCGAGGCGGGCGAGCGCACGCGTGGCGCCGCCGCCACCGCCGGCAATTCGCTGCGCTTTGGCGCCGGCGATGCCGCCTTCGATGGCGGCGGTAATCCGGTCCATCGCGTCGTTGATCTCGACGAGGCTGTCGGCGCGGTCCTTGACAGGCAGATAGGTCAGATCGATATCGACCGAGAGGCGCGGAAGGTCGCGATAGAAGAGGTTGATGGCCGTCCCGCCCTTGAGCGCAAATATCTCCTCCTTCGCCACATATGGAAGTACCCGTACGAGCAGGGCCACTTGGGCGGCATAGTCTTCACGCGCCATCACCACGTTCCTTTCTTACAAACTCTTCGGGCACCATGATCCTGTAGCGTGGATGTATCTTGCCGCCTTTGACCAATGCGCGATCCCCGCTGCCGAGGTCGAAGTCTTCCGGATCGAGACGCTTGCGCCAGGCATGGTCGTGGCGGTCGGCGAACACGAAGAACAGGCGTTTGACCTTGATCTTCTTGCAACTTCTGAGCAGTGCCGAGAGGGTTCTTGGGCGCAACGTCGTCAGGCTTTCGAACACCATGTCGAGGTTGTGAAAGCTCTCCTGATCCGGCAACTCGTCAAGCGCTTCGAGGATGGCGCGTTCCGGCGAGGACATCACCAGTTTCCAGTCCCATGGCAGGGACGATGCTGTCTCGTTGAGATTATTTCGCGCGTCATTGACACCCAACTCTGGATCGGAGAACAGCGATACGCTGCGTGTGCGGAGTTCGGTGTTGAGCGGCAGTTTTTCGAGCCAGTTGGGGATTTTTGAGCCGTAGAGCCAGACTGTGCTCTTGTCGCCGAGTGAGAGGTAGTGCGCATAGCCTTGCAGGCCCAATGCCGTCGCCCCCCCGATATGGACAGGGTAGTGCATGATGTGCTGGAGCGAGAGCAGGCTGGTCTTCCAGTCGAGCGTATTCGTGGTGGCGCTGCTTGGTGCGGGACGGCGGAACACTCCGCGTCCTAGGCGTTCTAGCCAGCCGCGTTGCACATAGCCGTAGGACGAACGCCGACCTATCCCGTGGTGCTCCAGCCAGGCGGAGTCCACGAGGAACCCCGTGGGGACAGCCTCAAGAAGACTCTTTAGTTTTTCGTGTTCTTGTCCACTCATGGGCGACATAATGATGTATTTTTAAAGATGCCGCCACTTGTTTCTGTGATAACCTGTGAGATAGTCCGTCAAGGATCGACAAATTCTGGAATTTTCAAAGAGACTGGTGGTTGTCAGCTCTGAAGCTCACCAGCAAAGCAGGGCGTGGATGCCCTCGGAGGGCTGAGAAGACATCCGGCCATTCGGATCGAACAGTCGAAGCTATGTGCCCCTGTCGAAGCCGCTGCGCCAAACCAGAGTCAGGTTTCACTTTCGATTGTGGCGTTCTTTTGCCCATACAAACATCGCACCGACGGCAGCATTGGCGTGCTGCACGCTGAACACTTCCGGTTCGAACGCGCCCGCCCATTGCTTTGTATCGCGATGTTCCGGGTGGTGTTTGTCGGTCAGCGCGTCGAGAAACTCTTCGTAAGAGTAGGGTCCTCCACAGTCCTCTGGCGGGCAGGCTCGCTCTCCGTCAACACAGGCGGGAAAGTCCAGATCTGGTCTTCCGGTTGGTTTGCTAAACTTCTCAACGGTGACGAGATGCCGCCAGCCATCGCCGAAATCATAAGTGTATGTGAACTGACTGCCTTTCTTGACCAGCTTTCCAAGAGTAAACCTCTTCTCGTCCTTCCGCCCATCGGTAGGGTCCCAGCTGTCGTCACTTTCGTCGCGGGCCTCGAACCTGTCTTCGCCAATCTCGAACTCATGCAAATGATAGTCTTGCCAAGGCATAGCGCCCTGGAGAACGGAATGCAGGATGTCCAAGCTGATGTCATTCGGCACGACGATACGGCGCCAGATGGGTGGTTTGATGCCAACCAGTTCGATTTTCAGCTCAATCAAAGTGTGTTCCGCCTGTCTCAATGGCCCTGCCGTTGAAGTAACTTTTGATTCTTAAGTTGAAGCATTCAAGGGGAACATTGGCCCCTCCCGCCCTTTGGCCAGGACCGCGCCCTACTCGGTCGGCTGCGCGCAGCCG
>JAGHRD010000015.1:0-99958 GCA_017744045.1 Tropicibacter sp. R15_0 | reverse complement strand
ATCGACGCGCAAGCTTAAGTCACATTTCTCGGGGCCAAGGCCCCGAGAAATGTGACTTAAGCTTGCGCGTCGATCTCGGCGTTAAACGCCCATTCGAGCCATGGCAGCATGGCCTCAACATCAGCCGTTTCCACCGTGCCACCACACCAGATCCGCAGACCGGCAGGCGCATCACGATAGGCCCCGATATCCAATGCGACACCTTCGTTTTCCAGACGCTTGGCAACTGCCTTGGCGAAGGCTGCACCGTCCTGAATACGATCATCGGTGAATTTCAGGCAGACAGAAGTGTTGGAGCGCGTCGCTGCGTCCACCGCCAGATTGTCGATCCAATCGCGGGTTTCGCAGAAATCCCAAACAGCTTTGGCATTGGCTTCGGCGCGGGCGATCAGCCCCTGCAACCCACCAACCGAGCGCGCCCAATCCAGAGCGACCAGGTAATCTTCGACGGCCAACATGGACGGGGTGTTGATTGTGGCGCCGGTAAAGATACCTTCGATCAGTTTGCCACCTTTGGTCATGCGGAAGATTTTCGGCAGTGGCCAGGCTGGGGTGTAGCTTTCCAGACGCTCAACCGCCCGTGGCGAGAGGATCAGCACACCATGGGCCGCTTCGCCACCCAGAACCTTCTGCCAAGAGAAGGTGGTGACATCCAGCTTGTCCCAGGGCAGATCCATCGCAAAGGCGGCAGAGGTTGCGTCGCAGATGGTCAGACCTTCGCGGTCCGCCGGGATCGCATCGCCGTTTGGAACCCGCACACCCGAGGTGGTGCCGTTCCAGGTAAAGACGACGTCATTGTTAAAATCGATGGTGGCGAAATCAACGATCTCGCCATAATCGGCGGTCTTGACCTCGGCGTCCAGTTTCAGCTGCTTGACCACATCGGTCACCCAGCCCGCGCCAAAGCTTTCCCAGGCAACCATTTCGGCCTTGCGGGCACCCAGCAGCGACCACATCGCCATTTCCATCGCGCCGGTGTCAGAGGCGGGCACAATCCCGATCTTGTAATCCGCAGGAACACCCAGCAGCTCGCGCGTTTCTTCGATCGCGGCTTTGAGCTTGGCCTTGCCGATGGCGGCACGGTGGGATCGACCCAGCGCGGCGTCAGCAAGTTTGTTCAACTCGAATGTGGGGATTTTGGCACAGGGGCCCGAGGAAAAACGCGGATTAGCCGGCCGCGTTGCCGGTTGTTCAATAGCCATTGCTGCTACCCTTACAGATATACGCCCTTCGTTGGGGAAGGGTGTCCCACGGCGGGATGTATCCGGGGCTTTTGATTTTCACAAGTCGGAAAATCGTCAAAAATGGCCGTTTTTGGAAAATGAACCGGGCGGAATGGAGCCAATCGGAAACTTGTTTGACCGGGCCTAAATTGGGGGCCAGCCCCCAAACCCCCGGGAGTATTTGGACCAAGAAGAAACAGCACGGGCGGCCTTAGGCTCTGTTGACAAAACCCAGCCATCACCGGCGCGTGTCAGATTTTGCTGCTGACAAGCTGATTTGACCGCAGCGATCTGGGTGATCGGAAGGGCAAATCAGGGCGGTCAGAAGCGAAACCTGCCGCGTCGCTTGCGATTTCGCCAAATTTTGCCAGCGCGTCGTTGTTTCCGCTTGCAAGGGGGCCACCCTAGCTGCGCGAAAACGCCTAGCACTGACAAAATTTGGACTGAAACCGGTGGTGGCTGGGTTTTGTCAACAGAGCCTAGATCTGGCGCAAACCGCCTTCGACAAAGTCGGCCGCCAGAACAGCATAATCCTGACGTGACAAGCCTTTGCCGGGCCGATGCCACATGTAGAACCAGTTCAAGATGCCATAGACGGTCATGGTTGCGGCGCGCAGTTTGTCCTGATCCATCCCCGGTTTCACAGCGTCTATTGCCGCGCTCATCGCCTCAACAAGATAACGTTGGGCCGCCAAAAGCGGAGCCTGCATTTCCTCGGGCAAGGCGGTTAGTGATTCCAATTGCAGTTTGTGCTCTGCGTCCGCGTCTTCATAGGCATCCAAAATCGCGGTGATCAGGGCGCGCAGCCCTTTTGGGGCCGCGGTTTCGACAACGGCGACCAGCTCGGTCAGGTGCGTGTCCAGAATGTCGAACAGCAGGGCCTCTTTGCTGTCGTGATAGTGATAAATCAGGGCTTTGGAGATCCCGATCTCGCGTGCCGCCCCGCTCATTGAGGCGCGATCAAACCCGTGGCGCGCAAAATAGGCGGCCGCGCCCTTGCGCAGCGCATCACGTTTTTCGTCATGATTTCGGGCTATTCCGCGTGGCATGATCTGACCTCACCTTATGAACGCCTGGCGGGACGGTGGGTGGGGCGAGGCTCGGGAACCGAGCCAGCGTCACCCCGTCCCGTTGCCTTACTCTTTTGGACGATTGTCGACAATACGCACCGCTTTGCCCTGGCTACGTGCGACTCCGCCGGGGGCGTCCACGTCGACTTTAACCGAGATGCCGACCACTTGTTTCACCTTGGCCGCCAGCTCCTTGCCGGCCATATCACCCAACTCCACCGTGTCGGGTAACGTCTCAACCTTGACCCGCATCTCGTCCTTGTGCCCCACCCGGTTCAGCTCCAGCTGGAAATGCGGAGCCAATGAGGCTACAGTCATCAACTGCTCTTCGATCTGGGTCGGGAACACGTTTACGCCGCGCAGGATGATCATATCATCGCTGCGCCCCGTGACCTTTTCCATCCGCCGCATCGACCGCGCCGTTCCTGGCAACAGCCGGGTCAGGTCGCGTGTCCGGTACCGGATAATCGGAAAAGCTTGCTTGGTCAGTGAGGTAAAGACCAGCTCCCCCATCTCGCCATCAGGTAAGACCTCGCCAGTTTGCGGATCGATGATTTCGGGATAAAAGTGATCCTCCCAGATATGCAGCCCATCCTTGGTCTCGACGCATTCATTGGCCACACCCGGGCCAATCACTTCGGAGAGCCCATAGATATCCACCGCATGCATATCAAAAGCCTCCTCGATTTCGAGGCGCATGGCGTTGGTCCAGGGTTCCGCGCCAAAGATCCCAACCTTCAGCGGCGACTTTCGTGGATCGCGTCCCTGCGCAGCATATTCGTCGATAATCGACAGCGCATAAGAGGGTGTCACCGTCATACCCGTCGCGCCAAAATCCTCGATCAGGCGGACCTGGCGCTGCGTCATCCCGCCGGAAATCGGCACCGTGGTCAGGCCCAGCTTTTCCGCCCCGCCATGCACGCCTAACCCGCCAGTAAACAACCCATAACCATAAGCATTGTGCAGCACGTCACCGGGCCGCAGGCCCGAAGCACGCAGACACCGCGCCACGACCCCGGCCCACATATCAAGGTCATCACGGGTATAGCCGACCACTGTCGGCTGCCCGGTCGTCCCAGAGGAGGCATGCACGCGAAGCACCTGCTCACGCGGGACCGCGAACATGCCAAACGGATAATTTGCCCGCAAATCGCCCTTCACCGTAAAGGGAAACTTCGCCAGATCCTCCAAAGATTGCAGGTCATCCGGGTGCACTCCCGCCGCATCAAAACTGGCGCGGTAATGGGGCACGTTTTCATAGGCATGCGCCAATGATTGCTTCATCCGGGCCAATTGCAGTGCCGAAATCTCATCCCGAGACGCGATTTCGATTGGCTCCAGATCCTCTTTACGAGGGGTGAGATCCTCCATGGCGCGTCCTCCTCCGACTTGCCGAATGATGTATTTCAGGTACTAGGCTTGCGGCTCTTCCTGAAAATGCTGTCCTTTGATGCTGCGTGACAGCCCGCGCATCAGGGCGACCTTGCGGCCATCCTCTCCGGTGACGGTCACGTCATAAACGCCTGAGCGCCCCTGCTTATCTTGTTCAATCGCCGTTGCGGTCAGCACCTCGTCAGCGCGGCCCGGCGACAAAAAGGTGATTTGGTTTTCCTGCGCGACCGTCACCTGATTGTAGCTGTTACAGGCAAAGGCAAAGGCGCTGTCCGCCAGGGTGAAAATGAAACCACCATGGCAAATCCCGTGCCCGTTCAGGTGTTCAGGGCGCACGCGCATGGTCAAAACGGCCCGGCCCGGTGCGATCTCGACGATCTGCATCCCCATGCCTTGGCTGGCACTATCCGAGGCCCACATGGCCTTGGCCGATTTTTCGGCGCGTTCCTGTGGTGTCATCCCAAATCCTCCCATCGTCACGATGCACAAAACCGACCGGCCGGTCAAGTATGTTGCTTTTCAGATGTCTTTGCGCCACATTGCCCGCATCAGGAGATGAGGAGATCACCCAATGCTTGAGCCGAACAGTTTTGCCTACGGGCGTTGGATTGCACCGGGTAACGCAGCCAAAACCCTTTACAGCCCCGTGAATGGTGCGGCATTCGCCCGCGCTGGCGGCAGCACTCTGGACTTCGGAGCGATGATCACCCACGCGACCCAGGTTGGCGGCCCTGCCTTGCGGGCGATGACATTTCACCAACGCGCCAAGATGCTCAAGGCGCTGGCGATCTATCTCGATTCCCGCAAGGAAGAGCTATACACGATCAACCCGCTGACCGGAGCCACGCGCAAAGATGGCGGGATCGACATTGACGGCGGCATCATCACCATGATGGTCATCGCCTCCAAAGGGCGGCGCGAGATGCCAGATGGTCATGTCTATATCGATGGGGATGTTGAGCAAGTCTCGCGCAAGGGGTCTTTCCTCGCTCAGCACATTGCCGTGCCGCTGCAAGGGGTTGCGGTTCATATCAACGCCTTTAATTTCCCGGTCTGGGGGATGCTGGAAAAGCTGGCCCCATCCCTGCTTGCCGGGGTTCCGGCCATTGTGAAACCGGCGACGCAAACCTGTTTCCTGACCGAAGCCTGCGTGCGCCTGATCATCGAGTCCGGCATTCTGCCTGACGGGGCCTTGCAGCTGATCATAGGCGGCACGGGCGATCTGTTGGACCGGATGGGGCCACAGGATGTGGTGGCTTTCACTGGCTCAGCGGACACCGCTTTCAAACTGCGCTCCAACCCGAATATCATGCGCAACTCGACCCGATTTACCGCGGAACAAGACAGTCTCAACGCCTCGATCCTGGGCCCTGATGCTGTGGCAGGCACACCGGAATTTGATCTGTTCATCAAGCAAGCTGCCGCAGAAATGACCACCAAGGCAGGGCAGAAATGCACGGCCATCCGGCGCATGATCGTGCCAGAGCAACAGCTTGACGCGGTGACCGAAGCGCTGGCAGAGCGCCTGAAAAAGACCACCATTGGCGACCCGGCAGGGGATGCGCGCATGGGGGCTCTGGTCTCTGCCGGGCAAAAGGCTGACGTGCTGGAAAAGGCCGCAATGATCGGCACCGAGGCACAGCAAGTCCTTGATGAGGCCGCTTTTGATACGCCGGACGGGCCCGGGTTCCTGGCCCCGATGCTGTTCCGCTGTGCTGACCCGGATGCCGCACAAAATATCCACGCGATCGAGGCCTTTGGTCCGGTCTCAACCTTGCTACCCTATCGCGATACCGCTCATGCTGCTGAACTGGCCAATCGCGGCCAAGGCTCTTTGGTGGCCTCCTTGGTCACACATGATCCCGCCGTGGCGCGCGACGTGGCGGTTGCCAGCGCCGCGTGGCATGGTCGCCTCTACATCACGGATCGTGACAGCATGGGCGAAGCGACGGGCCATGGCTCCCCCCTGCCCCATCTGGTGCATGGCGGGCCGGGCCGAGCTGGCGGCGGCGAAGAGCTGGGCGGCGTGCGCGGCGTGCTGCATTACATGCAACGCACCGCCATTCAGGGCGGGCCAGATGTGCTGACCGCAATCACCGGGCAATGGGTGCCCGGATCCGCCGAGGTAACAGGCCCCGATCACCCCTTTCAACGCACCTTCCGCGAAATCGAGATTGGCGAGACCATCACCACGGACCCGCGCGAAGTCACCTTGGAGGATATCGAGCATTTTGCCCATTTCACCGGCGACACCTTTTATGCGCATATGGATGACACCGCTGCCAAGGCGAACCCGTTCTTTCCGGGCCGCGTGGCGCATGGCTACCTGCTGCTGTCCTTTGCGGCGGGGCTGTTTGTGCAACCCGATCCCGGCCCGGTACTGGCCAATACCGGGCTGAACGGGCTAAGCTTTCAGAAACCGGTCAGCCCGGGTGACAAGGTGCATGTGCGCCTGACCGCAAAACGCAAAACACAGCGCACCGATGACTATGGCGAGGTCGCCTGGAACGTGACGCTTTATAATCAAGACAGCGAGCAAGTGGCGCAATATGAGTTGCTGACCATGGTGTCTTACGCGCGTTAAGTCGGGTTGCACTATGGCAAAGAGCCTTTAGACTCAGGGGCATGGATCCGCTTCAGCCCCTGATCGATAACCTGCTCTCAGATGGCCGCCCGCGCGTTTGGTCGCTGGTGATCACCGTGTTTGGCGACTCGGTTCAGCATCGTGGTGGGCGGATTGCTGCGGTGCGATTGAACCGGCTCTTGGGACGGGTTGGCATTGAATCCGGAGCCTTGCGCACCGCCCTGTCCCGCCTATCGCGGGATGGCTGGGTCGAGGGGCGCAAGGTCGGGCGCACCAGCAGCTATTCCCTGACCAAAACAGGTCTGGCAGAATTTGGCCCCGCCACTGCGCTGATCTACGCGCCACCCCCTGATCGGGCAGAGGAGGTCTGGACCTTTGGCACGACCGCGCGACCAAATGCGTTGAAAGTCGCCGGGGGCTGGCTGTCGCCCGGCGCATCCTCAGGTCGTGGATTTCAGATCACAGGGTCGCTGGGGGCACATAGTGCCGCGGAAATCTGGGGCAATCTGGACAGCGACCATGCCGAGGCGCTGCACAAGATGGCCCATGACCTAAGCGCATTGACCGGGTTGGACTTGCCCCCGTTAGAGGCTGCGGCGGCGCGTACATTGCTGATTCACCGCTGGCGCCGCCTTGTCCTGCGCTTTCCCACGGTTCCGGCAGAACTGTTCCCCGCGAGCTTTCCGGTTAAAAACCTGCATGAGGCGGTTGCGCAGACCTATGCCCGCTTGTCACCTGCTGCCGAGCAGTGGCTGGATCAAGGTGAAGGCGACATGATCGCGATGCCCAGCGCCTCAGAACTCTGGAATCTACGGTTTCAAACTGCAGTGAATTGACACCAGCCCCTTGATTCATTTGCAAAACAGCGCAACTCTGGTGACATGAACAGCCTGACCCCTTTTCCCGGCAAGCCCGGCAGCTCTGAGGTTGTCGCCTTTCAGCGTCCCGAGCTAAGTGTCATCATGTCCCTCTATGGCCGAATGGTTGCCGCCGGTGAGTGGCGAGATTACGGCATCTCTACTTTGCGGGATGTGGCGGTCTTTGCCGTCTTTCAACGCACCGCTGAAAACCCGCTTTACCGGATCGAAAAACGCCCCAAACTGCGCAACAAGCAGGGCGAATACGCGATTTTTGGCCAGAACGGGCAGGTTTTGAAGCGCGGGCATGACCTGCGCACCGTGCTCCGGGTGCTGGAGCGCAAGCTGATCCGCGCGGTGAAATAGCTCTACGAGAGCATCGCGCAGAGCAATTCGAACATGATCGACACGCCCAAGAAGGCCGTGCCACCGCTCTGGTCGAAGGGTGGTGAGACCTCGACCATATCCGCGCCGATGATATTCAGGCCATAGAGTTCGCGGCACACTTGCAGGGCCTCAAAACTGTTGGGGCCGCCGACTTCGGGCGTGCCGGTGCCGGGTGCAAAGGTCGGATCGACAAAGTCAATGTCATAGCTGACATAGGTTGGCTGCGTGCCAACAATATCGCGCGCCTCGGCCATGACATCCTTGAGACCACGGGCGAAAAATTCCTCGATTTCAATGATCCGAATGCCATTCGCCTTGGCGAAATCGCGGTCTTCGCTGTCATACATGGTGCCGCGAATACCGATTTGCACCACGCGTTTTGGGTCAAGCAATCCTTCCTCGACCGCGCGGCGAAAGGGCGTGCCATGGGTGTACATGGTGCCGTCAAAATAGGAGTGAAACAGGTCCGTATGGCTGTCGAAATGGATCATCCCAACCGCTTGATCTTTGGCCAAAGCGCGCAGGACCGGCAGCGATGTCAGGTGGTCGCCGCCGGCTGTGAGCGGGCGGATTTTGGCAGTGACAAGCTGGTCGTAAAACGCCGTAATGCGTTGCATGGAATCCTGAATATCCGCCGGATTGGGGCCGACATCCCCCAGATCGGCGCAATTGGCCGCCTCAAACGGGCGCAAGCCGCTGACCTGATGCTGGGCGCGGATCATGGTGGACGCATCGCGAAGCTGGCGCGGGCCATGGCGCGGCCCGGGACGATTGGTGGTGCCGCTATCCCAAGGAACGCCGACCAGACCGATCTGAACATCTTGTAACCGAGGGTGGTCGGGCGTCACATGCGGCAGACGCATAAAGGTCGGAACGCCAGCAAAGCGCGGCAGGTCAAAACCGGAAATCGGCTGGAAGAAACTGTCAGACATCATGTTGATCCTTGATGTGGCAAGGGGCGCTGCCCCGTCTCGAGCGAGCTCGAGACTCCCCGGGATATTTTTGGCCCAGAGAAACCAGAAACAGCGCTTAGGTCAAGCGGGCATGGCGAGTGACCGGGCCATCGCCCTGAGCCTGGATGCGCGAGATGGCTTCGTTGATCGGTTCATAGGCAACCGCCATGTGAAAGGCATTGGCATGGATCAGCGTATCGGCGTCGACCGCCATGGCAACATGACCTTTCCAAAAGAACAAATCGCCGCGTTGGGCGGGTGTGTTTGGCGGAAGGGTTTTGCCCAGCTCGGCCTCTTGCATGTCGCTGTCACCTGGGCAGGGAATGGCGCAGGCCAGGAGAGCTGCTTGAACTAAGCCTGAACAGTCAATTCCGAAGCCGGTGTTCCCCGCCCAAACATAGGGTGTCCCCAAAAATTTCTCAGCAACTCCAACCGGGTCAGAAGAATATTGGCCAATAGGTGCCAGATGGGCCGCGGGAATGAACCAGGTTTGTGCAGGGCGCACGAGCGTCTCAGGAACAGATAGTTCGGCCCATTGCCCTTGCCCCCCTGTCACACAAACCTTGCTCTCAAAATGCAGGACATCAGCAGCAGGAGTTTTGAAGTCAGGCTCACGATAGGCCCAGGTACTGCGCTGTGTGACTTTGTGCGTTAAGGTCTGGGGCGGCACCAGTGAATAGCACATGTAACCCACGTAACCGTCCTTCAGTGATTGGACGAAAGACCAATCGGGTTTGGAGTCAAGCACGCGCACTTGGTCACCCCACAACAACTGTCGGTCACGCCTGCCTTGGGGTTTGTCATGCAAAAAGGGAGCGTCTATGACCTGTTCAATCTCCCCCTCTACAAACTCCTCAGCATCGACCTGACCGCGCAGAGACACATGTGCGACACGGCCGTTAAACGGGGTGAGGCGGCGGTCCATCAGAGGCCCAGCGCCTCTGGCAGCGCGGCGAAGATCGCGCGGCAGCCTTGGCCAAGACCGCCTTTGCTGCGGCCCGGGGCGGGTTTGGGTTGCCAGCCATAAATGTCGAAATGCGCATAACGCGATTGCTCGACAAAGCGGCGCAGGAACAGGGCGGCGGTGATGGAACCCGCAAAGCCCCCCGCCGGCGCATTGTCGAGATCGGCGATACCCGGCTCGATCATGGTCTCATATGGCTCCCAAAACGGCATGCGCCAAAGCGGGTCGGCCATCCTATTGCCTGTCGATTGCAGGTCCGTGGCGAGGGTGTCGTCGTCGCAATAAAACGGAGCGAGGTCAGGACCAACAGCAACGCGCGCTGCGCCGGTCAGCGTAGCCATGGAGACAATCAGATCCGGGTTGTCCTCATCCGCCAGGGCCAGCGCATCAGCCAAGACCAAACGCCCCTCGGCATCGGTGTTGTTGATCTCAACCGTCAGCCCCTTGCGCGAGGTCAGAATGTCGCCGGGGCGGAAACTGTTGCCCGCAACGGAATTCTCTACCGCAGGGATCAGCACCCTCAATTGCACCGGCAAATTCGCTTGCATGATCATCCGGGCGAGGCCCAGCACATTGGCCGCGCCGCCCATATCCTTTTTCATCAATCCCATGGAGGCGCCCGGTTTCAGGTTCAGCCCGCCCGTGTCAAAGCAGACCCCCTTGCCAACCAAGGTGAGTTTTGGGCCGGATTGCCCCCAAGTCATGTCAATCAAACGCGGTGCTTGATCAGCGGCGCGGCCCACCGTGTGGATCATGGGAAAGTTGTTTTCGAGCAGCGCGTCGCCAGTGGTGACAGAGATTTCGGCACTAAACGTATCGGCCAAATCGCGCGCGGCCTGCTCTAACGCTTCTGGTCCCATATCGATGGCCGGGATGTTGATCAGGTCTCGGGTCAAAGCTTCGGCAGCGGCGAGCGATTCGACCTGAGCCGCGTCAACACCTGAAGGGGCGACCAGGGCGCGTGCTTTCGCGTTTTGCCCAGCATATTTGGTGAAACGATATCCTTCCAGCAACCAACCAAGCGTTTCGGTCGGCAGTTGGTCATCAGCGATGCCACCCACAATTTCATAAGTTCCGGGGGCCAGTTTGGAAACTGCGCCTGCCAGCACAAAGCGTTGCCGTCTGCGCTGCACTTCGGTCCCATAGCCAGCGACTGCCGCAATAGGGTGACCATCTGCGCCCGGACACATGAGAGCTGTTCCCATGGCTCCGGTGAAGCCGCAGGACGACACCCAATTACGGATATTGTCCGGTTGTAACGACAACCAGGCCTCAAGCCCGTCGCTTGAAACAACATGAAGGGGGATAGCCGCTGTGTCTGAGGGCGCAAATCGCAATGTCATGAGACGTCCTTGTTGAAAAAGCACGTCTTAGACTAGGATTGTGCAGGCAGGGTCGCAAGGGGATAGCCCTTTGCGACGCCTGACTTTATTCACCCAAACTCACCCGAGCAGATCGTTGTGATCCCACATGGCAGTCAGAGACCCTTCGCCCATGCGGGCCAAGCGGGCCAGGGTTGCGGCCTCGGCCACCACATCGCCAAGTTCGATACAGTTGATCACATGGCGCGCCACGTCGGACAGACCTATCATGCCGATCTGTTCGGCAATGGCGCTGAGGGCGCGCAATCCTTTGTACAGATCTTCCCGTGGGCCATGCACAGCTATTTCCTGTAAATGACACAACCTGTGTGCCAGCTCTTCCATCGCGCGACAAATGACGTCTTCGGCGGCATGAGGACCCAGATCTTTGCACAACGTCTCGATCTGTCTCGCATCCATGCTCGGCCGTTCAATCGGCGCGAGGTACGTTACCTCTTTCACATCTCACCCCATTTCTTCTGCCCCCACGGCTTGGCCAATGTGACAGATCAGGGTTCGCAAAAGGTTATGACCCAAAGCCTAAATGATTGGGTTTTCAGTCTAATTCTCTTAAGATTTGCATAGACTCGCTCGGGAATGCGCCTTTCTCTAGACTGCTGGGCAACCAGAGTAACAGTGCAGGATGTTTCGCAATGGACAGCGGGGCGTAAATTTGAAATGATTGCGCTAACATTTTCCTGAAGGATAGACGCATGATCTTATGCTGCGGAGAGGCGTTGGTGGATATGATCCCCACGCCGACACAGGCAGGGCCGGATGGCTTTGTTCCTCATTCGGGTGGGGCGGTGTTCAACACGGCCATCGCCCTAGGTCGTTTGGGCATTGGGGTGTCGATGCTGACCGGCTTGTCGACCGACATGTTTGGTCAGCAATTGCAGGCCGGGCTTGAGGCCAGCAAGGTTGATGCCTCGCTGATTGTTCATTCGGACCGGCCAACGACATTGGCCTTTGTACAACTCACCAATGGTCATGCCACCTATAGTTTCTATGACGAAAACTCAGCCGGGCGCATGTTGCAGCCCGCCGATATGCCGGGCCTGCCCGAAAATATCAAAACCCTGTATTTTGGCGGCATCAGCCTGGCGTGTGAGCCAGGGGCAGATGCCTATGCCGCTGTTTTGCAGCGTCACGGCGATAATCGCGCTGTCATGATCGATCCGAATATCCGCCCCGGCTTCATCAAGGATGAGGCGCGCTATCGCGCCCGGCTGGACGGGATGTTGGCAAAATCGGACATTGTCAAAGTCTCCGACGAGGATCTGGATTGGATCCTGCCTGGCTCGGCCTCTCTGGCGGACAAAGCCGCGCAGGTTCTGGCCAAAGGCGCATCCTTGGTCATAGTCACCAAGGGCGGCGACGGGGCGTCAGGCTTTTTGGCGGATGGGATCGAGGTCACAGTTCCAGTCAACAAGGTCGAGGTGGTCGACACTGTCGGTGCGGGCGACACGTTTAATGCGGGCGTGCTGGCGAAACTGTCCGAGCTTGATCTTCTCAGCAAACCGGCCCTGCGCGACCTGTCAGCCGAACAGGCAAAGGCGGCGTTGGCCCATGGGGCCAAGGTCGCCGCAGTGACCGTGTCACGGGCCGGGGCCAATCCTCCCTGGGCTGACGAGCTTACTTAACTCAGCAAAAAGAGGCCGGATCGCGGGAAAAGCGCTCCGGCCTCTTCGCTTCTGAAGCGGGCGCTGTTAAACAGCGCACAACTCCCGATAAGCAAGGGCATTTCCCATGACCAAACCCGTGATCCTGACCATTCTCGACGGCTGGGGCCTGTCCGAGGATACCAAAGCCAACGCACCCTATCTGGCCAAGACGCCAACGATGGACCGCCTGATGGCGACTTGTCCCAACGCAACACTGATCACCCATGGGCCAGATGTCGGCCTGCCAACCGGGCAAATGGGCAACTCCGAAGTTGGGCATACCAATATCGGCGCGGGCCGCGTTGTGGCGATGGATCTGGGGCAGATTGACCTGTCGATCGAGGATGGCTCCTTTGCCACCCGCCCGGCCTTGGTCGATTTCATCACCAAGGTGAAGGCAGCGGGCGGTGTTGCTCATATCATGGGTCTCGTCTCAGCCGGCGGCGTGCACAGCCACGAAAACCACCTGCTTGAGGCGGCGCGGGTTTTGACCGAAGCGGGGCTAAAGGTGCAGATCCACGCCGTCACAGACGGGCGCGATGTGGCCCCGACATCGGGGCATGACACCGTAACCGCCTTTGAAGGCAAACTGCCCAAGGGGGCGTTTATTGGCACGGTGGTCGGGCGTTACTTTGCCATGGACCGCGACAATCGCTGGGAGCGGGTGCAGCAGGCCTTTGACTTGGTAACAGACGGTTTGGGCCATAGCCAGCCCACTGTCGCCAAAGCGATTTCCGAAGCTTATCAGCGCGACGAAAGCGACGAATTCATCGCCGCAACCAAGATTGATGGCTATGTCAAACCAGGATCAGGTGACGGGCTGCTCTTTATCAATTTCCGCGCCGACCGTGCGCGCGAAATTCTGGCCTCCCTTGCCGACCCGGAGTTTGACGGGTTCGAAACCGGCCCGCGCCCGGATTGGAGCGATGTGTGCGGCATGGTGGAATATTCCGACAGCCATAACACCTATATGTCGGCGATCTTTCCCAAGCAGGATATCGTGAACACGCTGGGCCATTGGGTGGCTGAACAGGGCAAAACCCAGTTCCGCCTTGCTGAGACCGAGAAATACCCGCATGTGACGTTCTTTTTGAATGGCGGTGTTGAGGTGCCGGAACCGAACGAAGACCGGTTCATGCCGAAATCGCCCAAGGTCGCGACCTATGATTTACAACCGGAAATGAGCTCGGGCGAAGTGACCGAGAAATTTCTGGCGGCGATTGATCACGGCTATGACCTGATCGTGGTGAACTATGCCAACCCCGATATGGTCGGCCACACCGGGGATCTGGATGCTGCAATCAAGGCCTGCGAGGCGGTGGATGCAGGCTTGGGTCAGGTTGTCGCCAAACTAGAACAGGTGGGCGGTGCGATGCTGGTGATTGCCGATCACGGCAATTGCGAATGCATGGTTGACCCTGAAACCGGTGGGCCGCACACGGCCCACACCACCAATCTGGTGCCGGTCGTCCTGTTTGGCGGTCCTGAGGGGGCCGAATTGAAACCCGGTCGTTTGGCCGATGTTGCCCCAACCCTTTTGCAAGTCATGGACCTGCCCAAACCTGAAGAAATGACCGGAAAGAGCCTGATCAAGTGAAGTGTCTCGCCCTGATCCTGGCCCTTGCTGCGACGCCTCTGGCCGCTCAGGACGGCGGCGCAGCAGCGCGCGCCGCAGCAGACGCGCTTGAGGCGGCGGCGATTGGGCTGGATGAGGCGGAAAGCGCGCGTGATCGCGTCAAAGCACTGACGGAAACCGTGCGCGCCTATGAGGATGGGCTGGCCGCCATGCGCGAAGGTCTGCGCGCGGCTGCGATTCGGGAAACCGAGTTGAGCAAGAAGCTGGGCGCGCAGGAGGAAGAGGTTCAGCAGCTCCTAGGCGTGTTGACCGCGCTTGGGGCCAATGCGCAGCCGCAAACCCTGTTGCACCCGCAGGGGCCTTTGGGCACTGCCCGTTCTGGCATGTTGGTGGCGGCGGTGACGCCCGGTTTGGCGCAGCAGGCAGCTGATTTGCGCAAGGACCTGGATGAAGTTTCTGCCCTGCGCGAGATTCAACAAGGCGCGGCGCAAACCTTGGAAAAGGGCCTAAGCGGCGCGCAAGAGGCACGCACGGCCTTGTCCAAAGCCATTGCCGACCGCAAGGACCTGCCGCGCCGGTTTACCGAAGATCCGATCAAGATCGCCATCCTGATTTCGGCCACTGAAACCTTGCAGGGCTTTGCCTCTGGCCTGTCTCAGATCACCGAAGGCGAGGCCCCGATCACCACCACGCGGATCGACGACCGCATGGGTCTGTTGCCGTTGCCCGTGCGCGGCGTGATCCTGCGCCAGGCGGGTGAAGCCGACGCAGCCGGGGTCAAACGCCCCGGAATCGTCATGGCAACCCAGCCTCAGGCGCTTGTCACAACCCCGGTTGCGGCAACAGTACGCTATAATGGCCCCTTGCTAGATTACGGTTTGGTGACCATTCTTGAACCACAAGCCGACCTTTTGCTTGTGTTGGCGGGCCTTGATGCCGTCTATGGTGAAATCGGTCAAGTTCTGCCCGAAGGCAGCCCGGTGGGCGTCATGGGCGGGGCATTGCAGTTAAATAATGCGTCATCAGCCGGTGAGGGGGGTGGCGCCGGGCGTTCTGAAACGCTCTATATAGAGGTCAGAGAGGGCGACGCGCCCGTCGATCCACTTTTGTGGTTCGCAACCGACAAGGGATAAATGAGCATGAAAAAATTTGTCATGGCCGCATTGGGTGGCACTTTGGCTTCGGTGGTGGCGACCACACAATTTGTGGGGCCCCTGCTGGCGCAAGAAGCCAACCGCCCCGCCAGCGTCTATGAGCAGCTTGACCTGTTCGGCGATATTTTCGAACGCATTCGCGCACAATATGTGACCGAAGTTGATGAGGCTGACCTGATCGAGGCGGCCATCAACGGCATGCTGACCTCGCTTGATCCGCATTCCAGCTATCTGCCACCGCAAGACGCCGAAGATATGCGTGTGCAGACACGCGGTGAATTTGGCGGTCTTGGCATTGAGGTCACGCAGGAAGACGGGTTCGTCAAAGTGGTATCGCCCATTGATGGCACCCCTGCGGACGCCGCTGGCATGGAAGCCGGAGATTTCATCACCCATGTGGATGGCGAATCGGTTTTGGGCCTGCAACTGGATGAGGCCGTTGATCTGATGCGCGGCCCGGTCGGATCGGAAATCGTGATCACCGTGGTGCGTGAAGGCGAAGAAGAGCCGTTTGACGTCTCGATCATCCGCGATACGATCAAACTGACCGCCGTGCGCTCGCGTCTTGAAGGCGAAACCGTTGTTTTGCGGGTGACCACTTTTAACGACCAGACCTTCCCCAACCTGGCTGATGGCCTAGCCAAGCAGGTCGAAGAAGCTGGCGGCATGGACAATGTGAACGGCTTTGTTCTGGACTTGCGCAACAACCCGGGTGGTCTGCTGACCCAGGCGATCAAAGTGTCGGACGCTTTCCTTGAGGCCGGTGAAATCGTGTCGACCCGTGGTCGCAACCCGGCTGATGGCGAACGGTTCAACGCCCAGCCCGGCGATCTGGCTGTTGGCAAACCGCTGGTCGTGCTGATCAATGGCGGCTCGGCCTCGGCCTCAGAGATTGTGGCGGGCGCGTTGCAGGATCACCGTCGCGCAATTGTTGTCGGCACCAAAAGCTTTGGTAAAGGGTCGGTTCAGACCGTGATGCCGCTGCGGGGCGATGGCGCGATGCGCCTGACCACAGCGCGGTATTACACCCCGTCGGGCCGGTCCATTCAGGCCCTTGGCGTGTCGCCGGATATTGTTGTGGAACAACCGCGCCGCCGCCCGGACGAGGAAGAGGAAGAAACCAACAACCGTTTCTCCCGCTCTGAGGCGGATCTGCGCGGACGTCTGGACAATGACTCCCTCTCCGAAGATGAGATTCGTCAGATCGAGGAAGATCGTGAAAAGGCCGAGGCGGCTGCGCAATTGCGTGAGGATGATTACCAGCTGGCCTATGCGATCGACATCCTGCGTGGGCTGTCTGCACTAGATCCGGCAAAGTAAGCTTTGAACTTTTGGGGGAGTTGGGGCGCTGCCCCGTCCCGAGCATGCTCGGGACTCCCCGGGATATTTTTGGCCCAAAGAAACCAGGACGGATTCGCGGGCCCAAGGGCGGCACCCGGTTGGCAAGGGTTGCAAATTTGTGCAAAGCCTGTGGCTGAGTATCTTAGCCTGAAAGACCCTTGCCATGCCCAAAACCCTGAGCGCCGAAGAGATCGCCAAGCTGCCCTATCGCAAGAATGTCGGGGTGATGCTGGTCAATGAGCAAGGACATGCCTGGGTTGGGCAGCGCTTGGACAGCGAGGTGCCAGCCTGGCAAATGCCGCAAGGCGGGATCGACAAGGGCGAAGACCCCCAAACCGCCGCCTTACGCGAGCTTGAGGAAGAGACCGGTGTTTCCCCTGATCTGGTCAGCACCATAGCCGAAACCGCCGGTTGGGTTGCCTATGACCTGCCCCATGACATCGTGCCCAAGATCTGGAAGGGGCGGTTTAGAGGGCAAGAGCAAAAGTGGTTCCTGTTCCGTTTTCACGGCTCCGACGACCAGATCAATATCGAGGTCGAGCATCCCGAGTTTTCGCAATGGCGCTGGTTGCCGGTTGATGAAGTCGTCGCGCAGATCGTTCCATTTAAACGCGGTGTTTATGAACAGGTGATAGAGGAATTTCGATCCCACCTGTGAGGTTCCTCTATGCGGCGTTCCGGCCTGATCCTTAGCCTGCTCATCTGCCTGATGGCTCATCCCGCCCAAGCGCTGAGTTGTTTGAAGCCGGATGTCGTGCGCAGCTATCTAGAAGCGCATCACTCTGAGGATCGCTGGGGCGCGGTGGTGGGCCGATTGCATTTTGACGAAAGCAAGCGACCCGGCGCGGTGGGGGGAAGTGATCGCGAGGGCGTGCTTTTGCGCGGGCAGTTTGTTGGTTACTCGCTGGGTGAAGACGGCTTTGACGAACCGTTTCAAAGCCATGTCACCGTGCAAATCGACTGTTTCGCCAGTTGGTGTGGCCACCCGAAATCAGGCGTGCGCTATCTGGCTTTCGTCAAGCGCGTTGGCGGGCGGCACGTGATCATTTCCGATCCTTGCGAGACATGGCTGTTCAAGAACCCGCGCCGAAAGGACCTGAAGGCGCTGCATCGTTGCTTTATCGGCGGCTACTGTCAGGTCGAAGAGGACTAACCTTGGACCCGTCGCAATCCGGTTGCTCTGACGGCTCAAAGCGTTTCAATGCCTCGCGCAGCAGCCTGACGCGATGGGGGCGGAAGGATTGGCTGGTGACCTGCAGCTCCGCCATGCGATCCAGTCGAAAGGTCCGAAAGGCCTGGCGCAATTGGCATTCGGCAATCAAGCAATGGCTTTGCTCAAAGAACACAATCGACAGCGGTTTGACCGTGCGTTGCGTCGGGGCCCCGTTGCGGTCGGTATAGCTGAACGTCACCTGCTTTTCTTCCCAACAAGCCTTGCGCAGGGCGCTGGCATCCACGCCCGGAGCCGGGGTTGGGAAAAACCGATGCGCCGTTAGAACCGCGTGTTTCAACCGATGCGCCTGCGCCTCTGGCAAGCGCGCCTTGAGCCGCGCCAAAGCGCGTTCGGCAGCTTCGGCCAAGGCCGGATCCCCCACCGCTCGCACCTCGCGCAGGCCAACAACCAGCGCCTCCAGCTCTTCGTCATCGAAACTGAGCGGGGGCAAATGCGCGTCTTCGATAAGGGTATAGCCAAACCCCGCGGCACCATCGATCACCGCGCCCAGCCCCCGCAGGGCGTCAATGTCGCGGTAAAGCGTGCGCTCAGACACCCCGGTTTCATCAGCCAACTGCCCCGCAGTAACCGGCGGGGGCAGACGGCGCATCGTGTCCATCAACTGGAAAAGGCGTTCGGTACGTGACATGGCCCAACCATACAAACAGATCATGACAAAAACTGACAGGGGGCACCGCTAGGTCAAAAGAAATTATGTAGGAGATTACAGATGTTGAAACTGATCACTTTCCCCGCTGGTCTAAACGAACCCTCCATGAGCCCTTTTTGCACCAAGGCCATGATTTTACTGAATATGTCGAGGCAAGACTGGCAGCCCGAAATCGTTAGTACACCGACGCTGAGCCCAACCAAGAAACTGCCAGCCTTGCGTGTGGGTGGCCGGATCATTCCTGACAGCAACCAGATTCTGACCTGGTTGGAGCAAAGCGGGGCCGATCTGTTCCCGCGCCTGTCCGAGGCGGAAAAGACCCAGGCCCATATGCTAATCCGCATGGTCGAAGAAAACCTGCGCTATGGGCTCTTGCATGATCGCTGGCTGGATGCCGGTAATTGGGGGCAGGTGCGGCCGGTGCTGTTCAAGGGTATTCCATGGCCTGTCAGTGCCGTGGTGCCACGTGTGGTGCGCAACCAGGTGAGGCAGGCAACCCTTGCCCAGGGTTTGACACGCTTGCCCGAGGCGGGGCGGTTGTCTAATCTCGGCGCGGATCTTGAGGCCCTGACCATGCAACTGGCCGATCAACCCTATTTGTTTGGAGATCAGCCCTGCGCCGCAGATGCCTCGGCGCTGCCGGTTCTCAGCTCTATCGACAATCTGCCAAAACAGACACCCTTGCGGCGGATGCTGCGCGAGAACTCAGGCTTGATGCGCTACATAGAACGTGGCCGGGCCGAGATTTACCCGGCTCCGGTATCGGCTATTTCCGCCGCCGCGTGACTTTGCGTTTGGTTTTGGCGGCCTTGATCTTGGACTTGGCCGCTTTGCGCTTGGGGGATGGGCCCGCTTTGCGCCGGCCCCGCCCATACCCCTGCATCCGCCCGCCTGATCCACGCTCGACCTCTTTGCCCTCAAGTTCGAGCATCTCAAAGGCGATGCCACCAGTGACCGGCGCGGCCTCAATCAGTTTCACCTTTGCGCGCATTCCCAACGCAATTATGCGCCCCGTGTCCCCCCCCATCAGGGTCCCGGCCTCGCGGTCGAAATGGAAATATTCATTCCCAAGGGTCGAGATCGGCACCAGCCCATCCGCCCCGGTTTCGTCCAGTTTTACAAAGACCCCGAACTTGGCAATGCCCGAGATTTTGCCGGTGAACTCGGCACCAATCCGGTCGCTGAGGAAAGCTGCCAGATAGCGGTCGGTCGTATCACGTTCCGCAAGCATGGACCGCCGCTCGGTATCGGAAATATGCTGCGCCGTCGCCTCAAGCGTTTCCAGATCAACCGGTGACAGCCCATCACCACCCCAACCATGCGCCGTAATCAGCGCGCGATGCACGATCAGGTCGCTATAGCGGCGAATGGGCGAGGTGAAATGCGCGTAATTCTTAAGCGCGAGGCCGAAATGGCCAAAGTTCTGCGGATTGTAATAGGCCTGCGTCATGCTGCGCAGCGTGGCGAGATTGATCAGCTCCGCCTCATCCGTGCCTTCGGCGTCATGTAGCAATTTGTTCAGGTGCCGGGTTTGCAGAACCTGCCCCTTGGCCAGCACCAGCCCTGCGCTTTGCGCGGTTTCGCGCAAGCTGTCGAGCTTGTCCATCGCCGGCTCTTCATGCACGCGGAACAACAGCGGTGTGTTCTTGGCGATCAAGGTTTCGGCGGCAGCAACATTGGCCAAGACCATGCATTCCTCAATAAGGCGATGCGCGTCGAGCCGTTCGGTGAAATCCACCGACTGCACCTTGCCGTCATCATCCAGGACCACCTTGCGCTCGGGCAGATCCAGATCAAGCGGCTGTCGGCGTTCACGCGCAGACCGCAAAGCAGCATAGGCCGCATAAAGCGGGCGGATCACCGATTGAATCAGCGCTTCGGTGCGCTCATTCGGTGCGCCATCCATGGCGGCCTGCACCTCTTGGTAGTTCAACGAGGCCGGAGAGCGCATCAACCCGCGCACAAAACGGTGCGAAATCTTGTTGCCCTCAGCATCCAGCACCATGCGCACCGCCAAACAGGCGCGCGGCACCCCTTCGTGCAGCGAACAGAGATCACCCGACAGGCGATCCGGCAGCATGGGCACCACACGATCCGGGAAATAGCTGGAATTGCCACGCTTGCGCGCCTCGCGATCCAGCTTGGACCCGGGGCGCACATAATGGGCCACATCGGCAATCGCCACCCACAACACATGTCCGCCGGGATTGTTCGGATCATGATCCGCCTCGGCAAAGACCGCATCATCGTGATCCCGCGCATCTGACGGATCGATGGTGACCAGCGGCATGTCGCGCAAATCCTCGCGCCCTTTCAGCCCCGCGGGCTTCATGGCGTCTGCTTCGTCCAGCACCTCCTGGGGGAAATCATCGGGAATGCCGTGCTGGTGAATGGCAATCAGCGACACAGCGCGCGGCGCGGTCGGATCCCCCAGCCGCAGTACAATACGCGCCTTAGGCAGGCCCATGCGCCCTTTGGGCCCGGCCTGCTCTGCCTCGACCAGCTCGCCATCCTTGGCCCCGCCGGTGGCGTCCGGCGCAACCAGCCATTCCTTGTCATGGCCCTTGTCGATGGGCATGATCCGCCCCCCTTCCGAGCCCTGCCGAAAGATCCCGACAACCTTGCGCGGGCTCGACCCAATGCGGCGGATCAGGCGCGCCTCGTAATTGTGGTCATCCTCATGCACCACCTGCAACCGCGCCAAAATTCGGTCCCCCTCGCCCAGCGCCGGGTCAGAGTTGCGCGGCACATAAAGCACCACCGGCTCCACACCCTCGCCATGCCATTCCAACGGGCGGGCAAAGAGATCGCCGTGATCATTCGGGGCCAAGACCTGCAACACACTGACCGGCGGCAGGCGGTCCGGGTCCCGATAGGTCTTTTTACGCTTGGACAGATGCCCCTCATCCTCCAGCTCCTTTAACAGGCGCTTGAGGTCAATCCGCGCCGCGCCCTTGATCCCAAAGGCCTTGGCGATGTCGCGTTTCGAAGTGAGGGTCGGGTTCTCGCTGATCCAATCCAGGATCTGCGACTTGTTTGGCAAGGTGCTCATGCGCCTCCCCTAACATGAGAGGGCAACAGCGTCATGGGCAAAATGCCACCTTGGGTTTCTTTGGGCCCCAAATATCCCGGGGAGTCCCGAGCTTGCTCGGGACGGGGCAGCGCCCCAGCCCCCTCAGACCAGTGTGAGGTCTTCGACCGTATCCACATCGCGCAATTGATCGACCAAAGCCACTTGGCACCCTGCCAGATTGGCCAACGTATCCGCCAAAGTCTGCTCACTGGACCAACGCACATTGGCAAACAGGTTTTGCGGAATGTGCTGGCTGTTGCGCATACCGACCAGCCAATAGCCGCCATCCATCGCAGGGCCAAACACGGCATCCGCCTGTCCCAAGGCCTGAAAGGCGCGCCACACACGGTCTCGGCTGATCCCAGGAATATCTGCGCCGATCACACAAACCGGACCAGGCAGGGCCAGGCGCATCATTCGTGCCATGCGATCCCCCAGATCCCCGCGTCCTTGCGGCCAGCGCGGCAAATGGGCAGGCCAAACACGACTGCTCAGCCCCTCGCGATCCGGGGCGACGGCCAGAACAACCTGCCAGCGCGGATCTTCGACACGGCGCAACAGGGCCGCGGATTGATGACGAAACCACCAGGCCGCATTCACCAGCCCCAGATCCCGCCCAAGACGAGTTTTTACCCTTCCCGGGCGCGGCTCCTTGACCATGACAATCAGCGTGCGCGTCATTCCAGCAACAACTCCATCTCGCGATGTTCAATCCCGGCATCCATGACAATGCCGCCAAAGGCCTCAAAACCCAGCTGTTCGTAGAAAGGCACGGCATCCATTTGCGAGGTCAGATAGGCGCGGCTGATTTCGGGACGAGTCACGATCTGTTCCAGCAGAAATTGCATCATCTCGCGGCCAAGCCCGGTGCCACGCGCCTCTTTCATCACGCAGACGCGGCCGATTTTGGCGGTTTCCACGAGGAAAACCACCCGCGCCGTGCCCATGGGCACCCCGTCCACCTCACCGATCACATGCAAGGCCGCATCGTCATAGGCGTCTCGTTCCTCTTCGATCGGAACGCCCTGTTCTTCGACAAAGACCTTCATGCGAATATCAAGGCATGTTTCAAGCTCAGCAGCCTTGGCGGCGCGGACGCTCATGCGAAATAGTCCGCTAGAATGCGGGTATAAATCGCCTTGAGCTGATGGATTTGCGCCACCTCCACACGTTCATCCACCGCATGCATGGTTTTGCCCACAAGGCCAAATTCGACAACCGGACAATGGTTTTTGACAAAGCGCGCATCCGATGTGCCGCCGGTGGTCGAAAGCTCCGGCGCAAAACCGGTCTCGGCCTCAACGGCTTTGCCGATCAGCTCGGACAGCGGACCGGGCGGGGTCAAAAAGCTCTCGCCTGAAATCTTGATCTTGAGACTGGTCTTGGTGCCAAACGCGGCATCCACCTTGGCCGCCTCATCGCGCAGCCACTCGCTAAGCGACGCCCCGCTATGGGCATCGTTAAAGCGGATATTGACGCAGGCTGAGGTTTTGGCCGGGATCACATTGGTCGCAGGATTGCCAGTATCCATGGTCACAATCGCCAGCGTCGAGGCATCAAAATGTTTGGTGCCGCGATCCAGCTCATGACTGGCCAAACGATCCATCAACCGCGCCAAAGCCGGCAGCGGGTTGCAGGCGCGGTGCGGGTAGGCGGAATGGCCCTGCTTACCCTCAACCTCGAACCAGGCGGTCAGAGAGCCGCGCCGCCCGATCTTCATCATTTGCCCCATATGATCGGGGCATGTCGGCTCTCCGACAAGACAAACTGACATGGCTTCGCCTTCGGCCTGCATCCAATCCAACAGCGCCGTGGTGCCATCGGTGGCGTCCCCCTCTTCGTCACCTGTGATGGTCAGGATCACAGCCCCGTCGGGAGGTGTTTGCGTCACAAAGTCCACAGCCGCAGCGGCAAAGGCGGCCACGCCGGATTTCATGTCGGTGGTCCCGCGCCCATACATGAAATCGCCGTCAATCTCGGCCCCAAAAGGAGCGTGCTGCCAATCCGCTTCGTCGCCGATAGGCACAACATCCGTATGGCCGTTGAAGCCAAAGCTGCGCGCATGTCCTTTGTCACCCCAGCGCGCAAAGAGGTTCGGCGTGCCGTTGCGATCCACGCGCGTACACTGAAACCCCGCACCTTCGAGCAATTCTTGCAGCAATACCAAGGCCCCACCCTCGACCGGCGTGACGGAGGGACATTTGACCAAGGCAGCGGTGAGCGCGACGGGATCGATGGCGGGCATTTTGAACTCCTGTATCTTGGCATTTGGCTATCCTACCCGACGCAGCGGTGCAAATGTTGCCAAAATGCACCGCCGCTTTTGGCTTTCCGTTCCAAAAAGGTGTAGAAAAGGTTAACGCCAACCCGTTGTCTGTGTTACGTTTTACCAAAAGAACGATAACGCCGTGGCAGGCGAGCAGTGTTTTCAAAAGAGCGCATGATTGAGATCGGCAAACCGGTCCGTCAGCTCATTTGCCGCGCCATTGAGACAGACAGGCATGGTCGCAGCATCAGAACTGCCGATCGATACCAGTGCAACCGCGACTGAAATGGCCGAGGCCATTTTCGGAGACGGTGTAACAGTCGTATCGGCGTCATATACCGGGGATGCCCGGTCCTCCGGGATTTATTCGGACGGATTAGCAACATCCCCCGGGGTGGCCCCCTCTGATTCAGGTGTCATCCTGTCGACGGGCCGCGCCACGGATTTCACCAACTCCTATTGGCAGTCCAACTGGCGATCCAACACGTCGACCAATACTCGCGGCGAAAACAACAATTCCGATTTCAACGCCGCTGCAGGTGCCAATACTTATGACGCCTCTTACCTGGACGTGGATTTCATCCCGACCGGGGATGTGATGACGATCCAGTTTGTCTTTTCGTCAGAGGAATACCCCGAATACCAAGCTTCGGAATACCAGGATTTTGTCGGCGTTTGGATTAATGGCGTTCAGGTTGATGTCGCCATCGGGGATGGTGACATTGATCCGCGAAACGTCAATGCCGGCTCGAACGAGAACCTCTTTATCTCCAACACAAATGACGAATACAACACGGAAATGGATGGGTTCACCGTTACGATGACCCTCACCATCCCCGTCGAAGCGGGCCAGGTGAACTCGATCCGTATCGGTGTGGCTGACGTTTTAGACAGCCGCTATGACTCCAATTTGCTCATCGCCGGGGATTCCGTTCAGACAACCTTGGTCGCACTCGAAGACAGCGTCACGGTCAATCCGACCGGCAGCACAACCTTGGATGCCCTCGCAAATGATGCCAACGGTACGGCGGGCACGTTGACCATCACCCATATAAATGGGGTCGCGGTTAGTGCCGGGGACACGGTGACGCTGAACACCGGGCAGCAGATCACCCTGAACGCAGATGGCACCATGTCCATTCTGGGTGATGGAGACGAGGAAACCGTCAACTACACCTACACCGTCACCAGCAGCACCGGTGAGACGGATGTCGGCTATGTCACTGTTGACTCTGTTCCTTGCTTTGTCGCCGGAACGCAGATTGACACGCCCGACGGGCCACGCCCCGTTCATCGACTTGAACCCGGCGATCTGGTCAATACACGTGACAATGGCCCCCAGCCATTGCGCTGGATCGGACGTCGTACCGTTCCGGCAAAGGGCAAATTTGCACCCGTGCGGATCAAGGCGGGGGCTTTGGGCGACCATTCCACTGTCATGGTTTCGCCCCAGCATCGCGTCCTGGTGCAGGACATCATGGCGCATCTGATGTTCGAAGAACCCGAAGTACTGGCCGCCGCCAAACATCTGGTCAATGACCACTCGATCCGTGTGGTCGAAGGTGGGCAGGTCGAATATGTTCATATCCTGTTCGACAACCATGAAATCATCCGCGCCAACGGCTTGCTCAGCGAAAGCTTCCTACCTGGTCCGCAAACGTCGTCTCTGTTTGAAAAAGAGACGCTGGCCGAAATCGTTTCGGTCTTTCCAGAGCTGGACCCGGTCACCGGATCGGGCTACGGTCCTGCTGCGCGTCGTATTCTGCAAAGACATGAAGCGACGTTGCTGAGCAGGAGCCATGTTGCATGAGTTGGATCGCGCTATCGGGCCAGGGGAAATCCTGGGTCTGTTCTCGGGTTTTCGGGGGCGGGGTAGCGCAGCGTGATCGATTGATGTCACGCGGATCCATCCTGATCGAAACCCGGCTTTCGCCGGATGGCCGCCCTCAAACGCTTTTGTCTTATGAACGCGCCCATCCTTGGGCCGGCGCGATTTCGTTTCGCGCCGTGCCAGGTGGCGGCATTGTCCTGGTGATGAGCCAGGGTGAAGAAGTCTTTCACACCGTCCTGCAACACAAGCACGAGGCGCGCACAGATGTGCTGCGCGTGACCTTTAGCTGGGACAGCGAGGCGCGCTTTGGCCAGATCGCAGTGGAACGCCCGGAAAGCGATACCGTGGTGGTCGAAACCACCCCTGCCCCGCCGCCGCTTTTGGTCGAGGACATCTATACGCTGGCCTGCCGCCCGCAATTGATCGAGATGGACCCGGATGTGGTGTTCTTTGCGGTTTCGGACGAATTCGAGGCGGTCGGCCCGATGCCCTCGCTTGTCTCTCAGGCTCCGGTTCTTACCCCGCGTGGCTATCGCCCGGTGGCGGACCTGCGCTGTGGAGACACGGTGACAACGCGCAAGAACGGTATCGTTCCCGTGCTGCACCGGCTGTCCCGCCTTGTGCCCGCGCTTGGCTCTTTCCAGCCCGTGCGCCTGCGCGCGCCCTATTTCGGGTTGATGCGGGATGTGGTTGTTGCGCCCCACCAGCGCCTGGTGATTGGCGGGTCCGAGGTTGAATATATCTTTGGTCGCGAGGCGGTCCTGGTGCCCGCGCTCAGCCTCGTGAACGGGTTTGCCGCCGTCTATGAGGAAGGATTGCAGATGGTGGAATATCATCAGCTCTTGCTGCCCGGCCATGAACCGGTGATCGCGGCAGGTGCCGAACTGGAAAGCCTTTATGTCGGGCGTTTGCGGCGGCGTACCGACCAGTTAAGGCAAACTCTGCTGGCCGAGGTTCCCCGCAACCTGATGCCGGAACATGCCCGCACCGGGCTCAAGGTTCTTGGACCGTTTGAGGCCATCACCCTGGCAGAGGCGCGCGCGGCCTAAGCCTCGTCCCTAAGCCTCGTCAAAGAATGGCGACACCTGCGCAACGATCACTGCATTTTCCTGCAAGGCACGGTCCATCAGGGCGATTTCCTCATCGGGGATGTCATGCCCCTGTTCGCGGCGCTCGGCCAAAGTGCCATAGCCGGTGACATCCAAAGGGGCCATATCGGCCTGCTTGAGGATCGCAACCGTTTCGCGCACCGCCTCTGCCTCGTCCACGCCGCTGGCATAGCACATCAACGCCGCCCCGGTGCTGCCTTTGGGCAGGCCGTCGCCGTCTTTGCGCCCGACCTCAACCAAAAGGGTAAAGACCTGCTGACGTTTCGGGGCTTTTTTCTTGGGTGCGCGTTCTTTGCTCATGCCTTCGCTTAGCCCGCTTCGCCGATTGCAGCAACCGGCACTGCGCGGTCATGATGAAAAACCCATCACATTGCGGGCCCAGAATGTCACAATCAGGGGCACAGTGCTGCAACTATACCTCTGAATACTTGGCACCCTTGACGTATCGGGCTACGCCCGTGATGAGTTTGGGGACTTGAATGTATTACATACTGAGACAGATCTTTCTGATCACAGTGCTCGCGTGGACCGTGCTGACTGGCGAACCGGTCAAGGCACAAGACACAGCACAAAACAGCGAGCTGACGTTTTTGACCGTGGAAAGACCGCCGTTTTCCTCGGGTTTGGACGGGAACCTAACCGGTTTCAGCATCGAATTGATGCGCGCCATCGCCGAAGACATGGGCACAGAAGTCAACTTTGAAATGGTCGACAGTTTTGGCGAAATGCTGGGGCAGGTCGAAGCGGGCCAGGTTGACGGGGCCATTGCCAATATCTCGATCACCCGCGCACGGGAATCCAGAATGGATTTTTCACTGCCGATCTATAGCGGTGGGCTACAGATCATGGTGCCGCGCGGCCAGGGCAAGCTGAACATCTGGCAAGCCATGTTCAGCCGAGATTTGGCGCTGGCGATGCTGGCGGCCTTTGCCATGCTCTTTGCTGGCGGCATGGCCATGTGGCTGTTTGAACGCAAGAAACAACCCTATTTCGACCGCCCCGCCAAAGAGGCGCTGTTCCCTTCCTTTTGGTGGGCCTTGAACCTGGTTGTGAATGGCGGGTTTGAGGAACGCATGCCCCGGTCGGTATTCGGACGGATCTTTGGCACCTTCCTGGTTGTGTCCAGCCTGTTCGTCGTGTCGATCTTTGTCGCGCATATCACTGCCGCCACCACCATTCAGGCGATTTCGGGGACCATTCACAATGTCTCGGATCTGGACGGCAAACGGGTCGGCACGACACGGGACTCCACAGCGTCCCGGTTCCTATTGAACCGCGATGTGATCCATGTTGGCTATCTGTCGCTTGAGGATCTGCTGAAAGCCTTTGAAGAAGGGCAGCTGGACGCAGTGGTGTTTGATGGCCCGATCCTGAAACACTACGTCAAGACCGAGGGGGCCAAGCATGGCGAAATGCTAGATCGCCAATTCCGCCCAGAGGATTATGGCATCGCCCTGCCCGCCGAAAGCGCGCTACGTGAACCTATCAACGTTGCGCTGCTGCAGCTGATGGAGAATGGCGAGTATGAAGAGATCGCCCGGCGCTGGTTTGGCCAACGCTGACCCCTCTTAAACAGTGACACGAAATAAAAAACGGCCCGCAGAACGGGCCGTTTTGTTTTACTGCGAATGCGCTCTTATCAGTCGCGCAGCAGCTCGTTGATACCGGTTTTGGAGCGGGTGCGTTCATCGACGCGCTTCACGATCACGGCACAATAGAGGTTGATACCATTCTTGGACGGCATGGAACCGGCCACAACGACCGAGTAAGGCGGCACTTCGCCATACATGACTTCGCCGGTTTCGCGATCCACGATCTTGGTGGATTGACCGATAAAGACCCCCATGCCCAAAACCGAGCCTTCGCGCACGATGCAGCCTTCGACGACCTCGGAACGGGCACCGATAAAGCAGTTGTCTTCGATAATGGTTGGGCCAGCCTGCATGGGTTCCAACACGCCACCAATACCAACGCCACCGGACAGGTGTACGTTCTTGCCGATCTGCGCACAGGAGCCAACGGTGGCCCAGGTGTCGACCATGGTGCCTTCGTCAACATAAGCGCCAAGGTTCACGAAAGACGGCATCAGAACCACGCCAGGTGCGATAAAGGCGGATTTGCGCACAACCGCGCTTGGCACCGCGCGGAAACCGGCAGCTTTCCACTGGTTGTCACCCCAGCCTTTGAACTTGCTGTCGACCTTGTCCCACCAGCCAGAGCCCTGCGGCCCGCCGGATTGCTCTTCCATGTCTTTGATGCGGAAGCCCAGCAGCACGGCCTTTTTGGCCCACTGGTTCACATGCCAGCTGCCATCATCCTGCTTTTCAGCAACACGCAATTTGCCGCCGTCCAGCGCGGCCAGCGTGTCTTCAATGGCTTCACGGGTTTCGCCGGTGGTGGCGGGGGTGATTGTGTCGCGCGCCTCCCAGGCGGCTTCGATGGCAGTTTCAAGCTGTGCGTTCGACATGGGAATCCTCCAAGTTTCGGTGATCCATAACGAGCAATTGCAGCAAGGTCATCCCCTTTCGCGCCTTCAAGCCCGCCTTTTGCGTCATCAGGCAACGCAAAACTCTGCACCGGGTTTTTCCACGGTTTCTGGCGCTGGAATCTCGTTCAAACACGCGCTACGACTTGAAATTCAATGTTTAGGAGTGGTTCATGACAGACGATCGCCGCAGCAGGTTTCGCGATGCACATACGGATCGGGATATTGCCGAGCATATCCCGGATACCCCGCAGACGCGTTCACCCGCTTACCGTTTGGCTTTTGCTGACGAAGATTTCCTGTGTCGCGATGCGCTGCGCCCGGTTCGTTTGCAGCTGGAATTGCTCAAGCCGGAAATGCTGCTGGACGAGCAGGGGATTGAATCGACCATCGTTCTATTCGGCGGCGCGCGCATTCCCGCCCCTGCCGAGAAAGAAAAGGCACGTACCAAGACCCTGGCCGAGCTGTCGCATTTCTATGACGAGGCGCGCGATTTCGCCCGTTTGATGACACGCAAGGCCCTGGCCAGCAACAACCGCGATTTTGTCGTCGTCACTGGCGGCGGACCGGGTGTGATGGAGGCGGGCAACCGCGGTGCGGTGGATGAGGGCGGCGTGTCTATCGGCCTGAATATCGTGCTGCCCCATGAGCAAGCGCCAAACCCCTATGTGACGCCGGATCTGGCCTTTAACTTCCACTATTTCGCCATTCGCAAGATGCATTTCCTGATGCGCGCGCGAGCAATTTGTGTGTTCCCCGGTGGCTTTGGCACGCTGGATGAGCTGTTCGAAGCTCTGACCCTGATCCAGACAGGCCGCATGCAGCGGGTGCCCTTCCTGCTTTTCGGGCGGGCATTCTGGGAAAAAATCATCAATTGGGATGCGTTGCAGGATGCCGGCACCATCAGCCCGGACGACCTGGATCTGTTCCGCTTTGTCGAAACAGCCGAAGACGCAGCCAAGATCATCGAAAACTGGGAACCGGCCCCAGCCCGGAGCGATATTCCCGGACGGTGATCCAAAATCGCATCAGAGAAAGGTTCAGGCGCTGCCGTCCTGAACCTTTTCTTCTTCCCGTTGCTCAACCCAGCGCGCGATCACATGGCGCGCCGCCTCTTCATCACGCTCGTCGATGGAACTACGCAGGTCCTTCAAGGCTGTGGCAATTTCGATTTCCGAGAGGAAGTTTTCCTGAGCGCGCAAAATCTTGGGGTGTGGCGTGGTCAGCATGTCGGGCGCGATCAGCAGCTCTTCGTGCATCTTTTCGCCCTTGCGCAACCCGGTCACCTTGATCTCGATATCGCCGGTTGGGTTCTCCTGCGAGCGCACGCTGAAACCGGCGGCTTCGATCATCTGGCGGGCAAGTTTGCGGATCGGAACCGGTTTGCCCATATCCAATACAAACACATCCCCGCCACGGGCAAAGGACCCGGCCAACAGGACCAGACGCGCGGCCTCGGAAATGGTCATGAAATAGCGCGTCACGCCTGGATCAGTCAGCGTCACAGGACCGCCACGGGCAATCTGCTCCTCGAACAGAGGAATAACAGAGCCGCTGGAGCCCAGCACATTGCCAAAACGCACCATGGCGAATTGGGTAAACTCGCTGCGTGTCGCCAGGTCCTGAATGACGAGTTCCGCCAAACGTTTGGAGGCACCCATGACATTGGTCGGGCGCACCGCCTTGTCAGAGGACACAAGAATAAAGCGTTCGACACCGGCATCGCGTGCCGCATCGGCCATGACCTTGGTGCCCAGCACGTTATTGGTCAGACCGGCAATCGGATTGCTTTCGACCAAAGGCAGGTGTTTGTAGGCGGCCGCGTGAAGCACAACTTCGATTTTGTGCTCTTCCAAGATCTCGCGAACGAGGTTGCCGTTCATCACCGATCCAAGCACCGGCACAACCTTCATCTTGTGGGTGAGGTCGCGCAGTTCCTTGTCGATGTTGTAAAGCGCCAGTTCCGAGTGATCGAGCAGCACAACGCAATCGGGTTTGCAGGCAATCAGCTGGCGGCACAGCTCGGATCCGATGGAGCCACCGGCCCCGGATACCAGAATACGACGGCCACTATAGGCTTCGCTGACGCTGGGCAGTTCTTTTTCCAGACGGTTGCGCCCAAGCAAATCGTCGATAGACATGGCTGCCGTGCTCTTTTTCAGGGCACCTTCTCCAACCATCGAGGCAAAGGAGGGCAGCGCGTGGACTTCGCAATCCAGATGCCGCAAATCCCGCGCGATGCGGGCCAGCGCTGGCTGGTTCAGGGAGGGCATCGCCAGAACGATCCGGTCGATTGGCTTTTTGGCGGCCAGTTCCGGGATGGAAGAGGGCGCAAAAACCTTGAGCCCGGAAATGATGCTGCTTTGAAGTGTCGGGTTGTCGTCAATAAAGGCGACCGGAACAACAGCATTGTCCTGGCGCAAAGCTGCAACCAGTTGTTGCCCGGTTTGGCCTGCGCCATAGACCAAGATCCGCATACGGTCTGACCCGCGGCGATAGATCTCAAGCGTGATATGACGCAGCACAATACGCCAGGTGACATAGAGGGCCTGTACCAAAAGTGCGAAAACAAAGCTGGTTGCCATGGATAAAGGCGGCGGAAGAAACGCCCCCAAGGCAAAACCCGCAGCCCCCAGCGTTGCTGCGATGGGCACCGTCCGCGTGACTCCGCGCATCTCAAAGGCGTTCAGCTTGGTCTGCGGAAGACCCAACCACCATCCCATAGCGCATCCAAGCACCATAAGGGTCACAGTGATCGACAAATAGTCCCAAATAACAGTGGGGGTTGGGCCGGAATTCGTGGTAAGCAGCAGCGACAAAAACATCGCAAGAGGGACAACCAGGGCATCTAGCGCAGCGAAAAGGTGCGACTTTTTTCGGCGCGACATAGATGTCACGAGTTCAAAAAACATAGTCCCAGTCCCTGGGGCCAAGCCCCAACTTGTATTTCCATCTGCCAGCGCCACATTTTACATGCGGTTCACAACCGACGGATGTTTCTTCGATCTTTTAACCTCTGAATAGGTTAAAGAATAGTTACTGTACAATATCTGATTTCTGCTACTGCGAAAAACTGCCCATCGTGGGCTTTGAAGCTAAAAAAGGCGCATTTGCCTGTTGTTTGTGCACAACTTGACCCTGCTTAGCCTGATAAAGCCCTTTTACACAAGGTAGGTCTGATATATTGAGCGCCAGCCGTTGCGGGGATGCCTCGCTGCGGAATCAGAAACCCAAGGAGGGCCAAATGGGCTATAAGGTTGTTGTCGCGGGTGCCACAGGCAATGTGGGCCGCGAAATGCTGAACATCCTCGCCGAACGGGGATTCCCCGTCGACGAAATCGCAGTACTTGCATCGCGCAAGTCGCTGGGTACAGAGGTGACATTCGGCGAGACGACCCTGAAGACCAAGGACCTCGACACGTTTGATTTCACCGGCTGGGATATTGCTTTGTTCGCTGTGGGCTCCACCGCGACCAAGAAATATGCCCCGATTGCTGCGTCACAGGGATGTGTCGTCATCGATAACAGCTCGCTCTATCGCTACGATCCGGATGTGCCGCTGATCGTGCCTGAATGTAACGCCGATGCCGTGATGGGCTACACCAAGAAGAACATCATCGCGAATCCGAACTGCTCGACCGCGCAGATGGTTGTGGCGCTTAAGCCTTTGCATGATCGCGCCAAGATCAAGCGTGTGGTTGTGTCGACCTATCAGTCGGTCTCTGGCTCGGGCAAAGAGGCGATGGAAGAGCTGTGGGATCAGACCAAAGCGGTCTACAACCCGACAGACGACGTTCCCGCCAAGGTCTATACCAAGGAAATCGCGTTCAACGTCATTCCGCATATCGACGTCTTCATGGAAGATGGCTCGACCAAGGAAGAGTGGAAGATGGTGGCCGAAACCAAAAAGATCGTTGATCCGGCGATCAAGGTGACCGCGACCTGCGTGCGCGTGCCGGTCTTTGTCGGCCACTCGGAATCGATCAACATCGAGTTCGAAGAGTTCCTGGACGAAGACGAAGCCCGCGACATCCTGCGCGAAGCACCTGGCATCATGGTGATCGATAAGCGCGAAGATGGTGGTTATGTCACGCCCAAGGAATGCGTTGGCGATTTCGCGACCTTCATCAGCCGCATCCGTCAGGACAGCACCATTGATAATGGCCTGAACCTATGGTGCGTTTCTGACAACCTGCGCAAAGGCGCGGCGCTGAATGCCGTGCAAATTGCTGAAGTGCTGGGCCAGAAGGCGCTGAAGAAAGGCTAAACGCCACGTCTTTACGAGAATGATGATGGGCCGACAGGGAAACCTGCTCGGCCCTTTTCAGTGCCGCCTATACCAAAGGTTAGGCACCCTGTTCCAAAGAAAGGCCAGCCTATGCCATGTGGTGCTGTTCTCTGCCAAACGCGCAAGATATAACAATTTTAGACAAACGATGGATCAGCTGCCAAAGCATCATTCCAGAAGGATCGATCCATCAGCGGTATCAAAGCGCACTCACACGCCTTAATCGCTTAGCGATGACCAAATACCGACTGCGATCCACTCTCTCCACTCTCTCCAAGACCCTTGGATCGCAGTCGATCCGGTCTGCTTTGGCCTTGTAACTGACCCCAAACCTCCCCGGAATCTCCGCGTCTCGGTCCTGTTTTCGCCCAAAAGCTGGGGGATATTGCTGTCAGGTGACATCAGATCACCAGCCGCAATCAGCGGCATCAGGCAGAAAGGAAACGAAGTCATGAGCAGTGAATTCACAAAAACAGCCCGAGCCGGACGCCTGCGCGCCTTGGCCGTATTGGCCCGTCCACGCAGCGCGCGCCCTTTGCGCAAAGCCCTGTTTTCCCGGGCCAGCAAAAGCTGCGGGCGCAATCTGTTCGCAGCCTAGTGTGGCTACTGACACACCTGACATGCACGATGCGCCGCTCTTGACTTAGGGCGGCCATTTTTTTGCCCGGAGACAATACAGAATGTAACCCCACCGTTCGCTGCGGATGGGTTTCTTAAAGTTTCGCAGGGCTAGCTTTTGTAATTGTACGAAACCAGATCGGCATCTGCGCGAAAATCCGAGTGCCCATGCCAGTCAACGGAGGCAATTTTAATGATCGAGCGCGTTGGCCTGCGACATCCTGTCAATTTAGCCCAATTTCTGCCCGATTTTCATGCCACGCTTTAGGAACAGGCAAGGAGACTGATATGGTTATGAACGGTCACAACCACGAAAATTCCGCAGACGCAAAGGCCGGATTGCCCGAAGCAATTGATTGCGAAACGCAGACTTTGCTCAGATTATTCCTGGGGCCCATTCTGGAAACGGCGTCCAATTGGGACGAGATCAAAGGCCGGTTTACCGAGAAGGGCTATGGGATCAGCATCCGTGATGGACGGTTGGTTATTCTCAACGAAAACGGCGCAGCTCTGTGCACCGCGCGTGGACTTGGCGTCCCATTTGCACAAATCGCAAGCCGCATTGGTCGCCCCAACCTGCGGATGAGCGCGGATGGCCGCGTAGGCGAGTTGTTTTAAGACACCGCCTGAGGCTTCCTGTCATTTGGTGCGCTTGCGAAGCTCGCGAGCGCGTTGAGAGAGCGTCTGTGCCAACAGAAACGTCGGGATCACTTCGCGTGTTTCACTTTGCTGCGCAATGACATAGCCAGCATATTCGACCAGTTCTGACGCCATTTTGAGCGCGGTCGCGGCTCGGTCGTCAGCATCAAGACCGTTCAAAAAACTTTTGACGCTCTCGGTTTGCATCGAAGCGACAGAGACGCCCTGCCCCTCATCGGAACCAACCGAATTCGCCCCAAAGGCCAAGCTGCGCGCCAATTCCGTAAGGTCCGCTCCCTTTGCGCGGTATTTGGGATTGCGTTCCAGATAGGTTTTGCAGGTTTCTATGCGCCAGTTTTGCAACCCATCAGACAGGTTCAATTTCTGAACTGACGGCACTGGTCGTTCTCTAATAATGCTCTCGGCCAAAGCGACGGCTTTCAGGCTGATTTCCAGGCTCGCGTTTAAGGCAACCGGGCTTTCCGGATAACTCTCAGGCTCCTGTTCGGTCGAATAATCTCTTTCTTGTTTCATAGGATGTACCAATTTTTGAAACTTGGAACTCGGACAGTAGCGATCACTATAGCACATATCTGAATCGTTTTAGGTCACTTCTTTGCGAATTTCGAAAACTTTAGTTTCAGAGTCACGTTTACTTTCATCACAGCGCGGCAATGCAATTGATTGCAACAAGTTACAGCCCCATCAATCCAATTGCCCCGACATTAGCCCATGTGATGATCTTTCTGCTTGAATGGACAAAATCATCTCTTTTTGAGTGCTTTAAGTCTAAAATATTCTCAATCTCTGATGTGATTCGACCGACCCACGGTTCCCGGTTCCGCCGGGGTCGCCTACGCGCCGCTCACCTCTCTCCAATCATCCGGATTGCCCAGCTTTTGAACAGGTTTGCTCAGGCTTCCGAGGTTTTCACTGCCCCCTGTCAGCGCAAATTGCCTCTGTTCTTGATCGCATCCGCCAAAGGCCCTACACCCGCAATCAGTCTGACAACAAAGCGCCGTTGCTGCATTTAGGCACGGTAAGATTGGAACTGATTGATGCAACGTCTTTATGATTCCCGCAAACGGATCCTGATCACCGGCGGGGCCGGATTTCTTGGCTCACATTTGACCGACAGGCTCCTGGAGCAGGGACACGAGGTCATTTGCCTGGACAACCTGTTCACCGGCACCAAACGCAACATTGACCACCTGCATGCGCATCCTCGGTTCGAGTTTCTGCGTCATGACGTGACCTTTCCGCTCTATATCGAAGTGGACGAGATTTATAACCTCGCCTGCCCCGCATCGCCGATCCATTACCAACACGATCCGGTGCAAACCACCAAGACCAGCGTGCATGGGGCAATCAATATGCTAGGGCTGGCCAAGCGTTTGCATTGCAAGGTCTTTCAGGCCTCGACCAGCGAGGTTTACGGCGACCCGTCCGTGCATCCTCAGCCCGAGGAATATTGGGGCAATGTGAACCCGATTGGCATCCGCTCTTGCTATGACGAGGGCAAGCGTTGCGCCGAGACGCTGTTTTTCGACTACCACCGCCAGCATGATCTTGAGATCAAGGTCGCCCGGATCTTCAACACCTATGGTCCGCGCATGCATCATGCGGATGGGCGCGTGGTGTCGAACTTTATCGTTCAGGCCCTGCTGAACAAACCGATCACCATCTTTGGCGATGGCAGCCAGACACGCTCTTTCTGCTTTATGGATGACCTGATCGAAGGTTTCATCCGCTTGATGGAGACTGGCCCGGATGTCACTGGCCCGATCAACCTGGGCAACCCTGGTGAGTTCACCATTCGCGAGCTAGCAGAAAAGGTCATCGAAATGACTGGCTCAGACTCTGAAATTTCGTACCAAGACCTGCCCCAGGACGATCCAAAACAGCGCCGCCCCGACATCACCAAGGCCAAAGAGGTTCTGGGTTGGGAGCCAAAGATCCAGATCGAGCAAGGTCTGGAGCGCACCATCGCGCATTTCCGCGAATTGCTACCGGAGTTGAAGGTCGTACACGGCGTTTAAGACCCCGCCCCTCACGATCCACAAATCACAAAAAGGCGCACTGATCACAGCGCGCCTTTTTTGTTGAACCTTTTACGTGTCAGCCGGCGTTTGACGGTGATCCTCGATCATGGCATGGACCACGTCTTTCATCTTGAATTGTGCCTCCCAGCCCAGGTTCTCTTTGGCGCGGGTCGGGTCACCATAGACGAGCGCAATGTCCGACGGGCGCAGCAGGCTGGATTCGCTGATCACGTGATCTTCCATGTTCAGCCCCACGGCCTCAAACGCCACTTGGCAAAAGTCGCGCAGCCGGTTCGGTTGCCCGGTGGCGATCACGTAATCCATCGGCTCCTTTTGCTGCAGCATCAGCCACATGGCATGGACATATTCCGGGGCCCAGCCCCAATCGCGTGAGATATCGAGGTTACCAAGGGACAGGGTGCCCCCGCCATTGCGCGCAATCTCGACAGCGCCCGCGACGATCTTTTGCGTCACAAAACGCGCCGGGCGCAGCGGGGATTCGTGGTTGAACAGGATGCCATTGCAGGCAAACAGATCAAAAGACGACCTGTAGGTCACCACCGCCCAATGCGCCGCGGCCTTGGCGGTCGCATAGGGTGAAATCGGGCGGAATGCGGTTTCCTCGGAACATGGCTCGCCCCCCTGATCGCCAAAGCAATCCCCGGAGCTGGCATTGTATAACCGGCACGGCAGTTTCAGGAAACGAATGGCTTCCATCAGGTTCAGAACACCGGCTGTGATGCCATTGAATGTCTCAATCGGTTGTTCGAATGACAGCCCGACCGAACTTTGCCCCGCCAGATTATAGATCTCATCCGGACGGTACTTATCCAGCACAGTGACGATGCTGTGGAAATCCGTTTGCGCCATTGAAACGGTTTCGACCCGCGCCTCGATCCCCAGCTTTTCAAGGTTGCGAAAGCGATTGACCGCCGCATCGCGAGAGGTGCCGATGACGCGATAGCCTTTGTTCAGCAGAAACTCTGCCAGATAGGTTCCGTCCTGTCCGGAAACACCGCAAATCAAGGCTGTTTTCATAAATCCGCCCCGGGAATCATTCTAAAATCTCAAACCAAGCAGCCATCGAAACAGGCTTCTTTCCCAATGATATGCCGGGTGCCGACTAAGAAGGCAATCACCGCGTCAGGTCGATTGGGCGAAAGTGCATTCTGGGTCTTTTTCAACACCCTTTGCGCCCAAATAGCCCGCAAAACGGCGCGGTTCGAACCATTTTCACTGAAATTGACCTTAAATTTACCAAAGCCAAGATAACCCTTTTCTGGGCGACCCACACTCACGGTCCGACCTCTCACCTTGCTTAACACGCCGCAGCCTCGTGCAGGTCTGCGGGCGGGAAAGCGTTCGACAACTTAACAATGCCACAGCGCAGTCTGGTGTGACCCGCCGTTCTGCGAACGAGATAGATTTGCCATGCCCAGAGTTCTTTATGTTGATGCGACAGCAACATCTCCTCAGGGGGATGGTAGCTCACCTGAATCGCCTTACCAGACGCTTGCTGCCGCGATCGAAGCCGCTGAGCCAGGGGACACAATTTGCCTCGCGGCGGGTGGGCATTACGCGTTGGACAATGATCTGGACCTGACGGGCCTGTCTTTTGCGTCATATGGCGAAGGGGAACAGCCTGTCGTCGATCTGCGCCAGACCGTGCAAACCACTTGGGAGCAGGTCAGTGATACGGTCTGGCGCGCAACGGTCACTTATCGCGACACGCCTGATTTCAACAATGGCACCGCCGCCCATTCGACGCATCACCAAGTCTGGAGCGGTATGAACACGATGGCGTGGCAGTTTGACGGGGCAACCATCGCCGACAATATCGCTGCCGTCGCCGCGACCGAAGGGTCCTTTACCATTCACGAGACCGGTTCAACCCTCCCGGATCCTCGCAATGGTCCTGCCGGTGGCTCCAGTTTCGAAGTCTATGTTCATGTGCCGCCGGGTCAACATCCCTCTGACCTGAATCTGTCACTCGCCGATCAGGGTGGGCTGGATATCAGTGGTATGACTACTATCAGCGACGTCGCACTCATTGGGGCGTTTTCCAAGGATAGTCTCAGCACGAATAACGGGTCGACCTCGCTTGGCGGCTTTGTGGATTTGCATGACGTCACCATCCTAGACGCCCCTTCGCATGGCATTGTCGGGCCGTTTTCCTCCACTGGCACGCTGACCGTTACAGGGCGCGGAAATGCGGGTGATCTGTACCACGACTATGGTTGGAACTCGAGCGGTGGGTTGATCAATATCTATACAGATCAACACTATGACGAGGGTGTGCACTTTGACACCATCGTCGCGACCAATGGCTATAAGGCACTTTATGGCCATGGCAGCACCGGCGGAACATATGGGTATACGGAACTCACGGTTCAGGCGCTCTATGTGGACACAGTAGACGTAGCCATCGACATGAGCGGCTATTACAACGATCACCCTTTCGTCGAAGAGATCCTTGTTGAATATATCGAAGCCTATGGCATTTCGACCGCCGTTGCGACATCCGGCAACGTGACGATCAATGGCGGGTCGTTGAATTTCGTTGGCGCAGACGGATTGCGACCCGTCCAAGCCGTCTTTTCTGTCAGCGGCTATAACCAAGTGTTGGAGTTACACGATGTAACGCTGCAATTTGACCGCCCGGTTAACCCACTGTCTCAAACCAACGCCCTGATAACAGGCAATGTAGAAGCGGTCGCCTCGGCCTTATTGATACTGGATGGCGTGCAAGACATTTCAGAGCCGGGCTCACAGGCCTATTATTGGCGCTATTTCGACGTTGCCCCGCAAACCGTCATTATGGGCGGCACCAATATCGGCAACCTTCAGGCGCTTTCAGGATTGGAAGATCGGGCAATCCCGGCCGTTCTTATCGTCGAGGCCGGGAGCACGTTCGGTCTTGGCGACCGCACCGGCCCCGAGATCGAGGCCTTTTTGGCCAGTCTCGGCATTCCTTTCTGGATCTCTTCGGACACGACAATTGTTGGTCGGGACGGAACGGTTCTGTCTGAACCCGGCTGGCAGCACGCTTCAGGCCTGCCAGAATCCTTACACTTGATAGGAACGTCCGAAAACGAAGCCCTGGCTGGCACGCTGGGCGAGGACACGCTTGAAGGGCATGGCGGCCACGACGTCCTTGGTGCAGGCGATGGCGACGACTTTCTTTCCGGAGGGTCAGGAGACGACACGCTACTCGGCGGTGACGGTGACGATATGTTGATGGGCGGTTCCGGCTGGAACGTTTTGGATGGCGGTGCGGGAACTGACTGGGTGTCGTTTGATGGGTCTGCCATGGCATTCTATTACAACTCTCAAAGCGGTCAAGCTTATGGAGTCGCCGCCTGGAATGAATGGTGCAATGTCGAAAACTTCCAATTGACAGATTGGAACGACACATTTGTGGCTGATAACACGGACAACATCATCTTGGCCGGCAATGGCAATGACCGAATTTGGGGCGGTGGTGGAAATGACGAATTACACGGTGGCGCGGGAAATGACCGGCTGACATCCTTGGGCGATGGCGGGCAGGTCATTCTCAATGGTGGCACTGGTAATGACAGCCTTCAGGGTGGCTATAGCGATGATATCGTTATTTTTGCTCCTGGCGATGGGGCTGACATTCTACGGGACTTCACCGCTGGAGGCACAACAGATCACATAGATCTGACGGCCTTTGGCAGTATCTTTGAGAGTTTTGAAGACGTTATGGCCACAGCCACACAAGTTAGTGGCGATGTGCTGTTTGATTTCGGAAATGGGGATTCCATACTGGTTCGAGGTGTTTCCCTGTCAGACTTCACTCCAGCAGATTTTCGACTGGAAACGCAAGAAACCGAGGAAACTGAAACCACCCAAGGCGTCATTGTGGTGACAGAAGCCGGGGACACTGTCATCGGCACCGAAGCTGATGAAACCATCATCAGCGAAGCCTCCGACACCTTTGTTTTTGCCGGAGCGGGTGATGATACATTGATCAGTGGTCACGGCGCGGATGTCCTAAACGGGGGCGAAGGAAGCGATTGGGTGTCCTATGAAAACGCACAGGCATCGTTCTATTACAACTCGCAAAACGGCCAGGCTTATGGCGTTGCTGCGCTTGACCAATGGACCGACATCGAAAACTTCCATTTGACCGCCTATAACGACACTTTTGTCGCCGATGGTACCGACAATATTATCATGGCGGGGGATGGTGATGATCGGCTTTGGGGCGGCGGCGGGAACGATGAATTGCACGGCGGGGCTGGAAATGATCGGCTGACGGCGCATGGCAATGGCGGACGCGTTGTTTTGAATGGCGGCACCGGGGATGACATCCTGGTCGCAGGATATAGCGATGACGTCATTGTCTTTACCGCAGGTGACGGGGCCGACACACTTTCAGGGTTCCATACTGGTGGACCAACCGATGCCATCGACCTAAGCGGCTTTGGTGCAGGCCTGGCTGAGTTCGACGATGTTATGGCTCTGGCCAGTCAACAGGGTAACGACGTCCTGCTCGACTTTGGCAATGGTGATTCAATCCTCATCCTCAACGTGAATATGGATGACTTTACCGTGGATGACTTCCTGTTCTGATCCAACAATACAAAAAGGGCGGCCAAAGCCGCCCTTAGTCTCTTATTGCTGCACGATTTGGGTCGCGCGAAAGGCCCCGGCACCGTTAAAAGCGCAGGGGCCTGTGCCACGTTAGAACAATCTTTTGCCCTCAACACGCAGCGTCCATTTGGCGTGATCCTCGGCAGTGTCGCCAGCAAGGATAGTCCGATCGACGCGCCCAATCCCAAGAGGCGTGCTGTTCCCCGCCAAGGAACCAACATCGCTGGCAAACAGGAAATGCCCGCCATTGAGATCAATAATCCGATGGCCTGCGCGGGTCAGATCAATGTCGCAATAGCTTGCTGAAGCATTGGAGTAGTTCCTGAACCGAAGCCGCGCATTTGCGGCAGCTCCGGTATAGGGCTGGGACACGTTCACAAAAATGCGCTCGACCAACATCCAGCGGCCAAAGTGAGGGAAGATGTACGGGTCCGTTTCTGTAAAGAACCCATCATTAAACTCGACAAAGGTATCGCCCTCCCAAGGCGAGTCGACGCGCGCCACCTCTTGGCTGGACTGATAATTCGGGTTGTTCCAGGCGCGGATCAAAGGCGCATAGGGGCCAGTGATTTTTGGATCCTTGACCGTCAGGTTTTGCAACGTGAAGACGGACAGAGTTTCGGTTCCCGTCAAATCAACCAGGCTTTGCCCGTCCAAAACCAAAACACCGCCGCTTTCGTAGGGCATCTGCGACAAACGGAAGGCGGGAAAGCCATCTTTGTAAAGGACCATGTTCTCAGAACAGGACCGGCTCACCGCTGAAGAATAGAAGGTATCTGTCGCAATGCTCAACTGGGTTGGGCTGACCACCGTAAAGGTGGCCGTGGACTGGCGCCCCGCAACAATGCCGCGCTGCGAGGCTGAACGCGCAGCAAATTCGACATTGTTCAAGGAAATCTCACCAACACCCGACGGAATATCCAGCATATGGGCCGTGATTTCGTCCGCGGTGATCTTGCCGCCATTCACTTCCAAACGACCGCAAGGGGCCAAGTTGAAGTAACCACCGCATTGTGGATCGTTCAGGATCAGATCCTTAATGATCGTGCCACCGTGGATTTGGCCGGTTTTCAAGTTGTTGATTTCCACTCGATCAATAATCTTGTCAGGCTCACAAGATGTCCGGTTATTAACACCGTGGCCGACAAAATTCTGCCCTTGCGAAATGTAAAAGCCACCATCGGTGCGTAGATTGTGGAATGTGGCCTGAAGATAGCCGCTCAGGGTCAAGCGTCCGTTTCGCTCTCCATCATTCGCTGTGGCGACCGGCGTGGTCCAATTCGGGTTGGACTTGATCCACATATCGTGGACTTCCAGGCTGCGCACACCGACGAAGTTCGGGCGTTGGTATGAGATGATACGCGGCGCACCGTAGTCACCACCCGACCGTTCGGGCCAGTTTTCGTTATAACTGTTCTGGATCGGGTTCTCGAGCGTAACGACAGAGCCGGAAACCGACTTGATCCGGGCATATTCAAAAACACGCGGATCTGGCGGGAAACCAACACCGGTTGACGAGAAACCATAGATCAGCACATCGGCACCCGGCTCAAGCCCGACATTGCTTGTCGCGCCCGTCACCGTGATATCGGTCTGACCACTCGCAACGGTGGCGATCGTTTCACCGTAGTAGTAACCCCCGGTGAAATCCGCCTCTTGTTGAGTGTCGAAAACCGACGGAAATTCAATGCCCGTATAGTTGGAGGTCTGCCCGACTTCGACGGAAGAGCTACCGCGAATGTTACGGATAGCGGCCCCGTTATAGAAATGCTTTTGATAGGGGATCGACGCGAAAATGCGCGATCTTGTAGTGGTATAAATCTTGCCCGCAGTCCCACGCCAATTCAGGAAACCGGTCCGACGTCCAAATTGTGTCATGGCCAGCAAGGCATCGGTGTCATCGCTCACGCCGTCGCCAACGGTGCCAAACTGTTCAGGCGTCACAAATCCGCTGGTGTCCGCGCGTGCATATAGATGCACACCTCCGGCCGTGGTGAAATCTGCATCCGTGCTCGTGGCCGGCGCAACCTCAAAGCTGCCATGACCATTTTGCAGGGTCAGGACCTGACCTTCTGCCGCCAGAATGTGATCATCCTGTTCCGTGTAGGATAGCAAATCATCAGCCAGCAAATCCGCAGTTGACGCAAAAACAATCGGAAAAGGAGTCTCCGTGACGCGGATGTTGGCATGAGTCGCCAATACAACCCCGAACTGGTCCTTGATTTCGACCGTGTATTCGCCAGCCATCAAGTAACACAATCCGAAATCCCCGTTTGCGTCAGAGATCATTGGGTTGGCTGTGGTCGTGGTCAGGTCCGGGTCAGAAAACAGGGGGGCCAACATTTGAGTGCCATTATGAAAGACATAGCGCCGCGCCTCCGCGACTGGAGAACCGGAGCCATCGGTTGCGTGCTGAACGCTCGGGTGGGCAAGAAATCCCATGATGTTTTCCTATAGTTGGGGCCCGCGACATCTAAGTCGTCGGGCCACGTTGCCGTTTGGGTTCAGTGGGCAACATTCGATAGGAAAAGCTGCGGACGCGTGAATGCGTCGCGCGGAATGGCAATGTTTTGTTAGGAATTCAGACCACGTCAAAACCCGAGTTTGAGGACAAGCCAGTTCCCCTCAAATTGGAAAGTACGCAGGCTTAATTGTCGTAATACCCGCTATAGCCATAGCTGCTATAGCTGCCATACCGGCTTCCGTAACGGCGCGCGCGGCGCATATTGATCTGAGATAAGACCAATCCGGTTACTGGAATTTTAACAGCGCGCAACTGCGCCAAACCTTCGCGAACGGCGGTCTGCGCCGTGCTGTCCCATTTGACGACATAGGCCAGCGCATCGACGCAATGGCCGACCAACCGCGCATCCGGAACCACCAGGACAGGTGGCGTATCTATAATGATCGCGTCAAAATGATCGCGGGCCGTATCCAGCAGATCTTGCATGTTTCCACCGGTCAAAAGGTCAGCCGCGCTGCCTTCGGCCTTTTCGCCAAACAGAATAAAAATACCCGTCTGCTCGTCCAGAATGATCGCATCCTCCAAGCTGGATTGCCCGGTCAAAACCGACACGATCCCAAGGTCACCATTCACGTCGAAATACTTGGAAATCGTACGGCGCCGAATATCACATTCGATCAACAGCACTTTTTTCCCGATCGCGGCCAGGTTTTGCGCATGAGACACGGCAAGCGTCGTCTTCCCTTCGCCGGGCTCAGAGGACGTATACATGATCACCTTGGGCGCTTCCTGCTGCGCCATCACCAAAGAGGTGCGCATATTCCGCATGGATTCAGCGACCGCCGAAGTGGGATTATCGCGCAAGAACGCCAACAGGCCCGACCTTTGCCGGATCGGCATCACTGGCACTTCGCCCAAAACGGGTATCTGAGTATAGGCTTCCAGCATCTCCTTGGACCGGAAACCCGCGTTCATCATATTTTGCAGCAGAACAATCGCACCGCCAACGATCCCGCCCAGCAAACAGGACAAAATCAAGATTCGGCTCTTGCGCGGCTCAACCAAGCTGCCCGGAACGGCATTGGTCAAAACATGGCTATCCGCCTGTTGCAGGCCAATTTGCACGGTGGTTTGTTTCAGCCGTGACAGAAAGGTTTCATACAGAACACGGGTTGCTTCTGCTTCGCGTACAAGCTGATTGAGGCCCAGCAAATCGGAGTTTTGCGCATCAATATCAGCCAGCATCTGCGCCAAAGATGCTGACAGAGCATCCTTTTGCGAAATCTCGCGATTCAGCGCGTTTTCTTGGTTGGTCAGCAGAAGCTCGGCGCGCTTGGTAAACAAGGCTGCATTCTCTGAGGAGATCAGTTGGCGCAGACTGCGGTCGGAAAACGCCGCAACGATCGCTTGCTCATCACCCGAGGCCAGAGCCTCTTTTTGGCTGTCCAAGCTGGCGCGCAAACGAGAAATCGCCTCTTCTGCGGTGCTGACCCGCTCGCGCAACTCCTTGGCACGCAGGCGCAGCCCGTCCAGGGCTTCAGCACTGACAAGATCCGTCTCGCTGCGCAGCGCTTTGATCTCGTCTTCTTTTTGCAAAAGTTCGACTTCAAGCGCAGACACCCGTTCGGACAGCCAGTTTACGGCATATTCGGTGGCTTCAAACTTTTTGGTGACCTGATCTTCGATGTAAAGCTCTGCCAACCGGTTGGCCAAACGCGCGGATTTTTCCGGATCTGTCGTTCGGACGCGCACGTGGAAAATGTAAGTGTTGCGGACAGCTGTAACCGAAATTGCTGCCCGCACAGCGGCACCCACGGAAATTTTGACCTTTTCCAAGTCTTGTTCAGCAGCTTCCGCGACATCAGCGCCTAGCCCCCGCGCCACCAGGTTTCTCAGGTTTTCACGAGAAAACAACGGCTTGGGTCGCAACAAGTGGTTGAACTCAGGGTCGTCGATCAAACTCATGTCTTCGACCAGCTTATCAACCAAGCCACCAGATCGAATAATCTGCAATTGCGTGTTGATCACGGCATCTTCGGGGGCCTGGCCAGTAACGACAGCTTCGATATTGGGAATCGGCGGCGCGCTGGATTCAAACACCATCTCGGTCACAGCTGCATATTTGGGCACCGCGACTCTGAACGCATAATAAGCGCCCATCAGAACAGCACAAACCGCGCAAACCAGTATGATCCATTTCCCATGCCACAAAACATGCAACATCGAGGTCGTTGGTCCGCGCGTCTCGGCGTTCAGATCGTCTAACTGCATCGCTTAATTTCTGTTTATCAATAGTGGCTTACGATCCAAGAATGTCCTCCGATCCAAGGTAGCCCTTTGGATTTGAATGACATGATGCCAACTTGTCAGACCCACGCCCCCCGAACAAGGAGAAATGCAAAAGGCCCGCATCGCTGGGCAAGTTTGTGATCATAAACGCCCACCGGTATTTGACTTCACCGGACAAACCCATATGACCTCGGTTAGAATTTAAAAAACCTTTCTCCGCAGACTGTCATGAACTGGTTGAAACTTTGCAGAAATTTCTCAGTGCTCTGAAAGATTGGGAACTGATGGGTCAGTTTCTGGTCTCGGCCCAGGGGACAGGGCTGCGGCTGTTTTCCGTCATCGTGAACATGGTGATCGGCATCGTACTGGCGCGGCTGCTTGGCGATGATGGGTTTGGCCAATATGTCTCCTACCTTGCCTTTGCGGGATTGTTGGCGTCGATCTGTGCCCTTGGATTGCCTGCCATGCTCGCCCGTGAGGTCGCGCTTGCGCGGGGCACCGGCCAAGAAGAAAGCATTGCGCCAATCGCCCAGATGATCCTGGCCACCTTAACCTTTCTCATTCTGGCCCTCTTAGGCGTATTTTTGTGGGGCAGCCAATCGGGTGTTCTGCTTGTTTTCTTTGTGCTGGGCACCACCTGCCTTGGCATTGCGACAAACATCTTCAACGGCTTTGAACGGGTTGTTCTGGGGCAATGGGTCGGCGCCGTTTTTCGCCCACTTCTTGCGATCGCGTTCTTCTTTATGCTGGCTTGGACACAGGTCCTGTCAGTCAACACAGCTGTTTTCGCCCAGGGCCTGACCGCCTTTTTGGCGACGCTGCTGCTGTTTTTGGTCTGGCCACGTCCACCTTTACTCAAAACCTTGCGCGGTTATTGGTATCGTCTACCGGTTCGGGATTACCGCCAAGTCTTTCAGATTGGCCTGACCTTTGCCTTTTCCCAGACCCTGATCAACGCCATGACGCAGATTGATATTCTGATCATGACCGCCTTGCGCCCCTCGGACGAGGTCGCCTGGTATTACGCCGCAGCCAGGGCTGCATTTGTGGTGTCCTTTTTCTTCGGATCGGTTTGCAAGATCGCCGAGCCGCGCATCATTCGCCTCTACGCCGCGGGCGACAGATCCGAAATGCAAAAGGTCGCGCATAGGACCGTTTTCCTCGGTGTTGTGATGACCATACTCGCAATCCTTTTTGCACTGCTTCTGGCCCGCCCTTACTTGCTCTTCTATGGCGAAGAATATCTCGCTGCCATGCCCGCCCTCGTCATCTTGCTGATCGCCATGTTGTTTTCGTCAATGATTGGCCCCGCCGAACAGGTTTTGCGCGCTGCCCGAGCGGATTCGAGCATTCTGGTGGTCGCGGGCATTTCCGTCGGTTGCGCCGCGCTCCTGGCCTTTCTTTTGATCCCGCTGATGGGCATGAACGGAGCGGCTATTGCGACAGGTGCCCAATTTATCATCTTTCAGGGCCTGCAAGCCTACCGCGCTTGGAAACTCACTGGCGTCGGCCCCACGATCCTGCATGCGATTTGGCAGCGGGCCCAACCCGCGCTTTCAAACACCAAAGATATCTCATAAAATGACGTGACCCAGCAGGCCCGCCTGCTGGCGCTGTTTCGAACTTGGAAAGTTTCCGTAGTGAAAGCAATTGTTCAACAGATTGGCGCGCGCATGGATTACGCAGTTGCGCGCGCATTGCATGCTGACGGCTTGCTGGAAGCGCTGGTAACGGACATCCATTTTTCGTCGCAGCCCAGACTCAAATTCCTGCAAAGTTATTTCGCCAATCTGCCACCCGAGAACGTGTCAAAGGACAACCTCAAGGGCATCCTTTACCGCGTCGCACTCTCCCGGTTGCACAATACATTCTGGCCCAACCTTATGGCCGCCGAAACGATCGCCAAACGAACCTGTGACCGGGCCGAAAAAACCGGCGCTGATCTGGTTTACGGCTTTGATACAGCCATGCTGCCCTCAATGGACCGGCTCAAGCGATCCGGTTTATGTATCGCCATGGAACAATGCGTCGCTCCGCGAGCGCAGTTCCTGTCTGCCCAACGTATCCTCAGCGCCAAACTGCAGGATATTGGGATTGATTTCGACGAAAGCGGGTTGGGGGATACCTTGGCCTATTTCAGCGTCATGGCCGCCTTGGAACGCGAGGAATGGCAACGGGCGGATCTGATCTATTGCCCCTCCCCGTTTGTGCAAAAAGCGCTACAAGACCAAGGCGTGCCAGAGGATCGCATTCGCGTCGTCCCCTATGGCGTGACCCTATCCGACGATCTGGCCAGCTCCAGGCCCGCATCCTCGGGAACAACCCGTGTTGTTTTTGGCGGAGCCTTTTCCTGGCGCAAAGGGGCGTTGGAATTTGGTCGCCTGGCGACTGCCCTGAAAGATCGGGCGCGGTTCGAGGCCTTTGGCAAAAACGCGCTCCCCGAACCCATCGCCGCTAAAATCGCCCCTGACGTGCTGCGTCACGGCCATATGCCCAAGGCCGCCTTTCACGAGGCCATCCAAACCGCTGATATTTTTGTCCTGCCCTCCTATATGGAGGGGTCGGCCACAGTGATCTACGAAGCCATGGCCATGGGCCTGCCCTGCGTGGTCAGCGAGGAATGCGGGTCGGTCATCACCGATAGGCAGGACGGGATGATTGTCAAAGCGGGCGATGAAACAGCACTGCGGCAAGCCGTGGAAACCTTGCTGGACAATCCCAACTTGCGCCGCGAGATCGGAGAGCGGGCAACAGAAACCGCCAAGCTTTACACCCGTGAGAGCTATGGCGCGCGTGTCGTGTCCATGTTGCAGGCCGACTTTGACGACCTAAAATCGAAACCGGCGATTGCCGCGACCAGCGGAGCCGCCCTATGAGCGCCGCGGTCGGCATTATCTATGTGCTGATCGCCTTTTTATCCGTGGTGGCCCTGCGCAATGCACATGGCCCCGCGCTGTTCCGCTTCCCTTTCTTGTTCTCGGCCATCTGGGTCACCTTCGTTCTTCTCGGATTTCTCGAGTTCTTTACCCCCGAAAACAGCCTGTTCCTGGCCTATGAAGATACCGGTGTCATCGACGTTGCTCTCTTTGTGGTCTGTACCTCAATCTTTGGCGGCTTCCTTGGCTACCTCCTGGCCGGGGGCCATACGCCACGTCCACAAGAACCTAAAACATCCAAACCCGTCGCGCCCTGGATCATGCGGCGCATGCAAATCGCGTCTTGTGTTATCGCGGTCATGTCTTACCTCGCTTTTCTAGCATTGGCGCGGCTGGGCGGCGGGTTGACCGCCTATATTTTCCATTCCGGCGCCTACACGATCACCTGGGAAGGGTTGCCGGTTTACCTCGTCTTTGTTGTGCGCTTTGGCTATGTCGCCATCGTCATCCAGCTCTGGCTTTGGTCGCGCACCAAGAAAGCGAGCCACATGGTGCTGGCCCTGCTGTTCTCACTGATCCCTTTCATCAACATCATCTTTATTTTCCGCCGTTCCGAAGTTGTGACGGTCGGCGTATATTTCGGCTATTTCATCGTGAATTACACCCGCTTCCACATGGGCCGCATTCACGCCATTTCGGCTTTGGTCGGGATGTTTCTGGTGTTCAAGGTCTTCCCCCTACTCCGCGATGAAGAGGGCAAAAACCTGTCCTGGAACGAATTGCTCGACCAGGCACTTGCCCCACGGATCGACTTTGACAGCAGCGAGATCGGCGCGGGCCTGTTCCGCATCTATTATTCCATGAGCGAAAGCGCCTTTGAATACGGTGCTATCATCTGGAACGCCTTTATTCGCCAGTTTGTACCGGGCAGCTTGGTCGGGGCCGAGCTCAAGGCCTCATTGCTGCTGCCGGAACTGACCTATGCCAATCTCAGCTTTGTGGATTTCCGGTTTTATGTGTCGCCTATGGGCTTTGCCCAAGCTTACCAACAGTTCTGGATTTTCGCGGCTGTCATGTTTGTCTTTATCGGCATTTTTGTCGCCCGGCTGGAACAACGCCGCTTTATTGGGCCAAGGCAAGAAATCTTTATGGTTCTGATGATCCCGATATTGCTGACTGCGGTCTCAGCCGATATCAGCCTGATCGTTCCTCGTTTCATCACTTTTGCAGCCTTGATCGCCATTTGTATTCCCAAGGAATCCAACCAGACCTTTGCGCCAAACCGTTCTCATGCGCCGCCCTCTCTCTCGCCTCAACGAAATTGATCCCTATGCATTGCCTCGCCCTGTCCCGACAAATCGGCCATTACCACAACGCTCGCTTCCGCGCGGCGGCTGCCAGATTTGACAAATTTACCGTCCTTTCCTGCGCCGGAGAGGGATTTTTTGCCGAGTTTTCCGCCAAAAGCTTTGATGGCTACACGGTCGAAACCCTGGCAAATGGGCGCGATGAATACGCGGCCCTGGTCGCCTCAGGCGAATTTATGACCCGGGTCGCAGCCGTGCTGGACCGCCTGAAACCAGATGCTATTGCCGTTCCGGGCTGGGCCAGTGCCGAAAGCTTTGCGGCCCTGACTTGGGCGCGCAAAACCAACACGCCCGTGATCGTCATGGCCGAAAGCCAACAAGATGACGTCGGGCGCAGCAGCGCCAAGGAAGCCCTGAAAAGCCATATCGTCAAACAGTTTGACGCGGCCTTGGCGGGCGGGTTCTCGACCCGCGATTATCTGGTGCAACTGGGCATGCCGCATGACCGCATCGGGCTGGGCTACAACGCCGTCGACAATGACCATTTTGCGCGCGGTGCCGAAGAGGCCCGTCTAAACGCAGCCGATCTGCGCCAGGAACATGGGCTGCCAGAGCGTTATTTCCTGTCCAGCGGCCGTTTCATTGGCAAAAAGAACTTCCCCCTGCTCGTTCAGGCCTATGCCAAGGCACGTCAGGAATTGGGGGACACGCTGCCGGATCTGGTCATTCTCGGGGATGGCGACGAACGCCAAGCCATTGAGGACGCGATTGCAACCGCGGATCTCGCTGCGCATGTACATCTGCCCGGTTACAAGGGCTATGATCTCTTGCCGATCATGTACGGCCTGTCCCAGGGTTTTGTGCATGTCGCCACCCGCGAACAATGGGGGCTGGTTATCAACGAAGCCATGGCCTCCAAAGTGCCTGTCATCGTGTCCGACCGCTGCGGCGCAACCCGCACATTGTTGAAACAAGGCAAGGGCGGCTATGTCGTTGACCCATTCAACGCCGATGACATCGCCAAGGCGCTGGCCGATCTCGCCTCTCAAACGCCCGAGGATTGGGCCGCCATGGCGCAGGATGCCTTTGACACCGTCGCAGATTGGGGACCGGACCGGTTTGGTGATGGGATGCTGCACGCAGTCACCGCCGCTCGTTCCGCCAAACGGCGCGGAGCATTGCCGGTTTGGGATCGCGTGCTTTTGAACCGTCTGGGAAAACGCGTTTATACCGATGTCGACTGATCCACTTCACATCACCATGTTGCTCGGCTCGGTCTCGCATCAGGCGGGCGGGTTGTTTAACTCGGTGCGCAGCCTGTCTCACAGCCTGAACGATGCCAATATCCGCGTGCTGGCACCCGAAGATGCGGACACTGCCCAGGACCTGCCAGCCTGGGCACCCTTGCATCCCATCACGCCCAAGCGCTGGCCGCCCCAAAGCCTGGGCTACGCGCCGGGGATATCCAAAGCTTTGCGGCAGGGCGACACCGACATCATCCACCAACATGGCATTTGGCAGGCCTTCTCTGCGCAGGCCTGTGCCTGGCGCAAACGCGTGGATGGGGCCGTGATGATCTCCCCCAGAGGGATGTTAGATCCATGGGCCTTGCAAAACTCCGGCTGGAAAAAACGGATCGTCGCGCGCCTGTTTGAAAATGAAAACCTGCGCAACGCCATCTGCCTGCACGCTCTGAACGCATCCGAAGTCGCCTCGATGCGCGCCTTTGGGCTGACCAATCCGATTGCGGTCATTCCCAACGGGATCACACCCTTGACTTCGCAACCAGACCATCCGCGCCCTGCCCTCCTTGGTGAGGATGAACGCAAAACCTTGCTTTTCCTTGGCCGGCTACACCCCAAGAAAGGGGTGAACGAGCTGCTGCAGGCCTTTGCCTTGGCACGTCAGCAAGACAGCGGTTTTGCCAAACGCTGGCGCTTGGTGGTCGCAGGCTGGGACGATGGCGGCTTTGATGTGCAGCCACAGGCGGTAGCAGCCGACCTTTCCCTAGGCGATGCGGTGATCTTTCCCGGCCCGCTGCTGGGCGAGGACAAGGCCGCCATGTTGGCCCATGCCGACGCCTTCATCCTGCCCTCCTATTCCGAAGGCCTGCCCATGTCTGTGCTCGAGGCGTGGACCTACGGCCTCCCCGTCCTGATGACCGAGGCCTGCAACCTGCCCGAAGGGTTTGAACTTAACGCAGCCTGGAAAATCACCTCAAAGCCAGAAGAGCTGGCCACCCAGCTCATCGCCGCCCTTGGCGAGGATCTGACAGCAATGGCTAAAGCAGGGCGACACCTGGCCGAGCAACGGTTTACCTGGCAACAAATCGCCAAGCGTCACATGGCCGTTTATCACTGGATGTTACAAGGTGGCAGCCCGCCTGCAGATGTGGAGATGCTGGCATGACCCCTGACAACAAACCCCCAGTTCCGGACGTCACCGCGAACCGCGCCAGCCGCAAATGGACCCGCCGCGAATTGGCCGAACGGATTTTGTGGTCAATCTTGGGCCACCCCATTTTCCGCCTGTCCCCACGCCCTCTATGGGGGCTGCGCAACGGATTGCTACGCCTGTTTGGCGCCAAAATCGGCCAACAGGTCCGCCTGCACCCCACGGTCAAGATCACCATCCCCAGGCACCTCACAATCGCCGACGGCGTAGGTATTGGTGACGGGGCGATCTTATATGCATTGGGACCGATCACCATTGGCACCAACGCCACGATCTCGCAAGGGGCGCATCTTTGCGCCGGAACCCATGATTTTCGCGACCCAACCATGCCTTTGCTCAAACTGCCTATTACCATCGGTGACGGGGCCTGGATCTGTGCCGAGGCGTTTGTCGGGCCCAATGTCACCATTGGCGCGATGTCCGTTGTTGGCGCGCGCTGTGTCGCCATGAAAGACGTGCCACCAAACGCCATTATGGCGGGCAACCCCGCACGGCAAGTCGGCACCAGATAGTTTCGCAATTCCGAATGAGAATGACCTAAGCCCACAAAGGATTAGAACTTTGTCCCTTTCCCAAAACTCCAACGATCTTCTCCCGGTCAGCGTGGTCATTCCGGTACGCAACGAAGAACACAACCTGCCCGCCTGCCTGGCAAAGCTCAGACGGTTTTCCGAAATTCTGGTGGTGGATTCCCAGTCAGACGACCGCACCGTCGAAATTGCCGAGGCAGCGGGGGCACGGGTGATCCAGTTTCACTGGACCGGGACGTTCCCCAAGAAACGCAACCATGTGCTGATGAACGAAGAGCTGGCCAATGACTGGATCCTGTTCCTCGACGCCGACGAACATGTCTCCGAGGCGTTTTGCGATGCTTTGGCGGCAGAGCTGCCGCAATCGGACAAGGTCGGCTATTGGCTGACCTATTCCAACTATTTCATGGGCAAACTCATGCGCCACGGCGTCGCCCAGCGCAAATTGGCGCTGATCCGCAAAGGGGCCGGCCTTTACGAGAAAATCGACGAAGACGGGTGGAGCCAGTTGGATATGGAAATCCACGAACACCCGATCCTCGACGGCGAGATAGGTGAGATTGAAGGCGAGATTGATCACCGCGATTTTGCCGGCCTGGAAAAGTTCCTACGCCGCCATATCGACTATGCCAAATGGGAGGCTGCGCGCTCGGCCAAGCTGAAAGCGGGCGGAGACGCCGCATTGAACGATCTCACCTCGCGCCAACGCTTCAAATACCGCCATCTAGAAAAATGGTGGTTCCCGTGGTTCTATTTCTGCTTTGCCTATTTCGCCAAACGCGGCTTTCTCGACGGAGGCGCGGGGTTGTCCTATGCGTTTTACAAGGCGTGGTATTTCCACTCGATCCGCTTGTTGATCAAGGAAAATGCGACGACTAAGTAAGATAAGCTGTACTTGGTCGTCACAGACACACTTGGCAGGCTATCTGACCAAAAATCTCCGCTCCATCGCTGCAATGCGGCCGGTTACTTCGATTTCAAATTCTCTTGGTCCTGTTTGAGGAACCAATCATAGGTCTCGGCAATCCCCCGCTCCAACGGGATCGAGGCGCGCCAGCCCATATCGGCCAGACGCGTGACATCCATAAGCTTGCGCATGGTTCCGTCAGGTTTGGAGGGATCGGTGGCAATGCGCCCCTCAAAGCCGGTGATCTTGGCCACAAGCCGTGCCAGATCCAGGATGGTCACATCACTGCCGCTGCCAACATTGATGTGGCTGAGCATCGGTTGGGTATTATCGTCATATGTCACGCGATCCAGACCAGCGACGAATAGCGAGGCCTCAGCCATGTCATCCACATGCAGGAATTCGCGTCTGGGCTCACCTGAACCCCAAATAACCACCTCATCGCGCCCTTGCAGGCGCGCCTCGTGAAAACGACGGATCAGCGCAGGTAAGACATGCGAGTTTTCCGGGTGAAAATTGTCACCGGGCCCATAGAGATTGGTCGGCATGACCGAACGGTAATCCGTGCCATATTGGCGATTATAGCTTTCGCACAGTTTGATCCCGGCGATTTTGGCAATCGCATAGGGTTCGTTTGTCGGCTCAAGCGTCCCGGTCAAAAGCGCGTCCTCACGCATGGGCTGCGGCACGGCCTTGGGATAGATGCAAGAGCTGCCAAGTTGCAGCAGGTTCTGAACCCCCGCGGCAAAGGCCTGATGGATGACATTGCATTCAATCATCAGGTTTTCATAGATGAACTGCGCCGGATAGGTGTTATTGGCGTGAATACCGCCCACCTTGGCCGCCGCCAAAATCACCTGATCCGGCTTTTCGGCCTGCATAAAGTCCGCAACTGCCGCCTGATCTGTCAGATCCAATTCAGCAGAGCTGCGCGTGACAAGGTCCAAATCCTCGCCCGCCTGTTGCCGCGCCTGCAATTGGCGCAGGATCGCGCCACCAACCATGCCACGATGACCCGCCACATAAATTTTGCGCTTTGCCATCACAGACACCTCATTCAAATTTCGCCATTGATCAGCGTGAAACGCCGGGCCGTTTTCACACGTTCCTGCACCAGCGCCAAATCACGAACAAAGATCGTGTTCTGATGGGTGCCCCCTTGCCGAACTTCTCTTGCAAACGGGTCATAGGAGCACGGAACAAAACCCGCCTGCGCCATGATCTGCGCAACTTCGCTCTGCCCATCCGATTGATAGCGATCGGCAAAATCATTGGTTTCCGTCACAATCGCAACCAGGGTCGGGTCGGCCAGGATTTGCGGCATGCCTTTCAGCACTTCGGATTCCCAACCTTCAACGTCGATCTTCATTAGGCGCGGCGTTGCACCACTCAAAACATCATCCAAGCGCCGCACCGGGACATCCAGGGTTTTGGTGCCCTTGGCCTCCGCCTCTGACACGACGTGGTTCTTGGTATCACTATCGGCAGTAAAGCGCAGGGTCCCCTCCTCAGAGCCGGCCCCGATATTGTGGCAGGTCACCAGATCCGACAGGCGGTTCACCGCGACATTGCGCTCCAGCTTGGAAAACGTGCCGGGGATCGGCTCGACACTGACAACCTTGGAGCGACAACAGCCCGCAGCCAAAATGGTGTAGCTACCAACATTGGCACCAATATCGGCAAACACATCACCACCGCGCAGCAGATGCAGCACAAAGGCCATATCCGCGCTTTCATGCAGCCCGCTATACCAATTGCCCGTCGCCCCGGTCATGCCCTTTTCCATGACGAGAACCGTGTCATCCACAAAGGGCACGACATGCGGATAGGGCATGATCCGGGCGACCATTTGCCAGCGGAAAAACCGCATGATGGCGGCCAACCGGTTGGTACGGTTGAGCGGGTGTTCCATCAGATGTCGGATGGTGCGCCACATGCCTGCTTACCCTTCGGTGCTAACGGGAACATCCATCCCATGCGCCTGCAACAAGGCATGGCGTTGCGCCGTTTTGAGGTCTTCGGCCACCATTTCCGCGCACATCTCTTGGGTGGTGATTTCCGGCACCCAGCCCAGTTTCTCTTTGGCCTTGGCCGGGTTGCCCAACAGGGTTTCCACTTCGGCCGGGCGGAAATAGCGTGGATCAATGCGCAGGATCGTGTCACCAGGCTTCAGCGCCGGGGCTTTGTCTCCGGTCACGCTGGCAACCTTGGCGATTTCATCAACACCGCTGCCGGAAAACTCCAGCTCAATGCCCAGCTCACGCGCAGACCAGGTGATGAACTCGCGCACGGAATATTGCACGCCGGTGGCGATCACAAAATCCTCGGCTTCTTCCTGCTGCAGCATCATCCACTGCATACGGACATAATCCTTGGCATGGCCCCAATCGCGCAGCGCATCAATGTTGCCCATATACAGGCAAGGTTCCAAACCTTGCGCAATATTGGCCAGACCACGGGTGATTTTGCGGGTGACAAAGGTCTCGCCCCGGCGCGGGCTTTCGTGATTAAACAGAATGCCGTTGCAGGCATACATGCCATAGGCTTCGCGGTAGTTCACCGTGATCCAATAGGCGTACATCTTGGCAACCGCATAAGGGCTACGCGGATGGAATGGCGTAGTCTCGGTCTGCGGGATTTCCTGCACCAATCCGTAAAGCTCAGAGGTCGACGCCTGATAAAACCGGGTCTTCTTTTCCAGACCCAAAAACCGGATCGCCTCAAGCAAACGCAAGGTGCCCATCGCGTCCACATCCGCCGTGTATTCGGGTGCCTCAAAGCTGACAGCAACATGCGATTGCGCCCCGAGGTTGTACACCTCATCTGGCTGCACCTCTTGAATGATCCGCGTCAGGTTCGACGAATCGGTCAGGTCACCATAATGCAGCTTGAAACGGGCTTTATCGACGTGCGGGTCTTCATAGATATGGTCCACCCGTGACGTATTGAACGAAGACGCGCGGCGCTTGATGCCGTGCACTTCATACCCTTTTTCAAGCAGAAACTCAGCCAGGTAAGATCCGTCCTGACCCGTAATCCCGGTAATAAGCGCACGTTTTTTCATTGTTCCTCAAAGAAATTGTTGGACTTTGGAAAGGTTTTTGAAAGCAAGAGTTCCCAGCCCTCCTACACCATTCTCGCGGATAGCACGATAGTCTTCGCGGCTTTTGCGGATGATCTTTTGCAGTGACGCGTTGCTTTCACCACCCACCCGCATTTTCACGAAAACCTCGGGGATATAGACAAGGCGGATCTCACCTTTGACCAGATAGCGCAGCATGGCGTCATAATCGGCTGCGATCCGGAACGAGGTGTCATAAAGCCCCCATGTGTCAAAGACACTGCGCCGCAAATACAGGGTCGGGTGGGGTGGCATCCAACCGCGTTTCAGCTTGCTTTTTTGATAGTCACCAGACCGCCATTTTCGAATGACCTTCTGGATGTCATCAGCAGCCACATAATCCAGGTCGCCATAAACGCCGTCAATTTCCGGGTCTTCCATGGCCTTTGCGACCTTGGACAGGATCGAGGGCGAGGCAAACAGATCATCCGAATGCATCAGCCCGACCACATCCCCTGTGGTCCGCGCGATGCCCTTGTTGATCCCGTCATAGATGCCGCCATCTCTTGCGCTTTCCAGGCTGACATCCGGCCCGGCAACCGCCTTGATCGCCTCTAAGGTGCCATCGCGCGACCCGCCGTCCTGAATGACATGTTCAACGCTGCCGTAATCCTGAGAAGCAACGCTGGCCACAGCCTCTGCGACTGTGTTTTCACGATTGAAAACAGCTGTAACAACTGAAATTTTCAACAAGGCAAAGCCCCTGAGAATGAATATGAGACAACGCCGCTTCGATGGCAGGTCTCCCCGTTGTAAACAAGGTCTTTTTGGCGAGAGATACGGCAATGGGTGAAAATTTGTGCGCTTTGATAAATCTCTGTCCCTTTCGCCAGCAACTCGGGCGGAATTGCGCAGATCGCGACCAGATTTCAAACGGCCCCGCCTGTACAAGCAGCATCCTTGAATTCACAGGCAGAGCTAGGTAGACCAACGGCGAAATTTCACTAAAGGCAGTTTTCATGCGCATTGCTCTTGTCGGGTACATGTTTGGGGATGGCGGCATCCAAACCCATACAGACACTCTTGCCCAAGGCTTGGCCCAAAAGGGGCACGAGGTGAAAGTGATTACACCTGCGGAAATGGCCAACCATAAAGGCGACCCAATCACCGCCAACGGCTATGAAATTATTGTTCAATCGGGGCTCAAGGATGCTTTGGGCGGCTTTGGCCTGCGCGGTTGGGCTGAGGCCATGGTCGTCGCGGGCACCGGCTGGAACAGCATGATCGGCACGCTCAGAAGCGGCCTAAACTGCCGCAAGATCTTTTTCGAAGTCATGAGCGGCAAACCGGGCGGAGCCAAAGACCCTCGTCGCCTTGTCCACCTCGGGTTTGATGCGATTGTCGGTCAGGGCAAACCGGTCGAAGACCGCTTTTGCAATGAATTCAAATGGAACGGGCCACGCTGCACCATTGCCGCGCTTCCCGGTGAACTGGCCCTGCCTCAAGTGAATGAAACCCCACCAGCCGGGGATAAACCCCTGCGCTTTGCCCATTTTGGGCGCTTGGCGCGACACAAGAACGTGTCGCTACTGGTCGAGCAATGGGACGCCTATGGCAAAGGCGCAACGCTGGATATCTGGGGCGGCGGGGAAGATGCCGACCATTTGAAAGACCTCATCACCCAGAAAGGTCTGGGCGACCAGATCAAGCTCAAGGGCCGCTACCCAAGCGGTGACGCCTATTCTCAGCTTTTGACCGAATATGACCTGACCCTGCTTCCAACCATCGGCGAAGAAGGCGCGCCTTTGGTTCTGCTGGAATCCATGGCCTGCGGCGTTCCTTTTGTCGCCAATGGTGTTGGCGGCATTCCGGATTACACCAATCAGGATTGCAGCGTGACCAGCAAAGGGATCGACGAATTCCTACCGCTGTTACAAGAGATGATTGCCCGCATTCGCACCCAAGGCATCAATCGCCCGCGTATTCAGAACTTCTACGCCAACACCTTTTCACCCAGCGTCCTGACGGATCGCTGGGAGGCGTATTTGAGCGAACAAGTGGCCCTGAATTAACCCCGCCGGAACATCGAAAGTGCTGACATGATACCTGCCATCTGGAAAATCAAAGGCACCGTGCTGCGCTGGTCCTGTCCACTCTTCTTCAAATCCATCGGGCGAGGTACCTTATTCACAGGTCGTGTCCGCCTGCCCATGCCGTTTCGCACTATCGAGATCGGACAAAACTGTATGATCGGCCACGATGTCTATTTCCAGACCGGGCGCGATTCGACAGTCAGCTTGGGGGATGAGGTCAGTATCAATAGCGGCGGCCATGTCATCGCGAGCGAACGGATCTCGATCGGAAACAACGTCGCCATTGGCGAATTCGTCTCGATCCGCGATCAGGATCACAAGTTTCGCCCCGATAGGGGCGTGCGCGGGCAAGGGTTTACCGTCGCGCCCGTCGAAATCAGCGACAATGTCTGGATCGGCAGAGGGGTCTATATCGGCCCGGGCAGCAAGATCGGGTCAGGCAGCATCGTCGCCGCGAATTCGGTTGTTCATGGGCAGTTTCCGCCAAACAGTTTGATTGCCGGCGCGCCGGCAACGGTCCGCCGCACCATCAACCCGGATGGCAGCCGTTCTGCTCCGGAACCGTCCAACTGAAACCTTTCGCCACTGCACCCGGCCCATTCTTGCCGATTGCCACCATCAAACGCCCGGTCACAGGCGATCTCTAACATTTCCCAGCACGCATCCCTTGCACAACAAGACAAAGCCCGGCAAAGCAGGCACATTAGCTATCAGGAGCTCCCATGGCGCGCATTTTCATCACCGGAACGGCAGGCTTTATCGGTTTTCACCTGGCCCAGCTTTTGCTGAGCGAGGGCCATGTCGTGCACGGTCTGGATGGGATGACCGATTACTATGATGTCGACCTGAAAAAGCGCCGCCACGCGATCCTGCTGCAATCCCCCAACTTCCAGATGACCGAAGCCATGCTGGAAGATTGCCCAGCCGTGGACAAGGCGATTGATGCCTGCGCCCCCGACTACATCGTGCATCTCGCAGGCCAGGCCGGGGTGCGCTATTCGCTGGAAAATCCGCGCGCCTATGTGGATGCCAATGTCACCGGCACCTTCAACGTGATGGAGGCCGCGCGCCGCCACAAGGTCAAACACCTGATGATGGCCTCGACCTCGTCGGTCTATGGGGCCAATACCGACATGCCTTTTGCCGAGACGGATAAGGCGGACACGCCGATGACGATCTATGCCGCCACCAAGAAGGCGACCGAGGCGATGGGGCATTCCTATGCCCATCTTTATGACCTCCCCACAACCATGTTCCGGTTCTTTACGGTTTATGGTCCCTGGGGGCGTCCCGACATGGCCTATTTCAAATTCGTCAACGCCATCCTGAACGGCAAAGCGATTGACGTTTACAATCACGGCGAAATGCAGCGCGACTTCACCTATGTCACCGACCTCGTGCGCGCCATTCGCCTGTTGATGCTCGATGCCGCGCCCGAGCGCCCCGCCGACCGTCAGGTCCCCGAGGGCGACAGCCTCTCGCCCGTTGCCCCGTTCCGCGTCGTGAATATCGGCAATTCAAAATCGGAACGGCTGCTGGACTTTATCGAAGCCATCGAAGACGCCCTTGGCATGAAGGCAACCCGCAACATGATGGAGATCCAGCCCGGCGATGTCCCCGCCACCTGGGCCAATGCCGAGCTGCTGGAACGCCTGACCCAATACCGCCCGCAAACCGACATGCGCGACGGTGTAAAACAGTTTGTCGCCTGGTATCGGGACTACTATCAGGTTTGATCAAACCGCCCCTGGCAGCGGTGATCTAGGACACCGCGAACGCGTCGTTCACCTGTTGCAGCAGATCGAGGCACCGAGACAGCTGGTCAATATCCAGAAACTCGTTGGCTTTATGCGCTTGCTCAATGCTACCCGGTCCGCAAACGACCACATCCATCCCCAGCTGTTGAAAGATCCCGGCCTCGGTCCCAAAGGGAACCAAACCGCTTGAATTCGCCCCGGTGAGCCGCATCAGCAAGTCTTTGGTGGCATTCTGTCTTACCGGCTCCAGTCCGGCGACCTCTCCGATAACCTCAGTCTCGATCCCGACATCGGGAAACACCCGTTGCATCTCGGGTACCAGTTCCTGTGCGACAAAATCCGCGATCTGCTCTTTGACAAAAACCGCATCAGACGGCTGAACCGGGCGCATTTCCCAATCCAACTGCGCTTTGGGTGGGATGACGTTGTGAACCTTGCCGCCATTTAACGCGCCAATATTCAGGGTCGTCCAAGGCGGGTCAAAGGGGCCGTCCTGAGGCGCGCGGGCCTTTAGCGCCTCGCGCAACTCCAATAGCTTTGCGGTATAGCGCACCGCGTATTCCACAGCATTGACGCCCAGATCCGGGGCCGAGCCATGTCCCTCCAACCCGCGAAACCGGGTTGTGTATTCAAAACACCCCTTATGCCCGTCGATCACCTGCATCATGGTTGGCTCGCCAACAATCGCCATGGCGGGCCGCAGGTCATGTCGGGCGAGAGACTGCGCCAAATGCCCTGCCCCGACACATCCGGTTTCCTCATCATAGGTAAAGGCAAAATGGATCGGGCGGCTGCGCGGCGTGGCGGCGAAACGCGGGGCCATCGCCAGGCTGGCCGCCAGAAACCCCTTCATGTCACAGGTGCCGCGCCCATATAGCCGCCCATCCCGTTCGACCATGTCAAACGGATCACTTGCCCAATCCTGGTCCGCCACCGGCACGACATCGCAATGCCCCGAAAGAACCAAACCGCCATCCACCTCCGGCCCCAAAGTGGCAAACAGATTGGCCTTGGCCCCGGTCGGATCATGCCAGATCTCAACCCGCGCGCCGACATCCTCAAGATAGGCGGCGATATAGGCGACCATCTCAAGGTTGCTGTCGACCGAAACGGTTGGAAAGGCGATCAGATCGGCAAGGATACGTTTGGCCTCGTCCAGCATGACCTACCCCTTTCGAAACAGCCTGCGCTCAACATCGCAAAGCGGCTCTGCCGCCCCGCTCTCGGTGATCAGAATGCTCTCGGTGGTCTCTAACCCCCAGCTCTCCATCCACAGCGCGGGCATAAAGTGAAACACCATGCCGGGCTGCAAAACCGTGCTGTCCTCGCTGCGGATCGAGGCTGTGCGCTCCCCCCAATCGGGCGGATAGCTCAGGCCAACCGGATAGCCCATACGCCCAGATCGTTGGATCCCGTATTGGGCCAGAACATCCATAAAGGCCTGAGCAATGTCACAGGTGCGATTGCCGGCCCGTGCCGCATTCAGCCCTGCTTCGATCCCCTTCAGCTGCGCCTCTTCGGCGCGCCGCATGTCATCGGGCGGTGTGCCCAGAAACACCGTGCGCGACAAAGGCGCGTGATACCGGCGGTAACATCCCGACAGTTCAAAAAACGTCGCTTCACCGTCGCGCATCGGGCGGCCATCCCATGTCAGATGGGCGGCCGTTGCATCCAATCCTGACGGAGTCAGCGGCACAATCGCCGGGTAATCACCCCAATCCTCATCCACCCCGGTGATCCCGGCATGCATGATATCCGCAACCAACTCATTCTTGCGCAGCCCCGGCTCCGCGCGCTCAATGGCGCAGCGCATCACCTTGCCCGTGATCCGCGCCGCCTTGCGCATAAAGGCGATCTCTTCGCCCGATTTCACCAGCCGCTGCCAATTCACCAAGGCGGTCGCGTCCTCAAACGAGGCTTCGGGCAACTCCTCGGTCAGCACCGCATGGGCTTTGGCGGAATAGTAATAATTCTCCATCTCAACGCCGATGCGCGCGCGTTCAAACCCGCGCGCTTTCAGCTGCTCCGCCAGATCTTGCATCGGGTGGATCTCGGCCGACTGAACAAAGTGATCGCCGTAGCCAAGGATATTACCGTGATCCATCCAACAGGTGCGACGCCCGCCCATCATATCCATGTAGCGGCCCCACCAGATCGGTTCGCCCTCTAGGGTCAGGATCACCCCCTGATGGACATAAAAGGACCAGCCGTCATAGCCGGTCAGCCAGGCCTGATTGGACGGGTCGGTGACAAAGATCACATCAAGCCCAGCCTTGACCATCGCCTCACGCGTTGCGCTGATGCGGCGTTGGTATTCCGCTGCGCTAAAGGCTGCGTTGTTCTGCGTCATGGCATTCCCCCTTCGCCAAGTACTGTTTTCACGGCGCGTGTTGTTGCGGCGACGACTTGATCCGCCTCCCCCTTGGTCAGGCAGAAAGGCGGCGCAAATCCCAGAATATCCCCCTGCGGCATGGCCCGCGCGATAACGCTGCTTTGTTCCAACAGGGCCGCCGCGATTCGCGGGCCGATCTTGTCCTGAGCGTCAAAGAAGGTGCGACTATCCTTGTCCCGAACAAACTCCACCGCCGCCAACAGGCCCTCACCGCGCACATCCCCGACATGAGGGTGATCGCCCAGCGCATCCGTCAAGGCCGCGTTGAGATAGGCCCCAACCTCGCCCGCATTTTCAACAAGGTTCAACTGATCCAACAGCCTTAGGTTGGCGACACCCGCCGCCGCGCCAATCGGGTGGGCGGAATAGGTCCAGCCATGCCCGATGGCCCCGTTTTCATCCGTGCCTTGTTCCAGAATCTTCCAGATCTTATCCGAGACAATGGACCCCGACAAAGGCGCATAGGCCGAGGTCAGGCCTTTGGCGATTGTCATGAAATCTGGCCGCATGCCGTAATGGTCAGAGCCAAACATGCTGCCCAGACGACCAAAACCAGTCACCACTTCGTCAGCCACCAGCCAGATATCGTGCTTGTCCAGAACCGCCTGAATGGCCGCCCAATAGCCTTTGGGCGGCGGTACAATCCCTCCGGTGCCCAAAACCGGTTCACCGATAAAGGCTGCAATGGTATCGGCCCCTACTCGTTCGATCAGCCCCTCAAGCGAGGCCACGCATTGCGCGACAAAGGCCTCTTCGCTTTGATCGGGATCGGTGCGGCGAAAGTAATAAGGCGCATCAGTATGCACTACCTGCGCCAGCGGCAGGTCGAACTTGTTGTGAAACAGCTCAAGCCCGGTCAGCGAGCCCGTCATCAGCCCCGACCCGTGATAGCCGCGCCACCGGGATATGATCTTCTTTTTCTCCGGCCGCCCGAGGATGTTGTTGCAATACCAGATCAGCTTGATGTTGGTTTCATTCGCATCCGACCCGGACAACCCGAAATAGACCTTGGACATATGCTCAGGCGCGCGGTCCAGGATCATTTTGGCAAGGGTGATCGACGCCTCGGTCCCATGCCCGACATAAGAATGGTAATAGGCCAGCTCCTTGGCCTGTTCCGCGATCGCCTCGGCGATTTCCGGGCGACCATAGCCGACATTGACGCAATAAAGACCGGCAAAGGCATCCAACAGCCTGTTGCCATCCCGATCCTGAATGTGACACCCCGAACCACTCGTCACCACCCGCTGCGCAAGGTCTCCGCGCGCAAAATCGGCAAGATGCGTTGACGGGTGGAAAAAGCTGTCGCGATCCCATTGGGCAAGTTGATCATTGTGAAGCATGGGCTTCCCTTTCTGGTAAAAGCGGTAACCCGCCTGTTTCGTGAAAGGAGCCTGATGCACGCAACAAACCACCATGGTTCGACCCGAGCAGATCGGCTCCGCTCAACCAGACAGCAGCGCGCAATGCCTTTATTGTCAGGGTGACCAAATCCAGCCATGAAATGCTTTCAAACGCAATACCAATTCGGCCAGAAAAAGGGGCGGTTACAAAACCGCCCCCTCATACCGCTTAAACTACGTGCTTTTCGATCAAATCGAGACGCTCACCCTACCTGTTCGGCAACAGGATCAGGGCCAGGTCTGGCACCAGCGACACCAGGAACCACACGCTGATCAACGCTGCGAGATAGGGCACGGTGTAGCGCAACAGTCGGAAATACGGGACACCCGTCACCCCCGAGGCCACATAGAGGTTCAACCCATAGGGCGGCGTAATGAACCCGATTGATGCGCCGACCAGGAAAATGACCGAGAAATGGATCGGATCAATCCCCACCGAGGCCGCAATCGGGGCCAAAATCGGAGCCAGGATGATCGTAACAGGCAGGCTTTCCAGAACCATGCCGGAAAAGAAAACGATCATCATGGAGGTGAACAGCACCGCATAATAGCCCCCCATCGAGGTCACGAAATCACCAATCGTCTGTTGCGCACCAAGCAGCGACAGGATCTGCTGCATCACCACCGAAACCGCGATCAGCGGGGCCAGAATGCCGCTGATTTGCGCAGACCGCACAACAATCGACGGGATCTGTGGAATGGTGAACCCTTCGACGACAAACATCTCGGCAAAGCTTTTCTCAGACAGCGGTTTGTTGCGATCCGACCCGATGATCCTGTTCAGCGGATAGCTGACCAACCCTGCGATGACACAGAAACCAACGGTCACACCCGCCGCCTCGGTCGGAGAGAATTTGCCCGTGTAAATCCCCCACAGAACCAGCCCGATGGCAAAGAAACCCAGCCAGGCTCCAAAGGCGGTTTTCAGGATGCGGTTCAGGTTCAGCGGGATCAGATGCCCCCAGCCATTGATCCGGCAGATGATCCAACAGGCCAGTTGCATGCCGATGACCATCAATGCGCCGGGCAGGATGCCCGCTACAAACAGATCCGAGATCGGCAGGTTCAGCAAAAAACCATACACGATAAAAATGATCGACGGCGGAATGATGATCCCAACCGTTCCACCAGCGGCTGCCGTCGCCGCCGAGAACCGCTCGTCATAGCCGCCCTTGACCATTTCAGGATGCAGCATCGAACCAATGGTGGCCGTGGTCGCCGAATTGGACCCGGAAATCGCGGCAAAGAGACCACAAGCCCCCAATGACGCCATCGCCAGCCCGCCCCTCAGCCAGCCCAGACAGGCATAGGCAAAATCCGATAACCTTCGCGCAATCCCCGACTGGTTGATCAGGTCACCGGTTAGAATGAACAGCGGCATCGCCAACAGGGCAAAGCCCTTGTTGAACACATTCATCAGCTCCGCCCCCATATTGTCCAGGGTCAGGCCCAGGACAAAGGAACAGCCCAACACCCAATAGGCGATCACCAGAAACACCGGCACGCCCAGCATGAACAGCAGCGTGACCCCAAGAGAGATCAGCGTAACCCAAGTTCCGTCAGTCATTACGTATCCCCTCCAATCACCGCCTGTTTGATCAGTGGCGCGCCATTGCGATAATTCGCGATATCCTCGAACACGTTCTCAAAGACACGCGCCGTCATCAGGATTGCCGAGAATGGCACGGTGATCAGAAACCACCATTGCATCGTGTTATCCGTGCCCAGAACAATCTGAAAATTCGAGGCCGACAGCGCGGTTGCCCGACTGGTCGTGACCACCATGACCACCGCAAAGATGAACCACAAAACCGCATCCAGCGTCAGACAGGCCATCTGCCCGCTGCGTGGCATGGCGGTGCGAAATTCAGCAAAGCTCAGATGCGTGCGCAGGCGGACGTTAAACGCCGCCCCAAACCAGGCCATGATCATGAACAACAAAGGAGGAATCGTTGTTGACCAGGGCTGCTGACTGGAAAAAACAAACCGGTCGATCACGCCCCAAAAGATGATGAAAGCAATCGCCAGATAACTATAGACCATGATCGACCGCTCCAGATGCCGGTCCAACCATGGCACAAGCCTGTAAATGCGCAGGACAAGCAAGCCAAGTACCGCAGTCACAACCGCTCCAAAAAGCCAGGCCCCATCAGCCCGGAGTGCGTTGCGGATTTCGAAACTGTCCAACGACGCAAAGGCGCTGAAAATCGCGCCCATGTCTGACCAAAGGGTCATGGTTTCCTCCCTATGAATGCTCGCCCCTTGTTTTCTTGTTGGCTCGGGGACGAGATTTGAAACCGGTGCAGAACCCCGCACCGGTTTCGATAGCTTAGTTCCGGATCAGGCTTTCCACCAACGGCGCGGTTCGACGTTTTCGGGCTTCATGTCCTTGGGAACCTGGCGCGCGATGTCATAGATTTCCTGATAGGTATCAATGCCACCCGCCCAATTGTTGAGCCGCTCACGCCATTTCTCCCAAAGCTGCGGTTGGAATTCTGGCGAACACATTTCCTCGGCCATCTTGATCTGGTCATCGGCGAGGAACGCGTTGCGCACATTGTTCTGCGCAAAGATGGTGTCAGGCATCTGCGGATCGGAATGACCCACGGTCTTGACCAGCGCCGCTTCGTTAGCGGCCTGCACATGGGTCTGCGCCCAATAGGCGGATTCCATGACCGCATCCTGAAGATACCCATCCAGGCTGTCAAAGACCGAGGCGCTCATCGAGGTGTGCTCGGTCCCGCAGAAGAACTTGAGGTCGACCGACTGGCTTACGACCGGCGACATATTGGCATAGGCCACCGCCGACGCCCATGTTTCCGCCCCGTCGATCAAGCCCTGCTTCAACCCGTCCAGCGTTTCCTCCCAGGCAACCGGAACCGGATTGAGGTTCAGCGCCTGCATGGCGATGCGGCCCAGCTGAGTGCCCGTCACGCGGTTCTTGGTGCCAAACAGCTCTTCCAGCTTGGTGACGGTTGGCTTGCCTTCCCAACCCAGACCCAACTGAATGCCACGCAGCTCGCAATGGCTGAACAGGAATTTCAGACCATGACGTTTTTCAAGCGGATCGCGCAGGATGCGCTGCGATTCCGGGCTGTAGAGGAAGTGATACTGAGACGCGCGGCCCGGGAACATATAGGCGTAGTCGAGAACATTGAGATAGGGCGCGCCACCAGCCGAATTTTGGGTCGAGGCGGCGTAAATATCAACAATCCCCTGCTGGGTTTTCTCAACACAGGATGTTTGGCCACAAATCTGGTTGTTGCCGATGAACTCAATACGAATTTCACCATCCGTCCGGCTTTCCAGATCGCGGGCGAATTCCAATGCCCCGGCCCGTTCGATCAACAGGTTCTGCGCGTTAAAGCCTGCCGCCCCGAATTTCAAAGTATGCTTGGCTGGTTTCGCAAACCGTTTTTCATAGGTCGATTCCGCGGCACTGGCGAGATTTGCCAGGCTCATGGCCCCACCAAAGCTCCCCGCCGCCAATAGCGTTGAACTCATGCCATATTGCCCGGCGACCCGGAACAAATCCCGGCGCGTGATCTTGCTCAGATTATTTGAAGTCCTCATCTGCTTCCTCCCTAAAACATTTTTGAGACTTGTGATCTCATTTTTAGTGTTTTATTGCTCAATGGCGCAAGGAAAATCTGTCCAATGCGCCAATAAGAGCCTGGGGAGGAACCGCATATGTCAGAAAAAAAGGCCGATTTTATTGTAGTTGGGGCCGGTTCTGCAGGATGCGTTTTGGCCAATCGGCTTAGCGAAGATCCCGCGAATCGGGTGATTCTGCTAGAGGCAGGCGGGCGCGATCTGAATCCTTGGATCCATGTGCCAGTCGGTTATTTCAAAACCCTGCACAACCCAAACACGGATTGGTGCTACAAAACCGAACCCGAACCGGGGCTGAACGGGCGCGCATTGGATTGGCCACGCGGAAAAACCCTTGGCGGCTCCAGCTCGATCAATGGTTTGCTTTATGTGCGCGGTCAGAAAGAGGATTATGACCGTTGGGCCCAGCGCGGCAACAAAGGCTGGGGTTACGACGATGTGCTCCCGCTGTTCAAAAAGTCCGAGTCGCATGAAAACGGTGCAGATGCGTATCACGGTGACAGGGGCGGTCTTTCCGTCTCGCTGATCCGCGCAAAAAGCGAAATCGCCGAGGCCTTTATCGATGCCGCGGTGGAAATGGGCGTGCCGCGCAATGATGACTATAATGGCGCGGTCCAAGAGGGGGTCAGCTATTTTCATCAAACCGCGCGCAAGGGGTTTCGGTGCTCCAGCGCACGCGCCTTTCTAAACCCCGCCAAATCGCGCCCAAATCTGGACATCATCACCCACGCCCAGACCGAAAAGCTGGTTTTCGACCCCATTGATCCGCGCCGCGTGATCGGTGTCCAATACATGCGCAAAGGGCAAAGCCATCAGGTCCTGCTCAACCCCGGCGGCGAAGTGATCTTGTCCGCGGGCGCGATCGGATCGCCGCAAATCCTGGAATTGTCCGGCATTGGCCGGGGCGAGGTGCTGAGCAAAGCAGGGGTCGACGTTCGGCACGAGCTTCGCGGCGTGGGCGAATGCCTGCAGGACCACCTACAGATCCGCCTGGTTTACGAGGTCAACACACAGACCCTGAATGACGCCATCAACCGCTTTATGCCGCGCATGGGGATCGGGTTGAATTATGTGTTGTTCCGCAAAGGGCCAATGAGCCTTGGGGCCAGTCAGGTCTGCATCTTTGCCAAATCCATGCCAGGATTGGACACGCCTGACATCCAGTTTCACTTTCAGCCGCTCAGCGCCGACAAACCCGGGATCGAGATGCATCCGTTTTCGGGCATCACCTCTTCGGTCTGCCAATTGCGGCCAGAAAGCCGGGGGCATATCCACATTTCCTCGCCCAACGCCGCAGATTACCCCAAGATCGTGCCAAATTACCTGTCCGCCAGGGCCGACCAGCTCTGCGCAATCCGCGCCATTCGCTTTGCCCGCGCCATGACGGAAACCAGCGCCTTGCGCCCCTATATCCGGCGCGAACACATCCCCAATAACAACCCCTCTTCCGACGAAGAGCTGCTGCAATGTGCGCGTGAGATCAGCCAAACAATCTATCACCCGACCAGCACCTGTCGCATGGGTCATGACGACCAGGCTGTCGTGGATGATCGCCTGAAAGTTCACGGCATCGCCGGGTTACGGATCGCGGATGCCTCGATCATGCCTGACATCGTCTCTGGTAACACCAATGCCCCGACCATCATGATCGGCGAAAAAGCCAGTCAGATGATCCTTGAGGATCGCGCTGCCAAGGCTAGGGTCAGGATGCATTGATTTGACGCCACTGGTTTACCTGATCTTGTTCCTGTCAAGGCACATCACCGCAGGAATACTGGTTGTATTTCAAGGTGATGTAACGCGGCTCAGGGGCAAGATCTGGCAAATCTTGCAGACGCAGGAAGCGCTGCAAAGCAGCGGCTTTGACCGCTTGCAATTGACCCCGCCAGTTCCTGCGCGTCCAAAACCCCTGCTTTATTGCTCTTCCTGCGCCAGTGAAGCCAAATCAATGCATCCTGACCCTAGAGGCTAAGGCTTTACGCTTTGCGCGCGGGCCCCAGGGACTGGCGCATTTTGATTTCGGTCGGCAGCTCCTTGCTTTGACCTATCACATTGTTTTGCAGCACCTCGATCAGCCGCTGCGCCGCGCGGCGTCCCATTTCCCGATGTGGCACATGCACGGTTGTCAGTTCAGGATCCGCCAGTGCGGCTATTTCAATATCGTCAAACCCCGTCACCGAAATATCTTCGGGCACGCGCACGCCCAGCGCCCGCGCCGCACGCAACGCCCCGACAGCCAAAACATCGTTCACACACATAATGGCCGTGGTGTCGGGTGCCTGTGCCATCACCTGGCGAAAGGCCTCTTCCCCGGTCCCGATACCATAGGGCGTTTCGACGATCATCACCTCGGCCGGGTCTTGACCCGCTTCGATTTTGGCGTCGCGAATACCCTCTACCCGTCCTCGCGCGCGGTCGTTGGACCGGGTCGGCGCGGTGATACAGGCGATGTTGCGATGCCCTTGCGCGATGACATCCCGTGCCAGCGCACGCATGGCGGCGCGATTGTCGAACCCAACAGCGGTACGCGTTTCCGCCGGATTGAACGACCAGGCAATCAGGGTCGGAACCCCGCGCTTTTCCAAAAAGCGATAGATCTCGGGCTCGCGATCATAGCCGATCAGCAGCAACGCATCTGCCCCGCGTGCAACGAGCGCCCGAATCTGCTGCTCTTCCAATTCGGCGTCATAGGCGGATGAGGCCAGCAGCAACGTCTTGCCATGGCGCCCCAGCTCTTCCTGAAAGGCCTGCAAACCGCGCGCGAAAACCGCGTTTTCCATCGTTGGAATAACCGCGCCAATAGTGTTGGTCTGCCGCGCCGCCAATGCCTGCGCGCCAAAGTTCGGCGCATAGCCCAATTCGTTCACAGCCTTCATGACCCGTTCGCGCGTGTCTTTGCCAACCCGGTCGGGCGAATTCAGACAGCGTGACACCGTCGCTGTCGAGACATTGGCCAGACTGGCAACATCGGCAAGCGTAGGGACGGATTTTTCAACTTCGTTCTGTGACATGGTCTTGCTTGGCTTTTGGACTGCCGGGTATCCCAGTCGCCCCCTAAGGAAAAGCCTGGAGTGTCACGCAAGTTCGCCAGAATTGCAATGTAAGCGCTTGCATGATAAAATGTAAGCGCTTACATTACCTTCAACTCGACGCGAATCCTTGGGAGGGGAGACCGCTGACATGCCGTACCTCATAGCAACCGCACTTCTTCTGGCCTTTGTTGCCAATGTCGCCATCGGTGCCGTGACCAAGGCACCACCGGTCAGCAATGTCGTCGAAATGATGATCCTGTTCGGGGCCGCAATTTCATTTTCCATTGGCATCCTGCGCAGCGAAGCGCGCGAACAGTCCAAAGACAGAAATCCGGAAAAAATCCGATAACGTCCAACGGGAGGAACAATAATGGACAAGTCGAAACAGGAGCTGGCATCCGCCGAGCGCCGCAATTTCTTGAAACTCGCAGGCTCGGGGGCGTTCACCGCCGCCATCGTCGCCGGGGCCGCTGGCACCTTGTGGTCCACCGAGGCCGCAGCGCAAACGGCCGCTGAAGAACGCGACCGGGAAAGGGCCGCTGAGCACATCATGACGCTGGCCACCGCCTATGTTCTGGGGGCCTCGCGCAGCTATCCGATCATGCAGCTGGATCTAAAAGAGAACATCCAGAACATGACCAATGGCAAGGTCTATGTGAAACTTGCTCCGGGCGGTCAGCTTGGCGCGGGTGGGGCCCTAGCGCAGGCTGTCCAAGGCGGCACAATCCAGTGCGCGCAGCACTCTCTCGCCAACTTTGCGCCATTTGCCAGCGTGGTTGACCTGATCAACCTGCCCTATTTCTGCGGTTCCAACCAGCGTTTCACCAATCTGACCTCGTCGGATGCGTGGAAACAGGAAGTTGACCCGAAAATCGCGGCCTCAGGCTTTAAGGCGCTCATGTATATCGTGATTGATCCACGTGTTGTGGCTGTGCGCAAGGGTGGCAATGCCATCATCACGCCCGGCGACATGTCCGGCGTCAAATTCCGCGTTCCTGGCTCCAAGATGCTGCAACAGTATTACGGCATGGTCGGGGCCAACCCGACACCCGTAGCCTGGGGCGAAACACCGTCGGCCATCCGCCAAGGCGTCGCCGATGCCCTGGACCCATCCGTCGGCGCGTTGCACGTGTTCGGCTTTGGCGAAATCCTCAGCCACGTGACCTTTACCCAGGCCGTGCCAGACAGCCAGGTCTATTCGGTCAATGCCGAATGGTTTGACGGCCTGCCGATGGATGTCAAAGAAGGGATCGAGTTCGCGGGCGAAGTCACCCAGCATCAAAACTTGTCCAAAGTCCCTTCGGCTCGGTCCTATGCCATGTCACAATTGATCGCCAACGGGGTGGAGTTCCACTCGCTGAGCGACGATCAGTTGGCCGAATGGCAGGATGTGGGCGGCTATCAGCGCAGCGAATGGGACGGTTTCAAAACCGAACTGGCGGGGTCCATGGACACCTTTGCCAAGCTGGAAGAAGCCGCCGGCACACGCGCGAAATACTACGTGCACGACGCGTAACCGCGTATCAGGGCCGGCGCGACCTGCGCCGGTCCAACCTTGATCTTTTCGCCAATTCAAACCGTTCAATCCGGTGCTTTGCTGCGACCGGGGTAAGGTTGCTATGTCCAAGCTCTACAAAGCGATTGACCAAAATGCCGAACGTTGGCTGCTGCTGGTCTTTTACGTGATGCTCGTTGGCACGATGTTCATCGAAGTCGTCCGCCGAGAGGTGTTCGCCTATTCCTCCATCTGGGGTGAGGAAATCGTGCGCTATTCCTTTATCTACCTCGCCTGGATCGGGGCCGCTGCAGCGGTTAAGGAACGCGGCCATATTCGCATCGACGTGCTGATGCACTACGTCCCCCAGACCGTCAAATCTCTCCTCTACATCTTTGGCGATCTGGTCATGTTCATCGTGGCCTTGGTCGCGCTCTACTGGTCCTTTGAAACGGTCCACGTGTCCTGGAAATTCAACTCGGTCACACACGGGCTCCGGATCAGCCAGGTCTATTTCCTCATGGCGGTTCCCTTCGGCTTTGCCTTGGTCATTTTCCGGCTGGTGCAATCCTTCCTGCGTGACATCGCCGACCTTCGAGCGGGGCGACCCGTCTACGAAGGCGACAAGCTGTTTGATTAAGGGAGGGCCAGACCAATGATGTGGCAACAACTGGGGGCTCAAACCCTTGAACTTGGATGGGATTTCTACGCCTCTGTCCTTCTGTTCGTTATTTTGGTGGCGCTCGCTGTTCCGGTATGGGCGGCCATCGGAGCGGCAACAATTTGCATGCTTGTGATGTCCGGGGCGCTGCCTCTCAGCCTTTTGGGCGAAAAGCTCTTTTCCGGCATTGATGCCTTTGCCTTGACGGCGGTTCCCTTGTTCATCCTGACCGGCGATGTGCTGGTTCGAACAGGGCTCAGTCGAAAATTCCTAGATGTGGCCGAGGCATTGACCTGCTGGGCCAAAGGCGGCTTCGGCTCGGCCACCGTATTGGTCTGTGGCATGTTCGCGGCCATTTCAGGCTCGGACGCGGCGGGGGCTGCGGCGGTTGGCCGGATGACCATCGACCGGCTGGTCGAAAGCGGCTATCCCCGCCCCTATGCCTGCGCCCTGGTGGCGGCGGGCGCCTGTACCGGCATCCTTATCCCACCATCCATCGCCTATATCATCATCGGACTTGTACTGGGCATCGCGGTGTCGACCCTGTTCCTGGCCGCGCTGATCCCTGGCCTGCTGATCCTGACGGCGATCCTTGTCACCAATATCGTCATGAACCGTCTCAACCTGTGGGAAGGTGGCGGCATCATGACCGCTGCGGAATGGCGCGCGAACCTGTGGCGCACGCTCAAATCCGGTTGGTACGCCTTCCTGGTGCCTGGCATCATCTTTTACGGCATCTTTTCCGGCCGCCTGACCCCAACCGAAGCAGGCGCGGTGGCCGTGGTTGTCACCATCGCCATGGGCTTCCTGCTTGGCACGCTGAAATTCAGCGATTTCCCAGCCATGTTGGTCAGCTCTGCCAAGGTGAACGGGGTTATTCTGCCAATCATCGCCTTTTCGATCCCGCTGGCCGAAGCACTGGCCATCATCGGCGTGCCCCAAGGCTTTGTTGGTGCCCTGACTTCAATGACCTCGAATGAATATGCGTTGATCGCAATCATGGTGCTGATCCTGGTAGCCGCTGGCTGCGTGATGGAAACAACGCCAAACATCGTGATCCTCGCACCGATCCTCTACCCGCTGGCGCAAGAGATCGAGATGAATCAGATCCAGTTCTGCATCATGATGATCACCGCGTTGGGCGTTGGCTTTATCACGCCACCGCTGGGGCTGAACTTGTTTGTCGTGTCGGGCATCACCGGGGAATCCATTCTCAAGATTGCCTATCGCGCGATCCCCTTCGTGTTCTTCATGCTGATCGTGACCCTGACGATCGCCTATATCCCGGCGTTCTCAACTTCCCTTCTTCCTGACGTCTACCGCTAAGCCGCCTGAATTGCGGCCAATAAAGGACTCTCAAAATGACTCGTGAGTATCTCAAGAAAGCAACCCTGACCGCGCGCAGCGGCGCTTCGGATGTGACCGAAACCGTTCAGGGAATCTTGAACGATATTGAAACCGGCGGCGACGCCAAGGCCATGGAATACGCGGCGAAATTCGACAATTATTCCGGCAATGTCATTCTGACGGATGACGAAATTCAGGCCGCGATTGCCGCTGTCCCGGACAAGCTGAAACGCGACATCGAATTCAGCCACGCCAATGTCAAACGCTTTGCAGAGGCGCAAAAGGCGTCAATGTCCGACATCGCGGTCGAGGTCATCCCCGGTTTGACCGCCGGTCAAAAGATGATCCCGGTGGATGCGGCGGGCTGCTATGTGCCTGGAGGGCGTTACAGCCACGTGGCCAGCGCGATCATGACCGTCACCACCGCCAAAGTCGCCGGGTGCAAACATATTGTGGCCTGCTCCCCCCCGCGCCCGGATGTGGGCATCGCCCCGGCCATTGTCTATGCGGCCCATGTCTGTGGCGCTGACAAGATCATGGCCATGGGCGGCGTCCAGGGCGTGGCGGCGATGACCTTTGGGCTCTTTGGTTTGCCCAAGGCCAACATCCTTGTTGGTCCAGGCAATCAGTTCGTGGCCGAGGCCAAGCGCATTCTCTTTGGCCGCGTTGGCATCGACATGATCGCGGGCCCCACTGACAGCCTGATCCTGGCCGATGCCTCAGCCGATCCGATGGTTGTGGCCACGGATCTGGTTGGGCAAGCGGAACATGGCTACAACTCTCCGGTTTGGCTGGTCACCGACGACAAGGCCCTGGCCGAGGAGGTGATGCGCCTGGTGCCCGTGTTGATCGAGGACCTGCCAGAGGTAAACCGCGACAACGCCACCGCGGCCTGGCGCGATTATGCCGAGGTGATCCTCTGCGCGGATCGCGAAGAAATGGCTGAGACCTCTGATTTCTATGCGCCCGAGCACCTGACCGTGATGGCCCAGGATCTCGATTGGTGGCTGGATCGGCTGACATGCTACGGATCGCTCTTCCTTGGCGAGGAAACAACGGTTGCCTTTGGCGACAAGGCGTCGGGCACCAACCACGTTTTGCCGACAAGCCGCGCCGCAACCTATACCGGCGGGTTGAGCGTTCACAAATACATGAAAATCGTCACCTGGCAGCGCTCGACCGCGGACGCGATGAAACCCATCGCCGAAGCCACCGCGCGCATTTCCCGCCTCGAAGGTATGGAGGCGCATGCCCGGACAGCCGATGTGCGTCTGGCCAAGTTCTTCCCCGGCGAAAACTTTGACCTCAGCGCCGAGGGGTGACCGTGACCAGCTATTTCCCAGATCTGTCGGGTCATGTGGCCCTGGTCACCGGGGCCAGTTCGGGCCTTGGTCGCAGGGCCGCTGAAATCCTGTCTTTGGCGGGGGCGCGCACCATTGGCGTTGCCCGTCGGGCCGAGGCATTGTCGTCTTTGGACGGGGTCCATGCCTTGCCTTGGGATCTGTCGGACCGGGACAGTTTGGCCGATCTGGCGAAGGCGGCCTGTGCCCCCTATGGCCCACCCGACATTCTTGTTCACGCCGCCGGAATCAACACTCGCGAAACTGCGGACGAGGTCACGCCACAGGGCTGGGACACCACGCTCGCCCTGAATCTGGCGGTGCCGTTCTTTCTGTCCCAACACCTTGTCGGGGGCATGAAGGAAAAAGGCTGGGGGCGGATTGTCAATTTCGCTTCGCTGCAATCCCACCGCGCCTTTCCCGGCGGGCTGAGCTATGGCGCGTCCAAGGGCGGCATCGCCCAGATGACCCGCGCCATGGCCGAGGCCTGGTCGGCAGACGGGATTTGCGTCAACGCCATCGGGCCGGGCTTTTTCCGCACGGAACTGACCGCCGCCGTGTTTAACGATCCCGAACGGGCCGCCCGCAACGCCGCTCAGACCTGTATCGGTCGCAATGGCGAACCCGAGGATCTCGACGGCCCTCTCTTGTTCTTTTGCTCAGACGCCTGCGCCTTCGTGACGGGGCAGGTTTTGATGGTCGATGGGGGGTTCACAGCGAAATGAAAGCGCTCGTTTATACCGGTGTCGAAACCCTGGCCTATCGCGACTTTGACGACCCAAGGCCCGATCACGGCGAAACCCTTGTCAAAATCGACAGTGTCGGCATTTGCGGGTCAGATATGCATGCCTATCTCGGGCATGACGAACGCCGCCCTGCCCCCCTGATCCTTGGCCACGAGGGCGCAGGCATCACCAGTGACGGGCGCAGGGTGACGATCAATCCGCTTGTGACCGATCCGAACAGCGCCGCAAGCCGTTCGGGGCGGGAAAATCTCTGCCCGTCTCGGCAAATCATCTCAATGCCCCCGCGCGAGGGAGCCTTTGCCGACTATGTCGCCATTCCCGAGCGCAACCTCGTCGCAGTCCCAGATCACATCTCACTGGAACAGGCGGCGCTGGCCGAACCCATTGCGGTCAGCTGGCACGCCGTCCGGCTTGCCCTTGCCGCCCTGCACCCGGCGGATGAGCGGCGCGCCCATGTGATCGGCGGTGGAGCGATTGGCCTTGCCGCGGCGCTGTCGCTGCGCGCCATGGGCCTCACGGATGTGACGCTTTCTGAACCCAACGAGGTCCGGGCCGCTTATCTGCGCGACACCTGCGACATCCGCATCGACAACAACCCGGCCACCGGCATCCCCCTGATCGTGGACGCGGTCGGCTATGCCGCGACGCGGGCCATGGCCTCGGCCCTTGTCAGCCCCGGCGGTGTGATCATGCATATCGGCCTGGGTGACGCAGATGGCGGCTTTGATATCCGTCGCATTACGCTTCAGGAAATCACCGTCATCGGCACTTACACCTATACCGCTCAGGATTTCAAAGACACCTGCGCGGCCATGTTCAGCGGCCAGCTTGGCGCGCTGGATTGGGTCGAAACCCGCCCCCTGTCAGAAGGTGCCACCGCCTTCGCCGATATCCGCGCAGGCTACGTGTCTGCGCCCAAACTCATCCTAAAACCGTAAAGAAAACCGGAGACATTCATGTCAAACCCTGCTCCCAACGAAATCCCGCATCTTCTGGTGCATGAAGAGGCCGATAATGTCGGCGTTGTGGTTGTCGAAGGCCTGACCGCAGGCACCGATATGCTGTGCTGCATCACGCATGACAATTCGACATTCCGCCTGACCGCCGGGGCGGATGTGCCCATCGGTCACAAGATCGCACTCAAGGACCTCAAGGATGGCGACACCGCGATCAAATACGGCGAGGACATTGGCAAGATCATCGCCGACATCCCCCAGGGCGGTCACGTGCATACCCAAAATTGCAAAACCAAACGCTGGTAACCCATTTCTCAAGGATCAGAACAATGACCAAATATTCGAATATGACCATCATGGGCTACCGGCGCGAAAATGGCCGCGTGGGCGTGCGCAACCATGTGCTTATCCTGCCTGTCGATGACATCTCCAACGCCGCCTGCGAGGCGGTTGCGAACAATGTCAAAGGCACGCTGGCCATTCCTCACGCCTATGGCCGCCTGCAATTTGGCGAAGATCTGGAATTGCATTTCCGCACCATGATCGGCACCGGTGCCAACCCGAATGTGCATTCCGTCGTGGTGATCGGGATCGAGCCGGGCTGGACCAAGCGCATCGCCGATGGCATTCGCGAAACCGGTAAAGAAGTGGCCGAATTCTCGATCGAGCAGAACGGCGATTTTGAAACCATCCGCCGCGCCTCCTGGGCCGCCAAGGATTTCGTTCACAAGGCGACCGAATTGCAGCGCGAGGAATGCTCGATCAACGAATTGTGGGTCTCGACCAAATGCGGCGAAAGCGACACCACAACGGGCCTCGGATCCTGCCCGACCGTGGGTAATATGTATGACAAACTCCTGCCCGAAGGGATCACCGGCTTCTTTGGTGAAACCTCCGAGATCACCGGTGCCGAACATATTTGCCAGAAACGCGCGATCAACGAAGAGGTGGGTGCACGTTGGTACAAGATGTGGAAGGCCTATCAGGACGATGTGATTTTTGCTCACCAAACCGATGACCTGTCTGACAGCCAGCCGACCAAAGGCAATATCGAGGGCGGCCTGACCACCATCGAAGAAAAAGCCTTGGGCAACTTGGAAAAAATTGGTCGTACCTCGCAGTTTATCGACATTCTTGAGCCTGCTGAAATGCCGAAATCGGGCAAGGGTCTGTACTTTATGGACAGCTCTTCGGCCGCGGCGGAATGTGTGACGCTCATGGCAGCGGGGGGCGCGGTGATCCACACTTTCCCCACCGGTCAGGGCAATGTTGTCGGCAACCCGATTGTGCCGGTGATCAAGATCACAGCCAACCCGCGTACCGTCCGCACCATGGGCGAGCATGTGGATGTTGACGTCTCCGGCATCCTGCGTCGCGAGCAAACGATCGACGAGGCCGGTGATGCCCTGATCGAGATGATCCGTCGCACTGCCAATGGCCGCAACACCGCTGCCGAAGCTCTTGGGCATCGCGAATTCTCGATGACCAAGCTGTATCGCAGCGCCTAAATCGCAGCGCCTAAATCACTGGGCGGCCCGCCGTTTTGCGGGCCGCCTTTGCCAAAGGAACCATGCCATGACCGAAACGGTCCAAATCTCGCTGCAAGACGCGTTCTCGCTCTTGGCCCAAGTGTTTGAGAGATCGGGCGCGCCCAAGGGCGTGGCAACCAGCGTTGCCCATGCTCTTGTCGCGGCAGAGAGCGAGGGCCAGATCGGGCATGGGTTTTCCCGGGTGGCCGATTACGCCGCCCAGTTGCAAAGCGGCAAAATCAATCCAAACGCCGATATGGTCCTGACCCGCCCCGCCCCGGCCAGCCTGCATGTGCTGGCGGATTATGGCTTTGCCTATCCGGCCATCGACGCCGCGCTTGCCGCAGGCCTGCCCCTGGCGCGCGAGATGGGCATCGCCGTCATGACCATCGGCAACTCGCATCATTGCGGGGCCTTGGCCATTCATGTGGAAAAGATCGCCCAGGCCGGGCTGGTCGGTCTGATGGTTGCCAACACGCCCAAGGCCATCGCCCCATGGGGGGCCAAGGATCCGGTCTTTGGAACCAATCCCATCGCCTTTGCCACACCCGTCAAAGATGCGCCTCCGCTGGTCATCGACCTGTCCCTGTCTGTCGTGGCAAGGGGCAAGGTCATGGCCGCCAAAAAGGCAGGCAAGCCGATTCCCAAAGGCTGGGCTTTGGATGCCAAGGGTCAGCCCACCACCGATCCCGAGGCCGCGCTAGAGGGCACCATGCTGCCCATCGGAGATGCCAAGGGCACCACCCTGGCCCTGATGATCGAAGTGCTTGCCTCGGCCCTGACCGGCAGTGCCTTTAGCGCCGAAGCCGGGTCGTTCTTTCATGCCGATGGGCCACGGCCCAATGTCGGGCAAACCATCATCGCCATAGACCCGGGCAGTCGCAGTGATTTTGGCGCGCGTGTCAAAACGCTGCTGGATCAGATCGCCGCCATGCCGGGCGCGCGGCTTCCGGGAGCGCGCCGCCACGCGGCCATTGCCAGAGCCGAAAGCGACGGGTTGCAGGTTCCCGCGCATCTTTTTCATCAGGTTCAAAAGCTGGCCAATCCTGATGCCCAGACTTAACTCCAAGGGGACACCGTGCAGTTACTACTAACCCTCTCAAAATCTGACCGGATTGCGGGGCTTCAGGCCCTGTTGCCGGGGGTTATGGTGATCCTCGTGATTGCACTGGCCAGCAGGTTCATATCCGAACATTACGGGGCCCCCGCGATGCTCTTGGCGCTGCTCTTTGGCATCAGCATGAATTTTCTCTCCACGCATGACGATTGCGCCCCCGGCATCGCCTTTGGGGCCAAGACCGTCCTGCGCTTTGGCGTCGCCTTACTGGGCTTGCGGATCAGCTTTGACATGATCGGAACGCTTGGCTGGCCTGTGGTGGCGCTGGTTGTGGCCATGGTACCGGTGACAATCGGCTTTGGGTTCCTCGTGGCGCGGTTCTTTGGCTTTGCCAATCGGTTTGCCTTTTTGTCATCCGGGGCCGTGGCCATTTGCGGCGCATCCGCCGCCATGGCGATTGCGGCCATCCAGCCCAAAGACGAAAAATCCGACGATCGCCTGGTCTTTACCGTTGTCGGTGTCACCCTCCTGTCGACTGCCGCCATGATCCTTTACCCGATCCTCAGCCAGTTTCTGGGCTTCGACGATCACAAGGCCGGGATCTATCTTGGCGCGACAATCCACGATGTCGCGCAGGTGGTTGGGGCCGGGTTCTCGATCTCGCCCGAAGCCGGTGAAACCGCCACTTTGGTGAAATTGCTGCGCGTTGCGATGCTGGCACCGGTGATCATGGCCGCGACCGTCCTGATTCACCGGCACACAACCACCGCGGCCGAGCATCAACGCCCTCCTCTGATGCCTGCCTTTGTTGTCGGTTTCATCGCCCTGGCCACGCTGAATTCGCTGCTGGCGCTACCGCAGCCCGTGCTTGATCTCGCCGCCAGCGGGTCTGGTTGGCTCCTGCTCGCCTCTATCGCTGCGGTGGGCCTGCAAACACGCCCCGCCGAAGTGCTCAAGGTTGGCCGGGCAGCGGCGGGCATGTTGCTGGTCGAGACCTTGTTTCTCGCGGTCCTTGTCGCGCTAGCGCTGACTTTCCTCCCCCAGTTTTCAACCGCAACCCCCTAAGGAGACACCAAAATGTTCACCTCTATCCTGATCCCGGTTGCCATCGACCACGAGGCGCTCGTGACCAAGAAAATCGCAACAGCGCGCGCAATGCTGGCCCCTGGGGGCAAGATCACCTTGCTGACCGTGCTCGAACAAATCCCGGGCTTCACAGCTGAATTTGTGACCGTTAAGACCGAAAACCGCCTCTCAGACAAAATCATGGCCGCGCTTCAGGACCTTGCTCAAGGGGCCAGTGACATCGACTGCAGGGTTGAAACCGGCAAGCCGGGTGTTCGCATCACAACTGTTGCTCAGGAGATGGGCGCAGATCTCATCATTGTTGGCGCGCACCACCCGTCGGCCATGGACTACTTTCTGGGCTCCACCGCCGCACGCGTGGCCCGTCGCGCGCCCTGTTCGGTTCTCATCCAGCGTCCTCTGGCCTAATATCGTGCGAAAGGGGGCGTGATGGCCAAAATCCGAAGACCGCAACGCAATGGTGACACTCCTGGTCACAGCACTTTGTCCGATCCTGGGCAAGGGGATGGCACGTCTTTGGATGAAAAACCCTATGATGGTCGCCGTTTGTCCTATGCGACGACCTTTACGAACCCGGTTCAGCAAAAGATCATTCAAGCCATTGAACTAATCACGGCCAAACCCGGCCTGTTGCGCAAGATTCGCCGCTTTGAGGCGATGGGCGTGCCCCATGGTCAGGCCTTTTGGCCCAAAGCCTTGAACGTCATGGGGATCGATATCGAAACCCCCGATGCGGAAATTGCCCGCATCCCCAAAACCGGCCCCGTCGTGATAACCGCAAACCACCCGCATGGATTGGTGGACGGCATGGTTCTGGCCGAAATCATTGGCCGCGTCCGCACCGATTACAAGATCCTCACCAGATCTCTGCTGACCGGCGTGGCCGAAATTGACGAATTCATGATCCCGGTGCCGTTTGCCCATGATCCTGACGCGCTGGACAAAAGCCTTGAGATGCGCCGCCGCGCCATGGACCATCTGAAACATGGCGGGGTCTTGGCGCTGTTCCCCTCCGGGGTGGTGGCCTCAGCTGATCGCTGGTTTGGCCCTGCAGTTGAACGCTCCTGGAGCGCCTTCACCGCCAAATTGATCCAACGCTCGGGGGCAACCGTTGTCCCGATCCGCTTCCCCGGACAAAACAGCCGCGCCTATCAGATCGCCAGCCTGACTTCGCAAACGCTGCGGCAGGGGCTTTTGCTGTTCGAAGTCAAACACGCCCTGAACAAGCCGCAACGCCCCCATATCGGCACCCCGATCCTCCCGTCTGACATCGAACGCTGGAGCGGCGACCCAATGGGGTTGATGACCTGGCTGCGCGACGAAACGCTGGGGCTTGGCGGGTCAAGCTAGAACCGGGGCCGTTAGGGGACACCAGCATAATCATCCAGCTTTCAAGTCCTGCCCAATGGCCACGCCCCAAAGATTGGGGCGGTAATCAATGTCCAGCGCGGTTTGCTGGCCGGCGGTGCGGATGAAATCCGGGTCGATATCCTCTTCGGTCAGCCCCATATCGGCGCAGTTCTCGCGGTAGAAAATCAGCGGAAACTGTTCTTCGTCGCGAATGCCCAGCAGAACCAGCGCGGTCAGACGGTCAGGATCGGTCTTGACCCCGTCCGTATTGACCCCCTCACGCTGCAACTGCTCGCGAATGAACCGGCCCATATGCTCATCACCAACCCCGGTGATCACCGCCGACTTCAACCCCAACCGCGCCGTGCCACAGGCAATATTGGTCGGGCTGCCGCCGATATATTTGTCAAAAGACCCCATATCCTCAAGCCGCCCACCTATCTGAGCGCCATATAAATCAATCGAACTCCGGCCAATCGTGATCAAATCAAGGGCATCAGACATCGGCCAAGCTCACAGGTGCACCGGTTTTCAGGGATTGGGTGGCAGCTTCGGCCATGGCCAATGCTGTGATCCCATCGGACAGATCGACCGGAAGCGCGGATCCGCCATTGATCGCGTCAACAAACGCGCCCCATTCATTGGCATAAGACGGCATATAGCGTTCGAGGAAGAAATAGGTTGGTTTCGCCCCGCTCACACCCGCGGTTGTGGATTTGACCACCGTGTTTTCCAGCATGTTCTGCGCTTGCAAAAGCCCGTCCGACCCCAGCAGCTCAACGCGCTGATCATAGCGTTAGACGGCGCGGCGCGAATTCTTGATCACCGCAATGTGCCCATCCGCATAGGTCATGGTGACGGCGGCGGTGTCCACATCGCCCGCTGCACCAATCTCGGCGTCAACAATGGAAGAGCCGCTGGCGCTGATCGACACCGGCGCTTCGGCCATCATGAAATTGGCCATGTCAAAGTCATGGATCATCATATCGCGGAACAGACCGCCCGAGACCTTGATATAGGCAACGGGGGGCGGGGCCGGGTCAAAGGAGGTGATCGACAGCAGTTCAGGTTTGCCGATTTCACCGGCATCCAAGGCAGATTTCATCGCGCTGAAATTCGGATCAAACCGGCGGTTGAACCCGATCATGACCGGCTGACCGGATTACGCAACATTGGCCTGGCAGGCACGAGCCCGGTCAAGGCTCAGATCCACCGGCTTTTCACACAAAACCGCCTTGCCTGCCGCCGTTGCGGCCTCGATCAGGTTGGAATGCGTATCGGTTGAGGTCGCGATCAAAACAGCGTCAATGGAGGGATCGGCGATGATCTCATCCGTGGTCCGCGCGGTGCTGCCATATTCGGCGGCCAGTTTCTCGGCGTTTTCCGGAAAATAGTCCGAAACGGGTGACAGCGTGCTGCCCGGGTTCGAGGAAATGGCAGTGGCATGCACACCAGCAATCCGGCCAGCGCCCAGAAGTCCAACTTTGATCATTGGGTCGTCTTTCTTGTTTTTGTTTGTTGTTCAGAGGGTAAAGACCGCGCGAAACGCCTCGAGCGCATCTTCGGGTTTGTCTTTTGCAAAGGCTTCCATGCCGACCGGGCCGTGATAGCCCAGCGCATCCAGCGCACGCGCGATCATGGGCCAGTTCATTTCACCGGTGCCCGGTTCGCAGCGGCCCGGATTGTCAGCGACCTGAATCTCACCCACCCATGGCAGGCAGGCCTCGGCATGGCGGATCACATCGCCTTCGCCAATCTACGTATGGTACAGGTCGAGATTGATGCGCAATTGCGGACGATCCACGGTGCTGACAAGGTTCAACACGTCCGTGGTGGAATTGAATGGGCAGCCGGGATGTTCGCGCAGGTTGAGATTTTCCAGCGTGAAAACAACACCTTCTTCCTCAGCCATGTCGCAGATCCGGTGCAGGGTATCGCGGGCGCGTTGCCACATGCCCGGTGCCACATGGGCCAGCTGTTGGATCGGCAGGCCCATATCCCCCAGCCCGGTTCCGTGCAAATTCAGACGATCCACACCCAGCCGCTTGCCGATTTGCGCAGTTTCTTGGGCGGATCTCAGCAACAGCTCAGCCCCCTCTTGATCCGCAAGACGGCCCTCAAGATAGCCATTCATGATGGTAAAATTCGCCCCGGTCGCCTTTAGCGCGTCCAGATCCCATGCGGGCCAATTCCATAGGCCAACGCCAAAGCCCATTTCATGCAGGCGCGCCGCCCGCCAGTGGATGGGCTTGTCCTGCAAAAGCATCTCGGCGCAGGCCGCAAGTTGAAATCCCATGTCAAATATCCTGTGGTGAGTGGTCAGAGGGAGAGACGGGCATGATGCCCTGAAGAAGGGACACGGGTTTTTTCAACCCTTCCAGAGAGTTGAGAGGAACATCTTCGTGCTCGATAGACAGCCAGCCATCATAACCCGCCATCTTGAGCCGATAGCAGAACTGCCGCCACCATTCTTCGCCATGGCCAAAGCCAAGGGTGATATAAGACCAGCTGCGCGCCGCGATATCCATCAGCGACCCGTTTTCAAGCAGGCTTGTCGTGGCCTGGACCGGCGCGTTCAGCATCAAGGGCAGATCAAAATGGGGCGCGGTTGACCAACCGCATGTATTCACTTCGACGTCCGACACACCCATCCGAGCGGCGTTGTTGTTGTCCTCCACCGTGACAAGCTGGCCGTCATCGGTTTCCAAAACCATCACAACAGGGGCAACAACACCATCCGAACGACGGGCCTGCTGCGCGATGATCGAGGAAAACTCGGCTCCCAGAACATGGCGCGCCACGTCGAATTCATGCGGGGCAGAATTGGTGATTGCCATGGCACCGGTGAAATCCGCCGCAGGGGTTTCGACATTGCGGTGAAAGTTATGCATCATCAACGCCCGCCCCAGCCGACCCGAGGTCAAAGCGGCCTTCATCTCGGTATAGGATTGGTCATAGCGGCGCATGAAACCCAGCATGACAAACGGATGCCCGGCGGCCTCTTCCAGCTGCATAACCTCAATGCATTCATCCGATGACTGCGACAGAGGCTTTTCACACAGCACCGGTTTTCCAGCGGCAATACAGGCCTTGGACAGAGGCGCATGGGTAAAATCCGGGCTGGCCACGATCACGGCATCCATGTCAGACCGGCTGATCACCGATTCCGGATCGTTGGCGATGTCGGCAACGCCATGGTCATCCGCAATTTTGCGGGCCCGCGCGCTGTCCATGTCACATACGGCCTGCAGCGTCGCACCGGGCAAATCCTGGGCCACGATCGCAGCGTGATCGGCCCCCATGATCCCGGCCCCTATGATGGCGATGCGAATGCTCATTTGGCAATTCTCCGTGCATGCGTCTTGCAAAGTGGCCCGGCAAAGCCGGACCGCTGTCTCATTTTCTGATCTGAGATGAGAGGTCGCCCTCTCAGGACGTACTGAGTTGCGGCGGATGGCGCTGTTTCAAAATCGCGGCTTAGCGTGTGCCTGCCTTGACCCCTGCAAAGGTCGCATCGATGTTCGAGGCATCAACAATTGCCGGGCCGGTCAGAACTGGCGCGGTTGCAACTTTGGTGCCAAAATCGATATGGGCGGCCAGAGTGGAGACCGATAGGAAGCCCAGGTAGTAAGGGGCGTTTGGTCAACGGCCATGGCCTGAGTGCCGGCCTTGACGCGGTCCAATGTGGATCGGCTCAGGTCAAAGGTGCCCAGCATCACGGTGTCGGTTTTGCCCAGATGTTCGATTGCGGCGTGGATTGCTGGCATCTGCGCGTCAGGCGCAGGCAGAACGGTTGCGATACTGTCAACACCTTGCGCGACGGCCTGCTCGATCACGGTCGCCAGGTCAGCACCATAGTTGTCGTAGTTCTGGGTCTGCAGAATGTTCAGCGAACCGCCATTGGCCTCGACAACCATCACCGCGTTCTCAGCGACGCGTCTTCCGTGCGGACTCCGACCCGCGAACGCGTGTTACAGGCGGCCTCTGAAATGGGCTTCTAGGGCCTTGGGGCGATTGAACATGCCGTCAAATCTCATCAGAAAACCCATAAACTGGGCGTGCTGCTTCAGCGCGGAGCGCGCAGGTTTTATCGCGACTTCGGGGATGCGATTGCGGAAACCGCCGCCAATTGGCGCGGCGAAAACATCGAATTGACCCTGGAATTTCTCGAAGATCTGTCTCCGGAAAAGGTCGCGGCCCATATTGTCTCGATCGGGGCGCGAACAGATGCGCTTTCCATCGTTGCGCCACAGCATTCCCTGGTGGCTGATGCCATTGACACGGTGCTTGAGACAGGTGTGCCGGTCACATCGCTGATTGGCCCGCTCTCTGCGCGCGGGAATATCAGCTTTGTGGGTTTGGACAATTGGAAGGTGGGGCGCACAGCGGCCAGGGGATTTGACAAAATGGTGCGTGAGCCGGGCAAGATCGGCATCCTGGTCGGCAGTCACCGGCTGCGCAATCAGGAAATGAACGAAAGCGGTTTTCGATCCTATTTCCGGGAACACAATTCGCAATTCACTCTATTGGAGCCTTTGGCCACCTATGAATCTGCGGCCGTCGCCCGCGAACATGTGGAAAAGCTGCTCAGTGATCATCCCGATATGTGCGGGCTGTTTATTTCGGGTGGGGGAATCACCGGAGCCATCGCCGCGCTCAGGGATACGCCCAAGCGCAGTGATTTCATTGCGGTCGGGTATGAGCTGTTCGACGACACACGCGCGGCCTTGATTGATGGAACACTCTCGATGGTAATCTCTCACCCGCTCGACCGCTTTGCGCAGGCAACAATCGCCACAATGCTAAAAACCCAAAAAGCTGGCCCAGACGCGGGCGCACAAAGAGTGACCTTTGGCTTTAACATCTACTCGCCCGAAAGCGTCTAAAGTGATCGGCAGCGGGAAGCTCAGAACATCCGCCTCAAAAGGGGATCCCAGTCACATTAAAACCTAAGCTTTGCCAATCCGGGCAAAGCGCCAGCATTAAAAACGCCATTCGCATTACAACTGCATGCTGCACATCAGGTGCAAGAGAGGTATATAAATTTCGAGAGATTTAATGGTGCCCAGAAGAGGACTCGAACCTCCACGGCCTTGCGGCCACTGGCACCTGAAGCCAGCGCGTCTACCAATTCCGCCATCTGGGCACGGTTGGTGGAGCGCGGTTTAAGCTGGTCCTAAGGGGGTGTCAACAATCTTTTTTAAAGAAATTTCCACGCGGCAATCCTACACCTTGCCCGCACCCCCCGACGCAGGTAATGCTGCGCCAAGCTCGCATGCATGAGGAGAGACCCAATGCCTAAACTCGTCACCATTTTCGGCGGAGCGGGATTCCTAGGGCGCTATATTGCACGGCGCATGGCGAAAGAAGGTTGGCGCGTCCGCGTTGCCGTCCGTCGCCCCAATGAGGCGCTGCATGTGCGCCCCTACGGCGTGGTTGGCCAGGTCGACCCGGTTTTCTGCAATATCCGCGATGATGACAGCGTGCGCGCCGCTTTGGCCGGTGCTGATGCCGCGATCAATTGCGTTGGCACATTCGACAAGGGCGGCAAAAACAATTTTGACGCCGTGCATGTCGAGGGTGCTGAACGTATCGCCAAAATCTCGGCTGAGCTGGGCGTGGCGCAGCTGACCCATATTTCCGCAATCGGTGCGGATGCCAATGGCGACAGCGTCTATGCGCAAACCAAGGCCAAGGGCGAAGCCGCCGTTCTGGCCGCCATGCCCGATGCGGTGATTCTGCGCCCCTCGGTGATGTTTGGCCCCGAGGACAACTTCTTTAACCGCTTTGGCACCATGGCGCGTTACAGCCTGATCCTGCCGATTGTCGGCGCTGAAACCAAATTCCAGCCGGTCTATGTCGATGATGTCGCCAAGGCTGCGGTCAATGCCACTCTGGGCCAGGTCGCCGCTGGCACCTATGAGCTGGGTGGCCCGGATACACAGAGCTTCCGCGACTTGATGGGCACGATGCTGGGTGTGATCCACCGCCGTCGTCTGGTTTTGAACCTGCCCTTCTGGGCCGCGTCGATTGTCGCGCCGATCTCGGAAATCACGGCCAAACTGTCGCTGGGCCTGATCCCGGCTCAGATCACCGGTGATCAAGTGCGCAGCCTGAAATCCGACAATATCGTCGCAGACGATGCCAAAGGTTTTGCTGATCTCGGTATCAAGCCGGTTTCAATGGAAACCCTGCTGCCCGAATACCTCTGGCGCTTCCGCCCCTCGGGCCAGTTCGACGCGATCAAGGATTCGGCCAAGAACCTGCGCACGCAGTAAGGTCCAAACCCCGAAAAAGAAAACCCCGGCCATTGGTCGGGGTTTTTCTGTGACATCCAGTGTGACGCAATCAGTGCAAGCGGCACAGCTTGGTCAAGGTGTCACCATTGCAACAGCCGGGGGGCGGTGTGTTGACCAGATCGCTTTGCTGCGCCAGCCATTGCTCACAAGCCTCAACCAGCGCGCAGCCCCGGCAATTTGTGACCATGCGCGCATAGGCTGCCGCGTCCAGAGTTCCGGCCTGCATCTCTTCGCTCAGGCTCAGCCCCATAGTGCGCGCAACACTGCGTGTCATAAAGAAATGTCGGGCGGGGTCACCCAAATACTGGCCCATTTCTACAGCTCCTCAAGTTCCGCTTTGATCTCGGCAAGGCGTTTTCTGTTGATACATGGCTTGGGCAGGTCACGCTGCGCGTCGTCCGGCTGATCCAGCCAGCGCCCACAGCCATCAGACCAATTGCACCCCCGGCAATGGGTCACGATCCCGGCCCAATCCTCTTGGGTCAGAATGTCGGTATTGGCGGCGCGGACCAGATCAATCCCCGTGGCCTTGGCCATGCGCTGAACAAGCCAGTAATGGTCGTTCTCAGGTCCAAGCACCAGATTTGGCTTCGCTGGCATGTCGAGATCACTCATGGCTCATCCCTCCTTCAGCTCGGAAAACAGCTCCTGGTTCTGGCAATAGGCCGGGGGCTGCATCACCGGCACGCTTTGCTGCGCCTGCCAAACAGCGCAAGCGCGCGGCTCTTTGCAATTGGCGCAGCGCAGAACAGCGTCATCCAGATCGGGAATCGACAGTTGTCCATCCAGCATCGCTTGCTCAAGATCGACACCCTGTAGCTGGGCCATCTCGTCAAAGAGGGCCGCGTGGCGCTTTAACTTGTCCAGATCGTGCATCTCTGATTCCCTGTGACTGCGTCAAACAAGGAAAGTTGTATCGGAAAGGCAGAGAAACGGCCTTGACCCAAGTCAACGTGCCGATCTTACAGCGCGGCAGCGGTTTTTCGCACCATTTCGCGACGGGCCGCATTGGGTGGATGCGTGCCCAGGAATTCATTCCCAGGGTCCGGGATGCGATAAAAGAATTCGGATCCCAGAACCGGATCATACCCTGCGCGCGCCGCGATAATGGTGCCCAGACGGTCAGCCTCCAGCTCAAACTCCTTTGAGAATGAGCGCGCGCCAATGACGGCCCCCAATTCTTCGGCCGAGCGCACGGTTTCCGCATCTGCCCCGCCCAGGGCCGCGATACCAGACAGGATCACAGCGCCATAGGTCGCGGTTTCCCGCGATTTGTCGAGATGGTGCAGGATATGATGGGCCGCTTCGTGCCCCATGATAAAGGCCAGCTCATCCGCGTTGCGCACCGAGGTGATCAGGGCGAGGTTGAACGCCAGAATCGGGCGGCCCGCGCGGTCAACCGTTTGAAAGGCGTTTGGCGGCTGGTCGGGGCGGTCATCGACCACGATCTGAAAATCGCAATTGATGCCACGGGTCACGCGTCGGCATTCGTTCTCAGCCACCGGTTCGACAGTTTCCACCACGGAAATGAATTGCCGCGCCGCTTTGGCCGCACGTCTTTGCACCTCTGTCTCGGCAGCAGAGGGTTTGGGGGCGTCAGCTTTGGGGGCCGGAGCCACCGCATCAACCGGCAGCTCGGTACAAGCTGCAAGAAAAAGCAGAACCAGAGGGAGAAAGCGCGTCATTTGCCATCCTGTTAGCGTAGGACGACCATAGGCGCAGAAACCTGCTCGGGCCAGCCCTGCCCTCTCACAATTCGGTGGGATTTTTCCAAAAGGCAGTTCCACCCGCAGCTTTTCGCCGCTAAGCTGAAACCATGTTCAGCATCGAGCACGAATTTGACGCCACCGTTGTGACCCTGGTTGATGAGGGCAAGGCCCCGTTGACCGAAGATGTGGTCGTGTCGACCTTTGAGGATTGCATCACGGTCGAACAGTTTGACCCGCGCACGGACACAACCCAAAGAATCACACTCTCCATCTCGCAGATGCAGGATCTGATCGCGGCAGTTTCCCTGCCCGAAGGGGTCTATTCCCGCAGCGAAGAGACGTCGGACTAGCCGACCTTTATGGTTTTGTCCCGCGACTGCTGACCGCGAGTTATGGTCAGGCGTGACTTGGATACGCCCAGCGCCTTGGCCAGCAATTTCAGCACCGCCGCATTGGCTTTGCCGTTTTCCGGAACCGTCGTGACATAGACACGCACCCCATCCGAGCCGCGCTCGATCCGGTTGCGCGAGGCTTTGGGGGTAACGCGGATCTCAATGGCGCTGCCGGACACGGCGAGATCGGATAAATCGGGTAAAGACATGTCCCCTCGCTACCACCAATGCCGATTTTCGACAATCTTGGCGGTTGATTCCCGCGCCTCCAGCACTGACATAGACAGCACGCGTATTCAGGAGACCCCATGCCAGATCCCAATCCCCAAGCTCTCGACTTTTTACTGACCCGCAGGTCGCGCCCTGCCAAAATCTTGCAAGGGCCCGCGCCGGATCGCGACAGGTTGATGACCTTGCTGACAGCAGCCGCGCGCAGCCCGGATCATGGCAAGCTCGAGCCCTGGCGTTTCATCGTGCTGGAAGGGGCCGCATTGGCACGTCTGGCGGATGAAGTCGCCCCGGCGGGTGAACGCCTGGGCAAGATCCCCGAGGACATCGCCAAGGCACAGGCCTCCTTTGCCAATAGCCCGCTTTGCGTCGCGGTGATCGAAGTGCAAAAGGACAGCCCCAAAGTGCCCGCGATTGAGCAAAGCTATTCGGCGGGCGCGGTGTGTCTGGCACTGTTGAACGCAGCCCTGGCGGACGGCTGGGGCGCAAATTGGTTGTCCGGCTGGGCCTCGCATGATCGCGGCTTTGTTCAGGCGGCGCTGGGGCTGGCGGAGCATGAAAAGGTGGCTGGGTTCATCCATATCGGCACCGAGCGTATGGCCCCGCCAGAACGCCCGCGCCCCGATCTGGATGCGATCACAACCTGGGTAGATGAATGATCATTTCTGCGTTTTTCTCGGCGCTGGCGCAGCTCAGTGACCGCCGCTTCCGATCCGTCTTGTTGCGTGGAGTCGGTCTGGCCTTTGCCATTCTGTTTGGCATCAGCGCCCTGTTCGTCTGGGGTGTCGGCTTTTTCGTGGGCGATTCCGTGTCGATCCCCTGGGTCGGCGAGATCCAGTGGCTCGACAATGTGCTGAGCTGGGCCATGGTGCCCCTGATGATGGTTCTGTCGGTGTTCCTGATGGTGCCGACCGCCTCGGCCATCACATCGTTGTTTCTGGATGAGGTCGCGCAGGCGGTTGAGGACAAACACTATCCCGGTCTTGGCGCTGCCACCCCGGTCTCCCTTTCGGAGGGGCTGCGCGATACTTTCCGATTCCTGGGCATCATGGTGGTCGCGAACCTTGTGGCGCTGGTGCTATATATCTTTTTCGCGCCTTTGGCCCCGTTCATCTTTTGGGGGTTGAACGGGTTCTTGCTGGGCAATGAATATTTCACTCTGGCCGCCATGCGGCGTGTCGGGCGGGACGCGGCCTATAAGCTGCGCAAGCGTCACCTTTTGACGATTTGGGCCGCTGGGGTTTTAATGGCGATGCCGCTGTCGCTCCCGCTGGTGAACCTGTTGATTCCGGTGCTTGGGGCGGCGACCTTTACCCATATTTTCCATCGGGTGAACAGGGCGGTTTGATGGGCAAAAACCGGTGGAGTTGACAGCTGTCAACTCTGCAACGCTTTGAAAATAGCCGCTTAATGTTTTCTTACCCCATCGCGCAACGCAACGCGCGATGGGGTAAGTGTTTAATCAGGAGCGATAGGTCGGTTAGGTCATGTTGACAACATAGCGCACCCAAAGCCGGGTGGAGGTGATGTCGACGAACCCGAGTTGGATTTCTGCAGTTCAGTCATATCGGGTAGCGGCGCTGCGGGCGCTCTTGAGCTTATTAAAACACCGTTCCACCAGGTTTCGGGGCATACTGTTCTCTATAACAGATACCTGATTGAAACGCGTCCAAGCCCCAGTGTGAATCGCATTTGCCAATGCGGCCTAATAATAGGTTTTCCTATAGATCAGGCTGCTTCGACATGTACCGATGTATGGAACTCAGCCCCGAATCCGTGTGCCCATGTAAAACGAGGGGCCGATTGGCCCCTCGCAAAATTTCGGTTCTGGAAAGGCCGTTTACGCCTGCAGCGACTTCACCACCAGATCCCCCTCTTCGCGTTCCTTCATTGCCAGGGCGGCGGCGTGGGCTCCGGCGGCGGTGGTGAAGTAGGGGATCTTGTCATAGAGCGCGACCGAGCGGATTTCACGGCTGTCTGACACGGCGGCGGATCCTTCGGTGGTGTTCATCACCAGTTGAATGCCGCCATCCTTCATCACGTCGACAACGTTCGGACGACCCTCATAGACCTTTTTGGTCACATCACAGCTGATCCCATGTTCACCAAGGAAGGCCGCGGTGCCCGAGGTCGCCACGATCTTGAAGCCCAGCCCGTCCAGGATCTGCGCGGTTTCCACCAGTTGTGGGGTCTTGTCGTCATCCTTGATCGAAAAGAACACCGCGCCGCTAGTGGGCAGGTGGTTACCCGCGCCCAACTGCGCCTTGAGGAAGGCGCGCGCAAAGGTGCGATCCCAGCCCATGACCTCACCGGTCGAGCGCATCTCTGGCCCCAGAATGGTGTCAACGCCGGGGAAACGGGCAAAGGGCAGCACCGCCTCTTTGACGCTGAACCAGGGCAGATCAGGATCAGCCAGGGTCATCGGATCAGCCAGCGGAATATCGGTGTCGTAATCGGCATTCTCAGGGTAGGCGGGGCGCTCGGGGAAGTTGGAGAGCGGCTCACCCGCCATCAGACGCGCGGCGATGGAGGCAATGGCGCTATCGGTGGCTTTGGCCACAAATGGCACGGTGCGCGAGGCACGCGGGTTGACCTCGATCAGGAAGACCTCGCCGCCTTTGATAGCGAATTGAACGTTCATCAACCCGACGACGTGCAGCGCCTTGGCCAGTTCAACGGTCTGGCGCTTGATCTCGGCCAGCATGTCCTGATCCAGCGAGTAGGGCGGCAGGGAGCAGGCAGAGTCACCTGAATGCACGCCCGCCTCTTCGATATGCTGCATGATGCCCGCCACATGAACGTTTTCGCCGTCACACAGCGCGTCCACGTCCAGCTCAACCGCACCGGCGAGATAGCTGTCGAGCAGAACCGGGCTGTCGCCAGACACCACCACGGCCTCGTTGATATAGCGTTCGAGCTGCGCCATATCGCGTACGATTTCCATGGCGCGGCCACCCAGCACGTAAGAGGGGCGGATAACCAGCGGGAAGCCGATTTCTTCGGCAATCGCTAGCGCTTGGGCGTCGGTGGAGGCGATGCCATTCTTGGGCTGTTTCAGGCCAAGTTGGTTGACCAGCGCCTGGAAACGTTCGCGGTCTTCGGCGAGGTCAATGGCGTCCGGGGTGGTGCCCAGGATCGGGATACCCTCAGCCTCAAGCGCATTGGCCAGTTTCAGCGGGGTCTGGCCGCCGAATTGAACGATCACACCGTGCAGCGTGCCGTTTTCCTGCTCAACCCGCAGGATCTCCATGACGTTTTCAAAGGTCAGCGGCTCAAAATACAACCGGTCCGAGGTGTCATAATCGGTCGACACGGTTTCGGGGTTGCAGTTGACCATGATGGTTTCATAACCGGCATCCGCCAGCGCGAAACAGGCGTGACAGCAGCAATAATCGAATTCGATGCCCTGACCGATCCGGTTCGGGCCACCGCCCAGAACGACGACTTTCTTGCGATCGCTCGGGCGCGCCTCGCATTCCACCTCGCCCATCATCGGCTCTTCATAGGTGGAATACATGTAAGGGGTCTGCGCCTCGAACTCAGCCGCGCAGGTGTCGATGCGTTTGAACACGGCGGTGACACCGGCCTTGAGGCGGCGATCCCGCACGTCTTTTTCGCTGAACCCGGTGAGTTTCGCCAGACGGGCATCGGTAAAGCCGAGCATCTTGAGGTCACGCAGCCCCGCCTCATCCGACGGCAGTCCATTGACGCGCACGGCTTCCTCAGCCTCAACGATTTCGCGAATACGGGCCAGGAACCATGGGTCGAAAGAAGTCACGTTCTGGATTTCATCGTCGCTGAGACCATGGCGCATGGCTTGGGCGATTGTGCGCATGCGGTCCGGGGTCTGTTCGCCGATTGCCTTGATCACCGCCGCCTTGTCCGGCGCGCCGGGGATCTCGACCTCATCAAAGCCGGTCAGGCCGGATTCCATGCTGGCCAGCGCCTTTTGCAGCGATTCGTGGATGGTACGGCCAATGGCCATCGCCTCGCCCACGGATTTCATCGCGGTGGTCAGGTAAGGCTTGGAGCCTGGGAATTTCTCAAAGGCGAATTTCGGGATCTTTGTGACAACATAGTCGATGGTCGGCTCAAACGAGGCCGGGGTGACCTTGGTGATGTCATTGTCCAGCTCGTCCAGCGTATAGCCCACCGCCAGCTTGGCAGCGATCTTGGCAATCGGGAAGCCGGTCGCCTTGGAGGCCAGAGCCGAGGAGCGCGACACGCGTGGGTTCATCTCGATCACAACCATGCGGCCATCATCGGGGTTCACCGCCCATTGCACGTTAGAACCGCCGGTTTCGACGCCGATTTCACGCAGAACGTTGATCGAATGCGTGCGCATGATCTGGTATTCTTTGTCGGTCAGGGTCAGCGCCGGGGCGACGGTGATCGAATCGCCAGTATGCACGCCCATCGGGTCCACATTCTCAATCGCGCAGACGATAATGGCGTTGTCGGCTTTGTCGCGCACAACCTCCATCTCGTATTCTTTCCAGCCCAGCAGGCTTTCATCAACGAGGATCTGATTCACCGGAGAGGCATCCATGCCGGTGCGGCAGAAATGGATGTAATCTTCGCGGTTATAGGCCACGCCACCGCCGGTGCCGCCCAGGGTAAAGGCCGGGCGGATGATCGCGGGCAGGCCGATTTCCTCAAGCTCCTCAAGCGCCATCGCAACGCCGGCATCCAGATCGGCATTGCCATCGTCTTTCTTGGGCGCGGTGATGATGGTCGCCTTTGGGTTTTCAATGCCAAGGCGGTCCATCGCCTCGCGGAACAGCTTGCGATCTTCTGCCATTTCAATGGCATCGCGCTTGGCCCCGATCATTTCGACGTTGAATTTGTCGAGCACGCCCATCTCTTCGAGCGCAAGAGAGGTGTTCAGCCCGGTCTGCCCGCCCATGGTCGGCAGCAGCGCATCGGGGCGTTCTTTTTCGATGATTTTTGCAACAACCTCGGGTGTGATCGGCTCAATATAGGTCGCATCCGCCAGTTCCGGGTCGGTCATGATCGTCGCCGGGTTAGAATTGACCAGGATCACCCGGTAACCTTCTTCGCGCAGCGCCTTACAGGCCTGAGCACCGGAGTAATCAAACTCGCAGGCCTGACCAATAACAATGGGCCCCGCCCCGATGATCATGATCGACTGAATGTCGGTTCTCTTCGGCATGGTGCACCTCTTTGATGTCTGGCGTGGCGGTCTGGCAAAGGGCGCCCCCGAAGCGCCCAAATTGTCGTGCGTTATAGGCAGTGAGTCAAAAGGTGCAAGTGGTATCGGAATTCAAGCCGCATTTGCCGCTTTCTAACCTTTCGTTTCGGGCAAAAACCCTTATATCGCAGGCCGGAACAGCGCGAGGCAGCCATGAAGATCAGATTTGATCACGGACCAAATGACACAGGAGCGACTTTTGAGTCGCCCCGACAGGTCATTCGCGCCGACTCACCTGCCGAGGTGGCCGGAACTTTGGCCGAGCTGGAACAGGCGCAATTGGCCGGGGCCTGGATCGCGGGCTTTGCCAGTTACGAGCTGGGCTATGTGCTGGAACCCAAGCTGGCCCCGCGCCTGCCGGGTAAGCGGCGACTGCCGCTATTGTGTTTTGGTGTCTTTGACGCGCCGACCTCGACGGACCTGCCACCCGTCGCTGGCGCGATTGATGCCCCGCGCCCCAGCTGGAGCGCGCAGGACTATGAGCGCGCCTTTGAGCAGGTGCATCGCGCGATTGGCGCTGGAGACATCTATCAGGCCAACCTGACCTTTCCTTTGACCCTGCCCGTCTCTGGCGACACCGCCGCGCTCTACGCCGCGCTGCAGGCCCGCCAGCCTGTCAGCTACGGGGCTTTGGTTCAGGTCCCCAGCTTGCCTGATATCCTGTCCCGTTCACCCGAGCTGTTCTTTCGTACCAGTGCCGCAGGTCAGATCGAAACCCGCCCGATGAAAGGCACCCTCCCGCGCAGCGATGACCCGGTTGAGGATGAGCGCCGCAAGACATGGCTTGCGCAGGACGAAAAGAACTGCGCCGAAAACCTGATGATCGTTGACCTCTTGCGCAATGATATCAGCCGCGTTTCCGTGCCCGGTAGCGTCAAGGTGCCTGAGCTGTTCAAGGTCGAATCCTATGCCACGGTGCACCAGATGGTGTCGCTGGTTCAGGCCCAGCTTTTGCCCGACACAACACTGCCCGACATCCTGCGCGCGCTGTTCCCCTGCGGGTCTGTCACCGGTGCGCCCAAGATCCGCGCGATGGAGATCCTGTCGGACCTCGAACCAAATCCGCGCGAGATCTATTGCGGGTCAATCGGCTGGATGGCCCCGGATGGCAGCAGCTGTTTCAACGTCGCCATTCGCACGCTGATGGTGGAAAATGGCGCGGCCAGGTTGAATGTGGGCGGCGGCGTCGTCTGGGACAGCACCGCCACATCCGAATATGAGGAAGCGCTATGGAAAGCCCGCTTTGCCCAGCTGAGCCCGAGTTTCGCCTGATCGAGACCTTTGCGGTTTACCCGGATCGCGAAACGCCGCTTTTGGCGCGTCATCTGGATCGTATGGCGCGCTCGGCGCGGGGTTTGGGCATTCCGATGGAGATCGCGCAGATCCGCGCCGATATCGCGTCTCTGAACCCGTCCGAGCCATCGCGCTGTCGCCTGACGCTCTCGGCCCAGGGCCAACCCGAGCTGACCACCAGCCCCTTGCCCCCGACACCCAGTGCCTGGCGTGTCGCCATTGCCGATCAGCGGCTGGACAGCGCCGAGCCATGGCTGCGCCACAAATCCACCCGCCGCGCGCTCTATGATTCCGCGCGTGCGGCCCTGCCTGATGGCATTGACGAGCTGCTGTTTCTCAATGAACGCGATGAGCTGTGCGAGGGCACCATCACCAATCTGTTTGTGACAACACAATCGGGTGAGAGGCTGACTCCACCTCTGTCCTCCGGCCTTTTGCCGGGCGTTCTGCGCGCTCATTTGCTGGACTTGGGTCACTATCAGGCAAGAGCTCTGACCCTCGCCGACCTCAATTCGGCCAGCTCGTTCCATATGGGCAACGCCATGCGCGGCCTGATACCAGCGACCTTGGTTGAAATACCCTAGGCCTTCAACGCCAATCGCGCCGCCAATGCGCCAAAGACCGTCGCACTGACCCAGCGGGTGATCTTTTCGCTCAAACTGCCTGCCTTGAGGTAGCCACGCAATTGACCCGCGAATTGGCCAACCAACCCGTTCACGATCAATCCCCCCAGGGCCATCACCGCCCCAAAAAACAAAAATTGCGGCAACACCGCGCGGGTCGGATCAATGAATTGCGGCACAAAGGTCAGCAAAACAACCGGATCAAGGATCATGACAGGCTGTTCAGTTTGGCGCGAATTTCCAGCAAGTCGGACCAGGCCTCGCGCTTGGCCGCCGGATTGCGCAGTAAATAGGCCGGGTGGAACATGGGCAGGGCGGGTTTGCCCTCGGCCTGTGTCCACTTCCCGCGCAAACGGGTGATCCCACGTTTGCCCAGCAAGGCCTGACAGGAAATATTGCCCACGATCACGATCACCTCAGGCTTGGCCAAGGCGATATGCCGCTTCAGAAACGGCAGCATCATCGCGATCTCTTCGGGTTTGGGGTCACGGTTCTGCGGCGGGCGCCAGGGCAGAACATTGGTGATATAGGCGCTGTCTTCGCGTGACAGATCAATCGCCGCCAGCATCTTGTCCAGCAATTGCCCAGCGCGCCCGACAAAGGGCTTGCCCTGCAAATCCTCGTCACGCCCCGGTGCCTCGCCAATCAGCATGACCTTGGCCCCGGCCACCCCGTCAGAAAACACCAGATTGCGCGCCCCGCGTTTCAACGGGCAATGCGGATAAGCTGCCATTGCCGCCTGCAATCCCGCCAGATCCTGCGCGGCCTTGGCGGCCTTCACCGCCTCCTCAATCGGATCAACCTCGGGCTCCGCCACACGCTGCGCGGCCTGCCCCACGGGTTGGGCCCGGGCCGCCTCTGCCTTGGCTTTCGCCTCTTCCTCGGCGGCAAAGCGATCCACCGGGGTGGCAAGGATCGCCTCATCCACCCCCATCTCCGCCTGCCATTCCAACATGGCGCGCGCCGTATGCCAATCCAAAGCTGATTCCATGGCCGCCACCCTATCTCCCTTCCCGACCAAGTGAAACGCCCTGAAACACGCGTAAGAAACACTGTGACGATCGGGGGAGGGCGGGTG
>JAGHRD010000014.1:0-100562 GCA_017744045.1 Tropicibacter sp. R15_0 | reverse complement strand
GGCGGGAGCCCTCAGGTCCGAGGGGGCGACATCGCCGCTTGACAGAACCGTGCTGCAAGCGCAAAAAGCCTGCGAACCATATACCCGCAACCGGGCGTTCCGTGGGCGCCAAACTGACGAGGAGAGCCAAGATAATGGCCCAAATCTCTCTGACCTTTCCCGATGGCAATGCACGTGACTATGACGCAGGCGTCACCCCTGCCGAGGTCGCTGAATCCATTTCAAAATCTCTGGCAAAAAAGGCCATCTCAGCCACCGTCAACGATGCGCATTGGGATCTGCAATGGCCGATCGAGCAGGATTCTTCCATCGCCATCCACACCATGCAGGATGAAGAGCAAGCGCTTGAACTGATCCGCCATGACTGTGCCCATATCATGGCGCGTGCTGTGCAGGAAATCTGGCCCGACACCAAAGTCACCATCGGCCCGGTCATCAAAGATGGCTGGTACTATGACTTTGACCGCGCAGAGCCCTTCACCCCCGAAGATCTCGGCGCGATTGAGGCCAAGATGAAAGAGATCATCAACGCCCGCGACGCCGTACGTACTGAGGTCTGGTCGCGCGAAGAAGCTTTGGCCCATTACGAAAAGACCGGCGAGAACTACAAGGTCGAGCTGGTCAATATGATCCCCGATGATGGTCAGCCCATCCGCATGTATTGGCATGGCGATTGGCAGGATCTCTGCCGTGGCCCGCATTTGCAACATACCGGCCAGGTGCCGGGCAATGCGTTCAAACTGATGTCGGTGGCCGGGGCCTATTGGCGCGGCGACAGCGACAATGCCATGTTGCAACGCATCTATGGTGTCGCCTTCAAGGACCCCAAGGCGCTCAAAGCCCATTTGACCATGCTCGAAGAGGCCGCCAAGCGTGACCACCGCAAGCTGGGCCGCGAAATGGATCTGTTCCATTTCGAAGAGCACGCCCCGGGCTCGGTCTTTTGGCACCCGGCCGGTTGGCGTGTGTTCCAGAACCTAATCGCCTATATGCGCCGCCGCCAAGAGGCCGCTGGTTATGTCGAGGTTAACACCCCCGACATCATGGACCGCGCCCTGTGGGAGACTTCGGGCCATTGGTTCAACTACATGGACAACATGTTCCTGGCCAAAACCCATGATGAACGCGACTATGCGCTCAAGCCTATGAACTGCCCGGGCCATATGATGCTCTATAATCATAGCCTGCGCAGCTATCGCGAACTGCCCATGAAAATTGCCGAATTCGGCAAGGTGCATCGCTATGAACCTTCGGGCGCATTGCATGGGTTGTTGCGTGTGCGCAGCTTTACCCAGGATGACGCGCATATTTATTGTACGCCTGAGCAGCTGACCGACGAATGTCTCAAGGTCAACGATCTGATCTTGTCGATCTACAAGGATTTCGGCTTTGAAGACGTGCATGTCAAACTCTCGACACGTCCCGATAACCGTATCGGCACCGATGAGAGCTGGGATCTCTCTGAGGGCGCGTTGAAAACCGCACTGGATCGCGCTGAGATGAGCTATACCATCTTTGAAGGTGAAGGCGCGTTCTACGGGCCAAAGCTCGAATACGTGTTGCGTGACGCCATTGGCCGTGACTGGCAATGCGGCACCTTGCAGGTGGACTACAACCTGCCGGAACGCTTTGGTTCAACCTATGTGACCCAATCGGGTGACAAGCAGGCTCCGGTCATGCTGCACCGCGCGCTGTTTGGCTCGCTCGAACGGTTTACTGGTATTCTGATCGAGAACTGGGAAGGCAAGCTGCCCTTCTGGCTGGCTCCGCGTCAGGTTGTTGTGGCCTCGATCACCTCTGAGGCTGACGGCTACGTTCAGGAGGTTGTGGATGCGCTGCGAGCAGCAGGCGTGCAGGCCGAGGCTGATACGCGCAACGAAAAGATCAACTACAAGGTCCGCGAGCATTCGCTGACCAAAGTGCCGGTCATTCTGGCGGTGGGGCATCGCGAAGTCGAAGAGCGCACCGTCACCGTGCGTCGCCTTGGCGAAAAGCAGACCAAGGTCGAGGCTTTGAGCGACGTGGTTGCCGCACTTGGGCAGGATGCAACGCCTCCAGATCTTCGCTGAAGAGACCCCATTTCACCATAAAGCTAGGGCGGCCATTGGGCCGCCCTTTTCAGTTTCTTGGCTGCGTAAGGCTTGTTGGCCCTGCACCTATTTAAAGGTCGAAACGTTTACAAACCCGTCCGGGCATCCTGCGGTATGTCTTAAAACCCATCTTATCATAATAGGCCTGCCCGCCTGAGTTATCTTCCCCGATCGCGGCATCCAGAGATGGCAGCCCATGTTCACGCGCGACGCTTAACGTACCAGCAAACAGGGCTTTACCAATCCCCTGCCCCTGCGCCTCTGGGCTGATATGGGTGCCAATGATGCCCCATCCGGGTGTTACATCATAAGCATTCCCCTCTTCGGCGCGGCTGACAATCTGGATGCCGACCGGTTGATCCGCAGCATCCATTGCAATCAGGCAAGAGACCCTGTTCGCGTTGCCTATATAATGTGTGGCCACATAATCAGCTGTGTCGGGCAGGTTTCGCTGCCCCAGTTTGGTCAGCTTTTGCAAAAAGGCACTGATGGCCGGGGCGTCTTGGGGAACGGCTTGTCTGAGTTTCAAGTGACTACCTTTGTGCTGCTCTAAATCTGTCTGGGTCGAAACCTAGACCGGAAAAAAATCAGAAACAAACCCTGACAGAGCTGACATAAACCGTGAATTCCCCAAGAGCGGCGAAAAGAGCGCGTGATGTTCTGTAACATTTGCCCGGAATTTTCCGGTTCCGAGACCAAACAATGTTTCGAACCGGGCCAAGGCAGCCCCGGAATCCGCTGGGATTCAGGAAAAACTCACGTTTCGCCCTCACAAAACCCACACGCGACCTAACGCGCCTGTGATGCACGCGCCCGTGATTGGCCCGTTGGGGGTGTGTTGGGTCAATCTGTTCTCACCGGATGGCACGGTTGCCACCCGGAACAGTTTTTGAAAACCAGAGGAAGACACCCATGTCCAAGACCATGAAAACCGTTGCTCTCGTTGGCGCAGTTGCAGCTTCTTTCGCGACACACGCGACCACCGCAACCGCAATGGAAAAAGAGAAGTGCTTTGGCGTTTCGCTGGCCGGCAAAAACGACTGCGCCGCAGGCCCTGGCACAACCTGCGCCGGTACATCCAAAGTTGACTACCAGGGCAATGCCTGGACCCTGGTTGACGCGGGCACCTGCACCACCATCGAACTGCCTGCCATGGCAGACGGCACCGCGCGCATGGGCTCGCTGGAAGAGCTGGACCGCGACCTGCCAGCTTCCTAAGCTCGTTTTACGCGACGACGAGGGGCGGGATTTCCCGCCCTTCTTGCCCCAAATAGACCTGCGCCTGTCGAGATATGCCCCATGTTTGATCATTCCAATACCCTGCCGCCGCGCCCCGGTGTTGGCTACAAACCCCAGCATTTCACCGAGATCATGGAGAACCCGGCCCCGGTGGGTTGGCTAGAGATCCATGCAGAGAATTACATGGGCGATGGGGGCCGCCCGCTGGCGCAATTGCGTGCCTTGGCGGAGAGATTTCCGATTTCCGTGCACGGGGTTGGCCTGTCGATCGGTGGTGAGGACCGCCTTGATCCGGACCATCTGGCGCGGTTGAAACATCTGGTGAGCTGGCTAAACCCGGCCAGCTTTTCCGAGCATCTGGCCTGGTCGACCCATGACAGCCATTTCCTGAACGATCTGCTTCCCCTGCCCTATACCAATGACACACTAACCCGCGTGGCGGACCACATTGATGAGCTGCAAGAGGTGATCGGGCGCAAGATGCTGCTGGAAAACCCATCCAGCTATCTGGCTTTTGAGGAAAGCAGCTGGAGCGAGACAGATTTCCTGCGCGAAGTGGCCAAGCGCACAGGCTGCGGCATGTTGCTGGATGTGAACAATGTTTTTGTCTCCGCCACCAATCTTGGCTATTCGCCGCAGGGATACATCGCCGATTACCCGATTGATCTGGTTGGAGAAATACATCTAGGCGGCCATGACGAAGATCACGATGATCATGGCGCGCCCTTGCTGATCGACAGCCATGGGCGCGAAGTGGCGGATCCGGTTTGGGCCTTGCTCGATATCACGCTGGCTGCTTCGGGGCCGCGCCCCTTGTTGATTGAGTGGGACACGGATGTTCCAGACTGGCCTGTGTTGGCAGAGGAAGCGGTGCGCGCAGAGCGGGCCCTGGCCAAGGTCAATGTGTGAGGCGCGCGCAGAATCGGGGCGCTGCCCCGCCCCGAGCAAGCTCGGGACTCCCCGGGATATTTTTGGCCCAGAGAAACAGAGGGTGGCATGGTAACGCAGACTGAGTTTGAAGCCGCGCTGCTGGATGCGGAAAGGCCCGTTCCTGAGGGGTTGGTCGATGGGCAAGGCGCGCCAGCCGGGCGGCGCTATGCGGTCTATCGCAACAATGTCGCTGTTTCGCTGAGCGAAGCGTTGGAGACCGCCTTTCCGGCGGTGGCCAAACTGATTGGGCCTGAGAATTTTGCCAAGGCAGCAGGGATGTATTTACGGCGCGAACAGCCTAGATCGCCCTTGATGATGTTTTACGGGGCGGGCTTTCCCGAATTTCTGGCAAGTTTGGAACCGTTGAAACCCATCGGTTATCTCAGCGATGTGGCGCGCGTGGAAATGGCCCTGCGCGAAAGCTATCACGCCGCGGATGCGTCGGTTTTGGATCCGGCTGTGTTCCAGGGGTTGGAGGAAGAGGATTTGATGGCCTCACGATTGGGGATTGCGCCCTCGGTTCGGATCATCCGTTCCCCCTGGCCAGTTTTGTCGGTGTACAATTTCACCATGATCGAGGGCAGCCCGCAACCACAACCCACTGCTGAAGACGTGCTAGTCGCGCGCCCGGATTATGACCCGACGCCCTATTTATTGCCCAAAGGCGGGGCGGATTTTGTCCAAGCCTTGCAGCAGGATCAAAGCTTTGGCGATGCGCTCGGCGCGGCGGGCGATGATTTTGACCTTGGCGCAACCCTGGCATTGCTGTTGCAGGGTGGCGCTTTGACAGACCTCAAAAGACCTTAAGGAGCCGCCATCATGGAACGCCTCATCTCATTGCATAATGCCGTATTCGCCGCGGTTGAACGGTTGGGTGACGGGCTGTTGCCGCTTTTGTCCCGTCTGGTTTTTGCCGGTGTGTTGCTGGGTTATTTCTGGAATTCGGCCATGACCAAGCTCGGGGATGGTTTCTTTGGCTTTCTGTCGCCGTCCGTCGGGGCCTATAGCCAGATTTTTCCCAAACAGCTGGAGGCGGTGACCTATGACACCTCACAGCTAGGGGTGTTTCATTGGCTGGTGGTTGTTGCCGGGACCTGGGCCGAATTCATTTTGCCGCTGCTAATCGTGATCGGGTTGTTCACCCGTCTGGCCGCGCTTGGCATGATCGGGTTTGTCGTGGTGCAAAGCCTGACCGACCTTTACGGCCATGGCGGGATTGCCCATGCGGAGACGCTGGGGGCCTGGTTTGATCGGGTGCCAGATGCTGCGATCCTGGATCAGCGGGCCTTTTGGATGGTGGTTTTGCTGACATTGGTGATCAAGGGGGCAGGTGCCCTATCCGTTGATCGGGTGTTGCAAACACTGCGTTCGGGCCGCGTGGCCGAAGTCTGACGCTGCTTTAGTGTAAATCGAAAGGGCACGGTTTCGGCGGAAATCGTGCCCTTTTGCTGTCTGGGTCAAAACCTTAGAAATGCGCCTTTGGCTCATCCGGCTTACCGGCGGCAAGCGCAAGAACACCTCCCAGTGCCGCAAAGGCGATCGGGAACATGGTGAAGACGTTGAAGCCAAAAGCGAAATACATGCCAGCCGCTGAGAGCAGCAACAAAATCCCGCCCCACAGCGCCCGGGCCTTGGCCATGGCCCCACCGGCAATCGCCAACATCGGCGACAGGATTGAGACGACACGCACAAGCTGCGGGTTGTCGAACATGCCGAAAACCTCTTCGACTTCAGCAAATTCGCGCGCCAATTCGGTGTAGCCAAAGCCAAAAAAGCCGACGATCATACCAAATACGCCAGCGATAATGCCAAGGGTCAGCGCGGCGTTACGCATCGGACAGCTCCGCCTGAACCGATTTGTCCCATCCCAGCCACATCGAGTCGCCAGACACGATTAGGGGACGTTTCATCAATGTCGGATGTGCCTGTAAAAGCGGCAAAACCTCTTCTGAACGCTGCGAATCTGACAGGTTTTTCCAGGTGGTCGAGCGCTTGTTGAGCAATTTTTCGCCGAAGCGCGAAAACGCACCACCTAAAACGTTTACGGGGACGCCATCCTCGCGCACATCGACAAAATCCACGTCTACCAAGGCCTTACGGGCCTTTCTGCATGTATCACAGGTTTTCAGCCCATAAAGGATCATGATGCCTCCTTGATCATTGCACATCACATAAGTCGCTTGTGATTGAAATACGAGGGAGTTTTTCTTGCTTTTTTCCCTCAACCGGCGAAGCTGACCACGTGACTTTCGATGATCATTTCTGGACAGGCGCGTTTCCCGTCCTATCTGAAAGGCGAATGTGACAGGGGGGTTCGGCGCTTGGCCGGATCAAGGAAAAGACTTTGAAAGGAGCACGGGGATCATGCCGACAGGCACCGTGAAATGGTTTAATACCACGAAAGGCTACGGCTTTATTGCGCCGGATGATGGCGGAAAAGACGTTTTTGTACATATCTCGGCTGTTGAACGCTCGGGCCTGACCGGCTTGGCTGACGAACAGAAAGTCAGCTTTGAGTTGCGTGAGAATCGCGACGGGCGCGTCATGGCCTCGGATCTGCAACTGGTTTGAGTTGCGATCACATCTGACAGGAAAGAGGGCCGTCGGCGGCCCTTTTTTGCATGTTCGAAGCTTTTTCGCGCATGTCCAAAGGTTACCTTAGTCTCTAAAGATCAAGGTAATTCCTAAGCTTAATCTCGCCCCCCAATCGCTAATGGTATGCTAGACAGGTGTTGGGGGCAGAGTTCAGGTAACAGGACAGGTTATGTGGCATTCGCTTTCCTTCAGGCTTTTCATGGTCTTATTCGTCTGCGGCGGCCTGGTCGCATCGGTGCAATTCTTGCCCCCTTTGACCGCTTCGGATGAACCGCTGGTGTTCATGCCCGGGCGGCCCGAAGTGGCCAGCTTTGACCCGATGCAATATTGCCAAAGCAATCTTAGCGGCGTCAGTTGCGACTGCTTTGCCCAAAAGGCCGCGCAAGTCCTGTCCGAAGCAAATGCCCGGGTGACAGGTTTCGACTATGCAAATCCCATCGACTTGGCCGTCCTTCAAGGCAGTCAGAATTGTTCTTGATCAGGCCTGTTGCAGGCGCAAAGCCTCTTTGCCTGCGCGCTCGATCAGCTCCTGAACAAAGGGTTTTTCCAAATCCTCACTGCGCGTTGCTGCGTAAAGCCGCCGTGTCAGGCCGTTTTCGGTCAGAGGGCGGGTGACATAGTCAGAACTGTATTTTACCTCGCGCACCACCCAATCAGGCAGCACCGAAATCCCCCGATTGGAGGCGACCAAAAGCAGGATCACCGCAGTCAGCTCAACCTGACGAATGGAGGCAGGTTCTACTTTAGCCGGAGTCAACAACTGGCTGAAAATATCCAAACGGGCGCGGTCCACAGGATAGGTGATCAAGGTTTGACCGCGAAAATCATCGGCCTCGATAAACTCTTTCTGAGCCAAAGGATGGCTGGCCGCGGCCACAAAAACCGGGCTGTAATCAAAGAGCGGCGTAAAGGTAACGCCCGCAATCTCCTCGGGATCCGAGGAGATCACCACATCCACCTCTTCCTTGATCAAGGCAGGCAAGGCATCAAAGGCCAAGCCGGGTCGGATATCGACATCCACATCCGGCCAGCTTTTGCGAAACCCTTCGAGCACCGGAAAGAGCCATTCGAAGCAGGCATGGCATTCAATCGCAATATGCATGCGCCCCGAACTGCCCGCGCGCAGCCCCATGAACTCTTCTTGCAAAGCTTCAACTTGCGGCAAAATCTGGTTGGCCAGCCGCAAAAGCCGCATCCCCGCCGCCGACAGCCGCAAAGGTTTGGAACGGCGCACAAACAGCTCGACCCCTGCCTGATCTTCCAAGCCTTTGATTTGATGGCTCAATGCAGATTGCGTGATGTTGAGCTGATCCGCAGCTTTCGCCAGGCCACCACATTCATGGATGGCCTTGACCGTGCGCAGATGGCGGAACTCAATATGCATATGAACCTCATATTAGTGATGAGTATTATGAATTTGCCTCACCAATGCCAAAATGCGACATAGAGTGCAAGTTTCGCGACGCAGAGTCGCCGCAGATATCGCCTTAGCACAGGACAAACAGATGCAGCCGCAGATTTCCTTTGAGTTTTTCCCGCCGCGCAATGTCGAAGGCACGTTTCGCCTTTGGGACGCGGTTCAGGTTCTGGCACCGCTGGATCCGTCTTTTGTTTCTGTGACTTACGGTGCAGGCGGTACTACACGGGATCTGACCCGCGATGTGGTGGCAACTCTGCACAAACATTCAGGCCTGCGCACCGCAGCGCACCTGACCTGCGTCAATGCAACCCGCGAAGAAACCCTGGCGGTTGCCCAGGAATTCGCCAAGGCCGGGGTAAAGGACATTGTGGCGCTGCGCGGCGATCCCCCAAAGGGTGAAAACAGCTTTACCGCGCATCCCGATGGCTTTGCCAATTCCGTTGAATTGATCGAGGCACTGGCGGATACCGGCGATTTCACCATTCGCGTTGGGGCCTATCCTGACAAGCACCCCGAGGCGGCGGATATGCAGGCCGATATCGACTGGCTCAAGCGCAAGCTGGATGCCGGCGCGACCGAGGCCCTGACCCAGTTTTTCTTTGAAGCCGAAACCTTTCTTCGGTTCCGTGATGCCTGTGCCAAAGCGGGGATCGACAAGCAGATCGTGCCGGGCATCCTGCCGATCGAAAACTGGAAAGGCGCGCGCAACTTTGCCACGCGTTGCGGCACCACCATCCCGAGCTGGGTGGATGATGCTTTTGCCAAGGCAGAGCGTGACGGGCGTGAGGATCTGCTGGCAACAGCGATCTGCACCGAGCTGTGCAGCGACCTGATCGATGAGGGCGTGGACAAGCTGCATTTCTACACGCTGAACCGCCCGGAACTGACCCGCGATGTGTGCTTTGCCCTGGGCGTGACACCCAAGGTCAAGCTGGAACACGTGGCCTAACAGATCAGCTACTCACATAAAAACGGCCCCTGCGAAACGCGGGGGCCGTTTTCCTTTTCCTAGAACCACTTAGACCGGTGCCCGTTTGGTCAGGCCCAATTTGCTGCGGACCTCATCCGGGCCAATTACCCGTGCGCCCATGCCTTCGATCACGGTTTTGGCCCGGGCCACCAATTGCTCATTGGTGGCCAGGACGCACTTGTCGAGCCACAGATTATCCTCAAGCCCAACGCGAACATTGCCCCCCGCCAGCACCGCCGCCGCCACATAGGCCATCTGATCGCGGCCCAGTGAAAAGGCGCTGAAGCACCACTCATCCGGCACATTATTGACCATGGCCATAAAGGTATTGAGGTCATTGGGTGCCCCCCAGGGCACACCCATACAAAGCTGAACCAGCGCCGGGCTATCCAATACGCCCTCTTTCACCAACTCCTTGGCAAACCAAAGATGCCCGGTGTCAAAGGCTTCGATCTCGGGCTTTACCCCCAGCTCGCTCATCATCGCACCCATGGCGCGCAACATGCCGGGCGTGTTGGTCATGACGTAATCGGCTTCGGCAAAGTTCATCGTACCGCAATCCAGCGTGCAAATCTCGGGCAGGCATTCTGCGACATGGGCGACCCGTTCCTCGGCCCCCACCATGTCGGTGCCTTCGGCAACAGGGAACGGTGCCTCGGTCGAACCAAAGACGATGTCGCCGCCCATACCGGCGGTGAGATTCAGCACCACATCGACCTCGGCCTCGCGCACACGATCGGTCAACTCGCGATACAGTTTCAAGTCGCGCGAGGGGGTGCCTGTTTCAGGGTCGCGCACATGGCAATGCACCACCGCCGCCCCGGCTTTGGCGCAGGCAATGGCGCTTTCCGCGATGTCCTTGGGCGAACGCGGCACATGCGGGCTGCGATCTTGTGTGCTGCCCGATCCGGTGACAGCGGCGGTGATGAAAACCTCACGGTTCATGGTCAATGGCATGGCTGCCTCCTCTCAAATCTGCGCCTGGCGGGATGGTGGGTGGGGTGTCTTGCCAAGGGCAAGCACGTCACCCCCTCCCGCAAATCTCAGCGCCCTTTCCAAACCGGATCACGCTTTTCGGCAAAGGCCTTGGCCCCCTCAAGCTGATCCTCACTGCGATAAAGCCGCTCCACCGTCTCGAACTGAGACTTGGTGATCTTGTTCAGCGCATCCTGGAATTTCATATCCTCGGCCTCACGCACCACTTCCTTGATCGCCGCATAGACCAGCGGCGGGCCCGAGGCCAAAAGATCCGCCATCTCTCGCGCCTTATCCATCAGCTGATCGGCGGGCAGAACCTGGTTGATCAAACCCCATCGCGCGGCTTCTTCCGTGTCAATCCAACGCCCCGTCAGCAGCATTTCCATCGCGATGTGATAGGGAATGCGCTTTGGCAGTTTGATACTCGCCGCATCCGCCACTGTACCCGACCGGATTTCCGGCAGGGCAAAGCTCGCATGCTCGGCCGCCAGAATAATGTCGCCAGACAAGGCCAGCTCTAACCCGCCACCACAGCAAATCCCGTTCACCGCCATGATCACCGGCTTGTTCAGCCCGCGCAGCTCTTGCAAGCCGCCAAAGCCGCCCACCCCGTAATCGCCATCCACCGCGTCGCCATCAGCCGCCGCTTTCAGATCCCAACCCGGGCAGAAAAACTTTTTCCCTGCCCCGGTCACCACCGCCACGCGCAGGTCGGGGTCATCGCGAAACTCGGTAAACGCTTCGCCCATAAGCCGGCTGGTGGCCAGATCAATCGCATTGGCCTTGGGGCGGTTCAGGGTCATCTCAAACACATGCCCCCGCCGTTCAATATGAATGGGGTTGTCCATCTAGTCCTCCAACCGGATCAAAGCATCCACCGCAATTGCCCCATCCGGGCCGCAGAGCAGCGGGTTAATTTCAACTTCAGCCACCCGCCCAGCCTGCGCTTTGACATAGGCCTGGACAGCAAGAACCGCCTGACAGATCGCTTTTTTCTCCGCAGCAACCGCGCCACGATAGCCTGCCAGCATTGGCGCGATACGCAAAGAGTGCAACGCTGTCAGGATCGCCGTCTCATCCACAGGCAACAAGAGCGAGACCGTGTCCTGTAAGATTTCGGTCAGTATGCCCCCTGCCCCAAGGGTCAGGACAAACCCATGCGCCGGATCGCGCATAACGCCGATCAACAGTTCCGCCACGGTTTGCGGCACCATCTGCTCCACCAGATAGCCCGCAGCGTTCATTTTTACGGCCGCTGCGATGACGTCTTCTGTGGTGGTCAAACCCAGTTTCACAGCGCCAGCCTCTGTCTTATGGGCAAAACCTTCGCCTTTGAGGACGATTGGAAAGCCAATTTCAGCGGCGGCGTCACCGGCCTCTCGCGGGGTGCGGGCCCGTTTAGAGCGCGGCACGGCCAAGCCATGTTGCGCAAGAATTTTCTTGGCTTCCCCCTCAGCCAGCACGGTTTGAATGGTGGTTTCGTGCATAAGCTTACCGCCTGATGGCAACAGAAGAGACACCGATGCCGGGCCATTTTCTCCCAGCCAGGCCGCTGCCGCGACAGCTTCCAACCCTTCGCCAAAGCCACAAATCGGGATCACCCCGCGCGTCATGAGATCCTGGGCGATGTTTTCGGGCATGCATTCAGGCAGGCTGGTCATGATTGCCATGGTGGCGCCGGTTGCCGCTGCCGTATCTGCCACAGCATTGACCACGATGTCCCACTCTCTTGCGTCGCAGCGGTCCGCGCGCGGGAAGTCCAGCACAACAATGCCCAAAGCCAGATTGCCAGCCGACATCATAGCGCTGAAACATCCGGTCAGGGCCTCTTGGTCACCCCAAATATAGGTGTGGTAATCCAAGGGGTTGGCCAGGGCGACCTTGGGGCCCAATGCACCGCGCAGAGCCTCTTGCTGCTGGGCGGATAAGGCCGGAAAATGCAGCTCTGTGCCCAGAACACTATCGGCAACAAGGCTGGCCTCGCCGCCAGAACAGGACATCGAAGCAATGCCGCCATGGGCAAGTGGGCCGCGACAATGCAGGATTTTCAGCGTCTCCATCAGCCCTGCCAAAGAGCCAACCTGCGCGATGCCCAACCGTTTCAACAGCGCGCGCGCCCCGGCATCGGACCCGGACAAAGACGCGGTGTGCGAGACGGCAGCGGCGCTGGCCTGTTCCGACGCGCCGATTTTCACGGCGACGATGCGCTTGCCCAGCTCAAAGGCGCGGCGCGCCAGCACCTCAAATCCGCGCAGGTCACTCAGCCCCTCGATATGCAGCCCCAGCGCCGTGACTCGCGGATCCTCAAGGATCGTCGCGCCAAGCTCAGCCAGATCGGTCTGCGCCTGGTTGCCCAGCGTGCCAAGATAGGCGATGGGCAAGCCGCGGGTTTGCATAGTGAGGTTTAGCGCGATGTTGGAGCTTTGCGTCAGGATCGCCACGCCGCGTTCTACCGGTTGCATCCCGTGTTGATCCGGCCAAAGCGCGGCGCAATCCAGCGCGTTGACGAACCCGTAGCAGTTCGGGCCAAGCAGGCGCATGTCTCCGGCGGCGTCCAACAAGGCCTGTTGCAAATCCGCGCCATCGCCCAGCTCGGCCTGCGCCTCGCTGAAACCGGAGGCGAAACAGACCGCCCCACCCGTGCCACGGGCCGAAAGGAGACGGACCGCCTCAACCGTAAGCGCGCGGTTGACCCCGATAAAGGCAGCGTCCGGCGCGCCGGGCAAGTCATTGATATGTTTAAAGGTCGGCAGGTCACCGACCTCATCACGTTTGGGATGCACGGGCCAAATCTCACCGACGAACCCGATCTTGCGACATTCGCGGATCACATTGGCACACCAGGCCCCGCCGCCAATCACAGCGATCGAGCGCGGCTGCAACAGGCGTTGCAGATTGGAGCGATCAGAGCTGGCGGTCATGGGTCCTCATGATGTCTTGCCTGGCCGGTCGTTATGGCCAAGGTCGCGGTCAGGATCGATGTGATCGCGCAGCCGCTGTTTCAATGCGCGCGCTTCGGGAAAGCCGCCATCGCGCTTGCGCTCCCAGATCAACACATCATCAACCCGCACTTCGTAGATGCCGCCAATCTCGCCGGGCACCAACGTCACCCCACCCAGGTCAGTTCCAAATGTCTGCAACAGCTCTTGCGCCATCCACCCGGCGCGCAGCAGCCAATTACAGCCGGTGCAATAGGTGATGGAGACAGTCGGTTTGGTCTGGAGTTCGGTTGTCACGTTTTAGGCTCCCAAGGGTCTGAAAAGATCTCGGGAAATGATATGCCGCTGAATTTCCGAAGTGCCATCCCAAATACGTTCCACCCGCGCATCGCGCCAGAACCGTTCAATCGGAAAATCATCCATCAGCCCCATGCCGCCAAATATCTGCAGCGTCGTGTCGGTCACACGCGCCAGCATCTCGGAGGCATAAAGCTTGGCCGAAGCGATTTCGCGGTTGGCAGGCAGGTTCTGGTCAAGCCGCCAAGCACCGGACAGAGTCAGCCAATCGGCGGCGTCAATCTCGGTGATCATGTCAGCGACCTGAAAGCTGATGCCCTGGAACTTCGCAATTGGCTGACCGAATTGTTTGCGCTCCGCCGCGTATTGCACCGCCAGGTCAAAGCAACGCCGCGCCCGCCCGACGCAAAAGGCTGCAACCGTCAGGCGGGTGGCATACAGCCATTCGTTCATGACCGCGAAACCGCCATCCACCTCGCCCAAGACCTGCGCATCCGGCAGTCGGCAATCGTCGAATGTGAGAATGTAGTTCTTGTAGCCCTTATGGCTGACCGAGTTATAGCCGTCGCGCACGTCAAAGCCCGGATGGCCGCGATCAACGAGGAAACAGGTGATACGTTTCTTGGGGCCGCGCGGGGTTTCGTCGATGCCGGTCGCCACAAAGACGATAAAGAAATCAGCATGTTCTGCGCCAGAGATAAAGTGTTTGGAGCCGTTCACCACCCAATCACCACCATCGCGCACCGCCTGGCATTTCATCCCCCGCACATCTGATCCGGCATCCGGTTCGGTCATGGCCAGTGCATCCATTTTCTCACCACGCACCGCAGGCAGCAGGTATGTCTCGCGCTGCTCACCCTCACAGGCCATCAGGATATTCTGCGGGCGGCCAAAGAAATGCGTCAGCGCCATCGAGCCACGACCAAGCTCGCGTTCGACCAGGGTGAAATCCATATGGCTGAGCCCCGCGCCGCCGACCTCTTCGGGGAAGTTGCAGGCGTAAAAACCAAGATCCAGGCATTTCTGCTTGATCTCCATACCCAGCTCATGAGGCACCTGCCCTGTGCGCTCGACCTCGGCCTCGTGCGGATAGATCTCGTTTTCAACGAAACTGCGCACGGTCGAGACGATCATCTCTTGCTCTTCTGACAGACCAAAATGCATGGGCGGCCTCCTTTGCTGCTGAGAAAAGGTAACTTTGGCTCGCGCGTTTCATTCATGCAGGTTAAGCCTTGGATCATGCAAAATTCGAATCCACCGGCAAAAACGCGGCAAATCGGAGTGCTGCTTTTCGAAGAATTCTCGAACCACGCGCTGGCCAATGCGGTGGAACCGCTGCGCGCGGCCAATCGGTTGTCGCGCCAACCGCTTTATGAATGGCACTATCTGGGGATTACCGGAGGCTCGGTTTCGTCATCCAGCGGGCTGCCTGTGACACCGGAAATGCCCTTGTCCGAACATCCCGGCGGTGCGCTGTTATTGGTTTTGCCCAGCTATGCCTTTCAATCGCAATGTGACCCGCAAACCCTGCGTAGCCTGCGCGCCGCCAGCAAGCGGTTCACGCAATTGGCGGGCTTGGATATGGGCAGCTGGCTATTGGCCAAGGCTGGGTTATTGGAGGGCAAGACCGCGACCATTCACTGGGATGAAATGACTCATTTTTCCGAGGAATTTCCCGAGGTTGACGCAGTGGATCGTCGATTTATCGCCACCGGAGACATTCTGTCATGCGGCGGGGCAAGCACAACGATGGAGCTGATGCTGGATCTGATCGGCCAACATCATGGCATGATGCTGCGCCTTGAGGTGGCCGCGCTATTCATGCATGGCGAACGCGACCCCAGCGCCTTGGTGCCGATCCGAACCGGCGACAGTCAGGTGGTGGAGGCGGCGGTCGCCATCATGCGCCGCACCATCGAAACGCCCCTACCGCTTGACGCGATTGCCAAACGGTTGGGCATGGGGCTGCGGGCCCTGGAAAAGCATTTTCACAGCGCCACCGGGCGCAGCCCGCGCAGCGTGTATATTTCCCTGCGATTGGGTGTCGCGCGCCGTCTGATCGAACAGACCAACCTGTCGATCACCGAAATCGCCACCCGGTCAGGCTATGAAGACCCAAGCGCGCTGACGCGATCCTTTAAACGAGAGTTTGGCACCACGCCACGCGCCTTGCGTAAGAACGACTAGGCTTTGTTCAGCTCAGTAGAATTCTGGTGGAAATAGTGGTGCATCTGCTGCTTTAGGATGGCCAGGTGCTGGCCAATCTCATCTTGCAACCGCTCCGCATCACGATCGCGCAGCGCTGCAACAATATCATTGTGCTGGCGAAACACCCGCGCCTGATTGCGCCCTTCGCGCGATCCCAAATACCGCGACCGCCAAAGCCGTGCCAACAGGGCGCGATGGGTGTCAATCAATGTGCTGTTATGAGAGGCATTCACGATGGCAATGTGAAACTCCATATCCAATTCAAACAGGGTCACCTGATCGATTTCTGCCGCCTGCGCCTCCATTTTGACCTGAATAGCGGCGATATCTTCGATCTCCTCGGCGCTGGCGCGGGCACAGGCCTGGTCCCCGGACAACAGTTCGAGCGTGCGCAAAACATCAACGCAATCAGCAACTTCGCTCCAGGGGGGATCGGCAACAATCGGGCTACGCGCCGGGCGGAGCGTAACAAGGCCCTCATTGGCCAATTGCCGGATCGCTTCACGCATCGGTGTGCGGCTGACGCCCATCTCGGCTGCATTATCGCGCTCTTTGATCGGCGCACCCGGCGGGAGATCACCGCGCAAAATAGCGCGGCGAAGGTGGTTTGCGATATGCTCGAACCGGTTTTCTTCGGCCATCCAAGCGCTGCCTTGCCTTTGTCGTCTTCGGGCTTTGGTATACCAAAAGATTGGGATTGTCGAATGCGCGCCTTGCTCTAGCCGCGCCCGATAAAGGGCATTGCCGTTGCCATCACGGTCATGAATTGCACATTGGCATCAAGCGGCAGCTCGGCCATGTGCAAGACGGAGCGCGCCACATGATCCACATCCATAACCGGCTCAACCGCGATAGACCCATCGGCCTGCGGCACCCCTTGCGTCATGGCCTGCGCCATATCTGTCAGCGCATTGCCAATATCGATCTGGCCACAAGCGATGTTAAAGGCCCGGCCATCCAGCGAAATGGTCCGCGTCAACCCGGTGATCGCATGTTTTGAAGTGGTGTAAGGCGTCGAGCCCCAGCGCGGAACATAGGCGGACACAGAGCCATTATTGATGATACGCCCCCCTTGCGGGTCCTGATGACGCATTCGGGCAAAGGCCGCGCGCGCGCAAATGAAAGACCCGGTCACATTGATGTCGATGCAGTTGCGCCAGTCATCTACACTGATCTCGTCAATCGGAGCGCCTTTGACGCCAACCCCGGCATTGTTGAATAGGGCATCCAAACGCCCCCATTCCGCAACAACTGCCTCAAACGCAGCCTCAACCTGCCCCTCATCCACCACATCGCAAGGCAGCGCCAATGCCGCGCCCTGATACTGATCGGCCAGCGCCTCAAGCGGTTCCGGCGACCGTCCGATCAAGCCAACTTTCCACCCGGCATTCAGAAAAGCTTCAGCACAGGCGCGCCCAATGCCGCGCCCTGCCCCAGTGATCACAATGGTCTTGCTCAAACTCTCTCCCCTTGGTTTCTCTGGGCTACAAATATCCCGGGGGAGTCCGCATCGCGGACGGGGGCAGCGCCCCCCCCCCTTTAACGAACAACGCCCTGGACAGGCCAGGGCGTTGTTATCCTTAATGATTGTCGCGTGGAATGGTTCGGCCGATCTTTTGATAGGCCGTCGCCAGTTCCAGACATCCACCCTCGGCCAGTTGGCCAACATGTTTGCGATAAATCTCTTGCCATGGCGTCTGATGCACAATCTCCGGCGCTTCCCAGGCGTCAATCCGCGCCTGCCAGTCGGCCTCGTCCACCAGGGCGTTCAAGGTTGAATTGTTCAGATCCAACCGCACCATGTCTCCGGTCTGCAAATAGGCCAGCCCACCGCCAACCACCGATTCCGGTGAGGCATTGAGGATCGAGGGGCTTTCCGAGGTCCCGGATTGACGGCCATCGCCGACGGTGGGCAGGTGGTTGATACCGGCCTTGATCAACTCATCCGGCGGCTGCATGTTGACCACTTCGGCAGAGCCAGGATAGCCGACGCAGCCCACGCCGCGAATGAACAGGATGCAGTTTTCGTCAATCTCAAGGGCGGGATCGTTCAGGCGGTCATGGTAATCCTCGGGGCCCTCAAAGACGATAGCGCGGGCCTCGTGTACGCCTTCCTTGCCGGGATGGGAGAGAAAGCGCTGCTGGAAATCCTCGGAAATCACCGAGGTTTTCATCAGCGCCGAGTCAAACAGATTGCCGCTCAGCACCTTGAACCCGGCATTCTCGCGCATGGGTGCGTCATAGGATTTGATCACGTCCAGATCGTCGCTTTCGACCCCTTCCAGCGCCGCGCCCATGGTTTTGCCCGAGGCGGTCATCGCGCCCTCATGCAATCGGCCCGCCTTTTTCAACTCGCCCATAATCGCAGGCACGCCACCGGCGCGGAAGAACCCTTCGCCTAGATGTTCACCGGCTGGTTGGACATTGGCCAAGAGCGGCACGTCAAAACCGACGGTCTCCCAATCCTTGACGTTCAGCTCGACACCCACATGGCGGGCGACAGCCTGCAAATGCGGAGGAGCGTTGGTGGACCCGCCAATGGCGGCATTGGTTATGATCGCGTTTTCAAAGGCTTCGCGGGTCATGATGTCAGAGGGTTTCAGATCTTCATTGACCATATCCACAATGCGCAGCCCGGTGCGATAGGCCATTTCCATCCGCTCGCGGAACGGCGCCGGAATGGCTGAACTGCCGGTCAGGGTCATGCCCAGCGCTTCGGCCATGGCGTTCATGGTGCTGGCCGTGCCCATCGTGTTGCAATGGCCCAAGGACGGGGCCGAGGAACAGGCGCGCTCCATGAATTCATCGTAATCAATCTTGCCTTCGGCCAGCAGGCGGCGGCTTTCCCAGATAATGGTGCCAGAGCCTGCGCGTTTGCCTTTCCACCAGCCATCCAGCATGGGACCGCCATTCAAAGCGATGGCCGGCAAATCAACCGTGGCCGCGCCCATCAGCATGGCTGGCGTGGTCTTGTCACAACCTGTTGTCAGCACAACCCCGTCGATGGGATAGCCATGCAACACCTCGACCAAGGTCAGGTAAGCAAGGTTGCGATCCAGCGCCGCTGTCGGGCGTTTGCCGGTTTCCTGGATCGGATGCACCGGGAATTCCATCGGAATACCACCCGCCTCGCGAATACCAGCCTTGATCCGGTCCATCAGGAACACATGGATCTTGTTGCAGGGCGCAAGGTCGCTGCCGGTCTGGGCAATACCAATGATCGGGCGTTCGCTTTGCAGCTCTTCGCGGGTAAAGGTCGCGTTCTGATAGCGCTCCAGATACAGCGCGGTCATGCCCGGATTGTTCGGATTGTCGAACCATTCCTGCGAGCGATAGCGCTTGCCTGCGCGGGTGTTTGACATGTGTTCTCTCTCCCCTGGCGGTCCCGGCACGCCGGGACACTGGTCATCTATTCTGGATCATGCCCGCACGGTGCCGCCTTTGAAAAGCGGCGAGTCGACCGTGAATGTCGGGTGTTGCCCTTTGCTGTATCGCCAAATCCAAACCGGAACAAGACGGTTCCATTATTCAATATCCAGTTCCAAATATTGAAACCTTACTTCTCTCCCCTGTCTTTGTCCTCGTTTCATGCAACCAATCACAGCACGGCGTTGACAAGCTGGTCAAAACGCGGTTGAAGGAAATGGTATACCATTTTCTGGCGCGTGAAAAGTGCTGGATTCTGGCAGGGGGAGATCACGCGAAGCCCAAGCATCGCTCAGGTCGTCGCGATCGTGGCGCGCGGGCCGTTCCCCCAACTGGTGTTGAATAAGGACAAGACATGACGCATCAACCGGCTATCACGCAGCTATCCGCTTTGCTGGGCGACCGCCTGGTGACTTCACAAGCGGATCGCGACTTGCACGGTCAGAACGAGAGCTATCACCCGACCTTGCTGCCGGATGCGGTGGCCTATCCGGAAACCACGCAAGAGGTGTCGGAGATCGTCAAAATCTGCGCCGCAGAAGGTTGTCCGATCACCGCCTTTGGCGCGGGCAGTTCGCTTGAGGGGCAGCATCTGGCCAGTCAGGGCGGGATCAGTCTGGATATGGGCCGGATGAACAAGCTGCTGGCGGTCAATGACGAAGACCTCAATGCCGTGGTGCAGCCGGGTCTGACGCGGGTTGAGCTGAACGAAGAATTGCGTGCAACAGGTCTGTTTTTCCCCCTGGATCCGGGGGCCAATGCCTCGCTTGGCGGGATGGCCGCAACGCGGGCGTCGGGCACCACCGCGGTGCGCTATGGCACCATGGCCGATAGCGTGCTTGCCCTTGAGGCGGTGATGGCCGATGGCACGATCATTCGCACCGGCAGTCAGGCGCGCAAATCCTCAACCGGATATGACCTGACACATCTGCTGATCGGGTCCGAAGGCACGCTCGGGATCATCACCGAATTGACCCTGCGCCTGCATGGCATCCCCGAAGCGGCCTCAGCCGCGACCTGCCGGTTCGAAAGCGTTGAGGATGCGGTGAACTGCGTGATCCTGACCATCCAAAGCGGGCTGCCCATGGCACGGATCGAATTGATCGACGAGGCGATGGTGCGGGGCTTCAACCTCTATTCCGATGCGGGCCTGCCGGAAAAACCGCATTTGTTTCTGGAATTCCACGGCTCTCCCGCAGCGGTCGCGGAACAGGCCGAACTGTTTGGCGACATCGCCGAAGAATTTGGGGCCGCAGGGTTTCAGCGCGCCGAAAAGACCGAAGACCGCAACAAGCTCTGGTCGATGCGCCACAATGCGCACCCCGCCAACAAGGCGCTGGCCCCGAGAAAGGGGATCATCTCGACCGATGTCTGCGTGCCGATCTCGAAACTGGCCGAAGCCATTGTCGAAGCGCAGGACAAGGCCCGAGATATGGGGCTGAGCTGTGCAATTGTCGGCCATGTAGGCGATGGCAATTATCATTGCGGGCTGAATGTGGACACTTCGGATGCCGAGGAAATGAAACGCGCCAAGGAATTCGTCGGCTTGCTGAATGACAGCGCCTTGCGGCTGGGTGGCACGGTCAGTGGCGAACACGGCATCGGGCTGGGCAAGACCGGCTATATGCATGCGGAACACGGGCCTGCGCTGACCTATATGCGGGCGATCAAGGCCGCGTTTGATCCCAAAGGCATCCTGAACCCGGGCAAAATCCTGCCTGCGCTCAACCACTAAGAAAGGGACTGCAAGATGAAGCGCTTTTTGTGTCTGGGCGAATGTATGGTCGAATTTGCCCCCACCGATCAGGGGCTTTACCGGATGGGATTTGCCGGGGATACCTTCAATTGTGCCTGGTATGCGCGGCAACTGCTTGGTGCGGAATGGGCGGTGCAGTTTGGCAGCGTCGTCGGGCAGGATGCGGCCTCGGACCAGATGCTGGCCTATATGCAGGGGCATGGTGTGGATGTGTCCACCATCCGGCGGGTGCCGGATCGGACGGTTGGCCTATATACAATCCAGCTCCAGGACGGCGAACGCAGCTTTTCCTATTGGCGCGGTGAGGCCGCAGCGCGACTGCTGGCCGATGATGAGGCCTGGCTGGACAGTATTCTGCACGGCCGGGACGTGATCCAGTTTTCCGGGATCACCTTGGCGATCCTACCGCCTGAGAAAAGACAGGTTCTGGCGAATACTTTGACGAAGGCCCGTGCGGCTGGGGCCTTGGTCGCCTTTGACACCAATCTGCGCCCCCGTCTCTGGGAAGGTGCCGAAGCGATGCGCGACGGGCTGGTGCTGGGCGCGTCAGTTGCCGATGTGGTGCTGCCCAGCTTTGACGAGGAAGAGGCCTGTTTTGGCGACAAAAGCCAGGACGATACGATTGCCCGCTATCGCGATGTCGGCGCGCGCATCATCGCGGTCAAGAACGGGGCCGCGCCTTGCCATGTCTGGACCGAGGCTGAGGGCACACAAACTGTTGCGCCGATCAAGGTCACAAATCTGGTCGACAGCACCGCGGCTGGCGACAGTTTTGCCGCTGGGTTTCTATCCGCGCTGGTGCAAGGGGCGTCAGCCAGTGAAGCGACCAAAGCCGCATCGGAACTGGCCGCGCAAGTGATCCAGCATCGCGGCGCACTGGCCCCGGAAATATTTGGAAACACACTTTAGAGGGCGATTGGCATGAAGGTACTCATCCTGGGCGGGGGCGGTTTCATTGGCCGCAAACTGGCGCTGCAATTGGCCGAAACTGGTCAATTGCGCGGAAAAAATATCGACAGGTTGGTTTTGGCCGACATCATCGACCCGGTGCCGATCAACGCCCCCTTCCCTGTGAGTTACCAGACCTGTGACATTGCCGATCCCGCCTCGGTCGCGACCGCAATCGATGCGGACGTCGATGTGATCTATCTCTTGGCGGCGGTGGTCTCGGCCCATGCGGAACAAGAGCTGGAGGCCGGGATTCGAACCAATCTGATGGGTGTGTTGAACGTGTTGGAGCGTTGTCGCGCTTTGGGCACCTGTCCTGTGGTGGTCTTTACCTCTTCTATTGCTGTATTTGGCGGGGACACGCCACAGCCCTATACCGATTTCAGCCTCCCAAACCCGCAAACCAGCTATGGCGCGCAAAAGGCCATGGGCGAATATCTGATCACTGATTATTCCCGGCGCGGGTTGATCGATGGGCGCGGCTTTCGCCTGCCGACCATCACGGTGCGCCCGGGCAAACCCAACCGCGCCGCGTCAAGTTTCATGTCCTCGATCTTTCGCGAGCCGTTGAATGGGAAGCCCGCCAACTGCCCGGTCGATCCAGATTTCAAACAGCTCTACCTGTCGCCGCGCAAATGTGTGGAAAACCTGATCAAAGGGGCGGAGTTGCAGGCCGAAACACTGGGGCAAAACCGCTGCCTGACCATGCCGGGGCAGGTTTGGACGATTGCTGAGATGATTGACGCCATGACGGCGGTGGCCGGGCCTGAACCCGCCGCGCGGATCACCTGGAACAAAGAGCCCGAGATCGATACGATCCTGAAAGGCTGGCACATGGATATTCGCACAGATCGCGGATTGGCCTTGGGCCTAGAAGCGGATAGCAGTTTTCAGGACAATATCCGCTACTATCTGCAAGACGACGCAGCCAAGAATTGAGGGATTCACGCATGAGCGAATTTGCAATCTATCCAAGCCTCAAGGGCAAAACCGTGTTCATCACCGGCGGGGCCTCGGGCATTGGCGCAGAGATGGTCAGCGCCTTTGCCGCGCAGGGCTGTAAGGTTGGCTTTGTCGATAAGGATGTGGAGACGGCCCAGGCTTTGGTTGCGCAGGTTGACGGCGATGTCGCGTTTGAACCCTGCGATTTGCGCGATATCGACAGTTTGAAAACCGCCTTTGACAAGCTGGCCGACCGTCACGGCGCGGCGCAGGTGCTGGTTAATAACGCAGCCCGCGATGACCGCCATGATTGGCGCGAGGTGACCCCAGATTACTGGGACGAGCGCATGGAGACCAACCTGCGCCATATGTTCTTTGCCATGCAGGCAGTTGCCCCTGCCATGGTCGAGGCCGGGGCAGGCTCGATCATCAATCTGGGATCAAATTCCTGGTGGGAAGCGGTGGGCAATTTCCCCGCCTACGCCACGGCCAAGGCGGCCGTGCATGGGTTGTCGCGCACCATGGCGCGCGATCTGGGCGATGCGCGTATCCGGGTCAACACGGTGGTCCCCGGCTGGATCATGACCGAGCGCCAAAAGGAGTTGTGGGTCACACCGGAGAAACTGGCCGATCACCTCAAAGGCCAATGTCTGCCCGACCCGGTGGAGCCGGTCTATGTGGCGCGCATGGTGCTGTTTCTGGCCTCGGATGATGCGGCCATGTGCACGGCGAGCAACTTCTTCGTCGATGGCGGCTCGGTCTGAGATCGGTTTTGACCGCTCCGTCAGCCGCGCGCGGTGAGAAAAATTTTGCAAAATTTTTGCGGTTGCGCGTGGTGCGAAGGGGCGGTCAGTTCACCGGTGTCAGCAAGGGTCTGCCCGCCAGAAACGCCGCGATATTGTCATGCTGCAGCAGGGCCATATCGGTGCGGGTTTCGGTGGTGGCCGAACCCTGATGGGGCTGCAAAACCACATTGTCCAAGACGCGAAAGCGTGGGTCAATATCGGGTTCGTTCAAGAAAACATCTAGCCCGGCCCCGGCGATGATCCCGCTTTCCAGCGCCTCCAGCAGCGCCGCCTCGTCAATCGTGGTGCCGCGCGAGATGTTAATCACCACGCCGCGCGGCCCCAAAGCGGCCAAAGCTTCGGCCCCCACATAGCCCAGGGTTTCCTTGCCGCCGACCAGGGCAACCACCAGAAAATCCACCGCCTCGGCCAAGGAAACAACATCGCTGTGAAAGGTCCAGCCCGGGGTCTGTTTTTCACTGCGGGAATGGTAATGGATGTCCATTTTGAAGGCCGCCAGACGATCCGCGATTTCCCGCCCGATCCGTCCCAGCCCAACAATGCCGACCCGAGAACCCGAGGCTTTCCGATTCAGCGGCAGATTGCCCTTGGCCGCCCAGTCGCCGCTGCGAACGCAAGCATCCCCGGCGATCATGTTCCGGCATTGCGCCAAAAGCATCGCAACGGCCAGATCGGCCACATCATCGTTCAGCACATCGGGGGTATTGGTGACACGGATGCCCCGCCTTGAGGCTGCTTCAACGTCGATGGCGTCATAGCCAACGCCAAAATTGGCGATCAGACCCAGATTGGGCAGCAGATCCATCGCGGCGGCCCCGAATGGGGCATGACCCTTGAAGGCCAGCGCCGTTGTCTCAGCCCTCTCTTGCACTGACAAACTGGCAAGGTCAGCAACATCGGCCGCAAACCTGGCATTGAAAGCGGTCTTTAGACGGTCCCGCTCCACCTCCGAAAACGAGGCCCCGATCATCATGACACTGGCCATCTTACCCTCTCACAGCAGTTTTGCGATGCGATCCAGCGCCTCGCGGATGTTTTCGGCGGAATTGGCATAGGAGAACCGCACATAGCCCTCGCCCCAGGCTCCGAAACTGGTTCCGGCGACGGTCGCGACACCGGCCTTGTCCAGGAACAGATCCTGCGCCTGCGTGGCCGTCAGTCCCGTGCCTTCGATATTGGGGAAGGCGTAAAAGGCCCCGGCCGCATCGCTGCAGCGTATTCCGGGCAAAGCGTTCAACCCATCCACAATGATCTGACGGCGCTTGTCGAACTGCGCCACCATGTCATGAACCGCGTCCTGCGGGCCGGTCAGCGCCGCGATCCCGGCATATTGGGTTGCCGCGTTCACGCAGGAATGATCGTTGATACAAAGCCGCGTGACATGGTCCACACAGGCATCCGGCCAAACCGCATAACCCAGCCGCCAACCGGTCATGGCATAGGTCTTGGACCAGCCATCCAACATGATCAGACGGTCGCGGATCTCGGGATATTGCAGCAGGCTGACATGTTCGCGCCCGTCATAAAGCATGTTGGAATAGATCTCATCCGAGAGCAATGCCACATGCGGGTGATCCTGCAACCCCTTCACAAGCTTGTCGATTTCAGCGCGCGGTGTCACGCCTCCGGTCGGGTTTGCTGGCGAGTTGATGATGATCAAGCTGGTTTTGTCGGTGATCTGACCCAGCACTTCGTCGGCGGAGAAGGCAAAGCCGTTTTCCTCTTTCAGGGCAATCGGCACCGGCGTGGCCCCGCTATAGCGGATCACGCTTTCATAGATGGGGAAACCGGGATTGGGGTACATGATCTCGGCCCCAGCTTCACCGAACATCATCACCGCAAAGAACATGGTGGGTTTGCCGCCGGGCACGACGACCACATTGTCAGGATTGACCTCAACCGCATGGCGGCGATGCAGATCAGCGGCCACCGCCTCGCGTAGGGCTGGCAATCCATTGGCGGGGGTATAGCCGTGATGCCCGTCACGCAGCGCCTTGATCCCGGCCTCGACAATATGGTCGGGGGTCTGAAAATCCGGCTGACCAATGCCGAGATTGATGATGTCTTTGCCCTCAGCCGCCAGTTTCTGCGCGCGTGCCAAAACCATAAAGGCGGATTCAGTGCCCAGCCGTGACAACCCGCTGGCAAACTTCAATTGCGCCATGCGCCCCCCAATTCCCTAACTTTGGCTCCCTGCGAATTTGGTATACCAAAGCGGCAATTCTACGCAATTGCGAAAAACCGGTTGCACCGCCGGGATGGACGTTTTTGACTGTAAGCGCAGTTCCAGGAGAGTCTTTATGCCCAAAAATCGCGTTCTGATTGCCGGTGGCGGTATTGGTGGCTTGGCGCTGGCTTTGTCACTGCATCAGGTTGGTGTCCCCTTCACGGTTTTTGAGAGCGCTAAGAAAATGGACCCGCTTGGGGTCGGGATCAATTTGCAGTCCAACGCGGTCCGTGAATTGCAGGATATGGGCATTGGCGAAGAAGACCTGTCAGAATTCGGGCTACCTGTTCAGGAATGGGCATTGCTTGGGCTGAACGGGCGCGAAATCCATTCAGAGCCACGCGGGCGCGATGCGGGTTATGATTGGCCGCAATACTCGGTCCATCGTGGCGAATTCCAGATGCTGCTTTATCACGAATTGGTGCGGCGCGCCGGGCGTCACACTGTACGGCTGGACAGCACAGCGACGGGCTACAAAATCAACGAGGACGGTAGCGTCACCCTTAGCTTGCAAACCCGTGACGGCGTTCCTTCGGAGGAAACCGGGCAGCTCTTGATTGGGGCCGATGGCATCCATTCGGCCATTCGTGCCCAAATGCACCCTGATCAACCGCAGATTCACTGGGGCGGCACTTTGATGTGGCGCGGCACCACCTGGGCCAAACCGCTGCGCAGTGGGGCCTCGTTCATTGGGTTAGGCAATCACCATCAGCGCATGGTGATGTATCCGATCTCCAAACCGAACCCGGAAACCGGGCTGGCCTTGATCAACTGGATTGCTGAGACCGTGGCGGATACGGCCTCAGACCGCCAGCGCAACAGTTGGTTCCGTCCTGTCGCTATCGAGAGCTTTGTGCATTACTTTGAGGATTTCCGATATGACTGGTTCAGCGCGCCGGAACTGATCAACGGGGCAAAGGATGCGTTTGAAAACCCGATGATTGATCGCGATCCGATCCCAACCTGGGTGGACGGGCCGGTGTGTTTGATTGGGGATGCCGCGCATCCGATGTATCCCACCGGCTCAAACGGCGCGAGCCAGGCCATAATGGATGCACGTCACCTGACGCGGAATTTTCTGGATCATGGGCTGACACCAAAGGCGCTGAGCCTGTTTGATGAGACATTTTGCGAAGCACTCTCAGACCTTGCGCTAAGAAACCGCGGCGCGGGTCCTTTTGGCTTGCTGCAATTGGTCGACAGCCGTTGTGGCGGCGAATTTGATGATATCGAAGATGTCTTGCCAAAGGCGGAACGCGAGGCCTTTCTGGCCCGATACAAAGCAGCTGCCGGATATGAGCGCGACAGCCTGAACGAGGCTGAGCGTTTGATCGGGGCCGATGAAAAGGTCGCGCTTAGCTGAGCCAGCCGACCTAGACAGGAGACAGTATGACTTTTGAATTTGAACCGGCCCCGCGCCCGGCCTTGCCGATCTTGGGACGCGAGACTGTCTTTCCGGTACGACGCATCTTTTGTGTGGGCCGCAACTATGCCGCCCATGCGCGGGAAATGGGCAAGGATCCGGATCGCGAACCGCCTTTCTTTTTCACCAAACCCGCCGACGCCATCATCGCGCCCGGCCCAGTCCCCTACCCGCCTTTGACGCAGGACTTGCATTACGAGGCCGAGCTTGTGGTGTGTCTGGGTCAGGGCGGGCGTGACATTCCACAAACTGCGGCGTTGGAGCACGTGTTTGGCTACGCCGTCGGCAATGACCTGACCCGCCGCGACCTACAGGGCGAAGCCAAGAAAATGGGCCGCCCCTGGGACATGGCCAAGGGGTTTGATAGCTCGGCTGTCATTGGCCCGATTGGCAGCGTGGACAAGGTCGGCCATCTTGTGCAAGGCGCGATCACCTTGTCGGTGAATGGCGCGGAAAAACAACGCGGTGATTTAAGCCAGATGATCTGGTCTATCCCCGAGGTGATTTCGATCCTGTCAACCTATGTTGAGCTTGCGGCCGGCGATTTGATCATGACCGGCACGCCCGCGGGTGTCGGAGCCTTGGTGCCGGGGGACCTATGCAAGATTTGCATTGAGGGCCTGCCCGATCTTGAGATGCGCATGACTGGCTAAGGGAGTGTGGGGGCGCTGCCCCGTCCCGAGCAGGCTCGGGACTCCCCGGGATATTTTTGGCCCAGAGAAACCTGAAAACAGAGTGCTTAAAGCGTTTCCAATTTACATTGGATCAGCTTTCGCTGGCTTTCGCCTAAGGCTCAAACGCAGAAAGCTGACGCTTTGTTTCAACAAAAACTGGAAACGCTGTAAAAGAAAGCCCCGCCCATAGACGTGATGGACGGGGCGTTTTGTGTGATGGTGATGCGCTTATTTCAGAGCGGCATCGGTGATGGCATGGGTCCAGGCACCTGTCGGCGCTGCGGTGATCACAGGATCAGAGCCGCCTTTCAGCAGGGTCTGAACGGTGCGTTCATAGTCTGCAACATCCAGGGCCCCGTTGGAGCCAGCGGTCAGCTTGGCGATCTCACCCATCATGCGCACCTGATGCTTTTCGGTCTGGGCACCGGTGGCGTCATTGTCGAGCACGATCTCGGCCGCTTCGGCAGGGTTTTCCTCGGCCCATTTCCAGCCTTTCATCGAGGCGCGGACAAAGCGGACCATCTTATCCTCAAAGGCCGGATCTGCGAGGTTTTCCTCTAGCACATACATGCCATCCTCAAGCGTGGCGACACCCATATCCTCATATTTGAAGGTGATCAGATCGTCGGCGTCGAGACCGGCATCAATCACCTGCCAATATTCGTTATAGGTCATGGTCGAGATACAGGCCGCCTGCTCTTGCAGCAGCGGATCGACGTTGAAACCCTGCTTGAGCACGGTCACGCCGGCATCGCCACCCTCGGTGGAGAGGCCAAGCTGGCTCATCCAGCTCAGGAACGGGTATTCATTGCCAAAGAACCAAACGCCCAGCGTCTTGCCGGCGAAATCCTCGGGCCCGGTGATGCCGGTGTCCTTGCGGCAGGTCAGCATCATACCTGAGGATTTGAACGGCTGGGCGATATTGACCAGGTTCAACCCCTTTTCACGCGAGGCAAGGGCGGATGGCATCCAGTCCAGCACCACATCAGCACCACCACCGGCGATGACCTGTGCCGGGGCCACATCCGGGCCGCCGGGCTTGATGGTGACGTTCAGGTCTTCTTCTTCGTAGAAGCCTTTGTCGAGAGCAACATAATAGCCCGCAAACTGCGCCTGGGTGACCCATTTTAGCTGCAGCGTTACGTCATCCGCCGCCTGTGCCAGACCGCCGGTCAGGGCAAAGGTAGCGGCCAGGGCTGTTGTTGTGATCTTGTTCATTTTTGATCTCCTTGTTGGTGTTTTGTAAATTCTTGTTCTTATTGGGCAGGTTCAGGGGATTGATCCTGAGTGCCAGTGACAAAGCTGAACCCTTTGGGGTAGCTGTGAAATCCGTCAAAATCCCCTTTGCCAATTTCGCAGCCCTGCGCCCGCAGGATCGCGTAGGCCATATTGAAATGAAAGAAGAAATTCGGGGCCGCGTAAAGAGCGATGAAGTCGTAAGGGCTTTGGGTCAGCTCGGCATGTCCGGCTGTGTGGGTGATATCACTGCCTTTGGTTGGGAGCTGGGATAGGATGTCCAATTGGCCACGCACCTTTTTGCTGCGCCTGATTAGGTCGACAGCTTTTTGCGCCTCCGGCAGCTCAGGCACCGCCTGCCCCGCCAGCGGACAAAGCGCGCGCAGCACATAACCCTGAGCAATCACCAGATTTTCCAGCGCGCTAAAGCTGCCCGAGGTCAGCCGCGCCGCCAAATGATCTGGCGAAACCTTGCCCGCCAGATCGTCAATCCGATCCAGATAGTGCCGAAAGACCGGCAGGTAATGCTGGATCAGATCGCTCATCGGCTCTTCCGTTGTGAGGGATGCCAGAAAGTCATGCGTTTTTCCATCAGCGCCACCAGCCCGTAAAACCCGGAGCCAAGGATCGCCGCCACGGTGATCTCGGCCCAGACCATGTCCAGCGAAAGCCGCCCCACCTCGGTCGAAATCCGGAACCCCATGCCTTTGATCGGCGAGCCAAAGAATTCAGCCACAATCGCACCGATCAGCGCCAGGGTGGTGGAGATCTTGAGCCCGTTAAAGATGAACGGCATCGCCGCAGGCAAGCGCAGCTTCAACAGGGTTGGCACGTAGCCAGCGGCATAGGTGCGCATCAGGTCGCGCTGCATATGGTCGGTGGCTTGCAAGCCTTGCACGGTGTTGACCAGCATGGGAAAGAACACCATGGCCACAACCACCGCTGCCTTGGAATGCCAATCAAAGCCGAACCACATCACCATGATCGGAGCGAGGCCGACAATTGGCAGGGCCGCGATGAAATTGCCCACCGGCAGCAGCCCGCGCTGCAAGAAAGGTGAACGGTCAATGGCAATCGCGATCAGCACCGCCGCGCCACAGCCCATGACATAACCGGTCAGCGCGCCCTTAAAGAAGGTCTGCACAAGGTCTTGCCACAGGATATCTGTTTCACTGGCCAGAGCCAGGCCAATGCTTGAGGGCGGTGGCAGCAGAACGGGGCTGATATTAAAGCCCCGCACCATGCCCTCCCAGAGGATCAACACGGCGACGCCAAAAATGATCGGTACAAGGAAGGCGGAACCAGGCGCACGCTGGCGCACCAGAAACAGGTTCAGCGCAATGGCGGCGATCCAGATCCCAAGGCTGGCAATAATCCACATCATTGCGCCATCCCCATACGTTTCAAGGTGACTTTCTCAATCGCGCCAAGCACAAAGACCATCAAAGCCGCCAATGTCGCTGCCGCCAAAAGCGCAGACCAGATCTGGATCGTCTGACCGTAATAGCTCCCCGCCAACAGGCGTGCGCCAAGCCCGCCATTCTGGCTGAGCGACAGTTCGGCCACCACAGCGCCGATCAAGCTGGCCGCTGCGCCGACTTTGAGCGAGGCAAAGAGGTACGGGGCCGAGGCTGGCAGGCGCAGTTTCCAGAAGGTCTGGGATGATGAGGCGCTATAGGTTTTCATCTGGTCAAGCAGCATGGTGTCTGGGCTGCGCAAGCCTTTGACCATGCCAACAACCACCGGGAAGAAAGACAGATACATAGAGATCACGCCCTTGGCGACGATGTCATCAACCTGCAAAGCGGCAAGAACCACGACGATCATCGGCGCAATGGCGAGGATCGGCACGGTCTGGCTGGCGATAATCCAGGGCATGACCGACATGTCCATCACACGGAAATGCACAATGCTAACTGCCAGAAGGATGCCCAAGCCAATGCCAAAGGCAAAGCCCAAAGCCGTGGCCTGCAACGTGATCCAACCGTGATAGATCAGAGATCGTTTCGAGGTGATCTTTTTCTCAACCGTTGTTTTCCAGATCTCGGCCCCCACCTGATGGGGCGCGGGCAGGCGTGGTTTTTCCTGCGCCATGGTATCGGCAACCATCTCAGAGAAAGACAGCTCGACCTCGGCGCGTTCCGCCTTGGAATAGGCCCAAGGGGCGTTCAGCACGACGGCAAACACATACCACAGCGCAAAAATCGCCGCGACAACGGTGAGGATGGGAAAGATAGACTTCATGCCACTCCCCCTGTTTCTTCTTGGCAAAAATACTCAAATCCCCGCGCACGGCAGGCGCGTAGTTCAATCATCATAGGCATGCCCCTCCCGCAGCCCTTCGCGCACGCGATGGGCAATTTCTAGGAATTCCGGCGTGTCGCGAATATCCAGAGGGCGTTCGCGCGGCAATGTGCTTTCGATCACATCGGTGATGCGGCCGGGGCGTGGGCTCATGACGACAATCTTGGTCGAGAGATAAACAGCCTCAGGGATCGAATGCGTGACAAAACCGATGGTCTTATTGGTACGCGCCCAAAGCTCCAAAAGCTGTTCGTTCAAATGGTCGCGCACGATCTCATCCAGCGCCCCAAAGGGTTCGTCCATGAGCAGAATATCCGCGTCAAAGGCCAGCGCGCGCGCGATCGAGGCCCGCTGCTGCATCCCGCCAGACAGCTGCCACGGGAATTTCTTTTCAAACCCGTCGAGATGCACCAGCTCAAGCACCTTGGCGACGCGGTCTGCCATTTCGGATTTCGGGTACCCCATGATCTCAAGCGGAAGGCGGATATTGCCACCAATCGTGCGCCAGGGGTACAGCCCCGCCGCCTGAAACACATAGCCATAGGCCCGTGCCTTGCGCGCCTCTTCGGGGCTGACGCCGTTAACGGTCAGGGTCCCACCTGTGGGCTGTTCCAGATCCGCAATGGCGCGCAAAAACGTGGTCTTGCCGCAGCCCGAGGGGCCGATAAAGCTGACAAAATCCCCCTTGTTGATATCCAGATCCACCCCCTTGAGCGCATGGATCGGGCCATCATTGGTTTGGTATGTCAGGTCCAGGTTCTTGGCCTGTATGACGGTTTCACTCACCTGTCTTGTCTCCCTGGGCTTGCGCCCCTTTTGTTTTCTTTCTGACCGCCTTGCGTGACACGAGCGTCTGGATCAGATCGTTTTTCATGTTCTGTTTGAGCAACGACAACGTCTCTTGGGTCATCGGTCGCTCAATCTTGTGATAAATAAACCCGCACAAGGCCCCGATTATCGGAACCAGAACCAACCCCAAAGCACTTCCATCTTGGTCAAACGGAAGAAACAAAATGACAAAAACCAGTTCGAAAGTTACCGCCCACAACCCCATGTAAGCCGCAAGACGCGTTTCGTTACGCTGCCAAAACACGATACGACCGATGAGATATGCCGGAAGATTCAGCACGACAGTCAAACTCGCCAAAACGAGAAACGTCCCAAAGACTGTTGGCGGCTCCATCTTGCTGAAGCTGAAACCGTACGCTTTCAGATTTCCAAGAATGACCAGCAGCCCCAGCAACGCCCCTGTCAGGGACGCCAGCAGATAGGCAGGTATCATTCGTCGAAACAGAGACACGGATCAGATCCCAGCCGGGATATTCTGCGGATCACGCTCGATCTTCCGCGGAGTGTTCAACGCCTTCCATTGGCTCAGCGCCTTTTGCGCCGAGCTGAACGCCGGGCGTGGTACAAAACGGCCTCGGCCCGGTTGCGGTTGCGAGTTCTGACCCCAGGCCCAAATCACATCCCCTCGGCTCAGCGTGTAGCGCGCTTGCGCTTTGACGTTGAACCCTTCGAAGACGTTGTAATCCAACACCGAATGGTGGTTGGCCGGGCTGATCGTCTTGGTGATCTTGGGATCCCAAACCACGATATCCGCATCCGCGCCCTCAACAATCGCGCCTTTCTTGGGATAGATATTGAGGATCTTCGCCACATTGGTCGAGGTCGCCGCAACAAATTCATTTGGTGTCAACCGCCCGGTCTCGACCCCTTCGGTCCAGAGCACGGCCAGACGTTCCTCAAGCCCGTTTGACCCGTTTGGAATGATGCGGAAATCGTCACGGCCTGCACGTTTTTGATCGGTGGTAAAGGCGGCATGGTCTGTCGCAACCACTTGCAAACTCCCCGCCTGCAAACCGGCCCACAGGCTGTCTTGATGGTCTTTGGAGCGGAATGGAGGCGACATCACACGTCGCGCGGCATGATCCCAGTCTTTGTTGAAATATTCGGTTTCATCCAAAGTCAGGAATTGGATCAGCGGTTCGCCATAAACACGCATCCCCTTTTGACGCGCCCGGCGGATCGCCTCATGCGCCTGTTCGCAGGACACATGCACGATATAAAGCGGCACACCCGCCGCATCGGCGATGGTGATGGCGCGGTTGGCGGCCTCGCCCTCCAATTCCGGCGGGCGGGAATAGGCGTGGCCCTCGGGGCCGGTGATGCCTTCGCTAAAGTATTTCTCTTGCAGCTCGGCAACCAGATCACCGTTTTCCGCGTGGACCATTGGCAGTGCGCCCAATTCGGCGCAGCGTTTGAAGCTGGCGAACATCTCGTCATCTTCAATCATCAGGGCACCCTTATAGGCCATGAAATGCTTGAAGCTGTTCACGCCCATATCCACGGCGTCTTTCATCTCATTGAAAACATTCTCATCCCAGCCGGTGACCGCCATGTGATAGCCGATATCGGAACAGATCTGCGGGGCGGATTTGCGGTGCCATTCATTGATCGCGTTCTTGATCGAGCCATCCGCACCGGGCAGGCAGAAATCGACAATCATGGTCGTGCCACCGGTCGCCGCCGCCCAGGTGCCGGATTCAAAGGTCTCGGCTGCGGTGGTGCCCATAAAGGGCATCTCAAGATGGGTATGCGGATCAATCCCGCCGGGGATCACATAGGCCCCTTCCGCGTCGATATATTCATCGCCAACAAGGTCTTCGCCGATCTGCTTGATGATCTCGCCTTCGATCAGCACATCCGCCTTCCAGGTCCGATCCGCCGTGCAGACCGTGCCGCCTTTGATCACTTTGGTGGTCATGTTGTTGTCTCCCTTTGGATCATCCGCTTTGCAGTACGGATTTTGTTTCGAAACAGGCTTTACAAAGCCAGACATGTATCAACCCCGCATCAGCTAAGCAGATGTTGTCATCTATGCTGTCAAGCTGACCATAAAACACCATGGGTTCGGCGCAGGACGGGCAATTAGGTACGTAAGCATCCTGTAGATAGGTCGCTTGGCCCCCAAGCTGGTGACGTTTGCCCACAGTGTCGTCCGCCAATTTGACCCCTTCGGACGCGCGCGCGGCATCGTCAGCCGGCTCAGGAAAAAGCTTAAAGGTGGGGAACTGCGCTACGTCGCTATCCAATTCACGTTTCGGCATGAAGCGTTATCCCCCAACGTTCGCAAAACTCAAGAGGCGTGCGTTTTGTGCTAGAACCGCGCCCGCCACCCCACGTCCATTTGCCACCGACACCGAGATGGTCTGGGTTTAGAAAAGCATCAAACTCGACATAATAACGCAGCGCTGTAGCCCGGGTTAGACCGGTTCCTACTGGCAGTTGATCAAAACCAAACTGAACATCTGCAATATCGTCCTCGCTGAATTCCAGGCTGTAGCTTTGGCTGTCAAATTGCAGGTCATCCTTGCCATCGTAGTAACCATCTGTCACGGCGAGCAAAACATCCTGTGCGATTTCGCTCTCCTCCCATCGTATTGCGATCTCCACAAATTTGCCCTCGCCTGAGCCTAGGTCGAACGCTTCATCCACCAGATCATCAAACCTGGCTTTCTTCACGTCCAGTAAGCCCGGTTGCAGACTCACAGCTCGCCTCCTTTGGAAACATCGGCCTCGTTTCCAGTGATGACTGCCGACAACGGATCATTCACCGCAAAAGCTGTGCTTCTATTGTTCTCTTTGTTGGTGCTGCGTTTCAGCGTCATTTGTCTCGCCATCGGTCTCGTGAGCTCAATCCATCCAAGTAACCAAGTTACATGATGCAGTAGGGTTTGCCGTCCAAGCCTGCCTCAACCATATCGGCTGTGGTCAGCGGGACGATCTTGCCGCCGGAGCGGTAGAAGTAGCAGGGGCCGCTTGGGCCGTCATCGACTGTGACCAGCACATCCGTCAGGGCGACATCAGCTGGCAGATTGTCGGTGACTTCAGGCGGGAAAGGCCCTTGTGCGATTTGATAGGGGCTTGGCGGGGCCTTGGCTGCCATTTCAGGTTCGGGCGCTTGGCATCCGGCCAGCAAGATTGCGGCCATGACAAGGGTTGTTTTCAGGACAGGTCGGGGCATGTGTCTGGTTCCTATTCTTTGTGGATCAATACCCTCACTCAACCACAACTGCCGTCTTGAGCACAGCATGCATCAGCACATTCGCGCCCGCAGCCGCCCAATCTTTGCTGATCTCCTCAGCCTCGTTATGGGACAGGCCATCAACGCAGGGGCACATGACCATGGCCGTTGGGGCGACGTCATTGATCCAGCAGGCATCATGCCCTGCACCCGAGATGATGTCGCGATGGGAATAGCCCATGGCCTCTGCCCCTTCGCGAATGGCGGCCACGCAGGCCTCGTCAAAGGCGGGCGGGTTGAACTGGCCGACGATCTCGGCGCTGAATTCAACGCCAATGTCCTCGCAAAGCTTAGGGGCCTTTTCCATCAGTTCCGCCACCATGGCTTCGAGCTTGTCCAGCAGATGGGTGCGCATATCGATGGTAAAGACCACCTTGCCCGGAATAATGTTGCGCGAATTGGGATAGACGTCGATATGGCCAATCGCGCCAACCGCATTGGGCTGGTTCTTCATCGCGATTTCATGCACCAGTTCGGTGATCAGGGCGAGACCACGACCGGCATTCTTGCGCATATGCATCGGGGTTGAACCGGTATGGCTTTCTTTGCCGGTCACGGTGCATTCGATCCAGCGCAGCCCCTGCCCGTGCGTGACGACACCAATATCGACATTCTCGGCCTCAAGGATAGGGCCCTGTTCGATATGTAGTTCGAAAAAGGCATGCATCTTGCGATCGCCAACAACCTCGTCACCGCGCCAACCAATCCGCTCAAGCTCATCGCCAAAACGTTTGCCCTCGGCATCGACCCGGTCATAGGCCCAATCCTGAGTGTGCTTGCCCGCAAACACGCCAGAGGACAGCATGGCCGGGGCAAAGCGGGTGCCCTCTTCGTTGGTCCAGTTGGTGACGACAATGGGGTGTTTTGTCTTGATGCCTTGATCATGCATGGTGCGGATCACTTCGAGCCCGCCAAGCACGCCCAGCACCCCGTCATATTTCCCGCCGGTCGGCTGGGTGTCCAAATGAGACCCGACATAGACCGGCAGCGCATCCGGATCGGCGCCTTCATAGCGCGCAAACATATTGCCCATCTGATCCAGCCCCATGCTGCATCCCACCGCTTCACACCAGTTTTGGAACAGGGCGCGCCCTTCGCCATCTTCGTCGGTCAGCGTCTGGCGGTTATTGCCGCCGGCAATGCCCGGACCGATCTTGGCCATCTCCATCAGGCTGTCCCAAAGACGATCTGCATCAATGCGCGTATTGGAGATGTTTGACATGGCGTGTCCCCTTGCTGTGTCTCGGTCTTGTTATCTGGGTGGGCACCTGAAAGCTGCTCCAAAGCTTGCATGGGCCGAACCCTGACCATATGGTCAACTATCAGCGGCACTTGACCATTTGGTCAAGAATTTTCTGAAACAAGGATGTAACGCCCTCATGCCAGCCACAAGCGGCTCAAAAAACAGGCGCCAGGAAAAGGAAAAGCAAATCCTTTTGGCAGCGGAAAAAGTCTTTGCTGAAGCGGGGTTCGGTGGCGCGACCATGCAATTGATCGCCGATGTTTCCGGATTGCCCAAGGCAAATATCCATTATTATTTTCAGACCAAAGAGGACCTGTATCGACAGGTCGTATCGAATATTTTCGACATTTGGTTGCAGGCGGCCCAGGCTTTTGACGAATCGTCCGGCCCTGCCGAGGGCATCGGCGGCTATATCGACGCCAAGATGGAAATCTCGCGCAAGCACCCGATGGGGTCAAAGGTTTGGGCCTCTGAGGTGATGCATGGCGCCCCGGTTATTCAGGACTATCTCGAAGAGGTTCTGGTCAGTTGGACCGAGGGTCGCATGAAAGTGATCCAGCGCTGGATCGATCAGGGCCAGATGGAGCCGGTTGACCCGCGCCATCTGCTTTACATGATCTGGGCAACCACGCAGCACTACGCAGATTTTCAACACCAGATCGCAACTTTGAATGGCGGAGAACCTCTGAATGACGCAGACTGGCAAAACGCCAAGACAAGTGTGCGCGAGATTATCCTGCGCGGTTTGGGCGTGAAAGACACGGGCAACGAAGGCAGACCATGAACAAACCCCGCCCCACTGGCACCACCCGCATTCAGCGCGAAAAGCGCGAAGCGATCTTTGAAGCGGCATTAGATGTGTTTTCGGAAAATGGCCTGCGCGGGGCGACGTTGGACCAGATTGCAGCGCGGGCGGGCCTGTCGAAACCCAATGTGATTTACTATTTTCAGGGCAAAGAAGCCATCTATACCGAGTTGTTGGAAAGCCTGTTGGACATCTGGATCGCACCACTGATCGAGTTGTCAGACAGTGACGATCCGGTAGAAGAGCTGCTGACCTATGTGCGGCGCAAATTGGACATGAGCCGCGACATGCCGCGCCAAAGCCGGTTATTTGCGACCGAGATGATCCAGAACGCCCCGCATATCAACGATGTGATTTCCGGCTCACTGCGCGATCTGGTGGATGAGAAGGCCCGTTTAATCAAAGGCTGGATGAAGGCGGGGAAGATCGCAAAATCTGACCCGCATCACCTGATCTTTTCGATCTGGGCCGTCACGCAGCATTACGCGGATTTCGATGTTCAAGTACGCGCAGTTCTCGACGGGAATGACCCGTTCAAGACTGCGCCGGATTTTGTCGAGACCCTGTTTCGGCGGATGTTGACTCCGTGACGGGGTGAAGGGGCTCGCCCCTCTTGAAGCCAAAGGCTTCAATTCACCCCAGGATATTTTTGGCCCAGAGAAACCTGGATCAGGCAGCGGCTTCGGCGGGGGCTTCGTGCACCGCACGGAAGGCAATTGAGAGCCGGTTCCAGGTGTTGATCATGCCGATTAGCGCGGTGAGCTTTACGATCTCGGCCTCGTCAAAATGCTCTTTGGTCGCAGCGAAAAGCGCATCGGTTGGGCGGTTATCCCCCAAACGGGTCAGGCTTTCGGTCCAAGCCAGGGCGGCGCGTTCGCGGGCGGTAAACAGGAAACTGTCATCCCAGGCCGAGGTCAGGTAAAGCCGCTGTTCGCTATCGCCATCTTTGCGGGCTTCGCGGGTGTGCATGTCGACACAAAAGGCGCAGCCATTCAGCTGCGAGGCGCGCAGTTTCACCAGATGCATCACGCTCTTTTCCAGCCCGCTTTCTTCGATTGCGGTGTTAAGGGCCAGATGCGCTTGCATGAGCGAGGGCGCGGCCCCCCAGTAATTCATCCGAGGTTCCATGATCATCTCCTGTTTTTTTTGAGGGTTACGGTCTGATATGCTGTTGGACAAACGCACAGCCGCGGGCATGAACGCGCGGGTCTGACGTTTGGTTGTGATTGTGGATCAGGTCGGAAATCAACGTTTCACGCAAAGCCTTACGATAGGCCTGTTCGGCCTTGAGCATGGCCGCGTTGATCCCACAGGGTTTGGGAAAAGCATCGTCAGGCAAGGGGTTAGGCCCTTTGCGGCGAATTTCCTTACAGCGGAATGCAGGTTCGGGCCCTTCGACCGCGAGGACAACATCCAGCAGCGTCAAATCTTCTGGTGCTTTGGCAAGCATGTAGCCCCCTGTTGGCCCCGGGACCGAAGCGAGGATCCTGGCCTTGGTCAGGGCTTTGAGATGTTTCAACAGATAGCTTGTGGAAAGGCCATGAAATTCGGCCATGGCGGCGGCGGGCAGCACCCTTCCCTCGTCAAGGGTCGCTAGCGCAGTTACGCAATGGATGGCCGCTTCGACGCCGTCACCTAGTTTCATGATCACCTCCTGATTCGTGGACAATTTTTATCATGGATCATTCTTGACCACAATGAAGGTGTAAAAAGACCCGGCACGGTGGCCGGGTCTTTGGCTTTACTCTGCTGCTGTTGCAGAGGGATTGTTTGGATGGGTTGTCCAATTGCCGTAATCCTCGGAAACCGGCTGACCTGTGCGCTCATCCATCGCGCCGGGGGCCAGGGTCTCCATCGTAATGCAGCCCTCGACAGGGCAGACATTGACACAGAGGTTACAGGCGACGCATTCCTCATCCTTGACGTCAAACACGCGATCTTCGGACATGGAAATCGCCTGATGCGAGGTGTCTTCGCAGGCGGCATAGCAGCGGCCGCATTTGATACAGGCATCCTGATCGATCCGCGCCTTGGTGACGTGGTTCAGGTTCAGATATTGCCAATCGGTGACATTCGGCACCGCCATGCCGATGAAATCGGCAGTGCTGGTATAGCCCTGTTCATCCATCCATTGGCTCAGGCCCGAGATCATTTCCTGCACGACCTTGAACCCATAGGTCATCGCCGCGGTGCAGACCTGAACATTGCCCGCGCCCAGCGCCATGAATTCAGCCGCGTCGCGCCAGGTGGTGATGCCGCCAATGCCCGAAATCGGCAACCCATGGGTTTGTGGATCACGGGCAATCTCGGCCACCATGTTCATGGCAATCGGTTTCACCGCCGGGCCGCAATAGCCGCCATGGGTGCCTTTGCCGTCAATCATCGGCTCCGGGGCCATTCTGTCGAGGTTCACCGAGGTGATCGAGTTGATCGTATTGATCAGGCTGACCGCATCAGCGCCCCCCGCCTTGGCGGCGCGGGCGGGATTACGGATATCGGTGATATTCGGGGTCAGTTTCACGATCACCGGCTTGTCGTAGTACTTTTTACACCACTCGGTCACCATCTGAATATATTCGGGAACCTGCCCTACAGCCGATCCCATTCCCCGTTCTGCCATCCCGTGCGGGCAGCCGAAATTCAGCTCGATCCCATCGCAGCCGGTCTCGGCCACCCGGGGGAGGATGGCTTTCCATGAGGCCTCATCACAGGGCACCATGATCGAGGCGATCAGCGCGCGATCCGGGTAATCCTTTTTTACGCGCGTCATCTCTTCGAGGTTCACCTCAAGCGGGCGGTCGGTGATCAGCTCGATATTGTTGAGCCCCAGCAGACGGCGATCCGCGCCATGGATTGCGCCATAACGTGGGCCGTTGACGTTGACGACCGGCGGGCCTTCGGCCCCCAGCGTTTTCCAGACCACGCCGCCCCAACCGGCCTCGAAGGCGCGGCGAACATTGTATTCCTTATCGGTGGGCGGAGCCGAGGCAAGCCAGAACGGGTTGGGGCTTTTGATGCCCAGGAAGTCTGTTGTCAGGTCAGCCATCATGCGTCTCCCATCAGGGTTGCGTGGATGTTTTCAGCAGCATCGCGGCCCTCGGCCACGGCTGTTACGGTCAGATCATCGCCGCCAGAGGCACAGTCGCCACCGGCCCAAACGCCCGCGACAGAGGTCGCTCCGGCCTCGGTCACCTTGATTTTGCCACCTTCGATGGTCAACGCCTCGGGCGCGCCGGTCAAGCTTTGGCCAATCGCGGTAAAGAGCTGGTCGGCAGGCAAGGTAAAGCCATCATCGCGGGTGACCAGCTTGCCGTCTTTGGTTTCCGTATAGGCAAAGCGCACCCCGGTCAGGCTGCCATTGCCCTCGATCCCGATGGGGGCGGCATTGTGGATAATGCGCACGCCCTTTTGAGCAGCAAGATCCTGTTCAAATTCTGAGGCGGCCATCGCCTCTTGGCCGCGGCGGTAGACGATGGTGACGTTCTGCGCGCCAAGCAGGCGGGCCTGCGCCCCGGCATCAATGGCGGTCATACCGCCGCCAATAACAACGACGTCGCGCCCGATGGGTTGTGAACCCAGATCCGAGACCTGACGCAAATCCGAGATAAAATCGGTGGCGGGGCTGACGCCCGCTTTGTCTTCGCCCTCAAGGCGCAGGGCATTCACCGCCCCCAGCCCCATGCCAAGGAAGACCGCGTCGAAATCAGATTGCAGGCTGTCGAGCGTGATCTGATCACCCAGCGCCATGCCGATGCGGATCTCGATCCCTCCGATGCCAAGCAGCCAATCGACCTCGGCCTGAGCAAAATCATTGGTGGATTTATAGGCGGCGATGCCGAATTCGTTCAGGCCGCCGCTTTTGCTCCGCGCCTCAAAGATCACCACATCATGACCATGCATGGCGAGACGATGCGCGCAGGCCAGGCCCGCAGGCCCTGCCCCGACCACGGCGACCTTTTTGCCGGTCGCATCCGCGCGATCAAACGGCTGAGCCGCTTTGGCCATCAAGGTATCGGTTGCAAAACGCTGCAACCGGCCAATTTCAACCGGCTTACCCTCGGCGACCTCTCGCACGCAGACCTCTTCACACAAGGTCTCGGTCGGGCAAACACGGGCGCACATGCCGCCCAGGATATTCTGTTCGAGAATGGTGTGCGCTGCCGCTTCGGGCGTGCCTGTGGCGATCTGGCGAATAAAGAGTGGAATATCGATGCTGGTTGGACAGGCTGTCTGGCACGGCGCGTCGTGGCAGAAATAGCAGCGATCTGCAGCCACCAGAGCTTCGTGCTCGTCATAGGCGGGATGCAGATCCGAGAAATTGGCGTCCAACGCAGACGCGTCGAGACGCCCGGCAACGATGCCTTCCTCGAATTGTTTGGAACTCATGGCTAACCCCTGTTGTCGGTTTTGCTTATCCATAGCCAAGCATGTTTTCAGATTTTATCAAACGATAAATTTTGACCATTTGGTATATTTTCTGCCAAGCGGTTAAAAAACAGTGCTATTTTCTTGAGCGACGCTTAAAAAATCAGCGCTGTTTGCGGGGCTATGCGTAGGAACACCCGGGGCCACGCACCCAACCGCAAACGCCAAACCCGAAAGACTCACTTGCAAACGAACCGGTGCAGCGGTGCCAAAACTGGTCGACATTATGATTAGAACCGGGTCTGTTGGGCGCCAACACAGTGATCCACTTGAAAGAGACAGGCATGCCCCATCAAAAGAAAATCGCGCTGGTCGCCCATGATGCCAAAAAGGACCTGATCGTGGACTGGGCCAGCGCAAACCGCGACGCGCTGAGCCACCATCACATCTATGCCACCGGCACGACCGGCGGCCGGTTGATGGAGGGGGCCGGTTTGGCGGTTGAACGTCTGCTCAGCGGCCCTTTGGGCGGCGACGCGCAATTGGGGGCGATGATTGCCGAAGAGCGGCTGGATGCCCTGATCTTTTTCATAGACCCATTATCGGCCCTGCCCCATGATGTGGATGTCAAATCACTGCTGCGGTTGGCGATCCTTTATGACACGCCCTTGGCGATCAACAAAAGCTCGGCGGATGCCGTGTTGTTTTCACTAAAGACCGATACCGATTGAGTTGGTGGGCAGGCCACAGGGCCCGCCCACAAGATCAAAGCACCAGAATGGCGCGGAAATCATTCACATTGGTCAGTGTCGGCCCGGTGACAACCTGATCATCTATCTTCTCAAAGAAGCTGTGGGCATCATTCTCTGCCAAGGCTTGGGCTGGATCGACGCCTGCAGCCCGAGCTTTGGCGAGAGTGTCCGGCGTCACAACCGCACCGGCAACCTCAGCGGCACCATCAACCCCATCCGTATCACAAGACAGCGCATAGATCCCCTCGGCCCCCTCAAGCGCGAGGGCCAAAGCGAGGCAATATTCAGCGTTTGGCCCACCAACACCATTTCCGCGCCGCGTGACGGTCAACTCACCGCCCGACAACAAAAGCAACGGCCCCTGACCACGCAAAGACAAGGCAAGCTTGGCATGTTCCGCGGCCACATCGCGCGCCTCGCCTTCTAACGCGTCACCAAGCTGGCGGACTTCGAAATCCACCATCTCAGCGGCAGCGGCCAGAGATTGAGACGGCGCGGCGTAGAGGTGATTGGTGGTTGTCGCAAGCCGCCCGTCGTCTGGAGCCACGACAGAAGAGCCCTTGGCCAAGGCGGCTGTGACACTGTCAGGAACGTCAATCTTCCAATTGTCCAGAACCGCACGCGCATCGGCGGGCGTGCTGGCCTCACCAACCGTCGGGCCAGAGCCGATATATGCCGGGTCATCGCCCGGAACGTCCGAAATCAGCAGGGCGAGCATCTCCGCCGGATGCGCGGCGGCGGCCAATTGCCCCCCCTTCACGCGGCTGAGATGTTTGCGCACCGTGTTCATCCGATCAATCGGCGCGCCCGAGGCCAAAAGCGCTGCGTTCACTTCTTGCTTTTCAGCCAGGCTCACCCCCAAAACCGGTGCGGTCAGCAAAGCAGACGCACCGCCGGAAATCAGTGCCAAGACATAGTCTCCTTCGCCCAAACCCGAGAGCAGATCCAGCAATCGCTCTGTGGCTTTCTGTCCCGCGGCGTCCGGAACAGGATGCGCGGCCTCGACAATTTCGATCCCCTGACAGGGACGCGCATAACCATAGCGCGTGATCACCAGCCCCTCGCACGGCCCCCAGGCGGCTTCGACCGCTTCGGCCATACGCGCACTGGCCTTACCCGCCCCAATAACAACAACCCGCCCCTCTGGCTTTTCCGGCAAATGCGCCGCCAAGGACTGCATCGGGTCAGCGACCTCTACCGCCTTGTCAAATAAGTCACGCAGAAGCTGGATCGGGTCGTCTATCGTCATTTGGGCAAGTCTCCTCTGCAGGCGCGTTGTTACGAGCCCCTCCCCCTTAGCGCAGAGCGCGCTTTAGCGCTAGCAGTCAACACGATGCAGAAGGTCCTTTTGTGAGGGGCAGGACACTGGGTGTTGGCGGCAAAAAGCCTCCACTGAATTTCGCCAATTGTCGCGCCTTATCAATTTTCGAATTACCGCATAAACCGCCAATTCACGCTCAGAAATGAATTCACACCCGTTAACCATTATTAACGGTTAAATTTGTATGAATAAGCAGAGACTCTATAATCAACGGACTTTCATTAAATTTGCCAAGCCATGAAAAACCTCTCGAATATCGAAAACCTCCCCGTATCTTCCCAAGTCTTTGAGAGTATCCTTCACGGCATACAAAACCTCCATCTTCCCCCGGGAACGCGGATGTCGGAAACTGATGTCGGAGCCCAACTTGGCGTGTCACGCCAACCTGTTAGAGATGCCTTTGGACGTTTGTCGCTGGCCGGGTACCTGGACATCAAGCCGCAAAGGGCAACGCGCATTGCCAAGATTTCGGATCAGCGCCTGCGTGACGCGGTCTTTCTGCGCACATCTTTGGAATGCGCCAGCCTCGCCGAAAGAGAGCCCCTTTCCCAAAACCAGATAAAAGAGCTGAGTGACATTGTCAAAAAAATGCGCCACTCTGTTTCAAATCAGGAAACAGAAGCTTTTGATTTACTGGACAATGAATTTCATCAAACTTTGACAAATATAAAGAGCCGCCCAGCGATTTGGACAATTGTTCGCGACGCACATGGGCATGTCGGACGGTTGCAATCGCTGTCCCGTCAGAATCTGAGCGATGCGGATTGGCAGCAGCATCAAGATATCCTTGATGCGGTTATCTCTGGCCGATTGGATCGCGCGATACCCTTGCTCAAGACGCACTTGGAACAGGTCCTGGGCACCATTGATCGGGTCAAGGAAGAGAACCCGGCCTATTTTTAGGGTATTCGCCTGACCAAACTATTCCGGACGGCAGATTTCCCCGCGTATTGCCGCCAACATAGTGCGCCAAGAGAGGCCCAAAAGGATCACTGCCAAAATCGCGAGAAAGGCAAATCCCAAAACCTCGATCACGCTTGAACCTGCAAGCACAGAGTATTTTAGCGTCGCCAAAGTCAGCGCCGCCACGGGAAAGCTCAGCGCCCAAAACGATAGGGAAAACGGCAATTTAATGAGCCCAGGCAGTTGCACCAAGGTGATCGTGGCGAAAATGATCGCTGTGTAGAACAGGATGCGGGCAAAGGCATCCAGTTGACCATCGTTCAATTGCAACCAGGACAAAAAACCTATGGCGGGTGGCGCGATCAGGATCGCGAGGGTTGGCAATAAACGCCCGGGCAAGGGGTCGTGAAACACCAATCGGTTGAAAACCAAAGTTAGCAAGATGAGCCAGAACATCATGCCGGCTGAGAAAAACAGCCAGCTGATTTCAGGAAAGCCAAAGCTGACCCCGGCGACGGGGACCACGACATTACCAACCGCCGGTATGAACCAAGCGGGCGACATCTGGACCGTTTGAAACGGGCGTTTGCCAATCCATCCAGAGATGACCGATAGTGTCAGGACGGCCTGCATCGCCGTCGCGACCAACCACAGAATTCGTGCCTGGTCAAAGGCGACATCCCGCAAAGCGACAGATATCAACAGAAGCCCGATTGAGATCGCCGGGAAGAAGGCCATTTTCACCGGATGGTTCCACTCTGCCCGGACAGCAGAACGGTGGCGCAGGAATTTGAGTGCGTAAAGCACGCCCACCGTCAGGAAAACTATTACAGCAAGCACGAGCACGGCGCCTGACAAGTAGCCCGGCCAAGCCAACATTTGCTCTGATTGATGCAGAGCGAGCGAAAACCCGGTTAGCCCCATAACGGTGGCAAAGATCGTCACTGGGAAATGCTCCAGACGGCTATGCGCCTGATTGGTGGAAGTGTCGGGCATCTGGTGTCTCGCGCGTTGCAATTACATGCGTTTCTTCGAATGTTTCTCTACGCATATCTTTGATAAAGATCAAAACACAAGATTTCTCTTATGCGTGCACATGACATTGTCAGCAGCGGCTCGAAAGGGCCACAGGGTATTCAAAAGAAAACCCGCGCCGGGATGGCACGGGTTTAAAAACTTAAATAGGTCAGAACCTTAGGTGTTGAACAGGAAGTGCATCACGTCGCCGTCTTTGACGAGATAGCCCTTGCCCTCCGCGCGCATCTTACCTGCCTCTTTGGCCCCGGATTCACCGTTGCAGGCGACGTAATCATCATAGGCGATGGTCTCCGCGCGAATGAACCCACGTTCAAAATCACCATGGATGACGCCCGCCGCTTGCGGGGCCAAAGTGCCTTGCTTGATGGTCCAGGCGCGGGCCTCTTTCGGGCCGACGGTGAAGTAGGTTTCCAGCTGCAACAGCTCGTAACCGGCTTTGATCAAACGATCGAGGCCGGCCTCTTCGAGACCCAACTCGCCCAGGAACATCTCAGCCTCTTCATCCTCAAGCTGGCTGATTTCCTCTTCGATCTTGGCGGAGATCACAACATGGGTGTTGCCCTGTGCCGCGGCCATTTCGGCAACCTGTTCAGACAGGTGGTTGCCAGTGGCTGCCTCGCCCTCATCGACGTTGCAGACATAAAGGACCGGCTTGGTCGACAAGAGTTGCAGCATGTTCCAGGCCTTGCGATCTTCGTCATCGACCTCGACCAGACGCGCTGGTTTGCCCTGTTCCAGCATCTCCATCGCCTGTTTCATCAGACGTTCCTGCTGCACCGCCTCTTTGTCGCCGCCACGCACCTTGCGCACGATATTCTGCAACCGCTTTTCCAGCGATTCCATATCGGCGATGATCAGCTCGGTCTCGATGGTTTCGGCATCCGACACCGGATCGACACGACCATCGACATGGGTCACGTCCTCATCCTCGAAACAGCGCAGCACATGGGCGATGGCGTCGGTTTCGCGGATGTTGGCCAGGAACTGGTTGCCCAGACCTTCGCCCTTGGAGGCCCCTTTGACCAGACCAGCAATGTCAACAAAGGTCATGCGGGTCGGAATGATCTGGGCTGAGCCAGCGATACCCGCCAGCTTGTCCAAACGTGCATCCGGCACGGCCACATCGCCCACATTTGGCTCGATGGTACAGAATGGAAAGTTGGCCGCCTGCGCCGCCGCGGTTTTGGTCAATGCGTTGAACAGGGTCGACTTGCCCACATTGGGCAGACCCACGATTCCCATCCGAAAGCCCATATGCTCGCCCCTTTTCGACAAAGATCGGTGAATTTCAGTCTGGCGTTGTCTAGTCGTGCAAGGCTTTGGGTGCAAGCCTTGCACACAGGGCAATTCCGCCTCTTTTCAGGGTTTCCGATGCTATTTTTCTACAAAAAGCGGCCCGGCCCCTTTGGTCCAGAACCGATACATCAAAAGCGCGGCAGCCACGGCCAGCCCAAGCACCAACCCAATCCAAATCCCAGCCGCGCCCCAATCGACGACAAAGCCAAAGATATAAGCGGATGGCAGCCCGATTCCCCAATAAGCAATGGCCGCCATGATCATCGGCACCTGCGTGTCCAGCAGCCCGCGCAAAAGGCCAAGATGGATCACCTGCATGGCGTCCACCAGTTGGAACAGCGCCGCCAGGGCCAAGAGGATCGTGCCAATGCGCAGCAACTCATCCAATTGCTCTTCTTTCGGATCAAAGAAGATGCCCAGCAGCGTTTCCGGGAACAGCAAAAAGGCCGAGGTCGCCATCGCCACAAGGCACAAGGACAGGAAGGTCACGACTTTGGCCCCTTTGATCAGGTGACCCGCATCCTGACGGCCTTTGGCATTGCCTGCGCGGATCGTGGCGGCATTGGACAGGCCCACATGCATCATAAAGGTCGCGCTGGCGATCTGCAGGGCTGCACCATGGGCTGCCAAGGGCACCTCGCCCAGCCAGCCCATCAGCACTGCCGAAATGGCGAAAAGAGCAACTTCGGCCAGAGTGGTCAGACCGATCGGCAGGCCAAGCCGGAAGATGCGCGCGAACATTTCACCATCGGACTTCCAGAACCGGACAAACAGCTGATGATGCGGCAGTTTCCTGAGCGCATAAAGGATGGTCAGCAACAACCCCGCAGCGGTCGACAGCACCGAGGCAATCGCCGCCCCTTGCAAACCCAGCTCTGGCGCGCCCCAATTGCCGAAAATCAGGGCGTAGTTGGCAAAGGCATTCACCACGGCAGAAGCCACCGTGATCCAGAGCACAATCCGCGTATGTTCGAGCCCCGCCAGATAGCTTTTCAATACCATGACGCCCAGCGCGGGCAGCATGCCCCAACCGGCAATCCTCAGATAGGTTTGGGCATTTTGAGCGACGCTGTCCTCTTGGCCAACTGCGCTGAGCAAAGTGCCGGAAAACCACATAAGCGGCATGACGGCGGCAAAGAACAGGCCCGACCACCAAAGCGCCATGCGAGTGGCGCGGCGGATCTGTTGATCATCATTCTTGGTCGCGTAATCCGCCACCATGGGCATGACGGCAAAGGCAAAACCCGAGCCGAACAACAGCAAGGAAAAGAACAAAGAGCCAGCAAGCGTCATGGCGGCCAATTCAGCCACCCCATACCAGCCCATCATGATGGAATCGGTCAGACCAATGGCGAATTGCGCCAAATGTCCGCCAACCAAAGGCAGGCCAAGAACCAACACGGCGCGGCCGTGCTGAACATATGTCATCTCACTTGTGCTCATTTACCCGAGTTAGAGCGCATTTCGCAGCGGCGCAAGGATTCGCAAACCGCCCAAATTATGTGCAGCAGTTCTGCCACCATTCGTGCTACAATCGATTTAGTTTTCGTGACCAAAGGATTGCAAATGTCGACAAGTGTTGAGACGAAAACCCTTTTTCAAGATGCGCGCCAGTTTCTTTCAGAGTTGGAAAAGAACAATTCAAAGGAATGGTTTCAGGCCAATAAGGCACGCTATGACACCGAGCTCAAACGCCCGGCAGAACGGTTATTGGCGGGTGTCGCGGAGTTTCTGGAGGCGATCAGCGGAACGCCCCCGAAACCGAAACTCTTCCGCCCGCATCGTGATGTCCGGTTTTCCAAGGACAAGACCCCCTATCACACGCATCTGCATCTGTTGTGGTCCTTGCCTGACGGGCGCAGTTGGATGCTGGGGATTGCGACTGGCTATGCGACCGCCGGGGCGGGCATCATGGGTTTTGAGAAACCCCATCTTGAGGCCTATCGCGCGGCGGTGGCGATGGGTGGGGAAGACTTGCAAAAAATCTTGACCGATGGCGCGTGGCGCGTAGAAGAGCCAGAGCTTAAACGCGTCCCCGCCCCCTACCCGTCTGACCATCCAAGCGCCACGTTACTGCGGCGCAAGGGATTGGTGGCCTGGCGAGACGATCTTGAGGCGGGATTGAGCAGTGATCCAGAAGCGACCCTGAAGGACGTGTTTTCCGGGCTAAAGCCTGTTCAGGATTGGCTTGCGCGTGTCGTAAGCTGACCGCGCAAGCCACTAGCGCCTCGTTTAGGATTTTCTGGAATCCGGATGCAGCGCCGTTCCCAGAATGTGATCGGATTTGTGGATCACATGGCTGGCCCCGCCGACGATCAATGGATCAGGAAGTTTTGCCAATTCCGGGTCCTTGCCCGGGTAATCGATTGTCGACAGGAAATGCCGCATACAATTGATCCGGGCGCGCTTTTTGTCGTTTGACTTGATCACAGTCCAAGGCGCATCAGCGGTGTCCGTGTAAAAGAACATCGCCTCTTTGGCCTCGGTGTAATCGTCCCACTTACCCAAGGATGCCTTATCAATCGGGCTTAGCTTCCACTGTTTCAACGGGTCGGTTTCACGGCTTTTGAACCGGGTGCGCTGTTCGTCCTGAGTGACCGAGAACCAGTATTTATAAAGCCGGATACCCGAACGGACCAACATGCGCTCCAAATCCGGCGTTTGGCGCATGAATTCCAGGTAATCATTGGGTTCGCAGAACCCCATGACACGCTCAACGCCCGCCCGGTTATACCAAGAGCGGTCATATAGAACAATCTCACCCTCGGTCGGCAAGTGATTGATATAGCGCTGGAAATACCACTGGCCGCGCTCTTCGTCGGTGGGTTTGTTCAGTGCGACCACGCGGGCATGACGCGGGTTCAAATGTTCGGTAAAGCGTTTGATTGTGCCGCCTTTGCCTGCCGCATCCCGCCCCTCGAACAGCAGAACAAATTTCTGCCCGGTCTCCAATGCCCAATGCTGAACCTTCAGCAATTCAGCCTGAAGCTGGGCCTTTTCATTTTCGTAAGCCTTGCGCGACAGCTTTTCCGAATAGGGGTATTCGCCCGTCTCAAAAGCCCGGCGGATATCGTCAGGCGACGGGCGCGCGGCCACTGTCGGCTTGGCCTCTTGGACCTCAGAAGCCGGAGCTGCGCCCTTATCCGCCTCAACGGCTTTTGTCACGGTTTGCGGCTTGGCTGCGGGCGATTTGGAGTTGGTCGAGGCGGTTCGCGCGGTGGTCATACATCTTCCTTTCACTGTTGTCGCGCATATCCTAACCCTCTCGGCGATACCCCGCTTTGACCCCTGTCAAAAAACCGTCACAAACGGCACATCTATTTTCGGCCCTTGCCCGGATAGATCTCTCTTGGCATTGATTTTCCCCAACGCTTCCGGCAACAGGGCATGACCACCCTTTGGAGACAGCCATGACTCGCATCGACACCAAATTCGCTCAACTCGCTGAACAGGGCACCAAAGCCTTTGTTGCCTATATCATGGCAGGCGATCCTGACACCGAGCGGTCGCTGGAGTTGATGCGCGGATTGCCCGGTGCCGGTGTCGATGTGATCGAGCTTGGTCTGCCTTTCACCGATCCAATGGCCGATGGGGCGACCATTCAGCTTGCGGGTCAGCGCGCCTTGGATGCAGGCATGACGCTGGAAAAAACCCTGCAAATGGTGCGAGCATTCCGCAGCGAAGATGATACGACACCGATTGTGTTGATGGGCTATTACAACCCGATCTATTCGCGTGGCGTCGATAAATTCCTGGTGGATGCCAAAGAGGCCGGGATTGATGGTTTGATCGTGGTTGATCTGCCACCGGAAGAAGATGCCGAATTGTGCATTCCCGCACAAAAGGCCGGGCTGAACTTCATTCGCCTTGCCACGCCAACAACCGATGATGACCGCCTGCCCAAGGTTCTGCAGAATACATCAGGGTTTGTATATTACGTGTCGATCACCGGCATCACCGGCGCCGCCGCAGCGCAGGCCACCGATGTGGGCCCCGAGGTTGCCCGCATCAAAGCCAAAACCGACCTGCCTGTCATTGTCGGCTTTGGCATCCGCACTCCGGACACGTCTCGTGATATTGCGTCGGTGGCTGATGGCTGCGTGGTTGGTTCTGCGATTGTCAGCGAAATGGCCAGCGGCAAGCCGGTTTCCGAAGTTCTGGACTTTGTGAAATCCTTGTCGGATGGCGCTCATTCGGCATAAGGGCGCAACAGGCGGGCCATGCAGCCCGCCAGTTCCTCGCGACGGATTGGTTTGGGCACATGCGCGTCCATGCCACGGCTGAGGTAATCCTTGATCTGGTCGCTCATTGCGTTGGCCGTCAGCGCAATGATGGGCACGGGAACCATGCGATTGGCCCGCTCAAAGACCCGAATGCGCGCCGCCGCCTCGATCCCGTTCAGGACGGGCATGTTCACATCCAGCAAAACGATATGCGCTGGATTGGCCTGAAACGCATTCACAAGCTGCAGCCCATCTTCGACGATCTGGAGATCAAAATCGTAGCGTTTGAGCAGCAGTTCCAGCACACGTTGATTGGTCTGATTGTCCTCAGCCGCCAAGACTCGCCATTGTCGCGCCTTAAGGACGTCCTTGACCTCGGGATAAGTGCGCTCCTCGCCATCTCGCGCACAAGGGGTAACGCGCATTGTTGCGGCAAAGACAGATCCGCGGGATTTGCCCGGTGCAAAACGCAGCTCACCGCCCATCAAGCGACAGAATTTCTGAGAGATTTCCAGACGCAGCCCCTCAGCCTCAAAAGAGTCCGGCACAAAGGATGTCCCTTCCTCAAGGGCTTGGATGAGTTGTTTTTGACTGTCCTCAGAGAGAGTTACCCCAGTATCGCTGATTTCCAGCGTTAGAACCCCCTCTTCGACCATAGCTTGGACGCTGATTTCCCCCGCAGATGTACGGGCCACTGCGCCGGACAGGAGGCAGGACAGAACCTTTTTGATCTTGGTCGGGTCGCCCTTAACCGTACCACGTATACCAGTGCCAAATTCCAAGTCGAACTTGAGCCCTTTATCCCCGGCCGTGCTGGCATAACCCTTATGGGTTTCGCGCAGTAACCGAGGAAGATTGAACCCAGTCTCGTCCACGATCATTGAACCAGCTTCGATTTTGGCGAGGTCCAGAAGATCGGTCAATACATTGAGCAAGGCATCGCCAGAATCTGCAATGGTGGCCACCATGTCAGCCTCGGCTTGTTCAAGATCACTTTCCTGCAACGCCGTGGCCATACCGAGAATGTGGTTTAGCGGCGTTCTGATCTCCTGACTGATCATGGTCAGAAAGCTGCTTTTGGCGGAGCGTGATTGGTGCAGCACCTGCGTGACCTTGTCGATCTCCGTCGGTTCCAAAGGCTGCGCTTTGACTGCTGGGGCGACCTTTTCCCTCTCTGATCGTCGCGCACCGAAACGAATTGAATCTGGCCGGTTCATCGCCAAGGCCCGAGCTCTTGAAACGATACCTGACAGAGCGTTTCGGCAAGACATGCGCGTCGAAACAGATCCTGACCTGCCTTTAGGCAACCCCCGCTATCCAGGCGAAGCGGCCCCAGAAGTCGCCCGTCACTTTGCATCCGAATTGCCATAATCCGCCCTGAAACAACTTTGCCCGAACACTGCTAGGGCAAAGCAGTGAAGACCTGCTTAAAACCACCAAACTTGAACTGCGGCAATTCACCCATTGCGCTAAACATGCCATATTGGTAACAAGCCTTTACCAATTTGCGAGGTTTCCATGCCAGTCATCACCGAAATCAACGATCTCAAGCGCATCTACCGCCGCCGTGTGCCCAAGATGTTTTACGACTACTGTGAATCCGGCAGTTGGAGCGAGCAAACCTTTCGCGAAAACACCTCGGATTTCGAGAAACTGCATCTGCGTCAACGGGTTGCCGTGGATATGTCTGGCCGCTCGACCAAGACACAGATGATCGGGCAGGACGTGTCGATGCCCGTAGCGCTCGCCCCAGTCGGATTGACCGGCATGCAGCATTTCGATGGCGAGATCAAAGCCGCCAAAGCAGCCGAGGAATTCGGCGTTCCGTTTTGCCTGTCCACCATGTCGATCTGCTCGATCGAGGATGTGGCTGAAAACACCAATGCGCCGTTCTGGATGCAGGTCTATACGCTCAAAGATGATGATTTCATGCAGCGGCTGTTTGATCGCGCCAAAGCGGCCAAGTGTTCCGCGGCAGTGATCACCGTTGACCTGCAATTGCTGGGTCAGCGACACAAAGACCTGAAAAACGGCCTGTCTGCCCCGCCGAAACTGACGCCAAAATCTATCGCCAATATGATGACCAAGGTCCAGTGGGGCCTGGGCATGTTGCAAACCAAACGGCGTTTCTTTGGCAATATTGTCGGCCATGCGCATGGGGTCGAGGACGCGTCTTCTCTGTCATCTTGGACGGCGGAAAGCTTTGACCAGTCTCTGAACTGGGATCGCATCCGCGAATTCCGCAAAATGTGGGATGGACCGCTGATCATCAAAGGCATCATGGACCCGCGCGACGCGCTTGAGGCCTGTAATGTCGGCGCGGATGCCATCATTGTGTCGAACCATGGTGGCCGGCAGTTGGATGGCGCGCTGAGCTCGATCCGCGCCCTGGAGCCGATCATGGACGCGGTTGGCGACAAGATCGAGGTGCATCTCGACAGCGGCGTGCGCTCGGGTCAGGACGTGCTCAAGGCGGTGGCCATGGGGGCCAAGGGCTGCTGGATCGGTCGCGCCTTTGTCTACGGGCTGGGCGCGATGGGACAGGCCGGTGTCACCAAGGCCTTGGAGGTCATCCACAAAGAGCTGGATCTGTCGATGGCTCTGACCGGCCACACAGATATCAACACTGTCGACAAAGATATCCTAATGATCCCAAAGGATTTTTCCGACAACTGGAAATAAGGTCTGATCGTGCCAATGGCGCGATCACCCCTGATACCGCGCCACCATTGGCACCAGCACCAGCGGGGCCAACATCAGAAATATCGCAATTGCGGTAAAGGAGACGGGCAGCCCAAACCCTTCGGCCAGAAAGCCCATGAGCGGTGGTCCGATGAAAAAGCCCGCATATCCCAGAACCGCAATGCGCGAGATTGCCTGGGCTTTCTTTTCATCCGGAACCATGCGCCCGACCCAGGCAAACGCCATTGGGGCGACGACGGACACGCCCAGCCCCAATAGGCCAAACCCCAGATAAGCCACAGGTAGGTTCGGGGCCCAGGCAGCAATGACCGATCCAATCGCTGCCAAGCTTGCGGCAAAGGTGATCACTTTGGCTTCGGTCCAGACATGGATGATAGCCTGCCCAGACAGACGCCCGACGGCCATGGTCAGGCCTAGTATCGCCGGACCAAAGGCCCCCTCGGCGGCCCCTGCCCCCAGGCCACGTTCCAAATGCAGCGCTGACCAGGCCTCGGTCGCCTGCTCGGACATAAAGGCCAGAAGAACAATCAATCCGGCCGGGATCAGCAAGACCAGAGGCAGACGGCGAGAGGCCGATTCTTCTGAGCTCGGTTCAGGATCTGGAACCGGGGCGGCGATCATCTGCCAGATCAGCAATGCGCATAACCCAGCCTCAGCCGATAGGATCATCGCAGGGGACCAACCAATCTCGCGGCCAAAGCCGCCCAGAAGGGCAGACAAGGCATAGGCAACCGAAAAGATTCCATGCGCCAGGTTCATCAAGGGCCGACCATGCCGCCCCTCAAGGATCGAAATACGAGCATTCATTGCGACATCCAAAGACCCCGAGGCCATGGTGGCGGCCATCATGGCCCCAGCCAACATGACCGCATTGCTCGCGTGGCCCGGTAACAGGAAAGCCAAAGCCATCGCCGAGGCCAGAACCGGCAAACACCAGCGTCCCAAAGCTGCCTCAGCACGTGGGGCCAGCCACATCGCGCTGACCGCCCCCAGGGCCGCAATGAGCATGACGGTGCCAAAGGCCCCGTCGCCTAGCCCTGCATTGGCTTTGATCACAGGAACCAGCGCCGCAAAGCTGCCCCAGAACAGACCTTCGGCCGCAAAGGCGGCCAAGGGGCCGCGGGAAATATAGATATCACGCCACATGGCGAAACTGGTGTCACGGATTTTTGTTAGCGTCCAAACACCATTTGCAACCATATGTTTCAAAGCGCTTTGGCTGCCTCGACATTGCCAAGGGCCGAGCCAGCGCGCCCCTTTGTCAGGTCAGATGCGTCTTGAAGTGGGACAGCGTTCGCTCCCACGACAGATTGGCCATCTCCTCATCATATCTTGGGGTGCTGTCATTGTGGAAACCGTGATGTGCCCCATCATAAAAGTGAGCCTCATAAGCTTTTCCGTTGGCCTGCAATGCGGCCTCGTAATCAGGCCATCCCGCATTCACACGTTTATCCAAAGCACCGTAATGCAGCAGCAAAGGGGCCTGAATTTTGGGGACATCTTCGGCAGCAGCCTGTCGCCCGTAATAGGGCACGGCGGCCTTCAGCTCGGGAAAGGCGACCGCCGCAGCATTTGCAACGCCACCGCCATAGCAAAAGCCAGTAATCCCGACATTGCCTGTTGATCCCTCATGCGACATCAGAAATTCAACCGCTGCGAAAAAGTCATTCATCAGTTTGGTACGGTCCACGGTTTTCTGCAGCGCTTTGCCCTCTGGGTCATTGCCCGGATACCCGCCCACCGAGGTCAAGCCATCCGGAGCAAGTGCCAGAAAACCAGCTTTGGCCAGGCGACGTGCCACATCTTCGATATAGGGGTTCAAACCGCGGTTTTCGTGAACGACAACCACCGCTGGCAATTTGCCCTCGGCGGCAGCTGGGCGGACCATATAGCCGCGCACTTCTCCGTGGCCGTTGGGCGAAGGGTACAGAATGTATTCCGGCAAGATATCTGGATCGTTAAAGGAAACTTGCTGCGCCAAGGCGTAGTTCGGCGACATCAATCCAAGGATCGTCGTCGCCGTCATCCCCGCGACCGTAAATTTGGCCGCGCCTTGCAGAAACTCACGCTTGGTGATCATGCCATGCGCGTAGAAATCATAGAGCTCCAAAAGTTCCGGGTGAAAATCTTTTGCCGTCAATCGTGCCATTTTCGTTCTCCCTTTTTAAGGGAGAAGGTAGCACGTTCTGAGGCATTTCAACTTCAAGGCTTCGTGACGGTCGACGGCAATCAGGGTCTGCCACCCTCAATCCTGCACGGGATCTACAGAATCAGCTTGCCAAATCCAAAAATCCGGTCTACGCGCACAGCTTCAACGCGGGGTGACAGCCTTGGAGGCACCCTGCCCTATATTTGGAGAGTTCAAAATGGCGAAAGAGATTCCTAATCTCGTAGCTACCGCACGCACGGGGACAGGCAAGGGCGCCGCTCGTCAGGCACGTCGTGACGGTCAAGTTCCTGGTATCGTGTTTGGTGGCGACGCTGATCCGCTGCCGATCAACGTTCCTTTCAACGTTCTGCTCAAGAACCTGAAAGCGGGCCGCTTTAAGTCCACCCTGTGGAACCTGCAGGTTGAAGGCCAGGAAGACGTGCGCGTGATCTGCCGCGACGTTCAGCGCGACGTTGTCAAAGACCTGCCAACGCATGTTGATTTCATGCGCCTGCGCCGCACATCCAAAGTGGCCCTGTTCATTCCTGTTGAATTCATCAACGAGGAAACCGCGCCTGGCATCAAAAAAGGCGGCGTTCTGACTGTTGTCCGCCCCGAAGTCGAGCTGGAAGTGACCGCCGGTGACATCCCTGATCACATCACTGTTGATCTGGCGGGCATGAATGTTGGCGACATCGTTCACATCTCTGACGTGACCCTGCCAGAGGGTGCCAAGCCAACCATCGATCGTGACTTTGTTATCGCGAATATTTCCGCGCCATCGGGCCTGAAATCTTCCGAAAACGAAGACGGTGAAGAGGCCGCAGAAGAAGCAGCTGCAGCCGAAGAGTAAGCTCTTCTCTTCGCAGAAATACAAAGCCCCGCTCAATTCGAGCGGGGCTTTTCGTTTTGTGTGCCTCATTGAGTGATGCGGCCCTGATCGATCGGGGCTGCGAAACAGGCTTTAGCTGGCAGGCGCTTTGTCCAACGCCTCAAGCAAGGTGCCAAGGTTGTGCTGGAACATGGTCAGGTAGCTGGTGGCCGGGCCACCACGCTCGGACAGCGCGTCCGAGAACAGACGGCCACCAATCTCAAGACCGGTTTCATCGGCCACCTGCTTGACCAGGGCCGGGCTGGTGATGTTTTCCACGAACAGCGCCGCTGCACCTTCGGATTTAATCTGGTCGATCAGTTCCGCCAATTCCTTGGCCGATGGCTCGGCTTCGGTGTCGATACCGACCGGGGCCAGGAAGTTCATGCCATAGGCATCCGCCAGATAGCCAAAGGCGTCATGTGCGGTCACGACCGTGCGGCGCTCAACTGGCAGACCTGCCAGTTTCGCATTGGTCTCCGCATCAAGGGCTTCGAGCTTGGCAATATAGGCCTGAGCATTGGCGTCAATGTCGGCAGCATGATCTGGCATCGCTTCTTTCATCGCAGCCGCGACATTGGTGACATAGATCACCCCATTGGACAGCGAGTTCCAGGCATGTGGATCAGCCGTGCCATCAACCATCACCGGAGTGACTCCATCGGTTGCGACATGGACGACGGCCTTGGTGCCGGATTCTGCGATCAGGGTGTCGGACCAGGTTTCAAAACCCAGACCGTTCACAAAAACAACATCTGCCTCAGCCACCGCACGGGCATCCGCAACGGAGGGCTGATAGACGTGGGCGTCTGCATCTGGGCCAACAATGGTTGTCACCTCGGCCAAGTCACCGACAACCTCTTCGACCATGTCACCCAGGATCGAAAAGCTGGCGACGATCTTGACGTCATCTGCCAAAGCCGGGCCTGCAACCAGAGCCAAAGCCGCAGAGGCGATACCGGCATAGAAGGAATTGATAAGCTTCATTGTGCTCTCTCTTCAGATTGAATTTGCGCAACGGGATGAGTTTTGGACACAGACGGTTTGCGTAGCCGTCCGCCAAATCCGAGCGGCCCAAGGATGGCCGAGATTAGAAAGAAACCACCTGCGACCAAGACAATGGCCGGTCCTGAGGGGGTGTTTGGGAACAGGTAGGACAGGGTCAAACCGATCCAGCAACTGGCCAGCGCAAAGGCAAAGCTGAGCGCCAATTGTCCGGTGATCGTGCTGGCCCAATAGCGCGCCGCAGTGGCAGGCAGGATCATCAACCCGACGGCCATTAAGGTGCCCAAAGTCTTGAACGCCGCCAAAAGGTTGAGCACCAGAAGCAGCATAAAGCCCTGATCCACCAGCCACGGCCAGCGGGTTTGGGTTTCGAAAAACACCGGATCACAGGTGCTGACAATCAGAGGACGCAGCAGAAAGGCAAAGGCAACCAGAGTGAAGGTCGCGACACCGCCGACCAGCATCATTGACGCATCATCAATGCCCAGGATCGAACCAAACAGGAAGCTTTTGAGCGGAACAGCCGAGCCTGCCGCCGAGAGGATAAAGATGCCAAGCGCCAGGGCAATCAGATAGAGCGAGGCAAGGCTGGCGTCACTGCGCAGAATTGTCTTGCGCGCCAAAAGCGCGGTCAAAGCAGCGACACCGATCCCAGCCAGCAAACCGCCGATCAACAGCGAAAAGACAGACAGCCCCGCCATGACAAAGCCGATCACGATGCCGGGCGTGATCGCATGGGCCATCGCTTCACCCGCAAGGGACAAGCGGCGCAGGACCAAAAAGGTGCCAACCGGTGCGACAGAAGCCGATAGCACAGTCGTCGCCACAAAGGCGCGACGCATAAAGGCGAAATCCCACATTTCGCTGAGCAGTTCAAACATCGGCAACCTCCATCCGCGCGGCATTGTCCCGGAACATCCATGAGGCCTGGCTTTCAGAGAGGTAGCCCTGCGCCACCAACTGATCCGGCGTCAAAACCTCGTTTACCACGCCATATGTCGCCTCTTGCCCACCAAGCAGCAGCGCGTGGCTGCAATGATCCAACACAGAGGACAGATCATGCACGACCAACACAACCGCGCGGCCTTCGTCGCGCCAACGGCGGATGATTGTCAGCAAATGCGCCTCGGTGCTTTGATCAACGGCGGCAAAGGGCTCATCCAGCAAGATCAAGGGCGCATCCTGCATGATTACGCGGGCAAACAAGGCGCGCTGCAGCTGCCCGCCTGACAGCATGTGCAGGGGGCGGTCGGCGATATCCAAGACACCCACTTCTTCCAAGGCTTGGTTGACGCGGTGGCGGGCCTTAGCGTTCAAACCGGATCGCAACCCAAAACCGCGCCATGCCCCCATCGCGGCAAGATCCCGGACACGAATGGGAAAGCGGCGGTCAAACTCGGTCATTTGCGCCAGATAGCCAATTTCGCGTGGCTTGCCTTGTGGCCAGTGCAATTTACCCGAAAGCGGGTTCAGCAACCCCAGCAGCATTTTGACAAATGTGCTTTTGCCAGCCCCATTGGCCCCAAGAACAGCCAGGGTCGACCCGGCTTCGATATCCATATCGAGCCCGCGAAACAGCGTCAGATCACGGTACCCCAGGGTGAGATCGCGGATTTGCAGCACCGACGACATTACAGTACCCACAGGATGGCCAGCCACAAGAGACCGGCAAAGGCCATGGCCCCGACCGACAACAGCACCACGCTGAACTCTGTCAGGCAGCGCGCCTTAGATGTTTCTGTTTGGTGTCCAGACCTGGCTGATGCCATGATGTGACCTCCGCAAGAACGGGGTCGGGGCAAAGACAGAATGAAGACCGGACATTTCCGTATCAAACATGATCAGCTACCTCCGGGGCACCCCGCCCAGATTCGTTTCAGATGACATGGCAGGTCTCCTGACTCACGGGTTAGCGCCTGTCCCAACCTTCCCGGGTTTCAAACCCAGTGGCTTTTGGGGAGGCTCGCCGCTTACAGTTGCGGGGGCAGTCACGGAGTTGGCGCCTGATGGCTACACCTCACCGTGTTCCCTTTTAAGGTCGGCCGGATTGTCCCAAGCTGACCACCATGCGCAGAGCAATGTCTGATTCCGCTGATCCGCGCAAGAAATTTCTGCTTCTCTTGTTTCCGTAGAAACGTGGATCAGGGAAATGGCCCGGCTCTTAGGGTACTTGAAAAAGGAAAACGGCCCCCGAAGGATCGGGGGCCGTCTTGTCTGTTTTGGTCGCGTCGGGCTTAGCCGATTTTCGCACCGTCTTCGCGCCAAACGGCAACAACGGAGGAGCGAGGCTTGCCTTCACCATCCGGCCACTGGCCTTTGGGGTGCTGAACGCCAACAAAGGCCACGGTCTTGTCGAGGTTCCAGCACAGGCCGGTCACTTCGGCACCGTAAGGCACAGTCATAAAGCGCGCGATTTCACCGGTTTCCGGATCGCCAACCAACATCTGGTTGTTGCCCATGCCAGCAAAGTCGCCTTCGTTCTTGTAGTTGCCATCAGTCTGGATCCACAGCATGCCAGTGCTGTCAAAGACCATTCCGTCGGGCGAGTTGAACATGTTGCCTTCGTTCACGTTGTCCGAACCAGCATACTCATTGTCATAAACGGTTGGGTTACCGGCCATGACATAGAGATCCCAGGTAAAGGCCTCGGCTGCGTGGTTCTCATCCGCTGGGGTCCAGCGCACGATCTGACCGTAATGGTTGGTCTCACGTGGGTTCACAGCATTGACCGACGTGTCGTCGCCACCGGCGTTTGGCTTAACACCGCGGTTCTTGTTGTTGGTCAGGGCGCAGTAGCTTTCGACCTTGACCGGGTTGGTGGCCACCCATTCCGGACGGTCCATGGTGGTCGCGCCAACAGCCGAAGCCGCCATACGGGTAAAGCAGAGAATATCAGCCGCATCCATGCCGGTGGTTTCAGGTGTCAGGGCCAGCCATTCACCGGACTGATCATCGTTGAACTTGGCCGCATAAAGCGTGCCTTCGTTCAGCAGGTCACCGCCATAGGTGCCCTCGGTCCAGGTACCCGCAGAGACGAATTTGTAGAGATATTCGCCACGCTCATCGTCGCCCATATAGACAACAACACGACCGTCTTTGGCATGCGCCATGGAGGCGTTTTCATGCTTGAAACGACCCAGCGCGGTGCGCTTTTTCGGGGTCGAGGTCGGGTCTGTTGGGTCGATCTCGGTGATGAAACCGTGACGATGCGGCTCGTTCGGCTCTTTGGAGATGTCGTAACGCTCATCGAATTTTTCGTAAGCATAGCGACCTTCGCCACCGATACCGTAACGCTTGTAACCTTCGCCTTCTGGCATTTCGCCGGTCGCGCCGAAGTAACCGTTAAAGTTTTCTTCGCAGGTCAGGTAAGTGTCCCAGAGCGTGCGGCCGGAACCACAGTTGTTCATGGTACCTTTGACCTTGGTGCCGGATGGGTCGGCATTGGTCTGAACCAGCGCGTGACCGGCCAGCGGCCCTTCGAGAACCATTTCGGTTTCGTGGGTGATGCGGCGGTTCAGCGGGCTGTCCTTGACCACAGCGTAACCATTGTCACCACGGGCGATTTCCATGACGGTCACACCCTGCAGGTTTTTCAGCAGCTGAACTTCGTCAGCGGTCTGAGGCACACCTTCGGAAGCGGCAGGCAGGTTGATCTTGGGGTTTACATATTCAGAGTTCACGGCAATGACTTCTTTGCCATCTACGTCGAACAATTCCATCCCGTCGGTGTTTTCGCCAAACACCTTGTCGGACATATCCACGCCAACACCGGTTTCACCATTGTAAGCGCCATCAGCTTCGGACCACAGCGCGTCACCCCAACGGACCAGAACCTGGCTCTGATAGCCTTCGGGCACGTGAACAGCCGCGTCAGTGGCGGTTGCGATTGGTTTGAACGCGAAATGCGCATGACCATCCGCGCGGGCAGCGGTGGTGGAGGAGAAAAGGCCAGTGCCAAAGACAGCAGCACCAGATCCGAATGCCAATGCGCCACCCAGGAAGCCACGGCGCGAAATCGCGCGCTCTACAACGGCGTCAAAACCGTTGTTTTCAGGACGAGGGTCACGATGTTCGTCGAAATCATCCCAAGACAGGTCGACCAGATCTTTATCTGACATGATACAGCTCCTTGCTGGCTAAATTGCTTGCCCAACACCCGTGGGTGACTCACCCGGAAAACAGTGTTGTTCGCGCGGATTTACCGCTTGGACTGTTTAAGATTTGTGTCGCTTTTCTGACGGTTATGTAACACCGCTGATGTCAGCCAATTTCGGCCAATGCGCCGGGGGCTTACCTAAACACAGGCGATGCGTTATAGCCAAGGAAACGCAGCAGGAGGCGCAGATGCAGCTCTTTGTCGGTCTTGGAAATCCCGGCGGGAAATACGCCAAAAACCGCCATAATATCGGCTTTATGGCGCTGGATCAGATCGCCTCGGATCATGGCTTTGGCCCCTGGAAATCCAAGTTTCAGGGCCAGATCGCCGAGGGACGTTTGGGCGGTGACAAGGTGCTGCTGCTCAAGCCCGAGACCTTTATGAACCTGTCCGGACAATCGGTTGGTGAGGCGATGCGGTTCTACAAGATGGAGCCGGGTGACGTGACCGTCTTTCATGACGAGCTTGACCTGGCCCCGGGTAAATGTCGCGTCAAGATGGGCGGTGGACATGCGGGTCATAACGGTTTGCGCTCGATCCATGCGCATATTGGCGAGGCCTATCAGCGTATTCGCCTAGGGATTGGCCATCCGGGGCGCAAGGATCTTGTGTCCGCCTATGTGCTGCATGACTTCCCAAAGGCGGATGATGACTGGCTGAACAACCTGCTTTGGGGGATCAGCGACGGTGCCGCGCATCTGGCTGACGGCGACACCGGAAAGTTTCAAAACGCTGTCGCGCTCAAAACCAACCCGCCGCGTTCTTCGACGTCCAAACCCAAGGTTAAAAAAGCCGACGAGAAGGCCTCTGCCCCGCAGGAAGAACCCGATACCAGGTCAGCCCTGCAGAAACTGGCAGATAAGTTCCGTTAGGAAACGCATTCTCAGGCTTGCCCTTATCTCGTTTGATGCGCAGTCTTGGTTTCGGGGAGGACCGAGATGAAAAGAATTCTGCGTGTTTTGGGCATTTTGGGGGTGGTCGTCATCGCCTTGGCGGTATGGAAGCGAGAGGAATTGATGCGTCTGAACGCGGTCAATACGCTCTTTTCCGAAGATAAGATCGTTCATAATTTCAGCCACATGGCCGACCTCTTTCTCCATCAAGAGATCGCAGCCACACCGGTTTCCAGCCCGCTTCCTTCCGGGCCGGACATGGCGCTTCCCGCAGATTGGGCTGATTGGATCGAGCGGCGCTCGGTCACTGGGGTGGTCATTCTGAACCAGGGCCAGATCGTTCATGAGAGCTATTACAAAGGCACGGGCAAGGATGATGCACGGATCAGTTGGTCGGTTGCCAAATCCTATCTATCGGCATTGTTTGGCGTCATCCTGGATCAGGGAAAGATCGACAGTCTGGACGACCCGGTGGTCAAATACGCACCCGAGCTTAAGGGCGGGGCCTATGACAGCGCCACAATCCGAAATGTGCTGCAAATGTCCTCGGGCGTGACCTTTGACGAGGACTACCTGGATTTTTGGAGCGACATCAACAAGATGGGGCGCATTCTTGCCCTGGGCGGTTCGATGGACGGCTTTGCCTCCGGGCTGACCGAGACATTTGCCGACCCCGGGCAGGAATGGAAATATGTGTCGATCGACACTCATGTGTTGGGCATGGTGTTGCGCGGTGCCACAGGTCGATCCGTTCCTGACCTGCTGGGCGAATATATCATGGAGCCGATGGGCACCCATGGCACGCCCCATTACCTGACTGACGGCAATGGGGTTGCCTTTGTGCTTGGCGGTCTCAACCTGACGACACGCGACTATGCGCGCATGGGCGAAATGTTTCGCAATGATGGTGCGTTCAACGGCCAACAGATCATTCCCGCAGCTTGGGTCGCTGAAAGCACCGCCCCCTCGGCAAAAACCAAACAAGGCAGGCTGCGCTATGGCTATCAATGGTGGAGCCCGTGGCAAAACGAACCGGGCGAATTCCTTGCCCGCGGGGTCTATGGCCAATATGTGTATGTCAACAAAGCTGCAGGGATTGTGATCGCGGTGAATTCAGCAGATCGCGCCTTTCGCGAAGAAGGCGCATCGGATGACAGTCTCGACATGTTTCAGCGGTTGGCGCAGCTGGTGCGGGAGGGAAAGTCATGAAAAAGCGGCCTTCGGTCAACGTTTTGGGCGGCATTCTTGAGGAATGTTCACGCACGCCTTTGACTGGTTTTTTCCGTGATGGCCATTGCAACACCTGCGCCGAAGACAGCGGCAGCCACACGGTCTGCGCCGTCATGACCGCCGAATTTTTGGCCTATTCCAAATATGTCGGCAATGATCTGTCGACGCCACGGCCAGAATTCAACTTTGCCGGATTGAAAGAAGGCGATCACTGGTGTCTTTGCGCGGCCCGGTTCCTGCAGGCCCATGACGAGGGCTGCGCACCCAAGGTCGATTTGGCGGCCACGCATCAGGATGCATTGGACATTGTTCCGATGAAAGTCCTGAAGGCGCATAAATTGGATAGAGACAGCTGACCCTTTTGGTTAAAGGCGCTCTATGTCCGACAGGCGTACATCGTCAGACAGCAGATCCTCGATAAACAAAGACAAGAGCTGGGCCCGCCCGGAAACGCCTGCTTTACGATAGATGGCATTGCATTGTGCCTTGACCGTACCCTCGGAGGTTCCACGCAGGGCCGCAATGTCAGCCATAGACACCCCCTTGATCGAAAACAGCGCCACGTCGCGTTCTGCCGGGGTTAGCGCCCAATCCTCAAAGCGCTGTTTCAAGAGGTCCATAAAGGCCCCGGACAATTCTCTTAGGCTGTCCTCGGCCTGTTTGCGCGCCCGCAAAGATCGCAGCAACAGCATTGCAGACAAAACAACCCCAATCACCAGGGCAACAGCAACACCAATCTCGATCAGTTCATAGGCCGCCCAAGAGATCGGCGCGACCTGAATGCCCAGAAGGCTGGTGAGAATACCAAACAGGAAGAAAAGCGCACAGAAAAACTGCGTCGCCAGAAGGAAAGCAATGCCAAGGCTTTCCCTTGACCTACGAATGCTCGGCCCTTTCCTGGATTGATTGATCCCTTGGTTCTGCCCCAGACGCCTTGACCCAAAACGCAAAGGTGCAAAGGAGCGAAATTGAAGCATGTCAACCGCCCCCCTGACGAGCGCATCCGCCAGCAAGTACAGGGCTACAATCAATCTCCTGCGCTATGTTCAGCAACTTGGTGCGTCTCACACTTTACTCTTTTTTACGGGGCGGTTTTGGCGCTTTTCGCGGTCTGGTCGATCAATAGGAGGCCCCATTCCAGGTCTGGGCGGCGGAGGTGGCGGATGCGTCCGCTTCCCGCCAATGAAAGGCGGCGGGGGAGGTCTGTGTGCTGGCGCAGCTTGCTGATAGTCACGCAGGATCACGCCATTGGCCGGGTTAAACACGATTTCGCGCACACCAACAGCCCCGCGCGCCACGATGCGCACACGCCCCAGCCATGTGCGCGTCATCTCAATCTCGGTAAAGCCCTGTTCTTTGAGCGATTTGATAATCTGCTCTTCCTGTTGGGCCGCATGTGCGTCAGACACAGACAACCCAAGGACGAGGATCGCAATGAGAAAGGCAGGTTTCATATCAGGCTCAATCGGTTAGGCAACAGTCTCGCGCGGTGTTTTTGATCCGCTGAACACGGTCTTGCGGGGCCAGGTCGTGCTTTTGGTCATGATCTTCAACCGGCGGCGCGGGCTGGTCACGGTTGTAATCACCATAGTCACTTCCTGCGTAGGTGTTGAAGTCAAAATCGTCTGATCTTGTTCTATTCTTATCTGCATCGGAGACATCTGCATTAGTGACATGGCTTTCGTTTTGCAAAGCGCTGCAGCCATTGCCAACCCGCTCGGGTTAACCAAGCGACAGTTCGATGAGACAGTCATGACCCACGCCAAAGGATAGGGGACAGGCGCGATCATGTGGGGTCATCGCAGGGCCAAACCCAAGCAGGCGGCAATGTTGCAGCCCCTTTGGTCGACCACGTAAACAGAGCAAAGAAAATCCAACAGGGGTTTACAAAGACGCCTCTATGTCACCGGTTTAGGCCCATAAACTCAGGTTTATGGTTAAAATCGGGCGGAATTAACCAGTTGAAAACGCGAAAGCCGCCCAGATTTGGGCGGCTTGTCATAGCTAGAAGCGGGATTGGCTATTAGCCGGCATCGCGCCCTTCAGGGCCGCTCATATCCACGCCAAGGTGGCGGGCGACGGTAAAGATGTCTTTGTCGCCGCGACCACACATATTCATGATGATGATATGATCTTTGGGCAGATCCGGCGCAATTTTAGCCACATGGCCCAGCGCGTGGCAGGGTTCTAGTGCCGGAATGATGCCCTCGGTTTCACAGGACAGTTGGAAGGCGGCCAAGGCCTCTTTGTCGGTGATCGCAACATATTCGGCGCGACCAATATCGTTCAACCAGGCATGTTCCGGACCGATACCGGGATAGTCGAGGCCCGCCGAGATCGAGAACCCTTCGAGAATCTGACCGTCGTCATCCTGCAAAAGATACGTGCGATTGCCATGCAGCACACCCGGGCGGCCACCGGTCAGAGAGGCGCAATGCTCCATCTTGTCATTCACGCCCTTGCCACCGGCCTCAACGCCAATGATCTTGACCTCTTTGTCATCGAGGAAGGGATAGAACAGGCCCATCGCGTTGGACCCACCACCAATGGCGGCGATGATGGTGTCTGGCAAACGACCTTCGGCCTCCATCATTTGCTCTTTGGCTTCCTTGCCGATGATGGATTGGAAATCGCGCACCATGGCCGGGTATGGGTGCGGACCCGCAACCGTCCCGATGCAATAGAATGTGTCGCGCACATTGGTCACCCAATCGCGCAGCGCGTCGTTCATTGCATCCTTGAGCGTGCCACGGCCTGAGGTCACGGGCACAACCTCGGCCCCCAGCAGCTTCATACGGAACACGTTCGGGGCCTGACGTTCCACGTCATGCGCGCCCATATAGACCACACATTTCAAGCCGAACTTGGCGCAGACCGTTGCGGTGGCAACACCGTGCTGCCCTGCCCCGGTTTCGGCGATAATGCGGGTTTTGCCCATGCGCCGCGCCAGAATGATCTGGCCCAGCACATTGTTGATCTTATGGGCACCGGTATGGTTCAGCTCATCCCGCTTGAGATAGATCTTGGCCCCGCCCAGACGTTCGGTCAGGCGTTCGGCAAAATAAAGCGGGGACGGGCGACCAACATAGTGTTTCCAGAGATAATCCATCTCATCCCAGAAGCTTTGATCGGTCTTGGCCTTTTCATATTCTTCTTCGAGGCTCAGGATCAGCGGCATCAATGTTTCAGAAACAAAGCGCCCGCCATGAATACCAAAGCGGCCGTTTTCGTCCGGTCCGGTCATGAAGCTGTTGACGAGATCGTCCATTACGTTTCTCCATCTGGGTCTGAAGGATTGCATAGGGCAAGTAGCGGGCAAAAGGCCAGAGGCAAATCGTGCGATTTCAAGCCGTGGCCGCCCGTTCCAGAGAGGGATAGCGAAAACCTAGCGTTACCGCGCGGGCCACAAAGGAGATCATCAAGGCCGCCCAGAGCCCATGATTGCCCCATTGCGGCATCAGTATGAACACCGCGGCAAAGAAGACCGCCGCAGAAATCATCATCATATTGCGCATATCCCGCGTCCGGGTCGCCCCGATAAAGATACCGTCTAACATAAAGCTGGGATAGCTGATGATCGGAACCAGAATGATCCAGGGCAGATAGGTGCTGGCGATCTGCTGAACACTCGGGTCCTTGGTGATCAAGACTATGATCGCCGCGCCCGCACTCCAAAAGACCAGCACATAGGCAAAGGAGGTGGCCAAGCCCCAAGCTGAGCTCAACCAGACGGATTTGCGCAAATCGGAGAGGGATTTGGCCCCAACGGCCTGCCCGACCAGGGCTTCGGCGGCGAATGCAAATCCGTCCAGCGCATAGGCTATGAAGTGGATGAATTGCATCAACACCTGATTGGCCGCCAGCGTGTCGGTGCCCAGCCCGGCGCTGTAGTAAAAGACAAAGGATAGAAAGATCGCTTCGAGCATCAGGGAGCGTATCAGGATGTCTGTATTGACCACCGCCATACGACGCAGCGCCGTAGCATTAAAGATACGCGGCCAATCGCGGGCAGACGGGTGGCGCAATGCGTTGCGACACAGCCAAAGACCCAGCGCCAGCCCAGACCATTCAGCGATAAAGCTGGCCACAGCGACGCCCTGAACACCCCATCCAAACCCGGTGACAAACACCAGGTCGAGGATCACATTCACGCTGGTGACGCAGAGTTGCAGCACCAAGACCGAGCGCGATCTTTCCCGCGCAATCAACCAGCCAAGAATGCCAAACATGGCGATGGCAGAAGGGGCCGACCAGATGCGGATCTGCATATAGCTGCGTGCCAACTCTTCGACTTCGGCATCGACCGGCGAGAAAGAGAAAGCCAGGGCAAGAAGCGGCTGCAAAAGCGCAATGATCGCCAGCCCCCCTGCCCCTCCGATCATCAAGGACCGGGTCAAAAGCGCAACCACTTCGCCTCGGTCCTTGGCCCCTTCGGCCTGAGCCGTAAGACCCGCCGTACCCATGCGCAGGAAACCAAAGACCCAATAGATGGCTGATAGCACGACAGAGCCGATCCCAACCGCCGCAATGGGTTCGGCATGGGGGATTTGCCCGACAACAGCCGTATCGACGACACCGATCAGAGGAATGGCAATATTGGCCAGCATGATCGGAATGGCGATTTTCAGAATGCGACCATGGGTAATACTGTCTTCAATCATGGAACGTATCGCCTTTTGGAACCGGGTCGGGGCGCTGCCCCGTCACAAGCAAGCTTGTGACTCCCCGGGATATTTGGGGCCCAAAGAAGACCTGGGTGAATTCCAGGATCAGGGGCGCGGCATCAGGAAATGTGCTGTGGCCTGGGCCATGGGACGGTCGCGATGATCCTGCCATGCCTCAACCTGGACTGAGGCGTATCGGCGCCCAGACCGTGTGACGCGCGCCCGGGCATAGGCATCGCGCGGCAGGCCGGATCTGAGATAGTCCACAGTGAAATCAATGGTTTTGGGCAGGCGCGGCAGGTCTCCCTTGGTCAGAGTATCCGGGTCAAGCTTACCGGATTCGATGTCTTCCCAAAGGTAGGACCAACTAAGGGTGATAATGCCCGTTGTTTCGAGAAACGCCGCCGTCACCCCCCCATGAAGCGCTGGTAAAAGCGGATTGCCGATCAGTTTTTCCTCAAAGGGAAGCACCGCTGTCAGCTCATCCCCGTGGCGTTCAAATTGAATGCCAAGGTAGCGGATATAGGGGACACCGCCGACCAGTGCGCCAAGGGCGGCATCGCGGCGTTGTTTGACGATCTGGACCGGTTCGGGCTTTTTACGCGCCATTATTTACCCTCCACCGTAAAGGCCCCGGCGGCGGTCGCTACGGGATTGTCAAAATCGGCATCAAAGGCTTTGGCCCTGATAAAGGCGACGTTACGGGTGATGTGGTAGCATTCCGCCTGAGCGGTGATGGCATCGCCGGGTTTGGCGGCGCGCATGTAATCAATCCGCAGATTGATCGTTGCCGTCCCTGCCGGGCTGTCCGGGTGGCTCATGACGGCGGCACCTGAACAGGTGTCCATCAAAGTCGACACGGCACCGCCATGGATCACGCCGGTCTTGGGATCGCCTATCAACGCCTCGTCATAGGGCATGGTGATCTCGGCCAGCCCGTCACCAATATTGGTGATCTGCATCGACAATGCTTTGGCATGCGGAATCATTTCGATGAATTGCTTGGCAATCAAAGCCTTATCTGCGGTCATAGCGTGCTCCCTCACCTCAGTTATGGGCAGGGAAAGACCGCTTCGCAAGTGATTTGAACCTGGGAAACATGACGCAAAGCAGCGTTGCGTCAGGAAAGGTTGTCACCGGCCATCTGCGCGCTTAGTTTGGCGGCAAGGGAGTATGCCATGGAAGATGTTCGTCTGAGCTTCAAGGAAATGTGCGCGCGTTTTGACGTGACGCCCCGGACCTTGCGCTATTATGAATATATCGAATTACTGTCGCCCGAACGGCAAGGGCGGTCTCGGTTTTACGGGGCCAAGGAAGTTGCACGCATGACCCTGATCCTGCGCGGGCGCAAGTTTGGCTTTCAGTTGGAAGACATCCGGCAATGGCTGCTGATCTACGAAAAAGAAGGTAACGAAGCGCAAATGAAAGCCTGGATCGATATGGCTGATGGGCAGATGCGTGAGTTGGAAGAGCAGCGCAAGCAGCTAGACGAGGCCATGGATGAGCTGCGCGCATTGCGAAACGAGGTTGCCTCGGATTTGGGCCTGTAGCGTTTCAAAATCAGTCGAATTCGTCAGAACGGTCGCAGCTTTGCTTGCGGCCGTTAACTTTTGTTCTGGGCTGTAAGTCTTTCGTTAACCAACTAGCCTCAGAATATTCTTACAAATGCAGCCCGTTGACGTTGCCTTATCTTACGTCAACTCAAAAGTGACGCGGCGTATGAGTTACGTCAACCGTTTTTCCCATTGTAAGAAGGGAAGAGATTTCGCACCTCACGGCGATCTACTGCCATGAAGGATGATCTTATGAGCGAAGACAGAGTAATGACGATTAGGGAGATGTGCGACGCGTTTGAGGTAACTCCACGGACTTTGCGCTTCTACGAACAAAAGGAACTGCTGTTCCCGATCCGCGAAGGCCAGAAACGCCTTTTCACCAAACGTGACCGTGCGCGGTTGAAACTGATCCTGCGGGGCAAGCGCTTTGGCTTTTCCCTCGAAGAGATCCGCCAGCTTCTTGATCTGTACGACGTTGGAGACCAGCAGCAATCGCAGCTGGAACAGACTTATGAGGTCGCCCGCCAAAGGCTGGCTGACATGGTTCGTCAACGTGACGACCTGAATGTCGCCATCGAGGAGCTGAAAGAACAAATGGTCTGGGGCGAAAAGATGCTCGCCACGATGAAAAACAGGAAAAGCGCGGCCGAGTAACGCTGGGCCGCACACATACGGGAGAGAGAGATGCCTTCATACACGGCACCTACCAAAGATCAGCAATTCGTTCTGCATGACGTACTGAACGTGTCTGCCAGCGATATTCCGGGCTACGAAGACCTGGATCGCGACACGACCGGCGCCATTCTGGAAGAATCCGCAAAGATTGCTGAGCAAGTCATGACACCGCTGAATGCAGTGGGTGACAAGCAGGGCTGCACCCTTGAAAACGGCGTTGTTCGCACGCCGGAAGGGTTCAAAGCCGCCTTTGACGAGGTGCGTGCTGGTGGTTGGACGGCTCTTGATTGTGACCCGAACTATGGAGGCCAGGGCCTGCCCTATCTTGTCGCCACTGCGGTGGGTGAACAATTCTCGGCGGCCAATATCGCTTTCAACATGTATGCGGGCCTGACCCACGGGGCCTATTCAGCAATCCACGCCCACGGATCAGACGAGCAGAAAGCCAAATACCTGCCCAAGATGGTGACCTGTGACTGGACCGGCACCATGAACCTGACTGAACCGCATTGCGGCACCGACCTGGGCCTGATGCGCACCAAGGCAGAGCCGCAGGACGATGGCACGTATAAAATCTCGGGTCAGAAGATTTTTATCTCTGCCGGTGACCACGATCTGTCTGAAAACGTGATCCATCTGGTTCTGGCCAAGATCCCCGGCGGTCCCGAAGGCATCAAAGGCGTGTCGCTCTTTATTGTGCCCAAAATCATCGTCAAGGATGATGGCTCGCTCGGTGAACGCAACGGTGTGTCAGTCGGCAATATCGAAGAGAAAATGGGCATCCACGGCAACTCGACCTGCGTCATGAACTATGACGAGGCCACCGGGTTCCTGCTGGGGGATATGCACAAAGGCATGCGCGCCATGTTCACCATGATGAACGAAGCGCGTCTGGGTGTGGGCCTGCAGGGTTTTGCCCAAGCCGAGGTTGCCTATCAGAATGCCGTGGAATACGCCAAGGACCGCTTACAAGGGCGCGACGTGACCGGCGTGAAAAACCCTGATGGCCCGGCTGATCCGCTGATCGTTCACCCTGATATCCGCCGCAACCTGATGGATCAGAAAAGCTTTATCGAAGGGGCGCGCGCCTTTGTCTATTGGTGTGCCCAGATGCTCGATCAGGCACATGGCAATGAAGACAAGGATGCCGATGGCCTCGTCTCGCTGCTGACTCCGGTGATCAAGGGCTACCTGACCGATAAGGGCTTTGACTACTGCGTTGCCGCACAGCAGGTCTATGGCGGCCATGGCTATATCGAAGAATGGGGGATGTCCCAATTTGCCCGCGATGCCCGGATCACCATGATCTATGAGGGGGCCAATGGCGTTCAGGCGCTGGATCTGGTGGGCCGCAAGCTGGCCACCGATGGCGGCAAACATGTGATGGCCTTCTTTGAACTGGTGAAAACCTTCTGCAAGGAAAATGGCGAAGACGAGGCTATGGCCGATTTCGTAGGCCCGCTCAAAGCCGCTTCAAAGGATCTGCAAGCCGCGGGTATGTATTTCATGCAAAACGGTATGAAGAACCCCAATAACGCTTTGGCAGGGTCCTATGACTTTATGCATATGTTCGGGCTGGTTTGCCTTGGCCTGATGTGGGGCCGCATGGCCAAAGCCGCCCATGCCAAGCTGGCCGAAGGCACTGGCGACGCAGCGTTTTACGAGACAAAGCTCGCCACGGCACGTTACTTCATGGCGCGTCAACTGCCCATGACCGGCACCCATCTGCGCCGCATCGAAACCGGTGCTGACACTGTGATGGCGCTGGACGCAGAGCAGTTCTGATACCAATGACGGCGGGGCACTTACCCCGCCGCGCACAACACCGGATTGGGGGAGGAACCGGGTGCTGAACGTCAGAAACATCATCGACAAAATCGGCTTGGGCTTGATCGTCATCGGCTTCGCTGGCGCGGGGCTGTCGATTGCCAAGACCATGTCATCACAAAGCTATGGCAGGTTGTTGGACATCGACGACCTGAGGGGGTTTCTATTTGTTGGCATTGGAGGGATCGCCCTGCGCATACTGCCCGCATTCGTCGGAAGGGACCGCTGACATGCCCAAACGTTTTCGCCTGACCCGCCGCTTCAACGCCGCCATGACCGAAGACGGTTATCGCAACCTCAAACGTTTTGCCCATGAAGCAGGCCTCGATGAGGGCGAAGCGCTCTCTTTCCTCTTCGAAAATTTTGACAGCGTCACCGATACCGAGGTGCTGGCAATCAAACTGCGCCAGTTCAATTCCGAGCTGGAAGAGCGCAAAAAGTAAGGAGCCCCCATGCCTCAAGGCTGGATGACAGACGAGCACGAAATGCTGGCAGAGATGACGGCTAAGTTCATCGACGCCGAATGGGCTCCTCATTTTGACAAATGGCGCAAGCAAGGCCAGATGGACCGGGAAATCTGGCAACAGGCTGGCGAACTTGGCCTGCTCTGCCCCTCGATCCCCGAGGAATATGGCGGGGCTGGTGGCGATTTCGGCCACGAAGCGGTGATCCTGATGGAAAGCAACCGCGCCAATCTTGCAAGCTGGGGGCATGGTATCCATTCCGGCATCGTGGCCCATTACGTGCTGGCCTATGGCACCGAAGATCAAAAACGGCGCTGGTTGCCGAAACTGGTCTCAGGTGAAATGGTCGGTGCGCTGGCCATGACCGAACCCTCGACCGGCTCAGACGTGCAAGCGATCAAGACCAAGGCGGTCAAAGATGGCAATGCCTATCGCCTGTCGGGGCAAAAGACCTTTATCACCAATGGCCAGCACGCCAATCTGATCATCGTTGCCGCTAAAACCGACCCCTCTCAGGGTTCCAAAGGTGTGTCGCTGATGGTGGTTGAAACCGACGAAGCCGAGGGATTTCAACGCGGCCGCAATCTGGAAAAGATCGGCTGCCATGCCGCAGATACCTCTGAGCTGTTCTTTGACAATGTCGAAATCGCGCCAGAGAATCTTTTGGGCGGTGAAGAGAACCAGGGCTTTTACCAGCTGATGCAGCAATTGCCCCAGGAACGCATGGTGATTGCCTGCATGTCCATGGGCGCCATGGAGGGCGCGGTTGAACGCACCATCACCTATTGTAAAGAGCGCGAAGCCTTTGGCGGCCCGCTGACGCAGTTTCAAAACACGCGGTTCAAACTGGCCGAATGCCTGACCAAAACCAAAGTCTGCCGCGCCTTTCTTGATGAGTGCCTTGCTGAGCTTATTGCGGGCAAACTGACTGTCGAGAAGGCAGCCATGGCCAAATATTGGCTCACGGATGCTCAAGGAGAGGTGTTGGATGACTGCCTGCAATTGCATGGTGGCTATGGTTACATGCAAGAATACGCTGTGGGGGAAATGTGGGCGGACGCCCGGGTGCAGCGCATTTATGGCGGCACCAATGAGATCATGAAGGAACTGATCGCCCGGGCCCTGTAGCTCAGCACTTTGAGGAGAGGTTGGATTTGAGTATTTTTGCCAAGAAGAAACAGGAAGGTTGCCTATCGGGCCTTGATGTCGCGGCAGCAATCAACCTTCCTGGCCTGCCCGGCGCTTTCTTCAAACACCGGGGCTTCTCCTTGGGCGGTCATCGGCTCTCCAGCCTGTACCGCAGAGCTAGGATGACATTGGAGGGTTAACACTCGTTTACCAAGAAAGGCCTTTGTTTCTTCTTGGTCCAAATACTCTGCAGGGGTGCGGGGATGCAAAATCCCCGCTCCTCCCCAAGACAAGAGCGCAACCGGAGGACACGCGCGATGACAATGAAACTCTATTGCTTTGGCGAAAGCGGCAATGCGTACAAAGCTGCACTGGCGCTGGAACTCTCCGGGTTGGATTGGGAACCGGTCAAGGTTGACTTTTTCAACGGTGAAACACGCAGCCAAGCCTATCGTGAGACCGTGAATGAAATGGGTGAAGCCCCGGTTCTTGTCGATGGCGATACCCGCCTGTCCCAATCTGGTGTGATCCAGATGTATGTCTCAGAAAAAAGCGGCAAGTTTAACGGGAAAACCCCGGAAGACGCCCGCGAAGTCATGCGCTGGGTGCTTTGGGACAATCACAAATTGTCGTCCCAGGCCGGTATGACCCGGTTTTTGATGAATTTCCTGCCCGAGGAAAAGCGTCCGGCCGAAGTCATCGCTTTTTCGCAAGGGCGGCTCGCCGCGGCCTACAAAGTGTTGAACGCGCATCTGGCTGGCCGCGAATGGATCGTCGGCACGGGTATCACCAACGCTGATATCAGTTGCTGCGGCTACCTGTTTTATCCAGAACCTTTCGGTTTCGACCGCAAGGACTGGCCTGAAATTGACCGTTGGCTATCGAATATCGAGGGTTTGGACGGTTGGAAACATCCCTATGATTTGATGCCCGGTTCCCCAGCGGATCGGGTTTGAGCAAGGAAGGCAAGAATGACCGAAGCTTATATCTATGACGCGGCCCGCAGCCCTCGGGGCAAGGGGCGCAAGGATGGCAGCCTGCACGAGGTGACCTCGGTGGCACTGTCCGCGCAGATGCTGAACGCAATCAAGGAACGCAATGACCTGCCCGCAACCGGGATCGAAGATGTGATCTGGGGCAACGTGACCCAAGTCATGGAAAACGGCGGCTGTCTGGCGCGCGCCTCGGTTCTGTTGTCCGATTTTGACCAATCCGTGCCCGGGCTGGCGATCAACCGATTCTGTGCCTCTGGCATGGAAGCGGTGAATCTGGTGGCCAATCAGGTCAAAGCCGGTGCAGGCGAAGCCTATATCGCCGGTGGGGTCGAGATGATGAGCCGTGTTGCCATGGGCTCGGACGGGGCGGCGATGGCCGTGGATCCGCGCCTTGCCATGGGTGAGAATTTCATGCCCCAAGGTGTCTCTGCCGATCTGATCGCAACCGAATATGGGTTCAGCCGCGAAGATTGCGACGCTTTTGCCGCACAGTCGCAGGATCGTGCTGCCAAAGCCTGGGAAGAGAACCGCTTTGCCAAATCCATTGTGCCGGTACGGGATCAAAACGATCTGATCATTCTGGATCGTGACGAATATATGCGCCCTGGTACCACAGCCGAGGATCTGAACAAGCTCAAAGCATCGTTTAAAGACATGGGTGAGGTCATGCCGGGCTTTGACGCGGTTGCCTTGATGAAGTACCCGCATCTGGAAAAGATCAATCACGTACACCATGCGGGCAACAGCTCGGGCATCGTGGATGGCGCAACCGCCTTGCTGATCGGCAGCAAGGAATATGGTGAGAAACACGGGTTGACGCCGCGTGCGCGTATTCGCGCTACCGCCAAGATCGGCTCTGAACCCACCATCAACCTGACCGGCCCGGTTCCCGTCACCAAAAAGATCTTGGCCGATAGCGGCATGTCTATCAATGACATTGACCTGTTCGAGGTGAACGAAGCCTTTGCAGCGGTTGTTTTGCGCTTCTTGCAGGCCTTTGAGGTGGATGACGCCAAGGTCAACGTCAATGGCGGTGCCATTGCATTGGGTCACCCGCTGGGGGCGACCGGTGCAATGATCATTGGCACGCTTCTTGACGAGCTGGAACGCTCGGACAAAGAAGTTGGTCTGGCCACGCTCTGCGTCGCCGCCGGGATGGGCGCTGCCACCATCATCGAGCGCGTCTGAGGGCACCCATGACTCATGTCTCCGCCATAGAGCTTTATCAACGCCACCTTGATCCGCTGTCCAAGGCGATCATCGAGGGTGATGTGACGCGCTTTGTGGCGGGGATGAGTGTCCCGCATGTTTTGCGAACCGTTGACAGCCATATCCGGATTGAGTCCCAGGACGCGCTAAAGACGGGGGCGGCACAATATCTGCATGCGATCCAAGACAAAGGCATCACCAGGATTGATCGGCTGTGCAAAAGCGCCATTTTCCTGAGTGAAACGGAAATCGAAGGGTTTAATTCGGTCCGCGCCTATCACGGTAACGAGCCGGCCATTCTGCCCTTTCTAGCCCGCATGAAACTGGAATTTCGCGACGGGGCTTGGCGTGTCAGTGAGACCGACATGGCCATTTTGCGCGCGCAGTGGGATGTTTTGCCGGATTTCGATCAGAGCGGTGCACATGCCGAAACAGCCTCTCAAGACGAACACAGCTTTAACCTGTCCTGTTTTCAGTTGTTCCTGAATTGGCTATCTCAGGCGGCGCTGTGCAATGATTTTGACGCCTGGTTGCGGGCCTGTGCTCTGCCTCTGACGGTCACATCCGGACAGGGGACCACTGTTTTCGAAACCGAAGACGCGCTGCGTCGCGAGTTTGACTATTACATGGTGTCCTTCAAGGCGCATAACGTCACCCAGATCATTCGCGAACCGTTGGATGTCACGCTTGAAGGGGAAAACCGTATGGTTGGGCGTTGCCGGACCTTTGTCCTGAGCCAAGCCAACCTTGTGGTTGAACCCTATGAATCTACGATCACGATTGAGCGTCTGCGCAAAGGTTTTTGGCAATTGTCGCGGATGGACAATGTGATCGGGCATCGCGATTGGCACAAGAACAGGCCGCTCTCATGACCATTCGCTCGCATTATTCCAAGCCCACGCTCAACCCGTTTCATCAGGAGATATCTCAACAATGCCTAAGATAGATCTTTCCCAAGTTCCGGTCAGAACCGGGTCAAGTTATCCCACCAAGTACGCCGATCAGATGGCGGGCCGCAGCCGCCAGGGGGTTGGTGATGCCGGTGGGTTGACCCAGTTTGGCGCGAACTTGGTCAGGCTGGCCCCCGGAGCGCTGTCTTCGCTCAGGCATTGGCACGAAAAACAGGATGAGTTTCTGATTGTGACCGAAGGGGCGCTGACCTTGATCGACGACACTGGCGAAACGCCTCTTGTTCCGGGCGATTGCTGTGCCTTTCCAGCCAATGACGGCAACGGTCACCATATTGTCAATCGATCGGACCGGGATGGGGTTTTCCTGGTTGTCGGAACGCGCACTGAAACCGAAACCGGCTGGTACAGCGACATCGATATGAAGGTCGAAGTCGCCGGAGGGAAGATGCAGTTCACCCGCAAAGATGGCAGCGACGTGGAATAGCCATGATCTTTGACGACGCGCAATTCGAAGCCTTTCTGGAAGATATCACCGTTCCGTTTTTGATCGGTGATGTCTCCCGTTGGCGTGCGCGTATCCGTCTGCCGTTTTCCTTGATCACCCAAAGCGGTCCGGTCACCCTGACAACCGACGATGAGGTCAAAGAGAATTTTGCCCTTTATCTCAAGGCCAAGGAAGCCATTCATTACGATCTGATCGTTCGCAAGCCGGTGAATTTCGAAACCTGCCCGGATGGCACCGTGATCGCCACCTATCACAACGAATTTCTCTATCACGGGTTACGCATCCGCGACCCTTATACGGCTTCGGCCCTCTTACACCCGGATGATGGCGTTTGGCGCATGTCATCCATCTTGAACGCGCTGGGACACCATCAATGGACCGGCAAACACCCATACCTATCGGGAGAAAAAGAAAAGTGACCGATTTCACAATGGAAAAAGGCGCGGACGGCGTCGCAGTCATCACTTGGGACGTCAAAGGCAAGTCCATGAACGTTCTCAGCACCGAAGCCTTGCAGGCGCTGAGTGACCAGGTTGATGATGCTCTGGCCGATGAGGCCGTCAAAGGCATCGTAATCACCTCGGGCAAAGATAGCTTTGCCGCTGGGATGGATCTGAACATCATCGCCAAGATGAAAGAAATGGCGGGCGACAACCCGGCCCAAGGCGTCTTTGACGGCGTGATGGCCATGCATGGCGTGCTGCGCAAGATCGAACGCGCGGGCATGGACCCCAAGACCAACAAAGGCGGCAAGCCGATTGCGGCTGCCCTGCCCGGCACCGCGCTTGGCATTGGTTTGGAATTGCCTCTGTCCACGCATCGCATTTTCTGCGCGGACAATCCCAAGGCCAAAATCGGCCTGCCAGAGGTCATGGTCGGTATTTTCCCCGGAGCTGGCGGTACCACACGTCTGGCGCGCAAGATGGGCGCGATGGCGGCCTCTCCTTACCTGCTCGAGGGCAAGCTGTCTGATCCCAAGAAAGCCAAGGCCGCTGGTCTGATTGACGAAGTTGTCGAGGAGCCTCTCGCCGCTGCCAAGGACTGGGTGTTGAACGCCAAGGACGCCGATATCCTGAAGCCTTGGGATGCCAAGGGCTACAAAATGCCCGGCGGTGCCCCCTACCACCCGGCAGGCTTTATGACCTTTGTTGGGGCTTCGGCCATGGTCAATGGCAAGACCAAGGGCGTTTACCCAGCCGCCAAGGCGATGCTGTCAGCGGTTTACGAAGGCGCGCTGGTGCCCTTTGATACCGCTCTCAAGATCGAAGCGCGCTGGTTCACCAATGTCTTGATGAACCCCAGCTCGGGCAACATGATCCGCTCTTTGTTCATCAACAAGGAAGCGCTAGACAAAGGTGCCGTGCGCCCCGCGGCTGTGCCTGATCAATCGGTTAAGAAGGTGGGGGTTCTTGGCGCGGGCATGATGGGGGCCGGTATCGCGCTGGTCTCGGCCCAGGCCGGGATCGAGGTCGTGCTGATCGACCAGAACCAGGAGGCTGCAGATCGCGGCAAGGCCTATACCGCGAGCTATGCCGATAAGGGCATTAAGCGTAAAAAGATCACCGAAGAAAAAAAAGAAGCGCTGCTGTCGCGCATCACAGCCACTACGGATCTAGACGCCCTCAAGGGTTGCGATCTGATCATCGAAGCGGTGTTTGAGGATGTGGGCGTCAAGGCCGAGATGACCAAGAAAGTTGAGGCGATTGTCGGTGAGGATTGCATTTTTGCCACCAACACGTCGACCCTACCGATCTCGGACCTGGCCAAGGCTTCTGAGCGCCCGGAGCAGTTCATCGGCATCCATTTCTTCTCGCCGGTTGAGAAAATGGCACTGGTTGAGATCATCAAAGGCAAGGAAACCGGTGATCGCGCGGTGGCCAAATCGCTCGATTATGTGCATCAGATCCGCAAAACACCCATCGTTGTAAATGACGCGCGCTTCTTCTACGCGAACCGCTGCATCATTCCTTATATCAACGAAGGGATCCGCATGGTCACCGAAGGCGTCGAGCCGGCGTTGATTGAAAACGCTGCCAAGATGGTTGGCATGCCGCTGGGTCCGTTGCAGCTGACCGACGAGACTTCGATCGATCTGGGCGTCAAGATTGCCAAAGCCACCAAGGCGGCGATGGGCGATGCCTATGACGATGCCTGCGACGAGATCCTGTTCTGGATGGCGGATGAAGGCCGGTTGGGTCGCAAGGCCAATGCGGGGTTCTATGCCTATGATGAGAAAGGCAAACGTCAAGGCCTCTGGGCCGAGTTGGCAGACAAATACGCCCCTGCGGAGACACAGCCGGACCTGATCGAAGTTCAGCACCGCCTGCTCTTCGCCCAGGTTCTCGAAGCGGTTCGCGCTTTGGAAGAGAACGTTCTGATGGATATTCGCGAAGGTGATGTGGGCGCGATCTTGGGTTGGGGCTTTGCGCCTTGGTCCGGTGGCCCGCTGAGCTGGCTGGACATGATCGGCTCTGAATATGCGGCTGAGCGCTGTGATCAACTCTCTGCAGCCTATGGGGAGCGTTTCGCTTGCCCGGACCTGCTGCGCGACATGGCGCAAAAAGGCCAAAGTTTTTACGGACGCTTTGGCAAAAAGACGGAAGCCGCCTAATAAAAATCACCTTTCTAGAGTTAATCCAGGGTGTAAGGCCGGTCAAATCTGACCGGCCTTTGTTGTTTTTACTGGTTTTTTCGTCCCTCAGCAGGAGATCGTTCGAATTGAACAGATCCCGAGAAAGCAGAACGCTTTGTTAAGACAGCGCGCGTATTCCTGAGAGGCATCAGACGTGCCGTGAGATCGGCGCAATTGGTGCCGAAAGGGAAGCAGTATCACGATGCCAGATATCCATTTCCATGCCTTGGGATCCGCCCGTGCCAGGTCAGGTGAAGACCCGTTAGTGCCGTTTCTATTGAGCGCGCGAAACCATCCGGTGACCGTGTCCGCCCGCGAGGTGCGACGCCTGGATTCACACCGTTTGCAGCTTTTGCTGGTCGCCGAACAACAATGGATGGCGGACGGCTCGGATTTCACCGTCACTGACATGTCACCCTCATTTCGAGAAGGGCTCGAACGGCTGGGCCTGGACGCCGAATATTTCGACAAGGAGAAACCGCAATGACCACAAAAGTGTTGGCGATTGACGACTCGCGCACCATCCGAAACTTGCTGCGGGTCTCACTGGAAAGCGCCGGATTTGAATTTCATTCCGCTTGCGACGGTCAAGAAGGCGTCGAAGTCTTCCCTGACGTTGACCCTGACGTGGTCATTACGGACATCAATATGCCGAAAATGGACGGCTTTGGTGTCATCGACAATCTGCGCAGCGGTCCCAACCGGACCAATGTCCCCATTCTTGTGTTAACAACCGAAAGCTCGGACGACCTCAAGGCTCGGGCGCGTACGGCCGGGGCAACTGGCTGGATTGTAAAACCGTTTGACGACACCTCGCTGGTATCTGTTCTACGGCGGCTGACAGGACACGTAAGCTAATGTCCATGAACTCGATCCGCGATACTTTCTTTGAAGAATGCGAAGAACTGCTCGAGGCATTGGTCGAGGGGCTTTCGCAAATGGAAGAGGCCAGTGATGACATGGAAGTCATCAATGCGGTCTTCCGTTCGGTACATTCCATCAAGGGCGGCGCAGGAGCCTTCGCCCTAGATCGTCTTGTCAATTTTGCCCATACGTTTGAAACGGTTATGGACAAGGTACGCGACCGCGAACTGGCCGTTGACGAAAAGCTGATGGCGCTGTTTCACCGGTCCGGTGACCAGCTTTCCGACCTAGTGGCCTCTGCCCGCGACGGAACGGACCTGGATCCAAGTGCGGAAACCGCAATCGTCAAGGAACTTGAAAGCTATCTGGGGTCAGACGCCGCTGCAGAAGAGTTCAGCTTTGACGCGGTGACTTTGGATTTTGACGGCCCGGCAGCCATTGAGATTCCGGATATTGATATCTCGGATGAGGACGAAGCTGCTGACACAGAAACAGAATACTGCTTCGACATTCAGTTTAAGCCTGAGCGCACATTGTACGAGAACGGGCATGAGCCCCTTTTGCTGTTCGATGCGCTTGCAGAACTAGGCGAGCTTAAGGTCGAAGCTGATCTGAGCAAACTGCCCAGCTTTGACTCCTTCGATCCCAATGATGCAGTAATTGCCTGGACCATGTCTCTAAAGACTACGGAGAGCGAAACCACCATTCAGGAGGTATTCGAATTCGTTGATGGTCTCTGCGACCTGTCAATTTCGCTGAGTCCAGAAACCTCACCCGCTCCAAAGGCCGAGGAAGTCGCAGAAGAACCAGAACCTGAGCCTGCTGCCCCTATAGAACAACCCACAGCTGAAGAGATTCCTTCTCCGCCATCGGCGGATGCCGCCTCAGCTGCGCCTGCGCCAGCAGCGCCAGCGCCAAGCCCAAAGGAAGAAACCCCTGCCCCGGCAGCAGCGCCCAATGTGGCCGCCGCAGCCCCTAAGGAAGCACGTGGGCCTAAACCGACGCTTCGGGTGGACCTAGATCGGGTCGACAGGTTGATTAACACGGTTGGCGAGTTGATCATCAACCAAGCGATGATCTCTCAGCGCATCGAAGAGTTGGACCTGCCGACGGTCGCACATCTGACGAATGAGTTGGAAGCCTACAAACTGCTGGCGCGCGACATCCAGGAAGGTGTCATGGCGATTCGCGCGCAACCGGTGAAACCACTGTTCCAGCGCATGTCGCGTATTGTCAGGGAAGCTTCGGACGCTACCCACAAAAAGGCGAAACTGGTAACCGTCGGTGATTCCACAGAAGTGGACAAAACTGTTATTGAGCGTTTGGCAGATCCACTGACTCATATGATCCGCAACGCGGTTGACCATGGGTTGGAAACCGCAGAAATCCGCGAAGCCGCAGGCAAAGATGCAGTGGGAACCATCCGCCTATCCGCCGCACATCGCTCGGGGAGTGTTTTCATCGAAATTTCGGATGATGGTGCCGGGTTGAACCGGGACCGGATCCTGGCCAAAGCCATCGAGAAAAACCTAGTCAGCCCTGAAGTGGAACTGTCGGAACCCGAAATCGACAACTTGTTGTTCCTACCAGGCTTTTCAACCGCTGGCCAAGTTTCCAACTTGTCCGGCCGCGGTGTCGGAATGGACGTTGTTAAGAATGCGGTCCAGGCCTTGGGCGGCCGCGTATCAATCACGTCAACACCAGGAAAGGGCACAACCTTTACCATCGTGCTTCCTTTGACTCTGGCGGTGATGGATGGGTTCGTGATTTCCGTGGGCAACCAAACCATGGTCATCCCTATCTCTTCCATCCTGGAAACCATTCGACCAAACGCCAAAGATATCCACGTGGTTGGGACCGATAGCCAAGTCGTCAGCGTGCGCGGAGCCTATGTTCCGATCGTCGATGTCGCAGATAGCCTGGGGCTGACCGAAGAAGAGCGGAAAGAAAGGAACGGAATTCTGTTGCTGGTGGCAACGGAATCTCAGGACCTGACCGCATTGCGCGTCTCAGCCATTCACGACCAGAGGCAAGTCGTCATCAAGAGTCTCGAAAGCAACTACACAGCCATCCCGGGCGTCTCAGCAGCCACCATCCTTGGGGATGGCAAGATTGCTTTGATCCTTGATCCAGAAGAATTGATCAAGCTTGCCCATTCCAACCCGCTTGATCCATTTGGGCAAAATACAAACATGGAGCTACGTCATGCCTGAAACAGCAGAAGCACTGGCTGATACACAGTTCGAGTTCATTACCTTTTCAGCGGGCGGGCAAAACTACTGCCTTGAAATCACCCAAATTCGTGAAATCAGGCGCTGGACCCCGGTAACAGCACTCCCTCATACACCAACAGATGTGCTGGGGGTTATGAATTTGCGCGGAGCGGTCATTCCAATCTTCGACCTGTCCGCACGATTCGGCCTTGGGAAAACCCCGGCAAATGAACGAAATGTCGTTATCGTCGCCGCTGTCGAAGGAACGACGATCGGTTTATTGGTTGAATCCGTCTCGGAAATTCTCTCAGTCGAAAAGAGCGCCATTCAGGAAACGCCTGATATTAAGTCCGAAGCAACTCGGCACAGCATTCGCGGAATGATTTCCGTAGATGAAACAATGGTGCGCGTCGTCAACCTGGACGCTGTTCTGGAACACTCCGCCGGGGTCGCCCAATGAACTCAGCACCCGCAGCAGTCAAAGTTCAAGACATCCCGTTCAGCAATGAGGATTTCAGGTCGCTTGCGACATTGGCGAAATCCCAGTTTGGACTGGATCTTGCTGAAAGCAAGAAGCCACTCGTCTATTCTCGCTTATCCAAGCGATTGAAAGCACGCGGTGTTTCCTGCTTTCCTGATTATTTGTCTCTGCTCGGAAAACCAGGTGAAGACGCTGAAAAGTTTGAACTGATCTCAGCTCTAACCACCAATGTTACAAGTTTCTTTCGGGAAAACCACCACTTTGACACGTTACGAGATGAGTACCTACCGGCCATTATCGCCAGGGTCCAAAAGGGAGACCGTGGCCGAATTTGGTCTGCGGGGTGCTCTGCTGGGCCGGAACCTTACTCTCTGGCCATGACAGTTCTCGACAAGCTCCCGAACGCGCATAATCTGGATCTGAAAATTTTGGCCACTGATATTGACCCCAAGATTGTCGAAAAAGCGCGGAAAGGAACTTACAACGTCGAAGAACTGAAAGGAATTCCACAATCTTTCCAAAACAAATGGACCAAGACGGATTCAGCAGGACAGACCTTTGACGTATCGGACGACCTAAAACGTCTAATTACGTTTAATGAATTAAATTTAATCTCCGACTGGCCGTTTAGCGGAAAATTTGACGTGATCTTTTGCCGAAACGTGGCGATTTACTTCGATCAACCGACGCAACAGAAACTGTGGAAGAGATTTTGCGATCTCTTGGTTCCAGGTGGTTTATTGTTCATTGGTCACTCGGAACGAATAACGGGCCCAGCAATGGACCAGTTGGAAGGTATTGGTATCACAAGTTACCGCAAGGGCGGCATCCCTGCGGCAGGCACGCAGGAATAGGAGGGCAAAATGGGCTTGAAAGAATCTCTGAGAGTAATGGTTGTGGATGATATGGCCACCAGCCGAGGCTTGATTACGCAAGCATTGGACGACATCGGTGTCAAAAATTACATCACCGAAAATGACGGAAAAAAAGCATTAGACAGATTGTCGTCAAACCCAGTTCACCTGGTTTTGTCCGACTATAACATGCCGGGTTTGGACGGGCTCGGCCTTTTGAAGGCTGTCCGAAGCAGTCCACCCACGCAAAAGATCGGTTTTATTCTTGTGACCGGTCGTCCCACGCCCGAAATTGTTAATGAGGCCAAAAGGCTTGGCCTGAACAATATGATCAAGAAACCGTTCACTGCGGCGTCAATGAAGCAATGCATTGAAAGCGTGGTGGGACGCCTATGACATCTGCGGCGGATGACTCTCTCCCTATTCGGATCGCGACCGTCAGAGTCGCGACCGAATTGAACGGTCTGCGAGAACGCTTGGAACGCGTTGAACATGGGCTCGAAGCTGTTTTCATGGAGGCCGGAAATGTTCCGAGCACACAAACCATTGGCATGCTGCAGGAGTTGGATGTCCTGCAACAATCAGTTGGTGCCTTGGCGGATTACTTGGAGCGGCTGACTGAACTGGCCGACAAAGGTGGAGAAGTTCCGATTTCTGAAGCCGTCAAAGTTGTGCCTCTCAGAGAGATGGCTGCAAGGTTAAAGGGGATGGCTGCAGATGCGGGCCCTTCCGGTCATGCCGAGCTGTTTCTCTGACGCGCCTTTACCAATGGTAAATCACCCCAAGGCATCTTAGCTGTGCCCGGATCTCACCAATCAAAAAAGGACGTTGCGTGTCTACAAATACGGTTATTGTCGCAACAACAAGCCTGGCACAGCGAAATCAAATTGCGACTTTGGTGAATGGGCTAAAGGATTTTGTCGTCATTGCGAAAACGGGTGATCTTATGAACACTTACACGCATGTCGAGGAAAAAGTACCGAACGTCGTCTTGATATCGGAACCTCTGGCTAGCCTGCCGGAATTTGAAGTAATGCGGGCGCTATTTGCGACGCTTGACGTGAGATGGCTGGTATTAACCAGCCTTGGCGCATCGCATCGCTCCAAGTCATCTATCAATCCCGGATCCGATTTGTTTTCGATTCCAGGAAATTCAAGCGCGGCAGTGATTGAAGGACAACTCAGAAGCCTGACACGCCACGGACGCCACAGCTTGTCGCCGATCTCACGAGAACGCAGCCTTAAGAACCGCAAACCTGTAGCAGATCCCGCAACATCCAGCGCCCCTAGGCCTGCACTGAAACAAGTCGCTTCAACTGCGCTACCTGCCCGGGAAACTACCAAAAACACCCCGATAATCTTGATCGGAGCGAGTACTGGCGGTGTCGATGCGTTGCTGACCGTTTTGGGGAGCTTCCCAATTGATTGTCCACCAACTTTGATAGTCCAACACACCGGAGCTGGTTTCGGAGAAAGCCTTGCAGGGTTACTGGATCGGCAATGCAAACCGCGCATTGCCCTCAGTAATGGCGAAGCCGTTTTGGAAAGAGGTCAGATAACCATCGGCGCGGGAAATAAGGCCCATTTGGTCTTGCAAAACGACGCCCCCGCCCGATCATTTTCAATGACCGGCGATCCGGTGTCCGGCCATCTTCCTTCGGTCGACATGCTATTCAAATCCGGTCTTCGATGGGCAGAAAGGATTTCTGCCGCATTACTGACGGGTATGGGTAAGGACGGTGCCGACGGGTTGTTGCAATTGCGCAAGGCAGGTGCCCGGACTTTTGCACAAGATGAAGCTAGTTCAGTTGTCTTTGGTATGCCCAGAGCCGCCATTGAAAACGGAGCTGCAACGGCAGTGCTTCCCATCGATAAAATCGGACCCGCATTGCTTAAAGGCCCTCAAAGCAGTGGCTTACAGCCCAGAAAGGTGCTTTCATGACTTTTCAACGAGAGAAACTGGTGAACGTCATTCAAGGCGACTACACGATTTCTGAAGACCCAGAAGCCGTCTTAACTACCGTTTTGGGCTCTTGTATCGCCGTTTGCCTGTCAGATCCGCAAAGAGGTATCGGGGGTATGAACCATTTCCTGTTGCCAAATCGAGATGGGGCTGAGGGCGAAAATGTGCGCTATGGTGCCTACGCCATGGAATTGCTGATCAACGGACTTCTGAAGCAAGGGGCAGACAGAAGCCGTTTGCAGGCCAAAGTTTTTGGTGGCGGGAAAATGATCGGTTCGCTTCAGGATATTGGCAACTCAAACGCAAAATTTGCGCGGCAGTTCCTTGCGGACGAAGGGATTCCATGCCTGGCTGAAAGCACCGGGGGAACACAAGCTCGCCGGATAAGGTTTTGGCCGACCACCGGAAAGGTCAAACAGTTATTGGTCAGCAGCGACGCAGCACGGGTTGAACCGCCGAAACCTGTTCCCGCTGCTCCCGCCGCGGCTGACGATATCACGCTTTTCTGATCATATCCCCTAAGGGTTTGATCAGAGCAGCCCATCTGCCTCATGGGATAGCTGAGCTTTGCATGATATGCCAGCCTGAGAAGGAGCATCTCATGAAGTCCCCCACCCTCCCATATTCCAAAGATCTCGTGCTCGTTGGGGGCGGACATACGCATGCAATGGTGTTGCGTAAATGGGCTATGCAGCCACTACCCGGCGCGCGATTGACCGTCATCAATCCGGCCCCGACCGCGCCCTATTCTGGCATGTTGCCAGGGTTTTTAGCCGGGCATTACAGCCGCGAAGAGCTGGACATTGATCTCGTTCGGCTTGCTCGGCTGGCGGGCGCTCGGCTCATTCTGGGCAAGGCAATCGGCATCGACATCCAACGCAAATGCATCAAGGTTTCGGGGCGGCCGGACATCGCCTTTGACACGGCATCTGTTGACATCGGCATCACCAGTGACCTGCCCGATCTCAAAGGCTTCACTGACTGCGCCGTTCCTGCAAAACCGCTCGGGCCATTTGCGCAAGCTTGGCAAAATTACCTGTCCAAATCCGGTCCCGCCTCGGTCGCGGTTATTGGCGGCGGCGTTGCAGGCGTAGAGATCACAATGGCCTTGGCCCATGCTCTCAAATCGCGCGGGCGGGCAGCCAAAATTCACCTCATTGAAAGAAAATCTGTACTCGAAGGTCTACGCAGTGCATCCAAAACGAAACTACTGGCGCGACTGAGCGATTTCTCCGTCCATTTGCATGAGCACAGCCACGTTCAAGACATCACTGGAACTGGGATCACCCTGCAAAACAAGGAGTTTATTCCGGCCGAATTCATCTGTGGTGCCGCCGGAGCCAGAGCTCAGGATTGGCTGACCCAAACCGGCTTGGATTTGCATGAGGGTTTCATTGCCATCTCCCCCACCTTGCAAAGCTCTCAACCCGAGGTCTTTGCCACCGGCGATTGCGCCCATATGACGGCCTCCCCACGCCCGAAGGCAGGTGTCTACGCCGTGCGTCAGGCACCGGTGCTATATGAAAACCTGCGCCGGCAGTTGGCTGGCCGCGGTGATCTGGTCAGCTATTCCCCGCAAACCGATTACCTCAAACTCATTTCTTTAGGGGGCAAATCCGCCCTAGGCGAACGGTTCGGCATGGTATTTCAAGGATCTGCGATCTGGAAACTCAAGAACCATATCGATCAATCCTTTATGGCCAAGTTCCGCGATCTTACTGTTCCAAAACCCGAGAAACTGCCCTCTCCCCGAGCGCTTGGCGCGGCTGAGGTCTTGGGGAACAAACCCTTGTGCGGAGGTTGTGGGTCCAAGATCGGGCAATCCGCCTTGGCCCGTTCGTTACAAACCTTGCCTGCCACAGCGCGCCGGGATGTAACCACCTTACCCGGCGATGACGCGGCACTGATCCAAACAGGCGGGGTCAAGCAAGTTATGACGACAGACCACCTGCGCGCCTTTGTCGAAGACCCAGTGACCATGACACGGATCGCCGCCAATCACGCTTTGGGTGATATTTGGGCCATGGGGGCCTTGCCACAGGCTGCCACCGCCACTCTCATCCTTCCCAGGATGTCAGAGCTTTTGGCCGAAAGAACCTTGCGCGAAATCATGCAAGCGGCCCACGCCTGCATGGCCGAGGCCGGGGCGGCAATTGTTGGCGGGCACAGCTCCTTTGGCTCGGAAATGACTATAGGTTTCGGTATCACCGGCCTGTGCAACAAAACACCCATAACTCTGTCCGGGGCGCACCCGGGGCATCACTTGATCTTGACCAAGCCCGTGGGCAGCGGCGTAGTTATGGCAGCAGACATGCAGGGCCTGGCGAAAGGTGCCTGGGTGAGCAACGCCATGGCGCAGATGCAGGTCTCGCAAGCCAAGGCCAGCCAGCTCCTAAGCAATGCCAGCGCCATGACAGACGTTACCGGCTTTGGACTGGTGGGGCATGTGATGAATATTTGCCAAAATTCGAATTGCGGCGCGACGCTTTGGTTGGACAAGGTCCCGCTACTGGACGGTGCGCTGAACCTGTCCGAACAAGGCGTCAGATCGACGCTTTTCCTACAGAACAGAGAGATTTTGCCTGAGGCCCCTCAATGCGCACGCGCCGATTTGATGTTTGATCCGCAAACAGCGGGCGGTTTGTTGGCGGCTATCCCTGAAAACGCCGAAGAAACCTTAGAGCGGTTGCGTGCGGAGGGCTATGAGGCTGCAATTATTGGAGAAATGACCGATCAGATCGGTCACATTTCTATTTCCGAAAGCACCTGAGCAACCCTTTCAGCCGCGACGTCCATCTCGTGCTCGTTGAGCTCAGCCAATTCAATCTTGCTCAGGACTTGTGGGGCAAAGGCCCTCATGCACTTGTCATAGGCCGGATCATAATGGTCTGTCGCCAAAGACTGACACAGCGCCTGTTTCTCACCCGCCTGAATGAGAGCCTCCCAGCGGTCAACAAGGTCATGCCCGCGATGGAAACGCAGCGGTTGCAACCGTTCCTTCAAGGCGACGCTGTCAGCCAAAACGTCAGAATAGGCCTGAGACAGATAGCGTGATCGCGCCTGAACCGCGGCCGAAAGCTCGATCCAGGGCGCAGTTTTCATCGCCCCCCACAAAGCAGGCGGCAAATTCAAAACACCAATCTTGCTGCTTTCCGCCTCGACCAGAACAGGTTTGTCCGGCGACAGGTGTGCCAGGGCTTGGACCAACCTGGTCTCAAACATCTTTTGGCTTGGTTGCCCCCCTGCCCTCGCCCCCAAAAGTGAGCCGCGATGCTGTGCAAGATCCTCCAAATCCAGAACTTGCGCGCCCAGTTTTTGCGCCCGCAACAAAACCTCGGTTTTGGCAGTCCCCGTATACCCCCCCAACTGGACAAGCTTAAAGGGCAACGCCGCCTCATAGAGGTAATGCGTGACCAAGCGGCGGTAAGAGCGATAACCGCCCTGAACCGCCTCCGCCGGCCAACCGATTTCGCGCAGCATCCAAGTGAAGGAACCAGAGCGTTGCCCACCCCGCCAACAATATACTAGGGGCCGCCATCCACCCTCATGCACCGACAGCGCTTCCTCGATATGAGCCGCCGCATTGCGAAACACCAAAGCAGCGCCAAGTTTGCGCGCCTTGAAGGGGCTTTGCTGTTTGTAGATGGTTCCGACCTTTGCCCGTTCAGCGTCATCCAGAACCGGCAGGTTGATCGCCTCCGGCACATGATCCTCGGCAAATTCCGCCGGACTGCGCACGTCAATGACCTGATCAAAGGAATGATCAAGGAACGCCTGCAATGTCTTTAGTTCCAACCCCATAGGTCCCGGTTTAGCTGCCAAGCTCTGCACTTGAAAGGAAAATCAAAAATTGTTTGGCGAAGGCGGGATTTTCTTCAAAAAGCCTCTGGACACTCCATGACAGCTCGTTTAGACCGCCCCTCACCCGAAGGATAGAACTTCACCCGTGCCCGGGTAGCTCAGGGGTAGAGCAGTGGATTGAAAATCCTCGTGTCGGTGGTTCGATTCCGCCCCCGGGCACCATTTATTCAAATGAAAACAATGAATTAGACTGCGATCGACAGCTTGCCCGTACTGATGGTTTCATACTGGGTGCCGTTTGGGTGCCATCAATATTGGCAAGATCGGATAGAGCTGTGGAGTTACCCGAGCCAGCTTTCCGGGATCAGTTTTTCGCCATCTCTCCATTCGGCAACTTTGTAAACATGCTCAAAGTCACCCCAGACATCTTCACCAGCGTGATCAAGAACAATTATTTGCATCCTGCTTCCGGCACCGTCCATGACGCTTGAGAAAGCGTTGAATATCTTTCGAACAGCTCGAATGTCCTCGTCCTTCCAGTCAAAGTCCTTAGAAGAATCCGAGCGATCAACGAGCGCGCGAGGGAAATACACTTGGCTAGGTTGGTCGAACACAAGGAACGACGGCACTGGATGATGCGGTGTCTTTAAAAAGAAAACGTGCAGAGCAAGCAGCATTGCCACGTGGTAGGCTAGCCAGTTCGCGCCGCTGCCGATCTCCCAAAGATAAGCTTCTTTGCCATCATCAACGACTTGAACGGTTAACTCTCGGATCAATAGACGAATGGGGTTGTTGGGGTTCTCAGCGTCGAGGAACTTAACTAACCTCATCGCCTCGGCATCGACTTCCGAGAGGGCGTTCCGTTGTCTGCGAGCTATTTGCCCATCAGAAATCCCACTCCGTAGTTCCTCTATTCGTTCTTTGAGCGACGTGACTTCCTCACGCAGTGGTCCAGTTTGGTCGGCACGGTCGTACACAGTCAGTGCCTGTGTGAGCATGCCGAGAAAGCGCGAGATGTCTTCGCTTCGCTTTAGTTCTGCATCGACTTCTTCAGAACGTTTTTCTAGCTCTCGCATCTCTTGGCGAATTTCATTCAATCGACCAAACTCGGTTTCTGCCGCCGCTCTTTCACGGACCAGCTCTTTGTCCATTCGGTCGGACAGCATTGGTTGCGAAGATGCTTGGATTTCGACTTTCTCTAATGCATCGCAAAGGGACTCAATCTGCCAACGTTGACTTGCTTCAAGTTGTGCCAGCACATCTTCGCCGCTCGGGTCACCGAGTGTTTTGAGCCAAGTTGAGAGGGACAGGCGATCACGCTGGATGCGAAGGGCATCACCATACTTCTCGCTACTCTCAACCAATCGGCGCATTTCGTTTAGGTTGCTGCGATGCTTGAAAAGACGCTTGGAGGTGTCTGTTTCCTCACGCCTCAAAGCTTCAAGGCGCTGTAACGCTTGTGACATCCCGCGTAAATTTGGTCTGGCCGCGGTTTCTCGTTGTTCACTTACCGATCTAAGTACATCGACCGTCTGATTCCAATCCGAGGGAACCTGCTGTTCTGGTGACAGCAGCCCAAACTCTTGAGCTTGCCTGAACCACGCGTTCACTTCTGTACGCCACGCCTCGGTTGACCTAGCTTCTGCTGTTAGTCGCGCTTCCTTCCGTCGCAATTCTCTAGAAAGCTGCTCGATTTCATATCTTGCCAACAGAATAGCTAAGGTGATGGCTCCCAGAACATACGGGAATATGGTTTTCAGCTTCTCTCGATGCTCTGTGGTATCAGCCTTGAAGAAAAGGACATCCGGGTTAGCCACAACGTTTTGGGGTTGAAAAGTGAATGCCATAAGGTCGCGGAATGCGGGTCTCGTTTTTGACGGATTGTCACTACCCGGTTCAAAGCCCAGACCAGGCAGTCCGGCCATTCGATCCAGATCTCGCTTTAACAGAGCTCGGTCCCTGTTTTTTTCCTGGCACAACTTGTGGGATCGTTATGGATGAGCCTTCCAACACAAAAAAGTCATCCGTGCTCTTTTGTTCGCCTGGCTCCCGCCTAGCAACAAGCAGTTGCCCTTGGACAGTTTCCACCACCACCCCAAACCATGCTGAGGTCTTTCGGATAATCCCAACGGGGATAGAACAACCAGCGGAACCGAGGCAATAGTCAACAATTGGGATGATTGCAGACTTCCCCGTCTTTGAAGCTCCGGTGATTACATTGATTTTTCCAGGCTCAAAGTCGACTTCTCGCGGGGCCTCTCCAGATTTCGGCCAAATGATCAGTTTGGAAATTTGAAAATACATCTTACAAACTCACGTTGAGCGCTCTGACAATCTGCACCGTATCGAGCTGGGAAAACCAAACTCCTACTTTATAGGAGGCTGGCCCAATTTTTTTGATTCTTTCAGGTATTTTTGCCTTGGCAATCAGTTCGGGCGACGTCGCTCTGATCTTCGCATTTTCGTAGCTGGGTGAAAGCAGCTTTCGCGAGGTGCCAAGCACGATTGAGTTTAAGCTCAATGGACGCATTGCCAACGCACGCCCATGAAGTGCCAACAACTCCTCACGATTATCATTCATCTTCTGAACGAACTTACCCAAACCCGAACTTTCTAAGGTCGAAGAAATGCAAGCCAGCGTTTGTGCATGATAGACCATTGGCAAAACTAAGAAGCACAAGGGAAAAGGTGCTGGATCGGAATTGGTTTTTTGGTGGCCAAGGCCGAACTGCCAAAGCACATATGCTCCCAACGCTGGGTTCTGAGTGACTTCAAGCTCGGAGTAGTTTTGCGGTTCGTCCAGCATTCATTTATCCTCACTCAAAATGGCCTGATGATTGGGATGCCAACCAACTTCCCCCTCTGGTTCATCCGCTAGTTCATGATAGGAGCCCGGAATGAAATGATCCGGCACCTCTTGGCCGGCTAATTTTGCACTAGTTCTCAAACACAACCTGAGAGTTTGTCGACCTTGGACTTCTTCAGAATGCTCCGCATGTAGATCTTCGACCTCACTCTTATGCAGTTGAAAAGAGCGGACCAATGAGGTGTCCAAGTCACCTTGCACGATATCACCCTCTTCGGCCCAAATTGTCTTGTCGGCTGATGCCCGAAGGTAGTCTGCTACAGCTCGCGTTTCTTGGTCCTGCCCAATGTTAATAATCTCAAGCTGACGAACAAACTTTGGACGTTGCGCATGAACCTCGGTAACGGCGTCGTCTGATGGTTGAGTAGAGGTGCTAGCCAAAAAATTTGGCAGATTTAGGCGAGCCGCGAAGAGCCGAATTTCGTTCTTAAAGGAGCCAGCGTTTAATGCGCCCTCATGGCCTAATTTGATTTGTGCATTGGCTTTGTCACGCGCCACGCCGATTGCGTAGCTAGTGAGCCGCTGAGTGGTTTCGTCGCTATATGTTGGCCCCCACAAACGCTCAACGGAATGCTCAGGTCGCTCATGTGTGCTTTCGATACTCACCCTCGCCAGAAACTCAGGGAGTGTACTTTCACCAAGGCCAAGCAACGTCTCAACGGATTTGTTGCACCGCGGTTTTCTAGATAGTGCATTTCGCTTAGCAATAATCAGTTGCTTTAGCTCCGTCGCGGTCTGAACGTCGCTCGCGGTATGTATGGCGTCGGCGATTTCGCCAGATTGAACCGGTGTGACGTAGAGGCGAAACATCGTTCGATGTAATTCGACTGCGCCAGTCTCGATATCCGCAATCCAATTGCCAATCGTTTTCCAAAGATCGTTTGACCAGTCAGAGAGAGCATTGTGTTTGGTAGCGCTCTTTACCTGCTCAAGAGTTTTTTCGCCGTTTGAAAACCGAACGGCGACGTCATCTTCACCTTCCATTACAACTACAGCGTCATCAGGCGAAGTGAGCAGATAGTAGCAGAACCGAGCTTCTTGCTCGGAGTATCCAAGGTACTGACCGGCAGCCTTGTGCGTAGAGGGCTTACTTGCGACGTTCATTTAAACCAAAAAAGTTAATTTCTCTCAGAACGGTAGCAGGTCGAAACAAGCTTGCCAGGCCGCAGATTGAATTCGTCTATCTCAACCCAAAATTGATCGCGCTTCCTTTTCTGCCAATGAACCTTTCACCCATTGCCACGGCGTGCGGGGTTTGCGTGCCTTCGCCAATTCCGGGTTCGCCTTGGCATCGCCCACGGCAGCGCGCAAGCGTTCACGGGCTTCGCGTGGGTCGACCTTGAGTTCTTCGCAAAGGGTTTTGAGTGTGACGATGTCGGCCATTTCGATCTCCAATGTTGCTGATGCAGATCGATAAGACGCGGAGCGCACCGATGTCAGGGATAACCCCACACCGTCTTTAGCTTTTCTCGGTTTGCTGCTACCACTGATACTGACGTGGCAGACGCGGTCACGTTGGGGCGTAGCAACCCCTCGCGTACTAGGCCGAGCAATCGGCTGAAACCTTGACCCTATGGTCGGGGTGCCTGTGTTATACAACAGGCCCCGGCTAAAGGCACAGGGTCCGTGTACGCGCGGATTGCTAACACCCCGATCACCAGTCAATGCGAGGGCGCTCGCAGATTGGGGTGGGCATGGAAGCCGACCAAGTTGCAGCCAAAGAGGTATTGGAACCGGCCAAGCTCATTCGGCCTGCCGACATTTTGACCTACATCGAAGGACACGAGGTTACCCATGGGCTGTACGGCTGGTGGATCGATGGCTCGCTTACTGAGGTTCCCAGAGGCGGTTGCTTGGAGTTTGGAGGCAAGCACTTGCTCTATATTGGCATTGCGCCGCCAAAGGACAAACCGGCCAAACCGGGTTCAGCCACGCCCGTCAAACGACGACTTTGGCGCAACCACCTGCATGGCTCAGTCCGATCCTCAACTCTGCGTTTGTCCCTCGCTGCTTTGCTGAAGGATCAACTGGACTTCGAATTCTACAGGGATGCACGAGGTCGAGTTCGCATGACCAAAGATCACGAAGAACAGCTGACAACTTGGATCGAAGAACATGCAGGGATTTCTGTGGTCCATCATGACGCCCCATGGCAGCTAGAGGAAGCGCTCGTCAGAAACGGCCCGCCTTTGCCCTTGAACCTGAGTATGTCAGGCCATCCGTTCAAGCCCACCTTGAGCGCGCTCAGGAAGGCGCTGGGGCGCGACTCACCCGACCTTTAACAAATCCCCGGCATATACGGCGACAGGCGCGCGTGGCCGCGTTGTATTGAGCCAGCAGGACGCATGACCGGCATTCACGACATATCCAGCCCGACGCCACACCGAGCCTGATGCTGGCCCCTGTGCGCCTCGCAGACGGGGTTCTCTCTGGGAATTACCCTGACGACGGCTACTGCCCGATCTTATTGCGCTGTTGCGACTGCAATCAGTGAAAGGAGATCGCAATGGTTATTCGCGCAACTTGGAGCTTCAACGGGCAGGAGAAAGTTGTCCTCGGCAATTGGCATCGCCTGTGGTGCCTGCTGTTCGGCCCATTCTACTATGCCTTCAAAGGTATGTGGTGGTGGGCAATCTTATCCTTCTTCACCTTGAACGGCCTGTGGGTCGGCTTCCCGTTGTTCAATCGCAGCATTGTGCTGCGCCATTTCTATCGCAAGGGTTGGGTTCAAAATTGATGCGCCGGACAGTCCAGCCAATGAGTAAACCCACCCATGCGGCACCCGAATACACCCACTCAGATGAACCCGAATGCAGACCGATTGAAAAGACTCATCTATTCGGGTCCGCCTCCCATCCAAAAGCCTGATCAATAGTCCGCGTGTCGGTCTCGGGCGCATCAGACCGCGTCTGTTGAGGCATTGGTGAAAGGTGACCACAGGAGGATGGGGGGAGGCGTTTTTTGATGCGCTTGCTCTTTGGGCATACAAGGGGTCATGCATACTTCCGAGATTTTCAGCCCCTAGCCGATTTCAAGAACGTCAAGATCGCCAAGGGCGTCACGCATCATCATGGCGAACTTGAGGGTTGAAATGCGCCAAAATCATCGATGGCGTTCTTGGCGCACTTCAAATCCTAACTGTGGTCATTCTTCGTCTGGCAAGGATAGGAACCAGCCTTTGCCCTTTTTCTTCGACCTGACGCCCAGAGCACGTCTTGCGCGTTCCAAGGTCTTGGGGGCGATGTCGCGTGCAGCAGCCTCTTTCTCCACCTTGATTGACGGTTCCGGCCCGTTCTTGAGAAACACGCGCAAGAACTGGGTCGCTTCATCCAGTGCCGACATACGGGGTGCGCTGTCGGAAGAAATCAGATCATCTATCGTGATGTCCGACGGCCCCAGCCAATTCAGGGTTGCCATCCCCCCTTCTTCGCCAGTGATTTCATAGGTTTGGGTTTGGCCTCTTTTGGCGATGTTGTGTTTGATGTGGACGACGAGCTTGGTGGAACCGTCATTGGGGTGCTCACAGACCAAAAATGCCGATCTCGCCGCACCGATCACATCCATAGATCCACCACCCCTGTAGATGGCTTTGTCGTGCTTGGCCTTGGTCAGGTGCCGGATTATCACCACGGCAGTCTCTCCAGCTTCAGCGATGTCTTTCAGGAAAGACAAAAGCTGCCGGATCACGTTGGGCTTGTAGATATCCTGCCCAGCCGGGATGTAGGCAAACAACGGGTCAAGGATCAGCAGGTCCGGTGGCTTTCGCTTCACCTCGCGCATGAGCGCTTGCAGCCCTTTCTCGTCCAGCGACAGGAAGTCACCCTGAACCCGAATGCGTGACGGATCGCCCCCCATCGCATCGATGCGCGGCCTGATCGTATAGGCTGCGTCGTCCTCAGCACTGAGGTAAAGGACACGACCGCGTCCCACCTTTTGACCATCGGGCAACTCCCCACCGATACTGACCTGCACGGCCAGTTGCATCGCAAGGAATGACTTGCCGACGCCGGGATCGCCCTCCATGATCGTGATCATGCTGAACGGGATGAACGGTTCCCACAGCCACTCGACTTTCTTGGGGTCGATGGTGTCCAGATCGACAAATTGCTCCTTTTTCTCGGTTGTCATTTAGGATCTCCCACCTTCGCGATAATCGAGTGAATTTCACGCTGAAGACGGCACAAGTTGTCGCCATGCTTGTCTCGAAAATAGGGGCTGGCCCAGATCACGCTGGCGATTTCGTTCAGAGATGCGCCGTCCTCGTGAAGCCCGGCCACCATAGCAAAAATCCGATTTGACCGGTCGTGGGCGCGAACCGTGTTGTGCCTGATAAGCGAGCTAGTCGAGGCGTCCAGATTGCGCCGATACTTTTTCCACACCTCCCATTTAGAGTATGCATGTGGGTCCAAATCCTGACCTCGAAGGCTGACTGTGTATGAGCCTCTCTGACTGCCCAACAGTTTGGGCCGTTCATCCATGCAGGTGGGATCGAACTTCAAGAGTGGGATGAACGGTTTCCCATATTCCGGCTTGTGATTGTACGATCCCGGTATCCTCAGGAGCTTGTTCGCTGCGCTACCCCCTTTGTCGCCCCCGAACCGATATGCAAGCGCCTTGGAGTAAGCAGAAGCTATCTCAGGCGTGTGAGGGCAGCCCCAGCACCAGAGAGCCTGAGTACGACCCGGTGACGTCTGCCACACAATTGATGGCTCGGGATTGAATGCAAATGGATCGGCTTCGTCCACGTCGCACCAGCCAAACCAGCAATCATGGAAGACGCTGCTGAGTTTGCGGTTTTTCCGGGTGTAGGTATTGGGGCTGAAATACTGGTCCCACTCGTGTCGGCTGTAGGAGCGCAGGATGTCGGCCACGCACATGTCATCATCGACCTGCACGAACTCCTGTATCATTCGCGACGAGCCCTTTTTGCGAAAACAAAGAGAAGCGTAGGTCGTCACACTGTCCCATACCTGTGGTCCCCAGATCCCGAACAGAAACTCGTCCTGCTCTTTCACTGTAGTTCGATCCGGCCAGCCTTCCTGAAAAAGCGAGGGCGTCAGGAAGTCATCAATTTCCGGTGTCATGATATGTCCTTTCGGTAGGCGCAACTTCACCGTTCACGCGGTTGGCGCGGCGGTTCCGATTGCGATTTTTTGGAGGGGTGGAGGGGCGCCTGACGCCCCACCTGTGCCGGTTTTCAGCTTCTGCAAATGAGAAATGGCGGGTGCACGCCAGTAGTGGCGAGATACCATTTATCGACCTCTTCGGCGTTCCATGTGGAAGGGCCAATTCTTTTGGGAAACATCCCCTTGGCTTCAAATCGCTTGAGGTGCTTGGGACTGTTTTTGATGCCCAAGTACCTCAGGCATCTCGGGCAATAGGTGCGTGTGTACGTGGTTTCCATCGTGGCTTACCTCGCATCTGCATAGCACCAAGAGGCGCGTTCAGCTTTGCGAGCTTCGATCCAAGACAAAACCTCCTTGCGGTCCCAGCATACGCAAGCGCCTGAAAGCCGAATGCGCAGGGGAAATCGTCCAGCTTGCTCGAGCCTGATTAGTGTCGAATTCGACTGCCAGATTCCCAACTCCTTTAGATCTGCTCTTGAAAGCAGAAGCTTGTTCGTTGGTAATACCTGCACATTTTCGCAAAAATCTGGGTGCAGGTCGTCGGTGTCTTGCATAGTAGATCCTCCATCGGTTGCTACGATGGAGATGGCCATCTCCTTTTCACATGATGGCGAGATCTGAACGGTAGTTCTACAAAGCCGATAGCTTATTCCAGCTTCAGCCTAGCTGGAATTTCTCATTACTTTTAAAAGAGTTGCGAGGCGTTCGCCTTTGCCATAAACCTCTGCGAAAGCAACCCGAATAGCTTCATCCGCATTCTTCTGTCCGCGAGCGTGAAAATTCTCGCCAAGGTGAGTCGAAAACGCGGCCCACAATTCTTTAACGATCTCAAATTGTAGTTGTTCAGAATTGCGAATTCCAAGTGCGGCTTGCTGGTCCAAATCCACAAAAGCCATATCAGCTTCATCGATCAACTTGTTGAGCATCGGAATATATGTCGATGTATCTATCAACTGATCTGCCTGAGGCGACATAATTCCACGAAACATATGCGACTCTTTCGCAAGCGCATCTCGCAACTTTTCTGCCGTCTTGATAATGCTATTCTGTACCCATTGAGCCTGCTTGGACACGTCAACGTGTTTTGGGCCAAGGTTGGAATGTGTGGGCACTGCAAGAACCTGCGGGCGAAACCTCTTAACGGTCTGATGTAGCTGATTGATGAACTGCTGGTCCAAATCCACTTTCAGCAGGTCATGAATTTGATCCAGCGCCTTCTGCCCGAAAACTAGCTGCCCACCATTTTGCTCAGTTGGCGTGCCCCCATCGGGTGGTCCAGTTTGATTGTTAGTGCATCGTCGGCCTCTGGTCCATCGGAACGATGCTTTCTGTCGCGGGTGGGCGATAGCCTAATGCGCTGTGCGGCCTGACGGTGTTGTA
>JAGHRD010000013.1:0-115946 GCA_017744045.1 Tropicibacter sp. R15_0 | reverse complement strand
CCACCGAAGAGCTGCGCAAAGAACTGCGCACTTGGGTGCGCACCGAAATCGGCCCCATCGCCTCGCCCGACCTGATCCAATGGGCCCCCGGCCTGCCCAAAACCCGCTCCGGCAAAATCATGCGCCGAATCCTGCGCAAAATCGCCGAAAACGACTACGGCAGCCTAGGCGACACCTCCACACTCGCAGACCCAAGCGTCGTGGATGAGCTCGTGGACAACCGTATGAACCGGGAGGCCTAAGCAATGGATGGCACAACCACCCTTGCCGCTCCGGTTTTGATCCTGCTTGGCCCCCCCGGGGCCGGCAAAGGCACTCAGGCGCGCATACTGGAAGAAGAGTTCGGCTTTGTGCAACTCTCGACTGGTGACCTTTTGCGCGCAGCCGTCGCCGCAGGCACCGAAGCTGGCAAGCAAGCCAAAGCCGTCATGGAGGCCGGAGACCTGGTGAGCGACGAGATCGTCATCGCCATCCTGCGCGATCGTTTGATGGATACAGATTGCGCCAAGGGCGTGATCCTGGACGGTTTCCCACGCACTACGGTGCAGGCGCAAGCCCTGGACCGCCTACTTGAGGAAAGCGGGCAGCGCATCAACGCGGCCATCAGCCTTGAGGTGGATGACGCGGCCATGGTGACCCGGATTTCCGGTCGCTACACCTGCGGCAGCTGCGGCGAAGGCTATCACGACTCGTTCAAACAGCCAAAACAGGCCGGGGTTTGCGACAATTGCGGTGGCACCGAGATGAAGCGCCGTGCCGACGACAATGCACAAACCGTGGCCAGCCGTCTGGAGGCGTATCACGCCCAGACCGCACCGCTGATTGACTACTACAAAGCCCAAGGCGCGCTGAAAGGCGTCGCTGCCATGGGGGAGATCAAACAGATCGCCGCCGAGATGGGCGCAATCGTTCGGGGCGCTGTCGCTTAAGCGAGGGCAACCTGGCGCCCCTTGGGACGGGGGCGCAACAATGCTTGCCACAGGCAAGCGCAATGGAGGAAGAGGAGGACCCGCATGACGGATCACACATCTCAAAACGCGCAAAGCGCCGAAAAGTCCGATCAGGGCTATTGGGCGGCGAATGTGCGCATCATTCTGATCAGCCTGGTTATCTGGGCCGTGGTCAGCTTTGGCTTTGGCATCATCCTGCGCCCGCTGCTGAGCGGCATTACGGTTGGCGGCACTGATCTGGGCTTTTGGTTTGCTCAGCAGGGCTCGATCCTGGTCTTTTTGGGCCTGATCTTTTTCTACGCCTGGCGGATGAACAAGCTGGATAAAGAATTCGGGGTAGAGGAATAATCCATGGACCAGTTTACCATCAACCTGCTGTTTGTTGGCGCGTCCTTTGCGCTCTACATCGGCATCGCGATCTGGGCCCGTGCCGGTTCCACATCGGAATTCTACGCTGCGGGTCGCGGCGTTCACCCTGTCACCAACGGTATGGCCACAGCTGCTGACTGGATGTCGGCGGCTTCGTTCATTTCGATGGCAGGCCTGATTGCCTTTACCGGCTATGATAACTCGTCCTTCCTGATGGGTTGGACCGGTGGCTATGTTCTGCTGGCTCTGCTGCTTGCGCCTTACCTGCGTAAGTTCGGCAAGTTCACTGTGTCGGAATTTATCGGCGACCGTTTCTACAGCTCGACCGCACGTGTTGTTGCTGTGATCTGTCTGATCGTTGCGTCGACCACCTATGTTATCGGTCAGATGACCGGCGTGGGCGTGGCCTTTGGCCGCTTCCTTGAGATTTCCAACTTCTGGGGTCTGATCATTGGTGCGGGCGTTGTGTTTGCTTATGCGGTTCTGGGCGGCATGAAAGGTGTGACCTACACCCAGGTTGCGCAGTACTGCGTGTTGATCATGGCTTACACCATCCCAGCGATCTTTATCTCGCTGCAGCTGACCGGCACCCCGGTTCCGGCTCTGGGTCTGTTTGGTGATCACGTTGCCTCGGGTGAGCCTTTGCTGGCGAAGCTGGATGCGGTCGTGGCCGAGCTTGGCTTTAACGAATACACAGCGCATCACGCCGACACTTTCAACATGGTGCTCTTCACTCTGTCGCTGATGATCGGTACCGCGGGTCTGCCCCACGTGATCATGCGCTTCTTTACCGTGCCACGCGTTGCTGACGCCCGTTGGTCCGCTGGCTGGACACTGGTCTTCATCGCCCTGCTGTACCTGACCGCCCCCGCGGTTGGTGCCATGGCGCGTCTGAACATCACCGAAATGATGTGGCCAAATGGGGCCGCTGGTGAGCCTGTCTCCGTGGAAACCATCGCAGATGATGAAAACTACAACTGGATGGCAACATGGCAGAAAACCGGCCTGCTGGGCTGGGAAGACAAGAATGGTGACGGCCGTATCGCATATTTCAACGAGAAGGATGCCGATACTGTTGCCAAGATGGAAGCTGCTGGCTGGGGTTCCGAGAACGAGCTGACCAAGTTCAACCGCGACATCCTGGTTCTGGCCAATCCGGAAATCGCCAACTTGCCGGGTTGGGTGATCGGTCTGGTCGCGGCTGGTGGTCTTGCGGCTGCCCTGTCGACGGCGGCGGGTCTGCTTCTGGCGATCTCGACCGCTGTATCTCACGACCTCATGAAGGGTCAGCTGACCCCGAATATCTCTGAGAAGAACGAGCTGCTCTCGGCCCGTATCGCCATGGCCGTGGCCATCGTGATCGCGACCATCCTGGGTCTCAACCCTCCGGGCTTTGCGGCACAAACGGTTGCTCTGGCCTTTGGTCTGGCGGCGGCCTCGATCTTCCCGGCACTGATGATGGGCATCTTTACCAAGGTGAACAACAAAGGGGCTGTTGCAGGTATGTTGGCAGGTCTGACAGTGACCCTGATCTACATCTTCCTGCACAAGGGCTGGTTGTTCATTCCGGGCACCAACAGCTTCACCGATGCTGACCCGCTGCTCGGCACCATCAAATCCACCTCCTTTGGTGCGATTGGTGCTCTGGTGAACTTCTGTGTTGCCTTCACCGTCTCCAAATTCACCGCTCCGATCCCAACCGAGATCGAAGACCTGGTGGAAAGCGTCCGTGTCCCCCGCGGTGCTGGTGCGGCTGTCGAAGGCCACTAAGACAGGGTGACATTGCTGTGCTCCCATTCGGCAATGTCATTCAAAATGAGGCGGGGTATCGCAAGGTACCTCGCCTCTTTGCAATCTGGGTCCGATGCGCCCAGAACCGGATTGATCTTTGCCATACATCAAGGTCCGCTGCCCTTTGTATTGCTAAGACCAGACCACCTGTTCCTTTGACATGAGTCTAGATGATGCCGCTTGATACCCCGTCACTTGCCCGTTTCCTGAGTGCCGTTCACCCCTATGACGCCCTGTCAGAGGAGACCATGAACGCGCTTTTGCCCTGTTTTGAGGCACGGGCCTATGCCGAGGGAGAAGTGATCTATGAGCTCGGGAGCGAGCTTGAGGGGTTGTTTTTGATCCATGAGGGGCAAGTCGAGATCCGCGATGGCAACGACGTGCCTGTCTCGCTGCTCAGCCGCAGGAATTCCTTTGGTGAGAGGGGCTTGCTGCGCGAAGGGGCGGCCGTAACCTCAGCCAGAGCGACAAGCGATTGCCAATTGGTGATCCTGCCCCGGGCCGATTTCCATGTGCTCTTGGATCAGGAGGAAGCCGCGCGAAAATTCTTTGATCGCTCACGAACGGCCAAACCGCAAAAGGCGGATCTGGCCACCTCTCGCGTCGAAGTGTTGATGGCCCCTGCCCCTTTGACCTGCCCCGCTGGAACCACGGTGCGCGAGGCGGCGCAGATCATGCATTCACGCCATATCTCATCCGTTTGTATCACCGATGGTCCGGCATTGTTGGGCATCGCAACGATCCGTGACCTGTCTGGCAAGGTTGTTGGCGGCGCTTTGCCCTTTGACACACCAATTTCCGAAATCATGACGCCCAATCCGGTCACACTGTCCCCTTCAGATATCGGGTCAGACGTCTTGCACATGATGATGGAGCGCAAGATCGGCCATGTGCCTGTCACTGACGCTGGCAAACTGGTGGGTATCGTGACCCAGACCGATTTGACGCGGTTTCAGGCGGTCAGCTCGGCTGAACTGGTCTCGGAAATCGCCCATGCGCCAGATGCGGGCAGCATGGCCGAGGTCACCGCGCGCATCCCGCAATTGCTGTTGCAATTGGTCGCCGGTGGCAATCGCCATGAGGTCGTCACTCGGTTGATCACAGACATTGCCGACACCGCCACCCGCCGGCTTTTGGCACTGGCAGAGGCCGAATTCGGCCCGCCTCCAGTGCCATATCTCTGGCTGGCCTGCGGATCGCAAGGGCGCCAGGAACAGACCGGGGTCTCGGATCAGGATAACTGTATCATCATTGATGACGCAGTTGACGAAAGCCAGATGCCCTATTTTGCCCAGCTGGCAGAGTTTGTGTGCGAGGGGCTCGACACCTGCGGCTATGTGTTCTGCCCCGGCGACATGATGGCCTCAAACCCACGTTGGTGTCAGCCACTGCATGTCTGGCGCGACTATTTCACCAATTGGGTCGACAAACCTTCGCCCGAGGCACAGATGCTGGCCTCGGTCATGTTTGATCTGCGCCCGATCGGCGGCACCATGAGCCTGTTTGAACAATTGCAAGAAGACACACTGGACATGGCCAGCCGCAACTCGATCTTTGTGGCGCATATGATCAGCAACTCACTGAAACATACGCCGCCTTTGGGGCTGCTGCGCGGCTTTGCGACCATCCGGTCGGGCGAGCATAAGAACCAGTTGGACCTGAAACATAACGGCGTTGTTCCCGTCGTGGATCTGGGCCGCGTCTATGCGCTGCAAGGCCGCCTGACCGAGGCCAACACCCGCGCCCGGCTTGAGGCGGCGATGGCGGCGGGCGTGCTGAGCCAAGCTGGTGGGCAGGATCTGCTGGATGCCTATGACCTGATCGCCGAAACGCGGCTGGAACATCAGGCCGCACAAGTCAAATCGGGCGAGGCCCCGGACAATTACCTGGCTCCGGCTGACCTGTCGGATTTCGAACGCAGTCACTTGCGCGACGCTTTTGTGGTGGTGAAATCCCTGCAATCGGCGCTAGGACATGGGAAGGGAATGTTCGGGTGAGGCTGGACCAAATTCCGTACACGGAATTTGCAAAATCCATCGATGGATTTTGGTTGCGCACCCGGTGAGGAGAATGAGCGAAACACAGGTTTCGCAGGAGGGGAGGATATATGTTTCTGGAATTGATCGCGGTATTTGTGGCCGGGTTCGCCGGTGCTGGTGTCATGATGCTTTTGGCAAAGCTGTCTGGCGGGCGTTTGCCACGCTGGTTGATCCCCGTCGGCGCAGGCGCTGCCATGCTCGCCGCTGGCATTTCCAGCGAATACAGCTGGTATGCCCGCACCTCAGCCAATCTGCCCGAGGGTATCGAAATCGCCCAAACCGGGGACAGCAAAGCCATCTGGCGCCCCTGGACCCATGTCTTTCCAATGGTGGATCGGTTTGTTGCAGCCGATACCGGTAATATGAAAGCGAATACAGAAACCGCAGGGCTGTTCCTGGCAGACCTTTATTTCTTTGGCCGTTGGAAACCGGTTCAAGTTGTTGAAATCATGGTTGATTGCCCCAATGCCCGCCGGGCAGACCCTGCCCTTGGCGATGGGTCAGACCCGGTTTGGCGTGATGTCGGCGCGGCAGATCCAATTGTGAAAACCATTTGCAAAGGCGCGTGAGCCATGTTCGCCCATCTCAGCCTTCGCTTACGCATATTCCTGTTCTTTTGCCTCATCGCCATTGGCAGCACCGGGCTGGTGCTGATCGCGCTTTGGATTGGTCATGCACGCGTCGCTGCGTCTAGCGTGACAGACGGTTTCATCTTTGCAGGCATCCTGTCCATTCTGGGCACGGTCGCCTTAACGGCTGGGATCTGGCTGCTTTTTGATGAAAACGTCGCCAAACCGATCGAGAAACTGGCCGCCGATATGCGCAGCCGCGCCCATGCGGGCGTCGCAACCAAAGTCGACACCGTGGCAGCGCGCTATCTGGGTGACCTCGCCCCGGCTGCCAACGCGGTCGCCTCGGCCCTAAGCGAAACGACCCTGCAAACCGCACAAAAAGTCGCCGCTGAAACCGAGCGCCTGAATGCTGAAAAAACCCGCCTGACCGCTCTGCTCACCGAAATCCCTGTCGCAACCATCCTGGTCAATATCCATGACCAGATTGTTCTCTATGATGGCCAGGCTGCCGAGGTTCTCTCGCAACTCGCGCCCCCCCGGCTGAACGCCCCGATGAGGGACTATTTTGACCCGGCGGCGCTCTCATCTGCCAAACGCAAAATGCAAAAGACCGGCAAAGACGTGGATTTCACCGCCCAGGGAAACACCCATGACCAAAGCTTTGACGCGCGCATGAAACCCATGGATGGCGGCGGCTATATGCTGGTGATCAACGCCGAACACGTCAATCTCCCCCCGGATGCGGCGCGCCCACTGGTCTATGATTTCGACCTAATGGATCGCAACACTGGCTCCTGGGATGCCGACACCCCGCTTAGCGATCTGACCTATGCGGTGTTTGACACCGAAACCACCGGACTGCTGCCCCACAAAGACGAGATCGTGCAAATTGGGGCAGTTCGCGTGGTGAATGGGCGGATCGTGGCGGGTGAACGTCTGGATCAACTGGTCAATCCGGGCTGCCCGATCCCGCCTGCATCAACCAAGGTGCATCACGTCACCGATGCCATGGTCCAGAACGCTCCGGATATTGGCAAAGCGGGTGCGCTGTTTCACAGCTTTGCCTCCAATTCGGTGATCGTCGCCCATAACGCGCCCTTTGACATGGCCTTTCTGCATCGTCACAAGGCCAGGATGGGCGTCGAGTGGGATCATCCTATTCTCGACACTGTGCTCCTGTCTGCGGTGCTGTTTGGCGCGTCTCAGACCCACACGCTGGATGCCCTATGCGATCGGCTCGAAGTCACGATCCCACCGGAACTGCGCCATACCGCCCTTGGGGATGCGCAGGCCACGGCCGAAGTTCTGGTCCGCATGTTGCCGATGCTGGCCGCCCGCGGTTTGACCACCTTTGGCGAGGTCCTGACAGAGACCCGCCGCCATAGCCGCTTGCTCGAAGATTTGAACTGAAACTCCTGCAGGACAATTAAAAACATCCCTGCGGGATGGTGGGTGGGGCGAGGCTCGCTTGCGAGCCAGCGTCACCCCATCCCGCGATCAGCGCTGTGGCAGGCGTACCGCTGCATCCAAACGAATGGTCGTGCCGTTCAGATAGGGGTTCTCGCAAATCTGGCAAACCATTTGGGCATATTCCGCTGGATCCCCCAGACGATGCGGGAACGGGATATTAGCCACGATCCCATCGGTCACCTCTTGGGGCAATCCTTCCATCATCGGCGTATTGAACAGGCCCGGCGCAATCGCCATCACGCGCACCCCTTGCTTGGCCATTTCCCGAGCTGCCGGCAGGCACATGGCGGCAATCGCCCCTTTTGACGCGGAATAGGCCGATTGGCCAAACTGCCCGTCCTGATAAGCAATCGAAGCCGTATTGATCACAACCCCACGTTCTCCAGAATCAAGCGCCTCCTGCTCCATCATCGCCCGGGCCGCGTAGGACATCACGTTGAAGGTGCCGATCAGGTTCACGCGAATGGTTTGCTCAAAGGCATCAATCGACAACGCCCCTTCACGCCCTACGATACGCTTTGCTGGGGCAATGCCTGCACAATTCACCGCAATCCGAGGCTTACCCAAGGCGTCGATCACCCCATCAAACGCCGCCGCGACCGAGTTTTCATCACCGACATCGGTTTTGAAACTGACGCCACCAATGTCCTGAGCCGTGCGCGCGCCACCCGCCTCGTCGAAATCCAGGATTGCAACCCTGGCCCCTTGCGCGGCGAGCCGTCGAGCCGTTGCTTCGCCCAACCCACTGGCCCCTCCTGTGACAACTGCCACCTGTCCTTTGATCTCCATGACACCCCTCCTCTGTGCATCCGGACGCGCCAAAGGTTTCGATCAGGATCAAAGACCATAGCGCATCAACTGAATTTTGGAGAAATAAATGAACAATTGTTCAAAAATGTCAATCAGGGTCCTCACCTCGATTTATCCAACGCCTTTTGAGAGGGGCACAGCGGTGCTGTCCAACCAAACGTGGAATACCGAGGATTGGCGTGACGAGGGTCGCAACAGAGCACTGTCGAAAGGGCGTTACCAATCGATACGTTCGATCTACGACATGTCGGTCGCAACTGATCAAACCGCTCTCGTTTGATCGCCTTCGGTCACCATCACAGCTGGACGGTTCAGGTTTGTTTTGCCGCTTCAGGCGAAAATCTAGCCAGGTTTCACGAGGGATTTCGAGATCCGCTCCAACTGTTGTGACAGCAACATCAAATGCGTCACCTGCCCGCCGGCGACCTCACCGGCCAGAGAGATCGCCGAGCTTTCAACGACTTTGGCGGCTTCAACCAAGTCAAAAGCTATATCCGAGACCTCGCGCACCACGGTTCGCTCGACGTCTTGAAAACCGACCGGATCACGTCCGCCGGATGCGCCTCCTGTCTTCAATCGCATGTCCTGCATTCCGTTCTATTCCTGTGAAAACACAAGCTTACCTACACGTCCCTGCAACACGGTTTTCGAGGGCAAGCCGCATTGCCACCCGTTTTAGTTAACTCGTTTAAATTATTCACTCAAGTGTAAAATACACCTTTAGCGGGAAATTGTTTTATCTATCACCGCTAAAGGAATTTCAGGCGATTGTTACAAAAGAATTTAAATGGAAAGGTCACGGACCCGCTTTCAGAAACCGTTGCGGGCCAGCAACAGTGAATACCGGCGAGTAGCCAAGACCGCAAAGGGACATCAAACAGGTGCCCCTTATTGAGAGGAGCGCTGCAACATGCCGAACAGGTCCCGCGGGTCATCCGGGTCCGCCAACATGTCCAATTGCGTTGAGAAGGGCGTTCCCTGAATGGCGCTCAGCACATAGCGCAGGGCACTGAAATCCTCGATGGCAAAGCCGACACTGTCAAACAGGGTGATCTCTTTGTCGTTTCGACGCCCAATGGTTTGGCCTGTGATAACCCGCCATAGCTCGGTCACCGGGTGGTCTGGCTCCAACTGCTGGATCTCCCCTTCGATCCGCGTTTGCGGTGGGTATTCGACGAAAATCTCGGACCGCATCAGGATATCACGGTGCAGTTCGGTTTTTCCGGGGCAGTCGCCGCCAATCGCGTTGATATGTACCCCGCTGCCGACCATGTTGTCGGTCAGAATGGTCGCATATTGCTTATCAGCCGTGCAGGTCGTGATGATCTGCGCCCCTTCCATGCTTTCCTCGCCCGAGGAACAGGACACAACCTTCAGCCCCTGCCCAGCAAGGTTTGCCGCGCATTTGGCGGTGGCGGCGGGGTCGATGTCGAACAGGCGCACCTCGTCGATGCCACAGATCGCTTTGAAGGCCAGGCATTGGAATTCCGCCTGCGCGCCATTGCCGATCATGGCCATGCTCCTGGCTCCTTTCGGTGCCAAATGACGCGCCGCCATGGCGCTGGTCGCGGCAGTGCGCAACGCGGTCAGCAGCGTCATTTCGGATAACAGTTTGGGATAGCCGCTTTCGACATCTGCGAGCAGGCCAAAGGCCGTGACCGTTTGCAGCCCTTCCTTGGTGTTCTTGGGGTGGCCGTTGACATATTTGAACCCATACATTTCGCCATCAGAGGTCGGCATAAGCTCGATCACCCCGACATCGGAATGCGAGGCCACGCGCGGGGTTTTGTCAAACAACTCCCAGCGCTTGAAATCCGCCTCAATGGCGTCAGCCAGATCACACAAGAGAGTCTCAATGCCAATGTGATGGATCAACCCCATCATATGATCGACCGAGACAAAGGGGACAAAGGCCAGGTCAGAAGGTTGCGGTGCCATGGTGGGAATCCTTAATAGCTGCGGGTCGCGCGGTCGAGAATGCGGCGGCCAAACAGGCTTGCCGTGAGATCGACCATCAGCCGCGCGGTGCGGCCTTTGACATCCAGAAACGGGTTAAGCTCGACCAGATCGAGCGATGTGACGAGGCCGCTGTCATGCAGCAGCTCCATCACATGGTGGGCCTCGCGAAAGGTGGCCCCGCCGGGCACGGTGGTGCCCACGGCCGGGGCAATATCGGGTTCGATGAAATCGACATCCAGGGAGACATGCAGCACTCCATTGGCGGCCCGCACGCGGTCCAAAAAGGCGCGCAGCAAGGGGACAATGCCCAATTCGTCAATGGCGCGCATATCATGGGCGGTGACAGCACTGTCCTGCAACAATCGCCGCTCGTCCCCGTCGACGGAACGCAGCCCCAGAATGCAGACATTTTCCGGATTGACCGGCACAGGAACCGGCCCGTTCAGATAGGCATCAAACCCCGGCAGCCCGCAGGCAAAGGCCAAAGGCGTGCCATGCAGGTTGCCGCTGGTTGTGGTGGCGAATGTGTTGAAATCCGCATGGGCATCCAGCCACAAGACAAAAAATGGCCGATCCTGGTCGGCGGCCGCCGCAGCATGGCCGGTCACGGTGCCCGCCGACAACGCGTGATCCCCGCCCAGATAGATTGGCAAGGCATCCCCGCGCCCCAACCGTTTGGCATCCGCGTGCAAGGCGCGTGTCCAGCCCGCGACAACCTCCAACTCCTTGAGATGGGCGAACTCTGTTTCTGCATCTCGGGCGTCTTCGGGTTCTGCGTCGCCCATATCGGTGACATCATGCCCCAGCGCCCTCAACTCTTCGACAAGGCCCGCCGTCCGATAGGCATCCGGCCCCATCACACATCCGCGCCGCCCTGTTCCGGCTTCGAGGGGTGCCCCCAGCAAAACGATCTTGGTCATGCGGCCACCTCCTCTGGTCGCGGGCTAAGATGGATACCGGCGATGGTGCACCGCACCGACCCTCCGGCCAGTTCAATGGTTGGCATGCGCAACGGCACCAGGGTGACATGTTTTTCGATACGGTCGCGTTGATCCGGGGTCAGAGCATCAACCGCGCGTTCAGACATTGCCAGCAATCTGCCGCCCTGCCCCTGCAACTCAATCGCATTGCCGGCAAAATGCCCGATCTGATCCGGTGTCAGGGCAATGACATCCCGCCCGCCGGTGGCAAGTCGATCCACCACCTCGGCCCGCCGCGCCCGATCCGGGATCATATCAGCGCCAATCAAGGCGAAATCGCTGGCGATGCACATTAAAACATTGGTGTGATAGATCGGCGCGCCATCAATGGTGATCGCGTCAAATACCATCGGCTCGTAATTGAAATGGGTGCAGAACCGTTCCAGCAAAACCTCGCTCGTGCGATTGGAGCGCGCCGCATAGACCACCCGTTCAAGGTGGTCGATGGTCATGGCACCGGTGCCCTCCAGGAACAACCCGTCTTGTTCCAACCCGGAATAATCTATGACATCCTGCACGCGAAACCGCATTTTGAGGAAGTCGATCACATCGTGCCGCCGCTCCTTGCGCCGGTTTTTCGCATACATGGCATGCAGCGCGACGTGCCCGCCGCCATGGGTCGAAAACCAGTTGTTTGGAAAGACGCTGTCCGGGGTATCGCTGCCTTGATCTTCGAACAAATGCACGCAGACACCATGCTGCCTCAGCACCGCCACGGCATCTGTGATTTCGTCATATGCCCGTTGTGAGACTTGCGCCTCACCCTCAACAGCCTCGCTTTGAAAGGCATTATCCTTGGCCGTTTGAGCATTTGGCCTAAAGTGATGCGGGCGGATCATCACCACCGCCTCAGGGGCTTGCAACCAGCGCTGCGACATTTCCTAGTCCTGTTCCCTTTGATGTTGGAACCAGTCTACAGACGGAAACTTAGCAAATCATATAGGCATGCCGAACAAATATGAAAGTCATATTTGACTAATTGAAAAGCTTGATTTAACAGATTGCCATGCAAAATCTTGATGACCTAGACCGCCGCCTTGTTGCCATCCTTCGCGAAGATGGGCGTGCCCCGATTTCAAAACTGGCAACGATTCTTGGCGTGACCCGGGCCACGGTTCAGGCACGGCTGGATAAGCTGATCGATAGCGGTGCTGTGTTGGGCTTTACAATTCGTGCCCGCCAGGAACATGGCCCCGACGGGGTCCATGCGGTCATGTCGATCGAGGTTTCCGGTCACTCAACCACCGCCGTCATCCGCAAGTTACGGGGCATGCCCGAACTGCGCCAACTGCATTCGACCAATGGCAAATGGGATCTTGTGGCGCAAATCACGGCCGATAGCCTGCCGGATTTTGACCGTGTCCTACGTGAGGTACGTCAGGTGCAGGGCATCACAAATAGCGAAACGTCGATCCTGCTAAGCTCGGTTTGATCTCGACCAAAGAACGCCCGGCGTCAGGCACTGTTGCGAACAACAATCTCGCCCTGAAACTGCGCGAGGTCCTGCCTGTCTTCCCCCTTTAGAATATCGACCAACCCCGCCACCATAATGTCCAAGGGCTGGCGATAGGTGGTGAGCTGGTAATTCGGGCTTTGCGCCTGGGGTACGTCGTCAAATCCGATGACGGCAATATCCTGAGGGACCCGCAGACCCAGTTCAAACCGAATGGCGTCTATGGCCCCGATGGCGATGGCGTCATTCTCGCAGACCAAAACATCCGGCAAATCCCGCTCTTCGCGGCCTAGCAAAAGATCCTTGGTATGAAGATACGCGGCATTGGGATCGTATGAGCCCACGTCAGAGAATTCGGCGGGACGCCCGGTTGCCTCCTCCCAGTTCTTGAGAAAGGTTTCCTTGCGAATAACATGCGCCGAAACGGTCTGTGGACCAGCCAGAAAAATCGGGCGTTTATACCCTTTATCCAGGACATATTGGCAGATTTCGGACATGGCCGCGTGGTCGTCACAGCAAATGGATATCGTATTGGGATTGGCGGAATAACGTGCAAAAACAAGGAGCTTTCTTAGGCGGCGCGCGCCCAGAGCCGTGGCCAGCCCCTTATCGTCAAACCGGCTACCGATCAAAACCGCGGCGTCCACCCGGCGCTGGCTGGCGGTCATCAAGGCGACCGAGGCGTCATCTTCGCTGAGCGTGTTAACCAGCAGCGTATCCCAGCCCTCTTTGCGCAAAAGGCGTGTCAGCTTCTCTAGCATGACCAGCTTATGGGGGTTGGAAAAATCATCCACCAAAAGCGCAACAAGGTTACTGCGATCCGAGGCAAGGCTAGAGGCCAGCAAATCCGGTGCATAGCCCAATTGCTCGGCGGCCTTCATGACCTTGAGGCGACTTTTTTCGGAAACCGAGGCGTCCTTTTTAAAGGCGCGGGTTACTGTCCATCGCGACACCCCCGCCAGTTCCGCCACATCATCCGCCGTTGCCGAAGCACCGATTTGTTTCGTGCTCATCCATCTGCCTCCCCTGTCGTTGTTTATCTCAGATCTAGTGAAAGCGCCAGAGTTTTGCACGCGCGAGCAAAAACTTCTTGCTCGCGCGTGCAAAATTGCTCATCATGGCCTCCAACAACAGATTCGAAGGGAGCGAACATGTTGAAAGTTGGACTATTGGGGGCGGGCCGCATCGGTGCGGTTCATGCCAAGGCCATTTCCAGACATCCCCAAAGCCAGCTTGTTGCGGTCTCGGATTATTATGACGATGCAGCCCGGAAACTGGCTTTGGAATTTGGCGCAGAGGCGCGCAGCACGGACGCAATCATCGCGGATACAAGCGTCGACGCCGTGCTGATCGCGACATCCACCGACACGCATTCCGACTTGATCGAGGCCGCCACCGCCGCAGGCAAGGCCGTGCTTTGTGAAAAACCGGTTGATCTGAGCCTGGAGCGCGCCAAAGCCTGCCAAGCCAAAGTCGCGGAAACCGGCAAGCCGGTGATGATCGGCTTCAACCGCCGGTTTGACCCGAATTTCAACGCGCTGAAACAGGCGGTTCTGGCCGGAGAAATCGGCAAGCCCGAACTCTTGTCGATCACATCCTTCGACCCGGCCCCGCCCCCGGTGAGCTATGTCAAAGTGTCGGGCGGTTTGTTTCGCGACATGATGATTCACGATTTTGACATGGCCAATTTCATCATGGATGATCTGCCGGTTTCGATCTCGGCCATCGGCTCTTCGATTGTAGATCCCGAGATTGGGGCGGCTGGCGATATCGATACGGCCGCGGTCACATTGACCTATGCGGATGGGCGCATTGCGGTGATCAAAAACTCGCGCCGCGCCGCCTATGGCTATGATCAACGGGTCGAACTGCTCGGCTCCGAGGGGCTATTGCAAGCACAGAACATGTTGGAAAATACCGTTGTAAAATCGACGGTTGACGGCGTGACGGGCGCAAAGCCGACCTATTTCTTTCTGGAAAGATACATGCCGGCCTATGAGGCGGAATGGAGCGCGTTTGTCGACGCTGTCACGACGAACGCCCCCTTCCCTGTCACGCTGGACGACGGAGTTTCCGCCCTTGCCATGGCCGAAGCCGCTGCACGGTCGCTGGAAACAGGACAGCCAACAAAACTTTGAGGTGCCTTTTTGAAACCGGTTGCAAAATTCTGAAAGTCGCTCAAAATACGCACACCTGAGAAGAGGAAATCAGGTCAAAAGATTCGGTTCTGCCGAATATCGCGGGGGCAACCCCACCCAAAACAGAGGATCCCAAAGGGAGGAGATCTTATGAAGAACTTCATCAAAAGCGTGGTCGCTGCGACGGCGATTGCCGTAGCTGCTCCAGCTGTTGCACAGGACATCGTTGTTGTCTCGCACGGCCAGGCCAACGATGCATTCTGGAACGTCGTGAAGAACGGTGTTGAGCAGGCTGGTAAGGATACCGGCATCAATGTCGATTACCGCGCGCCAGAAACTTTTGACATGGTTGCGATGTCCCAGCTGATCGACGCGGCTGTGAACCAAGAGCCCGATGGCCTGATCGTTTCGATCCCTGACGCCGATGCGCTTGGCCCATCGATCGAGCGTGCGGTCGCAGCTGGCATTCCGGTCATCTCCATCAACTCCGGCTCGGACGTCTCCAAGGGCCTGGGTGCTCTGTTGCATGTTGGTCAGGACGAATATGACGCCGGTAAAGCTGCCGGTGAAAAACTGGCTGGCATGGGCGGCAAGACCGGCATCTGTGTGAACCACGAAGTTGGCAACGTCGCGCTTGACCTGCGTTGCCAAGGTTTCTCTGATGGCTTTGGTGGCTCAGTCACTGTTCTGCCAACAACCAACGACCCATCCGAGATCCAGTCCAAAGTTGCGGCTGCTCTTGCGGCTGACGAAAGCATCGACACAGTCATGGCGCTGGGTGCCGGTACAGCGGGGGAACCTGCGGTTGCGGCTGCCAAAGCCTCTGGCCGTGACGTTGCGGTTGCCTCTTTCGACCTCTCCGCAAACTTCCTGCAATCCGTTGCAGATGGCGACGCGGCGTTTGCCATTGACCAGCAGCAGTACCTGCAAGGCTACCTGTCGGTTAACTTCATGGCGCTGCACGCCAAATTTGGCCTGATGCCTGGTGGCAACGTGCCTTCCGGTCCAAACCTGATCACCGCTGACAAAGCCGGTCAGGTTGTTGAGCTGTCTGCCAAAGGCATTCGCTAAGCTCGGCCCAACAGGGCAACAAGACCAGGGGCGGCACCAATCGGGCCGCCCCATTCAAAACGGGAGGGAAAAATGAGCGACACGTCCCAAAACGTCGCGGATGAACGACTAAAGTCAGAGTCCTTTTTAGCAAAGTTGATGAAACGGCCCGAACTGGGCGCAATTGCCGGGGTGATCCTAGTTGTCATCTTCTTTGGACTGACGGCAGATGGTTCCATGTTCAGCCTGTCGGGCTTCATGAACTTCATGACACCTGCGTCGCAGCTTGGCATTTTGGCCATTGGCGCGGCCTTGCTGATGATCGGCGGTGAATTCGATCTGTCCATCGGGTCCATGGTGGCCTTTGCCGGCCTGTTCTTTGGCGTCTGCGTGGTGACCTGGGGTCTGCCACTGGTATTTGCCATCCCTCTGACCTTCCTTTTCGCGGCCTTTGTCGGTGGTATCAACGGGACCATCTGCATTCGCTCCGGCCTGCCCTCCTTTATTGTGACGCTGGCCTTCCTCTTTATCCTGCGTGGCCTTTCACTGGTCGGGTTGAAAATGGCCACAGGTGGATCAACCCAATTGCGCGGCGTGCGTGACGCTGTGGAAAACGACTGGCTGGCCCCGCTGTTTTCCGGCGACGCCTTTCCCGGCCTTTTCACCTGGCTGGCTGAAATCGGCCTTGTTGCCACCTTCAAGAACGGCTCCCCCAAGGTGCCCGGCATTCCAGTGGAAATCCTGTGGTTCATCGTGATTGCCCTGCTGGCAACCTATGTATTGCTGCGCACCCCGGCCGGGAACTGGATCTTTGCCTCGGGTGGTGATCGCAACGCGGCCTCGAACTCTGGTGTTCCAGTTGATCGCGTCAAAATCTCGCTCTTTATGCTGACCGCCTGCTGTGCCGCCCTGGTCGCCATCATCACCGTGATGGACTCTGGCTCTACCGATGCGCGCCGCGGATTCCAAAAAGAATTCGAAGCCATCATCGCGGCTGTTATTGGCGGCTGTCTTCTGACCGGCGGCTATGGCTCTGCCATCGGGGCATTCTTTGGCTCGATCATCTTTGGCATGGTTGTCATCGGCCTGACCTATACCGACTTTGATCAGGATTGGTTCCAAGTCTTCCTGGGGGGCATGCTGCTCATCGCCGTTCTGTTCAACAATGCGATCCGCAAACGTGTGACGGGGGAGCGCTGATATGACCGAAGATAGCAAATTCCACCATGGTGATGCGAATGATGCCGCACCCATCGTGCAGATGCAAAACATCGAAAAGCACTTTGGCAATATCATCGCGCTGGCCGGTGTCAGCTTTGACGTGAAACCGGGCGAATGCCACTGTCTATTGGGCGATAACGGGGCCGGAAAATCCACGTTTATCAAGACGATGTCGGGCGTTCATAAACCAACCAAAGGCGAGATCCTCTTTGAGGGCAAGCCAATGAACTTTAACACCCCGCGCGACGCCATGGAGGCAGGGATTGCGACGGTGTTTCAGGACCTGGCGATGATCCCGCTGATGAGCGTGACGCGCAACTTTTTCATGGGGCGCGAACCGACCAAGGGGTCCGGTATTCTGAAACGCTATGATGCGGACCACGCCAATGCGGTCGCCATGGAAGAGATGCGCAAAATGGGCATCAACCTGCGTGGCCCGGACCAGGCGGTTGGCACCCTGTCCGGTGGTGAGCGTCAAACGGTTGCCATTGCCCGTGCGGTCTATTTCGGGGCCAAGATCCTGATCCTGGACGAACCGACATCCGCTCTTGGTGTGCGCCAGACCTCCAATGTTTTGGCGACCATCGACAAGGTGCGCAACCAGGGCATTGGCGTGGTCTTTATCAGCCACAATGTGCGCCATGCGCTGGCGGTGGGTGACCGGTTTACGGTGCTGAATCGTGGCAAGACGCTGGGCACCGCCAAACGTGGCGAAATTACCCCTGAAGAATTGCAAGATCTCATGGCCGGTGGCCAGGAAATGGCGCAACTCGAAGGGTCTTTGGGCGGCACGGTATAACCCACCGCCACAGCAACTCTGGTCGCCGCAACAGGCGACCAGCTCTCTGCGGCAGAGGCCCCATGGCCCGCCGCACCTACGTACCCACATCTGGGGTCTCTAAAATTGAAAGGGTCAGCTGTGACTTCCCTTGATTTGATCACGATTGGCCGGAGTTCGGTTGATTTATATGGCGCTCAGATAGGTGGGCGGCTTGAGGATATGGGGTCTTTTGACAAATATATCGGTGGCAGCCCGACCAATATTGCCTGTGGCACGGCGCGGTTGGGGTTGAAGTCGGCGGTGATCACCGGGGTTGGTGATGAGCATATGGGCCGGTTCATTCGCGAGCAGTTGCAGCGTGAGGGGGTCAATACGGACGGGGTCAAGACCGATCCTGACCGTCTGACGGCGCTGGTCCTGCTGGGCATTCGCGACGAAGAACAGTTTCCGCTGATTTTCTACCGCGAGAATTGCGCCGATATGGGGCTGACCGAAGAGGATATCGAGCCGGATTTCATCCGCAGCGCGCGGGCGATTGTCGCCACGGGCACGCATCTGTCGCATCCCCAGGTCGAGGCCGCGACGCTCAAGGCGTTGAACATCGCCCGCGCCGCCGGTCAGCAAACCGCGCTGGACATTGATTACCGCCCCAATCTTTGGGGCGTGGCCGGGCATGGCGATGGCGAAAGCCGCTTTGTCGAAAGCGCTGCCGTCACGGCCAAGCTGCAGGAAAGCCTACATCTTTTCGACCTGATCGTCGGCACCGAAGAAGAGTTTCACATCGCCGGTGGCAGCACCGATACCATCACCGCCCTGCGCGCGGTGCGGGCGGTCTCTGACGCGACTTTGGTCTGCAAACGCGGCGCGGATGGGGCGGTGGCCTTTACCGGTGACATCCCTGATAGCCTCGATGAGGGCGAGGCCGGGCCGGGCTTTCCGATCGAAGTTTTCAACGTTTTGGGGGCAGGTGACGGCTTCATGTCAGGCCTTCTCAAGGGCTGGCTGGACAAGGAACCCTGGCCCGTCGCGCTGAAATACGCCAATGCCTGCGGGGCTTTTGCCGTGTCGCGCCATGGCTGCACCCCGGCCTATCCCAGCCTGGAAGAGCTGGAATATTTCTTTGATCGCGGGCTGATCCGCGCCGATCTGCGCAATGATACCGAGCTTGAGCAGGTGCATTGGGCCACCAACCGTTCTGGCGATTGGTCCAGCTTGCGCACCTTTGCCTTTGATCACCGCCTGCAACTGGAAGAGATGGAGGGCTATAGCCTGTCCAAGGGCGCGGCCTTCAAAGAGCTGTGTCTGGAGGCGGCGCTGAAGGTACAGAATGGCCAGCCGGGCTATGGCATCCTGTGCGACAACCGCATCGGTCGCTCGGCCCTGCATCGCGCCAGCGGGTCGGGCCTGTGGATCGGCCGCCCCACCGAGCTGCCCGGGTCGCGCCCCATCCAGTTTGAGCCGGAGCTGGGCGATGATCTGGGGCGCTTGCGCGAATGGGCGCGGGAAAATGTGGTCAAGCTGCTGGTCTTTTGCCACCCCGATGACACCAGCGACACACGCGCCCTGCAAGAGGAACGGGTCAAGCGGCTGTATCAGGCGGCGCGGCGCAACGGGTTGGAATTCCTGCTCGAGGTGATCCCCTCCAAGGTGGGGCGCGTCGATGACAGCACCACGGCCAAGCTGATCCAGCAATTCTACGATGCGGGGATCTATCCGGATTGGTGGAAGCTGGAACCCTTCACAACCGAAGCGGCCTGGGACCAGGCAGTCAACGCGATCGAGCGCAACGATCCCCGCACCCGCGGTATCGTGGTGCTGGGCCTGGACGCCCCCGAAGACGCGCTCGCCGCCTCCTTTGCCCTGGCGGCCAAACAACCCCTGGTCAAAGGCTTTGCCGTCGGCCGCACAATCTTCGCCGACCCCGCCCGCGCCTGGCTCAAAGGCGACATCAACGACGCCGAGGCTGTTGACCAGATGGCCAACCGATTCAAACGACTCTGTAATATCTGGGATGAGGCCCGTGGCCTCCCCACCAACACGCCTTTGAATGAGGGTTCAGAAACATGACAACCATCCGATTGACCGCCGCGCAGGCCATGGTCAAATACCTCTCGGCACAAATGACCCCCGAGGGAGAGCGTTTCCTGGACGGCGTCTGGGGCATCTTTGGCCATGGCAATGTCTGCGGACTGGGCGAGGCCCTGCAACAGGCCGGTAACAGCTTTCCGACCTGGCGCGGCCAGAACGAACAGACCATGGCGCATACAGCGATTGCCTATGCCAAAGCGCATAAACGCAAGCGCGCGCAGGTCGTAACCTCGTCGATTGGACCAGGCGCGACCAATATGGTCACGGCGGCCGCTCTGGCGCATGTGAACCGCATTCCTGTGCTGTTTGTGCCCGGTGATGTCTTTGCCGGTCGCGCGCCCGATCCGGTCTTGCAACAGATCGAAGACTTCGAAGACGGCACCCTAAGCGTCAATGACTGCTTTCGTCCAGTCAGCCGCTATTACGACCGCATCATGCGCCCGGAGCAGTTGCTGACCGCCCTGCCCCGCGCCATGCGTGTGATGACCGACCCTGCGGCCTGCGGCCCGGTCACCCTGTCCTTTTGTCAGGACACTCAGGCCGAGGCCTATGATTACCCGGTCAGCTTCTTTGAACCGCGCACCTGGTATATCCGCCGTCCGGAACCGGATGCGCGTGAATTGGCAGAAGTGGCCGAGATGATCAAAAGCGCCGAACGCCCGGTGATCGTTGCCGGCGGCGGTGTGATCTATTCCGAGGCCGAAGAGGCGCTTGGCGCATTTGCAACCAAACACGGCATTCCGTTTATCGAAACCCAATCCGGCAAAGGGGCCCTGCCCCAAAGCCATGAGATGAACTTTGGCGCATCCGGTGTCGATGGGTCAGCGGCGGCCAACAAACTGTCAGAGCAGGCCGATCTGGTCATTGGTGTCGGCACACGGTTCCAGGACTTTACCACCGGGTCCTGGTCGGTCTTCAAACACCCGGATCGCAAGATCATCTCGATCAATGTGCAAGGATATGACGCACAGAAACATGGCTCGGTCGGTTTGGTGTCAGATGCACGCATCGCGCTTGAAAAGCTGACCGCCGCGCTTGGCGACACGCGCAAATCCGGGTTTGATCCGCAGGATCGTCTGGATTGGTTGGCCCACGTGGATGAGCATTGCCGTAACCGCGATGGCGGCCAAGGCTATTTGCCCATTGATGCCGAGGTGATCGGGGCGGTGCAGCGCACCGGGTCTGAGAAAACCGTTGCCATGTGTGCTGCAGGCACCATGCCCGGCGCGCTGAAACTGCTTTGGCAGGCCAGTGCTGGCGGCTACCACATGGAATATGGCTTTAGCTGCATGGGCTATGAGGTTGCAGGCGCGATGGGTCTGAAACTGGCCCAGCCCGAGCGTGACGTGATCTGCTTTACCGGTGATGGCAGCTATATGATGGCCAATTCGGAACTGGCCACCGCTGTGATGCGCAAAGTGCCCTTTACCGTAGTGCTAACCGACAATCGCGGCTTTGGCTGTATCAACCGGTTGCAAACCGGCACTGGCGGGCAGCCCTTCAACAACCTTTATGAACATTGCAACGTCGAGGAACAGCCCGAGATCGACTTTGTCGCCCACGCCGCTGCGATGGGGGCCAAGGCGATGAAAGCCAAGGATATTGCCGATCTTGAGGCCAAACTGACCGAGGCCAAAGGCTCGGATATTCCCGTAGTCATCGTGATCGACACTGACCCGTGGCATGGCCCGACCGAGGCCGGTGGCGGGGCCTGGTGGGATGTGGGCATCCCCGAGGTCAGCAATCAGGAAAGCGTGCGGCAAGCCCGCGCCAATTACGACGAAACCAGCAAGGCGCAACGCCCCGACTAAGTGGACATAGAAGACATGAGCGTCAAAATCGGGATTTCCCCCATTGCCTGGCAGAACGATGACCTGCCCGACATCACTGCCGATTACACCATGGAGCAAGCTCTGCGCGAAGCGCGTGAGATTGGTTATACCGGTGTGGAACGCGGCCAGCGCATGCCTGCCGATACCGAAGGGCTGCGCGCCTATCTGACCGAATATAACATCGCCTTGTGCGGTGGTTGGTGTTCGGGCAATTCGCTGGTCAATGATGTGGCCAGCGAACAGGCCGCCGTGCGCCAGCAGGTGGACCAGTTCATTGCCCTCGATGCCCCCTGCATCGTCTATGCGGAATGCTCCAACACGGTTCAGGGCATGATCGATGTGCCGGTGAATGACCGCCCCAAACTGTCTCGGGAAGAGGTGCTGGCCTATGGGGCCAAGCTGACCGAGCTGGCCAAATGGATGGCGGATCTCGGCATGCCGATGGCCTATCACCACCATATGGGCTCGATCATCGAAAGCGAAGATGATGTGAACTGGCTGATGGAAGGCTCGGGCCCAGAGTTGAAGCTGTGCTTTGACACTGGCCACCTGCTCTTTGGTGGGGGCGATGTCATGGCGACGCTGAACCGCTGGGGCGACCGGGTGCTTCATGTGCATTTCAAAGACATCCGCCCGGATATCGTTGCGGATGTGCGCGCCAATAACCGCTCGTTCCTGGATGCCGTGATTGCCGGTGCCTTCACCGTGCCCGGCGATGGCTGCATCGATTTTCAGGCGGTTTCCGACGCGCTGAAGGCGATGGAGTACAGCGGCTGGATCGTGGTCGAGGCCGAACAGGACCCGGCCAAAGCCCCGCCTTATGACTATTCCAAGATGGGATATGAGCACATTCAAAAAGTCTGTGCCCAGTCTGGCCTGACCATCCAGACCTGATTTCACCACCTGCTTTTGCAGGCAACACCAAGACCATGACCAAGGAGGTTACCATGGTTGAACAAGAGCTCGGATATATTCCCTATTTTGATCGCGAATCCTGCGATCTGGATGAGTTCAAGGTGTTGACGTCACAAAGCCTCTCATCCGAGGCGGTGCCATTGGCCGCCTCGGTACAAAAGAACATTCCTCTTTATGACATGAACGCCTTGCGCCCCAATCTGGCCGATGCTGAGCAGCGGCGCGCTCTGATGGGCGAGTGGGCCAGTGTTCTGAACCAAAGCGCTGGCGTGATCGTGCTGAAAAACGCCTACTCCGACACGTCGGTGATTGATCGGGCCAGCGATGTGTTTCGCGCCATCATCGCCGAGGAAAAAGCCAAAGGCGGCGGCGAAGGTGATCATTTTGCGGCCTCCGGGGCCAATGACCGGGTTTGGAACGCGCTGCAAAAACATGCGCTTAAGGACCCGGAGGGGTTTGCGCTCTATTATGGCAATGCCGCGATTGCCACGGCCTGCGAGGCCTGGCTAGGACCGCATTACCAAATGACCGCGCAAGTGAACCAGGTACGGCCAGGTGGCAAGGCACAACAGGCGCATCGCGACTATCACCTTGGCTTTCAAACCGCTGATATCGCTGCCAAATTTCCGGTTCACGCCCATATGGTGACGGCGGCCCTGACCCTACAAGGGGCCGTGGCCCATTGTGACATGTCCATCGAAAGCGGGCCGACCAAGCTGTTGCCGTTTTCGCAGAAATTTGGCCCCGGTTATCTGGCGTTTCACGACCCCGGTTTCGCGGCCTATTTCGACGCGGCCTGTGTGCAACTGCCCCTGTCCAAAGGCGATGCGGTGTTTTTCAACCCGGCGCTCTTTCATGCGGCTGGTGCGAATATCACCGAAGATGTGCATCGGATGGCGAACCTCTTGCAGGTCTCATCAGCCTTTGGACGGGCGATGGAGGCGGTGGATCGTTCGACCATGTGTCGATCACTCTATCCGGCGCTGCTAAGCCTGCGGGGACAGATGGAGGATGCGGATATCCAAGCTGCAATCGCCGCCTGCGCCGAAGGCTATGCCTTTCCCACCAATCTCGACACCGATCCCCCTATCGGGGGGAACGCTCCGCAAACTCAGGCCGACATTCTGCGCCAGGCTTTGGCCGAAGACTGGACAGATGCCACGCTCGACAGCGCGCTCAGCGCGTTGAGCCATCGACAACGCGCCTGACACCAAACGCCGCCAGCCGAACCAGGCTGGCGGCTTCACCCCTTTAGAAAGACCCAGAACATGCCCGATCTCTTGAAAAAGCCCTTTGGAACCCATGGCAAGGTGCACCAGATCACTCCGGAAAGCGCAGGCTGGCGTTATGTCGGGTTTGATCTCCACCGTCTTCGGGCAGGTGACAAGGTCGCTGAGGCCACTGGTGACAACGAGGTCATTCTGGTCATGGTCGAGGGCAAAGCCGCGATCACCGGCGCGGGTCAGGATTGGGGTGTACTGGGCGAGCGCATGAACGTCTTTGAAAAGACACCGCCGCATTGCCTTTACCTGCCCAATGGCAGCGATTGGGCCGCCGTGGCCGAAACCGACTGCACCATCGCCGTCTGCTCGGCCCCCGGCAAGGGAGGTCACGAAGCGCGTCGTATCGGGCCGGATGGCATCACGCTGACCGAGCGCGGCAAAGGCACCAATACCCGCTATATCAACAATATCGCCATGGAAAACGAAGACTATGCCGACAGCCTTTTGGTGACCGAGGTCTTCACCCCAGCGGGCCATTGGTCCTCCTTCCCGAGCCACCGTCACGACGAAGATGATTACCCGCGGATCACCTACCTTGAAGAAACCTATTATCATCGACTGAACCCGGCCAGCGGGTTTGGTATTCAGCGCGTCTATACCGATGATGGCAGCCTGGATGAAACGATGGCGGTGGCGGATGGCGACGTGGTGTGCGTGCCACGAGGCCACCACCCCTGCGGCGCGCCCTATGGGTTTGAAATGTATTACCTCAATGTCATGGCAGGCCCGCTGCGCAAATGGCGTTTTGTGGCCGCGCCCGAGGTAGAATGGATCATGGAACGCGACGCCTGATTGCGGAGCAGACACAGAACGAGGCCCGAGATGACCCAACCATTCCAACTTGCCGCCTGTGCCGAGATGCTTTGGCAGGAGAAGCCCATCGCATGGCGCGCCGCGCGTTTGACCGAGATGGGGTTTGGGGTCGGGCTGTGGAATTGGCCGGACCACAACATTGCCAAACTCGAAGCCGTGGGCGCAAATTACACCATCATGAACGGGTATCTGCAGGGGCGCTTGGCGGATGATGAGGGGGCAGAGATCCTGCTCGCCTCGGCCAAGGAGACGGTTCAGGTCGGCAAGCGCCTTGGCGTGGATCGTCTGAACCTGCACGGAACCGGACTTGGCGATGGTGGCATCCCGATCTGGCAACATGAGCTTGAAACGGGTGAGATGTGGCTCAAGGCGCGTGACACCTTGATGCGGATCTGTGACCTGGCCGAGGCCGAAGGTGTTGTCTTTACACTGGAAAACCTGAACCTGCTCGATCATCCCGGTTGCCCTTTCGGGGCAACGGCGGATGTCTTGGCCCTGGTGTCAGCAATTGACCGGCCGCAACTGCGGATCAATCTCGACCTCTATCACACCCAAATCGGCGAAGGCGATCTGATCCGCTGGTGCGAGAAATGTCTGCCTTGGATTGGTGAGGTTCAGGTGGCGGATAATCCGGGGCGCTTTGAACCGGGCAACGGTGAAATAAACTACCCCGCTGTGGCCCGTGCTCTGGCGAATATGGGGTATCGGGGACCAATTGGGATGGAGGCGTTTGCGAAAACCGACCCCGAGGCCGCTTTGGAAAGCTTCCGCAACGCGTTCACCCTGTAACGTTTCTGTCGCATCGCGTTTGGTTGAAAGCGGCCCAATTATCCCTTAGCAACAAATTGGTTCCTGGATACGGCCTATCCAAGACCCAAACTTTCGCTTGGCCAAGGGATTGTGATGGTTGTCACGCTAAAAGACGTAGCAAAACGCGCCGGCGTCAGCCGCTCGGCCGTTTCGCGCACCTTCACTGAAGGCGCGTCTGTCTCAGCCAAAATGCGGTCCAAGGTCGAAGCGGCGGCGCAGGAATTGGGCTATCACCCCAATGCGCTGGCCTCGAGCCTGACCACCGGGCGGACCAAGTTGATTGGCCTGATCTCCAACAACTTTCACAACCCTTTGTTTCTTGAGGTGTTCGATCAGTTCACCCGCGGGTTACAGGACAAGGGTCTGCGGCCTTTGCTGGTCAACCTGACCGATGAAACCGATCCTGCTGCCTCGGTCCGCATGTTGCGGCAATATTCTGTGGATGGGGTTGTTGTTGCCTCCTCCACCCTGCCACCGGCCTTTGCGTTTGGGTTTCGTGACGCGGGTATCCCGGTTTTGCATGCGTTCGGACGCGCCGCCTTTAATCCCCAGGTCCATGTGGTTGGGGTCGACAACCAGGAATGCGGGCGCATGGCTGCCAGTGAGCTGATGGCGCGCGGCTATCGCCATGTGGGGTTTCTGGGCGGTCCGAAAGAGGCGACATCGACCCAGGATCGCTTGCTTGGCTTTCGGTCCGAAATCGCGCGCCATCCGGGCACGCGCCTGGATATCAGCTTTGCCGAGGCTTATTCATTTGACGCCGGGCGCAAGGAAATGCTGCGCCTGTTAGAAGGCACCCCATGCGAAGCCTATTTCTGCGGCGATGATGTGCTCTCTATTGGGGCGCTGAGCGCTTTGCAGGATCGCGGGCTGTCCGCGCCGCAGGATGTCGGACTTATTGGGTTGAACGATATGGAAATGGCGGGTTGGGAAAACATCAACCTGACCACCATCCGGCAGCCCATCCCCGAGATTGTCGCGGCTTCGATCGACGTTATGATGGCAATGTTGCAAGACCCGGACAACGCCCCTGCCGCCCGGATCTTCGAATGTCAGGTCATTGAACGCGGGACCTTGCGGCCCCGCGCTTAGGGCTAGCGCTAGCGAAACATTGGAGGCCGGGCATCGGTCCATTGACCATCTGCCTTACCACTTTCCGCCACGGCGAAAACTGCCGCCATCGAACGCAGGCCATCCTCGGCACGCGGATAAAGATCAGCTGCCGGGTCCATCGGACGCCCGTCCTTTGCGGCCCGTATCGCTTCGGCCAAATCAGAATAGATATTTGCAAAAGCCAGCGGCATACCCTCGGCATGGCCAATCGTCACCCGCGTGGTGCGATCTGCCTCCGGAGAAAGGCCCGCTTCGCCGCGCTCGATGACCAGAAGACGTTCGCCTAGCGGCATCCAATACAGTTGGTTTGGCTGTTCCTGTGCCCAGCGCAGCCCGCCCTTTTCTCCAAAGACTTGCAACGTCAGCCCGTGCTGACGACCAATGGCAATGGACGAGGTCCAAAGCCGCCCGACGGCCCCGCCATCAAAGCGCATATTGACCATAGCATCATCTTCCAGCTCGCGTGACGCGATGCAGCTGACAGTATCGGCTGACAGCGATTTCAACTCTTGTCCGATCACAAAGCTCGCCATGTGCAAAGCATGAATACCACAATCGGCAAATTGAGCCGAAACCCCCGCCTGCGCCGGATCATAGCGCCAGCGCACCCGCGGATTGTCAGCATCCGCCGCATCCGCGTGATGGCCATGGGCGAATTCGGCCTTGACCAGACGGATCGCGCCCAGGTCGCCCCGCGCCACCATCGCCCGCATATGGCGCACCAGCGAATAGCCGGAATAGCCGTAATTCACTGCGCAGATACGACCGCTGGATTTGGCAATGCGGACAATCTCTTCGCCTTCTTCCACGGTCATGGTCATCGGCTTTTCGCAGAGCACGTGAAAGCCAGCTTCCAGAAACGCCTTGGTGATTTCGAAATGCGTGGCGTTGGGGGTTGCGACCGTCACCAGATCAACCCGATCTTCGCGCGCTCTTTCACCGGCTAGCATTTCCTGCCAATCGCCATAAGAGCGGTCTGCCGCCAGACCCAGCGTCTGGCCGTAGGCCCGCCCGGCATCGGGGCGGTGATCCAGCGCTCCGGCGCAGAATTCAAATGCCCCATCCAATCCGGCCCCAAGCCGGTGCGCGGGTCCGATCTGGCTGCCTTCGCCGCCGCCAATCATACCCCATTTCAACTTTGTCATGGCCGTTATCCTTGTTCCAAGCCAATTCATTCTTTGTCGTGGCGGGCCATAACTTTGATTAGAGCTTGGCCCATCCACCTTTAGTGGGTCGTGACGTCGACCCAGCTGTTGGTCACTGTAGATTCCCAAGCGGCCTCAACCACCTCTGACACAGCCAATCCATCGCGGAAGGTGGGCCAGACCGCGGTCCCAGTCTCGATGGCCTGCAAAAAGTCGCGCGCCTCGATGATAATCTGATCCTGATAGCCGGTGCCATGTCCAGGCCCTTGGCAAAACGGTTCAAAATCCGGATGCGCTGGCCCGGTCAGGATTTTGCGAAAGCCGCGCTGCGCCTCTGGCCCCTCGGCCAGATAGAGCCACAGCGCATTTTGATCCTCTTGATCAAAGCGTATATGCCCCTTGGTTCCGTGGATCTCATAGGCATAGCCCATTTTGCGCCCCGTCGCGATGCGGCTGGAATAAAGATGCCCCATCACCCCGGATTCAAACCGCAGCATCAGCTGGCTGTGATCGTCATTGGTCACAGCTTGGCCAGAGCGCTCAGAATGCACCGTTTCGATATCCGCCATGACCCGCGCCACCGGCCCCATCAAGGCCAAGGCGGCGTTGATCGGATGCGGGGCCAGGTCACCCATATTGCCATTGGCCAAACCTTCGCAGCGCCAGTTAAAGGGCAAGGCCGGATCCGCCAGGAAATCCTCGGTCATTTCGCCCCGGAAATAGGTCACATCGCCAATCGTACCTTCGGCCAAAAGCTGGCGGGCAAACTGACTGGCGGGGGTTCGGATATAGTTGAACCCAACCATATTGATGGCCCCTGCCTTTTCGGCAGCCGCCACCATGGCGCGGGCGTCTTTGATACTGGCCCCCAGAGGTTTTTCGCACAAAACGGGCTTGCCCAGTTCAAACGCAGCCTCGGCAATGGCGCGATGGGTTTCTTGCGGAGAGGCAATCACGATGGCTTCGACCCGTGGATCCTGAACCAACTGCTGCCAGCTCTCTGCGGCGCGTGCGAATCCAAAAGCTTTGCGATAGCGCTGCGCCGATTCCACAGATCCAGCGGCCACCATTTCCAGCCTTGGACGCAGCTTGGTATTGAACACTGCCCCGACCGAAGACATGGCGACAGCATGGGCTTTGCCCATATATCCGCCCCCGACAATACCTATTCCCAATTCCGTCATGACCCCTCCCCTGGTTCAGTGTCGGAAAACAATTCTTGCAACCGGTTGCAAAATAGGTAGCTTGAGACTAGGACTTGCGCAAGACGCAAATTAATCCGCTGCCGGATTTTATGCGTTGCAAGAGGGAGGAAACATGGCAGACCTTAATCGCCTTGGCGAAAACCGTTTTCTTGTTCTGGGTCGCGCCGGGATGGATCTTTATCCGGATCCGCCAGGCACCAGTATCGAAGAGGCACGACGCTTTACCGCCTGTCTGGGTGGTTCCTCGGGCAATATCGCGGCGGGCTTGGCCCGGCATGGTGCACAGGTTGCTTTGGTCACCCGCGTGTCGCAAGACCCGGTTGGCCAGTTTTGCCTGAAAGAGCTTGAAAGCTACGGTATTGAGACCAGTTACGTGACGACCAGTACTGGTGAAACGCGCACATCGCTCGCCTTGGCTGAATCCCGTCTGGAGAACCATCAGGCGGTCTTGTACCGCAACGGTGCCGCCGATTTCGAGATGTCCGCCGAGGACGTTCAAAAGATCGATTACACGCGCTTTTCCGCGCTGATCGCCACGGGCACCTGCCTGGCGGCTGAACCATCGCGCAGCGCGACGTTCAAGGCGTTTGAGTTGGCCCGCGCTGCTGGCCTTCCGGTGATCTTTGACATTGATTACCGCCCCTATAGCTGGCCCTCTGCCGACATTGCAGCCGAGACCTATTCGCGCGCTGCTGATCTTTGTGACATCATTATCGGCAATGATGTCGAATTCGGCTTTATGGCCGGAGAATTTGATCAGGGGCTGGCCAAAGCCCGGCAGTTGGCAGCCGACAGCGCACAGATCGTCGTCTACAAGATGGGCGAAAAGGGCGCGATCACCCTGACCAAAGGCGGCGAGACCCAAACCGGCATCTTCAAGGTTCAGGCCCTTAAACCTGTTGGTGCCGGAGACGCCTTTATGGGCGGCTTTGTCGCTTCGCTGGCTGCGGGTCATTCCGTGAAAGACGCCGTCACGCGCGGGTCGGCCTGCGCCTCTATCGTCGTCTCGCGCGTCGGCTGCGCCCCGGCCATGCCCACCCCTGCCGAACTATCTGACTTCCTGAACAACCATCCCGGCCCCACATTGCCCTGAAAGGATCACCCATGCACATCGCCCCCTATGACAATGCAAATGCGCCCATCGTTGATGTCGACAGTGATCTGGTGCCGCTGAACTATTTCAACATTGTGAAACTGAAACACGGTGAGGCGTTTGAATATCAGGTTCCGGGCTACGAAACCTGCATCGTGCCTGCCACAGGGACCGTTGATGTCGATGTCGAAGGCGTGTCCTTTGCCAAGCTTGGCAATCGCGGTGAGGATGTCTGGGATGGCGAGCCCGAAGGTGTCTATGTGCCGGTCGGTGCCAAAGTGACCATGTCCTGTGTCTCTGAAGACACCGAAGTCTTTGTCGCCGGGGCGAAATATGACAAGGTGCTCGATCCTTTTGACGTGCGCCAGCATGACCTTGTTCAATACGGCTCGGACGACACCAAAACCCATCGCAAGATCAAACACATCCTTGGCCAGAAACAACATGACAAGGTCGGGCGGCTTTTGGTCAGCGAGTTGTATACCGTCGGCACCGGCGGCTGGTCCGGCTTTCCAAGCCATAAGCACGACACCAACCGTCTGCCCGACGAAACCCGCCATGACGAGACATATAACTTCCGCTTTAAGCCCAACCATGGCTCGGGTCTGCAAATGCTGCAACGTGAGGATAATAAGCCCGGTGACGCCTATCACATCGTCGACGGGTCCACAGTTGTCATCGACAAGGGTTATCACCCCTGCTGCGTGCTGCCGGGCTATGAGATGTATTACTTTACCATTCTGGGCGGGCTGACCCAGCGGTCGCTGGTGCAATATTTCCAGCCGACCCATGCCTATCAGATCGAAACCATCCCCGGCATCAAAGACATGATTGCGAAATTCAAATGAGCATTGCGACCCTTGCCGATGTCCTGAAACCCGCGATGGCCGAGGGCTATGCGGTGGCCGGGCTTGTTTGTCTCGGCTGGGAAGACATGCGCGCCTATGTCGAGGCGGCCGAGCAAGAGCAGGTTCCGGTCATCTTGCAGGCGGGCCCCTCTTGCCGCGAACATACCCCCCTGCCCGTTCTGGGCAAGATGATGCGGCACCTGGCCGAAGCCGCGTCAGTTCCGGTCGTCGTGCACCTGGATCATGGGTACCAGTTGGAGGAATGTCAGCAGGCGCTGGACAGTGGCTTTACCTCGATCATGTATGACGGATCGCGCAAAGCGCTGGCGCAAAACATCGAGGAAACCGCAAGAATCGCCGAGATGGCCCATCGTGGGAGTGCGTCCTGCGAGGGTGAGATCGGATTTGTCGGCTATGATGGCGGTGAGCAATCCGCCGGTACCGATCCCAGCGAGGCTGCAGAATTCGCCAAGGCAAGCGGTGTGGATGCTATGGCGATCTCGGTTGGGAACACCCACTTGCAACAAGGGGCCGGTAAGGGCCTGGACGAGGCCCGCATTCGCTCGATTGAAAGCGTGACCAACCTGCCTTTGGTGATCCATGGCGGCTCTGGCGTGCCAGCCGCCCAGCGCAAATTTCTGGCGCGTGGTTCGCGGATCTGCAAATTCAACATCGGAACCGAGCTCCGCATGGCTTTTGGCGCAGCCCTGCGCGAGGCTGTGACCCGCGACCCATCGCGGTTTGATCGGGTTTCAATTCTAAAGGAAACACATGATCCGGTGGTTGCAGCGGCGCGGCAAGTCTTGCAAAACTTCAAGCCTGCCCAGATCACGGCCTAACACTAACCCAATGACTTCGCGCAAAACCAGTATCGAAATCTCAAAAAACAACCATATGTAGTTTGCAATAATTCCAAAGCGCGGGCATCTTGCCCGCATGGAAACCCTGCCCTTTACACACAGTGCCTTTCTGACGGCGATGGCTGGCCTTGTTGCGCTGGTCTCTGGCTTTACCGGGCTGTCCCTGACCAGAGACCTGTCCAGCAAGACGATGTTTGACAAGAAGGTGTCGATTGCCCTGGCATCCGTCGCCTTGGGTGGTGGCATCTGGGCGATGCATTTCATCAGCATGCTGGGACTGCAACTGCCCATTCTGTTCTACTATGACGCGGCGATCACGCTGATCTCGGCATTAACTGCAATCCTTATCGTCGGCGCTGCGCTGATCCTTTTGCATTTCACCAATCGAACGCCATTAGTCATCACCTTGGCCGGAGCAGTGCTCGGCATCGGCATTCTGGTGATGCACTATATCGGTATGGCGGGGCTTGAGCTGTGCCGCGCGATCTACACCCCGTTTGGGCTGTTGGTGTCGTCGATCCTGGCGGTTGGGCTTTGTATTCTGGCCATCTGGGTCGCCTATGGCGAGCGGACCAACCGTAATATCGTCCTTGGAACGCTGTGCTTTGCCATGGCGGTTTGCTCGGCGCATTTCCTGGCGATGTTTGGCACCGCCTTTCAGGCTCTGCCCGGGGCAAATGAGTTCGGGCCTCGCATGGATAATGAAACATTGGCGCTCGGGGTAATTCTGTTCAGCTTTGTCATTTTCGGGGCCTGCTTGTGGGTCAGTGTGACCTACCTGGTTCCTTCTACGCAACAGGAAGAGGTGGCATTGCCCGCTGCCCGCCCAAAAGCCGAACCAGCCCCACCTTTGCTACAGATCCCTTGCGAACGCGACGGCGGCAAGGTCTTTATCGCTCCGGCCGAAGTGCTGTTTGTTCGCGCAGACGGCCACTACACCCAGGTCTACACCCATACCGAACGCCTGTTCTGTGTCTGGCCGGTGACCGAAGCCTCAAAGCGGTTGGAGCCGCTGGGATTCCTCAAGACACATCGCAGCTATCTGGTGAACCCGACCTATGTTGTGCGTTTTGAGCGCAACAAGGACAAGGGGCGCTGCATCTTTGATGGCGACTCTGTTCCCCCCGCCCCGGTGAGTCGCTCAAAGCTGCGCGATATTCAGGACGCATTGGCGGCGCAGGTCGGTGCATTTCGTGCAACCTAGCGCGCATTTCGTGCAAAACACTTGTTTTCCATGCATTTTTAAGAGCCAGCGCTGAGTGCTGCATGCTCACCTTCCCACAGCCAGAACATTTGCTTGAAGGGAGGAGAGCCGATGATTCCAGCGGCATTCGAGTATTACAGGCCCACGGATTTAGCCGGTGCCCTGTCCATTCTAGAGGAGCACGGCGATGATGCGCGCGTCATGGCGGGCGGTCACAGCCTGATCCCGATGATGAAGCTGCGCATGGCCGATGTGCCCCATCTGATCGACCTTCAGGATGTCGAAGGTCTGGGGGGTATTGAGGTTTCAGGTGACAGCATTCGCCTGGGCGCAATGGTCACCCAATCCGACATCATCAACCACACCGCCTTGACCGAGGCCGCCCCGATCCTGCGCGAAGCAGCGCTACAAATCGCAGATCCGCAAGTGCGTTACATGGGCACTGTTGGCGGCAATGTTGCCAATGGCGATCCGGGCAATGACATGCCCGGTCTCATGCAATGTCTGGATGCGTCTTTCACTCTTGTAGGCCCCGATGGCACCCGCGAGGTCGCCGCCCGTGAGTTTTATGAGGCGGCCTATATGACCGCCCGAGAGGACGAAGAGATTCTCACCGCTGTCACCATTCCGCTGCCAAAGGGCGGCTATGCCTATGAAAAGCAAAAGCGCAAGATTGGCGATTATGCGACGGCAGCGGCAGCGGTGCAATTGGTCAAGGATGGCGATAACTGCTCAGCCGCCTCTATCGCGATGACCAATCTCAGCGACACGCCGGTTTATTGCGAAGCAGCAGGTGCTGCATTGGTCGGTACCACGCTGGATGACGCAGCCATCAAGGCCGCTGTCGCGGCGATGTTGGGCGGGATTGACCCATCCGAAGACAATCGCGGCCCCATCGCCTTTAAAACACATGTGGCGGGCGTGATCCTGCGCCGCGCCATCGAACGCGCCTGGTCGCGCGCATAAGGGAGCGTTCTGAAATGTCCAACAAAATGCACATCAAGATGACCGTGAACGGCAAGGAAGAAGAATTCCTCGCCGAACCGCGCGAATTGCTGATCTATACGCTGCGCGAGCGGCTTAACATCACCGGGCCGCATATCGGCTGCGACACCTCGCATTGCGGGGCCTGCACGGTGACGCTGAACGGAAAATCGGTGAAATCCTGCACCATGTTTGTGGCACAGGCCAATGGGGCCGAGGTCACCACCATCGAAGGGCTTGGCACGCCGGATGACTTGAACCCGCTTCAGGCAGCATTCAAGGAACATCACGGGTTGCAATGTGGGTTCTGCACGCCGGGTATGATCACCCGCGCCTCCAAGCTGCTGGAAGAAAACCCAAACCCGACCGAAGAAGAAATCCGCTTTGGCATGGCCGGCAATATCTGCCGCTGCACCGGGTATCAAAACATCGTGAAATCCATTCAGGCGGCAGCCGCCGAAATGGCCAGTGCCAAGGAGGCTGCGGAATGAAGGACGAAATCACACGCGACGACCGCGTCGCCAATCTTAAGGGCATGGGATGTTCGCGCAAACGCGTCGAGGATGCGCGCTTTACCCAAGGCAAGGGCAATTATGTCGATGATATCAAGCTTGACGGCATGTTGTTTGGCGACTTTGTCCGCTCTCCCTATGCCCATGCCAGAATCAAGAATATCGACATTTCCGCCGCGATGGAGGTGCCCGGTGTTTTGGCGGTTCTGACCGCCAAGGATCTGGAACCGCTGGGCCTGCATTGGATGCCGACATTGGCAGGCGACAAACAGATGGTTCTGGCCGATGGCAAGGTGTTGTTCCAGGGCCAAGAGGTGGCCTTTGTCGTGGCCGAGGATCGTTATGCCGCCGCAGATGGTATCGAGGCGGTCGAGGTCGATTACGAAGAGCTCCCGGTGATAGTAGACCCGTTCGAAGCGCTGAAATCAGACGTTGTGCTGCGCGAAGACACGGTTCAGGACGGCAAACCCGTCGATGGCGCACATGGTCCGCGAAAACATCACAACCACATCTTCACCTGGGAAGCGGGCGACAAGGAACCAACCGAAGAGGTCATCGCCAATGCCGAAGTGGTCGCAGAAGAGACCATGTATTACCACCGTACCCACCCCTGCCCGCTGGAAACCTGCGGCTGCGTGGCGTCGATGGACAAGGTCAATGGCAAGCTGACGCTTTGGGGCACCTTTCAGGCGCCACATGCGATCCGCACCGTGGTCAGCCTGATCTCTGGTATCGAAGAGCACAATATCCGCGTGATCTCGCCCGATATTGGCGGCGGGTTTGGCAATAAGGTTGGTGCCTATCCCGGCTATGTTTGTTCGGTCGTGGCCTCTATCGTGACTGGCAAGCCGGTCAAATGGATCGAAGATCGCATGGACAACCTGATGACCACGGCCTTTGCCCGTGACTATTGGATGACCGGCAAGATCTCGGCCACCAAAGAGGGTAAGATCACCGGGCTGCATTGTCATGTGACCGCAGATCACGGCGGCTTTGACGCCTGCGCCGACCCGACCAAGTTTCCGGCCGGGTTCATGAATATCTGCACCGGCTCCTATGACATTCCCACCGCCTTCCTTGAGGTGGACGGTGTCTATACCAACAAGGCCCCTGGCGGTGTCAGCTATCGCTGTTCCTTCCGCGTCACCGAAGCGGTCTATTTCATCGAGCGCATGATCGAAGTGCTGGCGATCAAGTTGGGTATGGACGCGGCTGAGCTGCGCCGGATCAACTTTATCAAGAAAGAGCAATTCCCGTACAAGGCCGCGCTAGGCTGGGAATATGACAGTGGCGACTATCACACCGCCTGGGACAAGGCGCTGAAGACCGTCGATTACGATGGGCTGCGCGCCGAACAAGCCCAGCGGGTTGAGGATTTCAAAGCGGGCAAAACCCGATCTTTGATGGGGATTGGCCTGTCTTTCTTTACCGAGATTGTCGGCGCTGGCCCGGTCAAGAATTGCGATATTCTCGGCCTTGGCATGTTTGACAGCTGCGAAATCCGCATTCATCCAACCGGGTCGGCGATTGCTCGTCTCGGCACGATTTCACAAGGACAGGGGCACGCGACCACCTTTGCGCAGATCCTCGCCTCAGAAATCGGGCTGCCCGCCGATAGCATCACGATTGAGGAAGGCGACACCGACACCGCCCCTTATGGTCTGGGCACCTATGGCTCGCGCTCGACGCCTGTCGCAGGCGCTGCTACGGCCATGGCAGGGCGCAAGATCCGTGCCAAGGCGCAGATGATCGCGGCCTATCTGCTTGAAGTGCATGACGATGACGTTGAATTCGACGTGGATCGGTTTGTGGTCAAAGGCGCGCCTGAGCGGTTCAAGACGATGAAGGAAATCGCCTTTGCCGCCTATAATCAGGCCATTCCGGGTATCGAGCCGGGGCTTGAGGCGGTCAGCTATTATGACCCACCCAACATGACCTACCCGTTCGGGGCTTATGTCTGTGTGATGGATATTGACGTCGATACCGGCGTGACCGACATCCGCCGCTTTTACGCGCTGGATGATTGCGGCACCCGCATCAACCCGATGATCATCGAGGGCCAGGTCCATGGCGGATTGACTGAAGCGCTGGCCGTCGCCCTGGGGCAAGAGATTGCCTATGACGATATGGGCAATGTGAAAACCGGGACCTTGATGGACTTCTTCCTGCCCACCGCCTGGGAGGTGCCCAATTACGAAACCGATTACACTGTGACCCCGTCGCCGCATCACCCAATCGGTGCGAAAGGCGTCGGTGAAAGCCCGCATGTGGGCGGTGTGCCTTGTTTCTCCAACGCCGTGCAGGATGCGTTCCGCGCCTTTGGCAACACGCATACCAATATGCCGCATGATCATTGGCGGATCTGGAAGACCGCCAATTCCCTTGGCCTGCACGACTAAGAAAGGATGCAGGGCGCGTTAACCCGCGCGCCCTGCAAACACCATCATGACATGGACCGAATTACAGACCTCGCTGGGGGGTGACGGATATGTTGCATCCGATGACCTCGCCGTCGCGCTGCAACTGGCGCTGTCACTGGGTCGCCCCTTGCTATTGGAAGGCGCGGCAGGTGTGGGCAAAACCGAAGTCGCCCGCGCGCTCGCCACCACCCAAGACGCCAAGCTGATCCGCTTGCAGTGCTACGAAGGGTTGGACGCCTCTCAAGCCATCTATGAATGGAATTATCAGCGCCAATTGCTGACCATTCGGGCCGCGGCCGAAGATGGCGAAACCGGGAAATCGGTCGAGGCCCGGATCTTTTCCCGCGACTTCCTTTTGGAACGCCCGCTCTTGGCGGCCATCACCCAAGACACACCACCCGTTCTGTTGATCGACGAGATCGACCGCGCGGATGAAGAGTTTGAGGCCTATCTGCTGGAAATCCTGTCTGATTTTCAAGTCTCTATCCCCGAACTTGGCACCATCACAGCTACGTCGCGCCCGGTGGTCATTCTGACCTCAAACGGCACGCGTGATCTGTCCGACGCGCTGCGGCGGCGGTGCCTTTATACCTATGTCGATTACCCCGACCGCGCGACCGAATTGGCGATCCTGATGGCCCGTTGCCCGGAGGTTGAGGCGCAATTGGCGGAGCAGATCGTTGGCTTCGTGCAGACCCTGCGCAAAGAAGAGCTGGAGAAAGTGCCGGGCATCGCCGAAATGCTGGATTTCGCCGCCGCGCTGATGGGCTTGGGTATTGCCGATCTCACAAGTTCGCCCGACGTATTGCAATCGACCCTGACCACCCTGCTGAAAACCCAAAGCGATCAGGCGCAGATCACCCGTGACGTGGCTGCACGCATCGCAGGCAAGGCCGCATGAGCCGGGTCACAAAATTCGCCTCGCGCGATCCTGGGCCTGCGGCGCGGGTGGTGGGCTTTGTCGCGCATCTGCGCGAAAACGGTCTGCGTTTGGGGGTGGGTGAGGCCGAGCTCGCCTTGCGCGGGTTGACCGAAATGCGGGCGGTCACCCATCAAGATAGCCGCCGCACCCTGCGCGCCATCTGCACCGGCTGCAAGGACGAGGCCGAGCGGTTTGACGCCTTGTTTGACGCCTATTGGCTGGATGCCGGGCGGGTTAAACAAAAGGTCATTCACAAACCGCAAACCCCGATCAATGACAGCGTGCATTCCAACCGCGACCACGCGGAGCAAGACGCCCAAAGCGGTTTATCCGGCTCGGCCACCGCCCCGGATGATGGCCAGGGAGAGGCCAATGGTAATGGGACCGGCAAGCTGATCGCCACAATGCAACGCCAGTTGTCGCGTCAGGATCTGCGCGACCTTGTCCGCCCCGAAGACATTGCCGCCGCAGAAAAAGCCGCGCTAAGGCTTGGCGCGGCCTTGCGGGATCAAAGATCCCGCCGCCGCATAGCCGCGCGCAAAGGGGATCGCCTGCATTTTCGCAAAACCATCCGCCGCAGTTTGGCCACCGGGGGCGAGCCGCTGCATCTTTTGCGAAAACGCCGCCCGGATCGTCAGCGCAAGATTGTGGCCCTGTGTGACGTATCGGGATCCATGAGCCTTTACGCCCAGGTGTTTCTGGCCTTTCTTGCCGGGCTCATGCGGGCCGACAAAGATGCGGATGCCTACCTGTTTCACACCCGCCTTGTGCGCATCACCGAGGCCCTGCGCGACAAAGACACGATGCGCGCCATTGGCCGTATGTCCCTGATGGCGGACGGGTTTGGCGGAGGGTCCAAGATCGGGCCGTCGCTGCAACGCTTTGCCGACACCTATGCCAAACGCTTTGTCGATGGGCGCAGCGTGGTGATGATCCTGTCCGATGGCTATGACACCAGCCCACCCGAAGAGCTGAGCAAAGCCTTGCGAAAGCTAAAGAAACGCGGCTGCAAGATCATTTGGCTGAACCCACTGAAAGGCTGGAAAGACTATGTACCCATCGCCTCGGGCATGGCCGCCGCCCTGCCCTGGCTTGACCTGTTTCAACCCGCCAACACTCTGGCCGATTTGGCCAGTCTCGAAAAGGAGCTTGCCGCCCTATGAAACCGCAAACCATCCTGGATTTCGAATTCGGCAAAGTTGTTGAGGACCTTGGCGCGCGCCAGCAACCTTTTGCCTGCGCCACGATTGTGCGCTCCAGCGGCGCGACCGCAGCCAAGGCCGGCGCCAAGGCAATCCTGGCTGCTGATGGCACCATCCTGCATGGCTGGCTCGGCGGTGGGTGCACCCGTGGCGCTGTGAAACGATTTGCCGTGCAGGCGCTGAAAGATGGCAAACCGCAAATGGTTTCCATCGCGCCGGAAGAGCAATTAGAGGCTTTGGGGGTCGCGCCGGGAGATGAGGTCGATGGCACCCATTTTGCCCGCAATGGCTGCCCCTCTCGCGGCACGATCGATGTGTTTATCGAACCCTATTTGCCGCAACCGGAATTGGTTGTTCTGGGGGCTTCGCCCGTGGCCAAAGCGCTGGCATCTCTGGCCCCCTCGCTGCATTGGAGCGTCACGGACAGTGTGACCGCCAAAACCACTCCCGCACAGCAGCAAGTCATCGTCATTGCCACCCAAGGCCAAGGCGATCTGGATGCTTTGAAATCCGCCCTGTCTGGAACGCCCGACTATGTCGCCTTTGTCGGCAGCGCGCGGAAATACGCGATGCTGGCGGGCAAATTGTCCGAGGCCGGCTTTCCCGATGCAGCCATCCAGGCGGTAAATTCCCCGGCTGGTTTGGACCTTGGCGCAATCACGCCTGAGGAAATCGCTCTCTCGATCCTCGCGCAACTCGTGCAGCACCGCCGCCAAAACACCCAGCCCGGAACCGAACAAGTCACGGACGTTTGAAAGGAACCCACATGGCAGCCCTGAAATCTCTCTTCTCTCGTCTTGGTCGCAAAATGGCGATGAAACCCGAACAGGCCGAGTTGATCGCAAAAATCAAATTTCCCTGTTGTTAAAAGGAAAAAACATGGAACTTTCAGATGAAATCACCATCGCAGCGCCGCTTGAGCAGGTCTATGCCGCGTTGAACGACCCAGAGGTGCTGCAGAAATGCATTCCCGGCTGCGAGGAACTCATCAAGCATAGCGATACCGATTTGGAAGCCAAAGTCGTGCTTAAGGTTGGTCCGGTCAAAGCCAGGTTTGGCGGCACTGTCGAACTGGATACCAGCGGCGCGCCCAACGCCTTTTCCCTGACAGGACAAGGGAATGGCGGCGCGGCAGGTCATGCCAAAGGCGGGGCCGATGTCACCCTGACCGCTGATGGCGACACAACGATCCTGCGCTATGACGCCAAGGCCGATATCGGCGGCAAGATCGCCCAGCTTGGCAGCCGCTTGATCCAAAGCACGGCCAAGAAACTGGCGGCGAAGTTCTTCAAATCCTTCGCGGATCACTTTTCCGAAGAGGTTGCCGCCTAGGGGCAGTAAAGCATAAAAAGAGTGGCGGCCCAGGTTGCACAAGCAAAGTTTTAAGGCCGCCCCTTGCGCAGTTCCGCCGGGCGCATCATCTTGGCTTGATGATGAAAACCGGAAACAACCGCACCCTTGTCACCAGAATGATGGCCCTGTTTGGCTTTGTGGCAGCGCTTTGGGTGATCCAAGCGCTGAACTGGGCGACAGGCTATTGGTTCAACACGCTTTTTGGGCTGATCCCGCGGCATGTCTCAGGCTTGGATGGCATCTTGGGGATGCCGCTTTTGCATGGCAGTTTTGCGCATCTGATCTCGAACACGGCACCGCTGCTGATGCTAGGCGGGCTCTTGGTCACTACGGCGACCCGGGCCCTGGTGGCGGTGAATGCCTGTATTATCCTGCTCGGCGGATTGCTGGTTTGGGTTTTCGGCAGTACCGCCATCCATATCGGTGCCTCGGGGCTGGTGTTTGGCTGGTTCGGGTTTCTCATTGCGCGCGGATTGGTCGATCGCTCAATGGTAACGCTTGGGGCCGCCCTGATTGTCGGCTTGCTTTACGGTTCGATCATCTGGGGTGTCCTGCCGGGGCAACCCGGCGTGTCCTGGGAGGCCCATTTGTTCGGAGCCCTGGCCGGGGTGGTCGCCGCCATCACCATTCGAACACATGTCCACTCCCCGCGCGTTACGGGTATTCGAAACCGATAGTTGCCCGCAATCGCGCAGTCCAAAGGGGTTTGGAGATAGTCGCGGGTTTTCACCAAAACCCCTAGCAAATCCTTGGCAATTGCTCGCCAACCAACATGTCAACGATACGCGCGCCGCCGAATAGTGTGCGCATGGTGACGCGCCCAGGTGTTCCGTCAAGAACCTTACCAATCACACAGGCGTCGCGCCCCTCGGGCAAGGCGCGCATCGCCGCAAGGGCGGCCTCGGCCTGATCCTCTGGAACAACCAGCGCCAGAGTGCCCTCATTGGCGAGGTATAGCGGATCAAGGCCCAGGATCTCGCACATGCCTTTGACTTCCTTGCGCAAAGGCAATGTGGTTTCGTCAATTTCGATGGATAACCCGGCGGCTTCGGCCAACTCGTTCAGCACCGAGGCAACACCGCCACGGGTCGCGTCCCGCGCCGCGCGAACACCGGGGGCCGCCGCCAGAACAGCCTCAACCAAATATCCCAAACCGGCGCAATCCGATGTGACCTCGGATGACAGCGCCATGTCCCCCCGGGCCGCAAGGATGGCGGCCCCGTGATCGCCCAGTTTGCCATTCACCAACACCACATCCCCGGCACGAATATTCTCGGCCAACAGATTGCGCCCCGGCGGGATCACCCCCACACCAGCTGTGGTGACAAAGACCTTATCCGCCATGCCCCGACCAACTACCTTGGTATCGCCAGTCACGATCTTGACGCCCGCCTTGTCAGCTTCGGCCTTCATCGAAGCGACAATCCGGTGCAGCAGGGCGATTTCGGTGCCCTCTTCGATGATAAACGCAGCAGAGAGCCACAGGGGCCGCGCGCCCCCGACAGCAAGGTCATTGACCGTCCCACATACGGCAATCTTGCCGATATCTCCGCCGGGAAATTCGACGGGATCAACGACAAAACTGTCGGTGGTAAAGGCCAGACGGGCCCCCGGCTCTTGTAGCGCGACCTCGCTCAGGCGGGCCTGATCCTCGCGGCTTTCCGGGGCGAAAACCGATGTAAAGACGGTGTCGATCAGGTCGCGCATCGCTTTGCCACCGCCGCCATGGGCAAGTGTTACCTTTTCGTCGCGCATGGTTCTGGCGATCATGTTCATTGCGCCCCCTACTCTGCCGCTTCTACAGCGCGCGCGCCGCCATATTGGTAATAGGCCGCGCAGGCCCCTTCGGAACTCACCATCAAAGCGCCAAGCGGCATTTCCGGCGTGCAGCCTTTGCCGAATTGCGGGCAGGCGACGGGTTTCATCCGGCCCGTCATGACCGCTCCGCAGGCACAGCCTTCGGGTTCTTCGACGATGCGGCGTTCGGCCCCGTAGCCGATGTTGAATTTTTCCTCAGCATCGAAGGCCGCGTATGTGTCGCGGATGCGCAACCCGCTGGCATCAATTTCGCCCAAACCGCGCCATTCAAAGCTGGGCCGGGCCTCGTATACGTCGTCGATCGCGGCCAGAGACACCGCATTGCCGTGTTCCGGCACAACGCGCGAATATTGGTTTTCGATCTCGCAACGGCCGTCGCGGATCTGTTCCAGCACCATCAGGACCGATTGCAACAGATCCAGCGGCTCAAATCCTGCGACAACCAAAGGTTTCCCGTACTCTTCTGCAATGAAATCATAAGGGTGCACGCCAATAACCATCGAGACATGGCCCGGTCCCACAAATCCATCAAGAACCATATGCGGGTCATCCAGCAGGGCTTTGATCGGGGGCGGCACGGTGATGTGGTTGCAAAACACCGAAAAGTTGCCCAGCCCCTCACGCGCCGCCTGCTGGATCGACAAGGCGGTCGAGGGCGTCGTCGTCTCAAACCCGAGGCCAAAGAACACCACTTCGCGGTCCGGATTGCGGCGGGCAATTTCAAGCGCATCCAGGGGAGAATAGACCATGCGGATATCGGCCCCGTCGGCCTTGGCCTGCATTAGCGATTTTTGTGTGCCCGGAACGCGCATCGCATCGCCAAAGGTGGTAAAGATCACCTCGGGCCGCTCGGCCAGTTCGATGCATTCGTCCACCCGGCTCATCGGTAGAACACAAACCGGGCAACCGGGGCCATGGATGAATTCGATCCCCTCCGGGGTGAGCTTGTCCAACCCGTAGCGGAAAATCGCATGGGTGTGGCCGCCGCAAATCTCCATGATATGCACGGGTTTTTCGGCGGTTGCGCCGATCTCGCCGACCACTTTGGAGATTTCATCCAGAACGGCGCGGGCTGCGACGGGGTCGCGGAATTCCTCTGCATATTTCATGTGCTGCCCTCCAATGCCGCATCTCCGGCCGCCATTGCCTCGAGCGTTTCCTGCGCCTCGCCCAAGCCTCGCAGCGCCTCAAGCGTCTTGGCCGCTTCGTCTTCGTCGATTTCGCTCATGGCAAATCCGACATGGATCAGGGCCCATTTGCCGATCAGGCTCTCAAGTGGCCCCTGAGCGATACAGGCAGCGTTGACCTCGCGCCGCACGCCCGACACTTCGGCCATCACCATCATGCGCGCCTCATCGGTCACAGCGACGATCTGGCCCGGTATTCCTAGGCACATGCTTTACTCCTCCTCGGTGTGGCGTTGTCCAACCTTGCCCGGTTCGACAATGCCGTATCGCTCGATCTTGGCGCGCAGTCCGACCCGGCTTAGGCCCAGTTCGGTCGCTGCGCGGCTTTTGTTCCATTTCAATCTGGTCAGGGTCTCGCGCAGGATGCGCATTTCGATCTGTTCCACTCGCTCTTTCAGCGTGCCCTCGGACATCAGCACCTGATCAGTCCCACTGTCGCGCCCGCTATCGGACGGGCTGGCTTGCAGGATGTGGCGGCTGATCAATTCCGGGCCCAGAATGCTGTCCTGCGAAAAGATCAAGATGCGCACCATCTCGTTCTCAAGCTCGCGCAGATTGCCCGGCCAATCGTAGCGTTCCAGAAACCGGACCGCGTCATCCGACAAGCCATGAACCGGTTTGCCATGTTCCGCAGCCGCGTCGAAAAGGAAGTTCTGCGCCAGAATGGCCAGATCATCCTTGCGTGCACGCAAGGGCGGCGTGGCCACGGTGGTTTTGCTGAGCGCATAAAAGAGGTCAGAGCGAAAGCGCCCCTCGGCCACCTGATGCGCAATATCGTCGGGGGCCGAGGCCAGCAAACGCACGTCGCTGTTTTCCAACTCGCCCCCGCCAACCGGGCGAAACACGCCTTCGGTCGCGAAACGCGCAATCGCTCGCTGCATATGTTGCGACAGGTCGGTCACACCGCGCAGGAACACCGTGCCTTTGTCCGCCTTGCGCAGAACCCCCATCTTTTGCGTAGGCCGCCCCGGCACCGCGCCCCGTTTGGCACCAAACAGTTCAATTTCGAGCAGGTCATCATCGACACCGCTGCAATTGACCTCAAAGAAAGCACGATCTGAGCGTAACGAGCTGTAATGCATCGCCCGTGCCAGCGCCGATTTCTGCGTGCCCGGCTCGCCAATGATCATCACCGAAACGTCGAAACTGGCAAATTGCCGGGCCTGGGCCACCACACTGTTCATGGGAGAGTTCGGTGCGCGCAAAACTTTCTCAAATCCCAGACCCTCACGCAGGGCTTTGCGCTGCTCCTCGACCTTGCTTTCCATATTGCGCGACAGAAAGCGCATCTCAAGAGCCAGTTGATCATGCTCGCGGGTCAGGCGAAACAGGTCAGCGGCGTTTTTGGCGCTCATCAGCAGGTGATCGGGGTGCCAGGGTTTGGTCAGGAACTGATAGATGCCCGCATCATTGATCGCGGCGATGATATCATTGGTTTCGGTATAGCCGGTGATGATGATCCGCACCGTGTCGGGCCAGCGATCCCGTGCTTCGGTCAGAAACTCAACGCCGGATTTGCCCGGCATACGCTGATCGCAAAAGATCACCTGAACAAAATGCTCTTCCATCAACTGGGTCGCATCCTCGGCATTTGTCGCCGTCAGACAATCAAAATCATCCTCAAGCGCCAATCGCATGGCGGCCAGCGAATGTTCTTCGTCATCGACCAAGAGGATTGTTGGAAGAGCATCTACTGACATGAGTTTACTCCGCCGCTGCCCGGCCCTGCTTGCGCTCAAGACTGCTGCGCAACCAGTTCAGCCAATTCTCCATGCCTTCGCCAGTGCGCGCAGAGACGCGGATCACTTCGATCCCCGGATTCACGCGGCGCAGGTTCTTTTCGTAAAGATCCAGATCAACATCACAATGCGGCGCAAGATCGACCTTGTTCAGGATAGCAAGGCGCGAGGCGGTGAACATATCCGGGTATTTCAGCGGCTTATCTTCGCCCTCTGTCACCGACAAAATGGCGACCTTACAATCTTCGCCCAGATCGAACCCAGCCGGGCAGACCAGGTTTCCGACATTCTCGATCATCAGAAAAGAGCCGGGTGCAAGCTCCAGATGCTCCATGGCGTGGCCAACCATATGACCATCCAGATGGCAGCCCTTGCCGGTATTGACCTGAATGGCCGTGGCCCCGGTGGCACGGATGCGTTCGGCGTCATTGGCCGTTTGCTGATCCCCTTCGATCACCGCAAGAGGATGATCCCCTAGCGCCTCAATGGTTTTGCAGAGCAACGTGGTTTTCCCCGACCCCGGAGAAGAGACCAGATTGACGGCAAACGCCCCGATCCCGTTCAAAACGGCGCGGTTGGCATCAGCATAGCGGTCATTCTTGGCCAGAATATCGGTTTCGATTTCAATCAAACGTTCCTGCGTCATGCCAGCGACTTCGACGCCTGCAGGCCCCTGACCAAAATGCAAATCCTGCCCGTGATGGGAGTGATCGTGATGATGCCCGTCATGATCATGGCTGTGATCATGTGAATGGCTATGCCCCTCGACACTGGCTGTTCCACATCCACAAACAGTACACATCACACCACCTCCAAATCTTTGATTCTCATTTCTTCACCCGATACGGGCATCAGCCTGCCCCCCCCACAGTCCGGGCATGGGGCCAGCCTGTCATTCAAAGTGACTTCTTTCATACAGTCATAACACATGGCCTTGCCCGGCAGGTCGATCATCTCAAAGGCCGCGCCTTCGGCGACCGAACCGCGCATGACCACGTCAAAGGCAAATTCAAGCGCCGGCTTCTCAACCCCGGAGAATTGGCCAATTTCAACGCGCACCCGTTTGACGGTCTTGAAATTATGGCTGCGCGCCTGATCCTCGATCACCTGGCGAATGCCTTCGCATAGCGACATTTCATGCATGGTTTGGCCCTCCGCTCAGTGTCACAGGTATGCAAGGGTCGATAATCTCGATCAAGAGCGGAGCCAGCACGTGTTTGTCGGCGGGCAATGCGGCCAGAGATTTTTCAAGAACGCCGGCCTTTGCCAGGATGTGATCCGTTGGGGTGACACGGCCAAACGACGTGACCCTCCCCTGATGCTGCGTTGCGCGGATGGCGTAGAGCCCGCGAGCCGCAGGAACCAGAACAGCCCCATTAGAGCGCACCGGTTCGGGCAAGCCCTGAGACAGGGCGCTGCACAGATCCAGCGCCTTGGCCACCAAACGCCAAAGCGGCCCGCGCCCGCGCGATTTTTCCGCGTGAAGCATAACAGGATGTGCATCATGACGCGCCGCAACCGTGTTTTCGATGGCCCCCGGGGTTTCGGCGTTTTCTGTGCGGATCATAGGCAAGTCACTGCAACACGCGCTTGTTGCAAATATCTGATCGACCTCCTGCAAAACCGGGGCAATCCCCTGCCCGCTTTGCAGATAGGTCTCAAACATCTCAGGCGTCTCGGGAAACCCGTCAGCGCCAAATAGGCAAGCGGACAGATCCTTGGTTTCTTTGGGCAAAGGCATCGGGGATTTGCCCAGCCTCACCGGTAGTGTCACCGCCAGTTTCATCGCGTGATCACGCGCAATATCACCGGCCAATGCCTGCGCCCAGCCCTGTGCCAGCTCCAGCCCAAAGGCCAAGCGCACCGCCACCTCTTGCGCTGCACGGCACAGGTTGAAAATGCGCGGCAACAGCTCCACCGCCTCCTGGACCGAGCGACCAATCACCAGTTTCTCCACCGGGGGAAATGGGTTGATTTCGATCGTCAAGGACGGATGGGCCGGAGAGCACAACATTTAGCCAGCCTTCTCAGACAGGCCTGCCGTCAAGACCTGGCGGCGGTTGGGTTCTTCGATCACCGGTATGCTTTCGGCCTCAACCTCAGCTTCATCCTGGCCCTGTTTCACCTCCTCTTGCGCGGCGATTTCAGCCTCGCGCGTGGCGCGAATTTCGGCAGAGCGATCCGTTTCGGCCCGGTTTTCCTCTTGGAACAGGGCCAGCATCACCGCCTCGGCCACATCCATGGCCTGTTTTTGCGAGTTAAATTCGCCCATCGGAGAAAACAAGGAGCACGCCTTGTAACCGCCTGTCATCTCACGCGTATTGTGAATAAATTCGTAGTCACCTGAGGGAAAGCTGATGACCTCTTTGGCACCGGCAACCAGATCCGACCAATCTTCGCCATCGGCGGGCAATTGGATCAGGTTCATGAACCAAGGAGAAATCAGCACGCCGAGCGGGCGGCCCTCGTGAATTTTCCAGCCCACCGCCTGCACATGCAGCAGCTTGTTGACCATGGGCACATCGCGCATCTTGGCATGCCAGACTTCGGTGAAGTCAGTCACAAGCGCATCTGTCTTGGCGGCAATCACCTCGGCTTCGCGCACGACGTCCGATCCGGGATCTTCAGAGACCAAAAACTGTTCCTTGGGCGCGTCGCAATTGGGGCATTTCCAGTCATCGGGCAAGGCAATGAAGGGGGTCCCGGGCAAGATCTGCCGGGTATCGTCACCCTCTGCCGGGTCATAGGGTGTCCAGCAGATTTTACATTCCATGATCGCCTGCGTGCTGATCTTGTCATTTGCGCCCAGGAAAGACCCCTCAAACCCGCTCATGTGATGGCCTCCACAACTTCGACAACCCGTTCGCTGCTATCGATCAAATCCTCAGCAGCCGCGATGACCACCTCGGGCATTCTGGTGACTTCGAACGTGTCCAGGATCAACGTGTCCATCGAATTGTAAAACTGCACCCGCCAGACATGGGGCAAGGCTGTCGACGTGACCCGACAATTGCCATAGCCGCGTGACAGAACGTCAACCGATCCAAGGCCCATTGCCGTGTCGAGCCAAGCCAAATCCTGTTCTGTATGTGGCAGCAGGGTCATGTTGACGACATGTGCCTCGGCCGCCGGGTCAAAGGCTGCGGATTTGTCGGCCAACTCAACATAAAGCGGTGGCGCGTTTACCACGCCCGGCGCTTTGGGGGCATTCACCCCTTGCGCATTGCGACGTGGCTCAAAGGCACGATCAAGCGCGCCCTGCGGGACCGGACCGACTTCGATCTTGTCCAAACCCGCTCCGCGCAAACACCAGATTCCGGCAAACACGCTTTCCTGCGCAGCGATGGCGGGCACATCATGAATTTTGACCGAAACTTCGCCCTCGCCCATGGTCTCCGAGATCAGGGCCCGGTTGGCCTCATCCAGGTCCGAGAGGTCAAACTGGATATTCGCCGCCCCATGACCAACCCGCGCTGCTGCCGCCGCAATGTCGCGCAACAGGGTCAAAGCCGGAGCAAGCTCTTCGCCGGCCTCAACCTCGGGGATATGCGTGGAATAGGCCCGCATGTCCTGAGGCATTTTCATATATTCCAGCTGCTCGCCATTCTCTTCTGCGGGTTGTGATCCCGGACCGTAACCCACTGGCGGCATGTGAAAATTGCTGACCATTCTGTTTCCCCTTATTCTGCTGCAACCGGTTGCGCGAGGATCTGTGCGATCCGCAACATGTATTCATCCCAGTCCCGCACTTTGGGAATGTTCCCGATCATGTCGCCGTCGCGGTAAAAAATCAGGCTGGGGGTTTTCAGAACGCGGGTGTTCTGACGCAGATCGGTTTCGATATCATCGCCCACAACGGCGCAATCAAACTTGCCCTTAAAAGCCATTTTGAGCTCAGGCAGGATCACGGCGACATCCGCCGTTTCCAGGTTGCGCGCCGCATCACCCGGAACAAACAGGACATGCGCGCCGAGCCGGTCGGTAAACGCATTTACCGCGTCAGTGTCATTCAGAACCGGCCAGCCAAATTCGGTGCTGAGCCTGTCGATCAAGGGATGGGTCATGCATGTCTCCTTTGGTCACGCGACCGATTTGCCATTCTTCATCGCCGCTTGCAGATGCGGCGGCAGGGTTGGGCTGGTTTGTTCGAGATCAGCAAACGCGTCGCCCAGGTCACCGCCCTGCATGAGTGAGCGCAGCCCCTCTAGGGCCGCCAGGATTTTGCGCGCCTCATCTTCCGAAATCACCTCGCGCGCTGTGCCCAGAAAGGTCAGCACCCAATCACCAACCGGCACTGGTCCAGTGAGGGACAAATCGATGGTGGCCTCTTCTCGCCCGTCGCTTGCCCGGGCAGCGATGCCATCGACGGAAAGGATTTGCATGGGGATGCCGACACACATGGTCTATTTCGCTGTCGGAAAGAAACGATCGTCACCAGTGCGACAAGCCGAGGCGGCGTCGGGCCGCCCTTCTTCATAGGCATCGCGCATGATGGAGGCATCCGCCAGCAGGCTCTGATCTCCGCTGCCCTTGCGTGCTTCGATCCCCCAGCCGCGCAGACGCTCAAGCGCGATCTCGATAGCTGGATCAATCCGGGCGGCAATCTGGTCACGCAAGCCGCCGCCATAATCCTCAAGCTCTTCGGGCTGACACCCGATCAGCAGCAGTTGTTCGGGGCAGTATCCCATCAACTGCGCTGTGGCGATCACGTCCTGAAATCCGGTCTGGTGCAGGCTCATTTTTTTGGCTCCCATGAACTGGGGCACCTCGTCATTTTCGACGATTTTCAATGTGCCCGGCTCAAGGCCGTAATCAACCGCATCAAAGACAATCAGGCTGTCCGCTTCCTCAAGAAATGGCAAAAGGTAGAGGCCCTGGGTGCCGCCGTCCAAAAGTCGGACATTGTTGTCAAACGCATATCTGGAGGCCAGTTGTTCGACGCAACGTACGCCGAAGCCCTCGTCCGCCCAAAGAACATTGCCGATTCCAAGGATGAGCACATTTGCTGGCAAGTTCCGGTCCTCCCAAACCTAGAAGCTGGCTGCTTACTTTCCGATTTATCGTGGAACCGAAATTAGACCAACCTGGTTGGGCAACACACTCCACGTTCAGTATACCGAGGAATACTTTTAGAAAGCTGATTTTAATGAATAATATCTGATTCATCTTATTTTCAGCCGCCATCATGGTGAAAAGTAAACTTCCGAAATGGAGAAAATTTGGAAACCAGGAATCCAAAAGGGCGAAGCTTTCGCTCCGCCCTTTTCGATTCGCGTGCCGTCTTGGTGCTTATTGAGGCCTGTCATCCTTAAAGGTGCGATGCCCCGAAATCATCGTAGATACGATGGATTGCCGGCTCATGATGTCCTCTCTGATCGCCACATAGATGTGAACAATCATAAAGATAACAATCCACCACATACCCAGATGGTGCAGTGTATGGACGATATGCGGGTTATGGCCGAACAGGGTAAAGACCCAGCCGAACAAGGCATAAAGACCACTGTCTGTCCCCAACCCTTCGGCATAAAGCGCCAGGCCGGTCACAATCATAAAGCTGACGCCCAGCGTTATGAAAAAGAACATTGCCAGCTGTGCCAACGGGTTGTGCCCGACATATTTCTTGGGCTCGCGCGTTAGGAACAGATACCATTTCAACTCGTGAATGACCTCTTTCCAATAGGCGCCATTCCAGAACGGGAAATAGAACAACTGGCGGGCGTGGTGATTGCCAAATATCGCCCAGTAGATGCGGCCAAGGAAACCAATCGCCAGAATCCACCCGGCGGCAAAATGCGCAAAGCGGACATAGCCAAAGACAAACTGATGTGTCGCCTCGGCGATCTGCATGGAGGGCGGTGGTGAGCCGATGAAATATCCGCTCAGGCACAGCACCACAATTGCAAGGGCGTTGACCCAGTGCCAGATCCTGACCGGCACCTCATAGACATAGACCGAAGTCTGGCGCGAAGCGCTGGCCAGATCCTCGGGGTCGGCATGGGCACCTTCGAGATGGGGAGTATCTGTCATGACAGCCCCTCCTCATGCTTTCTGCCGGGCACCACGCCAGGCAGAAACAAGACGGCGCGCCGCCATGACGGATGCAATCGCAGCAAGCGCCACGATCACAAGATGGTCACCCTGGGTCAGCCAATGGCTTTCCCCTTCGACAATAGCGGCTTCGTGTCCCTGATGAGCCAAGGCTGCGTTTGCGCTCAGCAGTAGGGCAATGATTGCGTGTTTCATTTGGGCTCTCCTCAGCGCACTTTGACTTCGGTCAATTCTTCGCCGTCGGGCGACATGACATGGGTGGAACAGGCAAGGCAGGGATCGAAACTGTGCAATGTGCGCAGGATTTCGACGGGCTCATCCGGGCGTTCCATTGGGGTGTTCATCAGGCTGGCCTCAAAAGCACCGATGTTTCCGGCTGTATCGCGCGGCGACCCGTTCCAGGTGGTTGGAACAACGCATTGGTAATTCTCGATCCGACCATCCTTGATCTTGATCCAGTGCCCCAAAGCCCCGCGTGGCGCTTCGGTCATGCCCACGCCCTTGGCCTCTTTCGGCCAGGTCGATGGATCCCATTTTTCGATATTGGCTGTGCTTTCGTCACCGTTTTTGATATTGGTGATCAGCTTGTCAAAGAAGTGCTTTTGCAACCGTCCACAATACTCGCTTTCCAGCGCGCGTGCCGCGGTGCGCCCAAGGGTAGAGAAGATCGCGTCAAAGGGCAGATCCATGTCCCGCAGGAACCCGTCAACCTGATCCTTGATGTCTTCATGCCCTTTGGCATAGCCAACGACGTAGCGCGCCAATGGCCCGACCTCCATTGCGTGGCCCTTCCAGCGCGGAGCCTTGATCCAGGAATATTTGGCCGCCTCATCCAGCTCTTTGATATTGGTCTTGGTGCCTTTTGCGTTTGGCCCAAGCTCGTATCGAGGTTCGGTGACACCATCCCATGGGTGCAACCCCTTGCCCGGCGTGCCGTAATCGTACCAGGAGTGATCAACGAATTCCTGCACCTGATCGGGGTCGCGAGGATCCACATCCAGCACTTCGTTGAGATTGCCATTGATGATCGCCCCGCGCGGCAGATGCAGCTGCTCGGGTGAGAAATCATTGGGGTTCTCGGGGATGTCGCCATAGGCCAGACAGGCCTGAGAAGAGAGCCCGCCACCATAGAGCCAGTTCTTGTAAAACCCGCCAATGGCCTTGACGTCAGGGATATAGACGTTCTTGTTGAACTCGATGCATTTATCGATGATCGAGCTGACAAGGTTCAGCCGTTCCATATTGATCGCACCCACCGCGCCGGTGGAATGCACGTTGATCGGGCAAGGCACGCCACCGACCAACCAGTTGGGATGCGGGTTCTTACCGCCAAAGATCGTGTGGACTTTCACAATCTCCTTTTGCAGATCCAACGCCTCCAGATAGTGCGTGGTCGCCATCAGGTCAGCTTCGGGGGGCAACAGATAGGCTGGATTGTCCCAATAACCGTTTTTGAACAGGCCCAACTGTCCGGATTCGACAAACTTCTTCAGGCGGTTCTGCACATCACGGAAATAGCCCGGCGACGATAGCGGATGTGACGGAGACACCGCTTGTTGCAATTCAGACGTCGCCTTTGGGTCCGCGCGCAGGGCGTTGACCGGGTTCACCCAATCGAGAGCGTGCAGGTGATAGAAATGCACGACGTGGTCGTGAATTTCGAGGTTCAGCTGCATCATGTTGCGGATCGAATTGGCATTGTCAGGGATGGTGATGCCCAGCGCATCCTCAACAGCGCGCACAGAAGTCAAAGCATGAGTGCCCGTGCACACCCCGCAAATGCGTTCGGTAAAGGCCCAGGCGTCACGCGGATCGCGGCCCTTGAGGATCACCTCAAGGCCGCGCCACATGGTGCCGGTGGACACAGCGTTGCGAATGACACCGTCATCATCGACATTCACTTCGCAGCGCATATGACCTTCGATACGGGTGACGGGGTCCACCACAATTCGGCGGCCGGTAGTGTCGAGGTCGAAACCGTTTGGAGTCGTGACCATCTATCAGGCCTCCTCTTTGCTGGACTGAGTTTTCTTCTGCGCGGCTTTCAGAGCGGTAATCGCGGCATGGGCGACAACCCCGGCCCCGACAACACCCGCTGCTGCCATGCCAACCTTGTCGGCATTGGCTTCGACCCCGAATTGGGTCAAATCGGTCACGCGATCATAAAAGCTGCCCTGATCCCAGAAACCGTCTTCGGAACAGCCGATACAGCCATGCCCCGATTGGATCGGAAAAGACGTGCCTTCGTTCCAGCGGATGGTGGAACAGGCATTATAGGTGGTTGGGCCCTTGCAACCCATCTTGTACAGGCAATAGCCCTTGCGCGCATTCTCATCGTCCCATTGCTCGACGAACTGGCCAGCATCGAAATGCGGGCGGCGGTAACATTTGTCGTGGATACGCTGCCCATAGAACATGGCCGGACGCCCCTGACGGTCCAGTTCAGGCAGACGGTCAAAGGTCAGCATATAGGTGATGACGCCGGTCATGACCTCAGCAATGGGCGGGCATCCCGGAACCTTGATGATCGGCTTGTCAGTGATCACCTTATGCACCGGCGTCGCCTGGGTTGGGTTGGGTTTGGCCGCTTGCACACAGCCATAAGAGGCGCAGGCCCCCCAAGAGATCACTGCCTTGGCATCCTTGGCCGCATGGCGCAGCTTTTCGACAAAGGGCTTGCCGCCGGTGATGCAGAACATGCCATCCTCGTTCAAAGGCGGGTTGCCTTCGACGGCAAGGATGTAGTTGCCTTTGTATTTCTGGATGGTGTCCTCAAAAGCCGCTTCTGCAGCATGGCCAGCCGCGGCCATAAGGGTGTCGTCGTAATCCAGGCTGATCATCGACAGAACCACATCCTTGGCCAACGGGTGCGCCGAGCGGATAAAGCTTTCGGAACAGCAGGTGCATTCCAGCCCGTGAACCCAAATCACCGGCGTGCGCGGTTTGGTTTCCATCGCTTGGGCGATCTTTGGCACCATGGCTGGGCTCAGCCCCAATGCGGCGGCTGTCAGGGAACAATACTTCATGAAGCTGCGGCGGGTGATCCCCTGCCTGCGCATCACGTCGTAAAAGGTTTCAATCTGGCTCAATGCTGGTCCTCCCGCAGGTCCTGTTTCCACCGGGATACGAGCAGTGCGCACCCCTTCATCCTGAGCAAAACAAGACCGGAGCGGGAAAAAAAGAAATCTGGCGAAATTCTTGAGAAACGAATTAAAAAAAGCAATGTCAGACGGTTACCGATAAAAACCCGCCTCTCATCCTTGGTCCGAGCGGCCAGTGGATAACCGACTTCCATGGTGGGCGGTCAGCGACTTACCGCCTTGGCCGCCGCCACGACAGCCTGACCAAGCGCCAGCCCGCCGTCATTGGCGGGGGTCTTGGTGTGGATCAGAACCGGGACATCGCCGAGCGCTTGCACAGTCAAATCCAGCAACAAGGCGTTCTGAAAACACCCACCAGACAGGACCACCGCTTGGGCTTCGCCATCGCGCACCAAGCGTAGCGCTCGGAGCGCGAATTGGATCACCAGCCATTGGTGAAAAGCAAAGGCCAGCGTGGGCCGTGTCTGTCCACCCTGTGTCATGTCCCGGATCAGACGGCGAAACAGCACATCGGTTTCGATTTCAGGCCCCGGGCTGTGTCCCGTCCGCTTTGCCCAATCGATGCCCAACGCTTCCGCCGCTTCTGAAGGCTGCGCAAGCGTTTCCAGCCGCATCGCCGCCTGCCCCTCAAAGCTCTGCGCCTCAGTGCTGTTTTCCAAAACCGCCGCAACCGCGTCGAACAGCCTCCCCACACTGGAGCAAACGGGTGAGTTCAGTCCCGAGGCAGCCGCCTGCCGCGCGATTTCCAGAGGCTGGTCAGCGAACAGAATGTCCGCCCATTTGGACAGCCCCGCCCCGTCTAGTCGGACAAGCGCGTTGCGCCATGGTTCGCGCGACGCCATGTCGCCGCCGATCAACGGGGCCGGTTTGAGCCAAGCGCGGCGCTCAAACCCGCGGTAGTCGCCCAATAGGACCTCTCCACCCCAAACCGTGCCATCCGTCCCAAGTCCGATGCCATCCAGAATGATCCCCGCCACCTTGCCCCCGTCCAAGGGCCAGCCATTTTCAGCCAGACAGGCGGCCAAGTGAGCATGGTGATGCTGCACTGGGACCACCGGCACGCCCTTGGTTTGTACATATTGGCTGGCGCGAAATTCGGGGTGCAGATCACAGGCCACAATCTCGGGTGATTGATCGAACAGCTCGGCATAGTCCCGATCCGCCTGGCAAAAGGCATCCCAGGTCAAGGCCTCGTCCAACTCACCCAAATGATGACCCAACAGCGCCTGCCCATTCTTGATCAGACAAATCGCAGCCTTCATCTGTCCACCATAGGCGGTGATCGGCGGGCAGTCTTCGAACCCTTGTGGCAAGGGTAAGGTGCCCGGCACACGGCCTCGGGCGCGGCGCAAGACCATACGCCCATGGGGCGTGACCCGCTCGACGCTGTCATCCAGCCTCCGCGCGATTTCGCGATCATGCATCAAAAAGGCATCGGCAAAAGCACCCAGCTTGTCCCGCGCTTCGTCGTTCCCGATGACTTGCGGCTCGCCTGAAAGGTTTCCGCTGGTCATGACCAAAGGGCGCTGGATCTTGTCGAGCAACAAATGATGCAGCGGGGTATAGGGCAACATCCAGCCCAGGGTCGATTGGCCCGGCGCCAGCTCATCCGGCAAATCGTTGCTCTTGCGCTCCAGCAAGACGATGGGCGCGGCGGCCTCTTGCAGCAAGGCGCTTTCCTGATCTGACAGGTGAGAATGCGCCCCCACAATCTCCAAGGTCGCCATCAAGGCAAAGGGCTTGGCCGGGCGATGTTTGCGTTGACGCAAAAGCGATATCGCCTCGCTGTTGGTTGCATCGACCGCAAGGTGAAAGCCACCCAAGCCTTTTACAGCCAAAACACCTCCCTGCCGCAAAACATGCGCCGCCTCCTCAAGCGGATCACCACCCTGCCCGGGTTCAATCCACAGGCGCGGGCCGCATTTTGGGCAGGCAACGGGCTGCGCGTGAAACCGGCGATCTGCGGGGGTGTCATATTCGCTTTGACACTCTGCACAGAGCTCAAACGGAGCCATAGTCGTCTGCGCACGATCATAGGGCAAAGCCCGAAGGATGGTGAAACGTGGTCCGCAATGGGTGCAATTGGCAAAGGCATAGCCAAAGCGCCGATCCTTTGGATCTCGAATCTCGGACAGACAGGCGGCACAGGTGGCGGCATCCGGGGTAACACGTGTCTCGGCCCCAGCCCCTTGCGAGGCCGCAATCTCAAAACCTGCCCCCGGTTCAAACTGAACCGGTTCGGTTTCGACCGCATCGACACGCGCCAAAGGCGGAGCCTCGGACCGGATCGCATCGGTAAAGCGCGCCGTGTCATCCCCGCAGGCAAAGATCAAAACCCCTTCGGGATCGTTCAAGACCTGCCCGCGCAGGTCAAAGCGTTGCGCCAATTGCCAGATAAAGGGGCGAAATCCCACCCCTTGCACTTGCCCTCGCACCCGTATTTTGACGCCGGTTTCCATCACTTTCGTCAATGAACGGTGCAGACCATGCAAGGGTCATAGCTGCGTACGATGTGCTGGACGCTGATTGGCGTTTCCTCGCCCTCGGCCACGGGGGCCCCGACCAGCGCAGCCTCGACCGGGCCTGGTACGCCTTGGGCGTCGCGCGGGCTGAAGTTCCAGGTGGTGGGCGCGATGATCTGATACGAGATGATTTCACCTTTTTCGAAACGTACCCAATGGCCCAGCGCACCGCGTGCCGCTTCGACCAGACCAACCCCTTCGCCGTTTTGTGGGATGTTCACCAACTCCATAAAGCTCTGTTTGGGATCGATCTCTTGCAGCAGAGCCTCCAAAGCAATCTGCGTGCGCGCGATTTCGAGAAGGCGACCGATGATGCGCGCGCGAACGCTGCCTTCCTTGGCAAGATCAACAGCAAGAGGATGCCCGTCGATGATCTGGCGCGCCAAGGCCCCGGTTTCAAAGACATCCCCCGCCAATCTCGGGGCTTTGCACCAGCTATAGGCCGCGTCGCGCATCAGAGTATCCGGCGCGGTCTGCCCTGATCTTGGATGCTGTGTATCACCCAGCATCCAGGCATGGCTGAGATCTTCGGTAATGGCGGCCGGATCAAACGTGCCCAACTTACCATCCTGCCAAATCCCCTGCCGAAAGATCACCCCATCAGCAGAGGGATACGCCCCGAAGGATAAATAACGCCCCTGCCCGACCCCAAGTTGATCCAACTTTAAATCGCGTGAGATTTCCAGAAACAGACCGACATCCCCGGTGGTCCAGGCGTCCAACTCATCGCGGGTTTTCACCTCGACAAAGCTCTCAAGCTTTGCCCCAAACAAATCCGTTTCCAGGTAGCGGCGAAAGGCGTTGAGGTCTGCGCCGATGCGGATCTTGTCCCGTTGCGATGGGGCGCGGGTTGCGCCGCCGGGCTGGATGGCAAGCGTGTGGGGCCATTTCCCACCCAGTAGGCCAACAATATGAAACAGTTCGGCCCGCGCCTCGACCGCCTGACGCAGGCCCGACCCTTTCATCGCGGTGAACCGCGCAACCGCGCGATCAAACCAGGCCTGTCCTTCGTAATTGGGACGGGTGAAATCCGGCATGAAAAACAGATTGAAATGAGTGATATGATCAGCAAGGTTTTCAACTGCGTGCAGCAATGTGGCAACCTTTTCGCCCTGCAAAGACGGTTGCGCCCCCGCGGCATGCGCCAAGGCCCGCGCTGCCGCGGCGGACTGGCTGATCGAGCAGATGCCGCAAATGCGCGGAGTGATCGTCAACGCCTCGGTCGGTGCTTTGCCCAGCAAAATACGTTCAAACCCCCGAAACAAAGGTGAGTTGGCATAGGCGGCTGTCACGCGCCCATCCGACACATCCAGTTTGATCTCAAGATCCCCTTCGACCCGATTGAACGGACCAACAAGAAGCGATTTCTGCGTCATTCCTTGGGGCCCTTCAGACTTGGCGGCACAGTGATACGGTCAGAGGTGGCATTGACGCCGATGCGATGCGGCGTGGCGGCTTTGGATAGACTAGCCAAAGCCATAAACCACGCTTTGGGCATGTCAGAGGGCAGACCAACGGGGATACCGGCAAACTTCGGCGTTTCGGTGAATTTGTGCCCGGGTTCTTCAAACTCGGGCGCGGTGCAATTGATGCAGGGATATCCCGCGCGGGTACAGCTCCCCTCGCCGTTCCAACTGCGGATATTGCAATCGCCGACCGCTTGCGTCCCGACACAGCCCAGATGCTCCATCATGCAGCCAATTTCCGAAAGCTTGGTGGCGCTGGCCTTGTATTCGTAAAATTCGTTTTTGGGGCATGCATGATGGACAAGGTGATCTGCATAGAATTTTGGCCGCCCGAACCCGTCAAGCGACTGCTCTGTCAACTCACCCGCTGCCAGCAGTAACAGGGTTTCCGTCACCCAATCCGGATGCGTCGGGCAGCCTGCAATATTGATCACCGGCATCCCCCCGGCGCTGGTGAAATCCGCAGGCAAGGCCCCGCCGCGATGTGATCCTTCATATTGTACGCCGACGGCATCTGTCGGGTTCTCGCCGCTCGACGTGACACCGCCATAGGTGGCGCAAGTGCCCACTGCCACAACATATTTCGCCTTTTGAGCCAGGCTTTGCACCCAGTCCAACATCGACCGCCCCGTTCCCGCCAGAATGTGAAACTTGCCCGTGCCATTTGGCCCCCGCACAATCGAACCTTCGACACATAGAACGTCCAAGGGTTGCTCGCCGCTCTCCACCTGTTGCAAAAGCTTGCGCACCTCAGCCCCGGTTTCGATGCTTAGCGATGGATGCCACAGGAACGAGATCCCCGCCCCGTCCAACAGGTCCAGGACGTTTGGGCTTTCGGCACAGAGCGTGGACATGGTGCAGCCGCCGCATCCGGCGGATTGAAGCCAAAGTATGTTCATGAGGTCCCCTTGACCGGCAGTTCCAGACGAAAGCACGCGCCGCGTTCCACGGCAGTCTCCAGGGTCAGTGCCCCGCCATGCTCTTCGGCAATTTTGTGAGAAATCGACAGGCCAAGTCCGGTTCCGTCTCCCACCTCTTTTGTTGTGAAAAACGGGTCGAAAATCTTGGTCCTGACCTCATCAGGGATGCCGGGACCATTGTCGCTGACCGTCAAAATGGCACGCCCTTCCTCTAGGTTGAGGTTGAGCATGACGGTTGCATCCTGAACATCCGTCACCGCGTCGACGGCGTTTTGCACCAGGTTCATGATCACCTGTTGGATATGTCCACGACGGCCATAGGCCATGCATCTGTCAACACCTTCGACTTTGATTTCAAAGTCTGACTTGATGCCACGCTTGACCCAATCTGCCGACATTTGCGCTGTCTCGACCAGATCGAACATGGCGAATTCACCAGACCCATCCGAGGACAGGCGTCGCAGGTCTTCGACGATGCTGCGCACCCGCTCGGAGCCGTCGCGCGCGCCTTCAATGGCGGTGCGCAGGTTTTTCAGGTCGCGGTCCAATTTCAACGTCTTTCGCAGCTCAATCAACTCAGCACGCGAGGCCCCGGCCTGCACCTTTTCAAAGTAGGTTTCGAACCGGTCCAGGTATTTCTCTAGGGCATGGGTGTTGGCATAGACAAAGCTGATCGGATTGTTCAGCTCATGCGCCACACCGGCAAGAAGGCGACCAAGCGAGGCCAGTTTTTCGTTGCGGACAAGCTGCCCCTGCGCCTGCTTTAGTTCTTCATGGCTTTCCTCAAGATCTGAAAAGGCGCGCCTGAGTTCACCAAGGGGGCGCCCGGTCAGAACGACCCCGATGACCCGTTTTCGCCGGTCCAACCGTGGTGCAATTTTGAACTCAACCGGGTCCGGCCCGTTTTCGGTGGCCAGATCCGCCTCGACCGTTGCCCCGGTTTTCGCGGTCAGCACTGCTTGTAACATATGCAAGAGGGGCTGGCGGTCCGTCTCGCACATGAAGTCGGTAACATTTCGGCCAATCACCGCGTCACTCTCAAGCCCGATGGCCGCACAGAAGGAGGCATTTGCATCAGTGATGCGGCAATCCCGCTCGGTCACCACAAGAAAGTCATGGATCGACGACATCACCGAAGACAGAAAGGAGCGCAGAAGCGTTAGCTCAGAGTTCCGCGCCTCGAGCTGCTCCTGGTAATCGATCAATTCGGCATAGGTCTTGTCGACGGCCTCAAGGACATCAACCCATGCTTCCTCTCCGAATTTTGTAGCTTCTTCAGCCACTTTGCCTCCTGAACCGCCTAGGGATAGGCATTGGTTCAAAAGAGTAGGTCAAAGATCTGGCTTTGTAAAAACGTATCCTGTCCCTCGTAGAGGATTGGCTGTCATGGTGCGGCGCGGGCGATGTCAGCCCGCGCCTAAACTGCGCGGACAATGCAGTTTTGGTAAGCGGAACAAGATACAACAAAGCCGCCAGTCCCCTGACGGCTTTGAGTATAGCAATGGAATTTCAAGGCGCGGCGGTGTCGGAGGTCCAGCCCGCCACGACTTTAGAAGTGGACATTCAACGATCATCTGGCCGAGAAAAGTGAAAGGAAGGCTTCCACCCACGATCCCCAAGCATCAAACCCTACCGCCTTACCGGCAGATGGATTCAACCGAGGCTTTGACACTGGCAGGATCAAAGATCCTGTCCAGCCACCCATCCTTGAAAATAACCGGCTCGGCTTCCTTAATGGCCAACAGGCACCCATCCGACAATTTGCCCCCCGGTTGATGACCAAAGGCCACGGCCAGCAGGACTGTCAGATGGCCCAGCATGAAATCTTCGGCGGCTTGATACGGGATACCCCGGTCTGCCGCCGCCTGGGTTGCGTCTGCAAGCGCCTTGGCAAAGGTGGCGCCAACGGATTCGGACAAGGCAGGTTCAAGGATCGCCAATTGCTCAACCGAACAGCGATGCGCCCGCATGACCGGCGCGTAAAAGGCGCGCGCGATATCTTCGCAGATTTGATAATGCTCCTCGGGCCCCTGCGCCAAGGCACAGACGATATGTTGCTTGGCCGCGATCCCGCCGAAATAATCCTTTTTGGCGTCCGGCTCAGTTTCATCATTGAACAAGGGCGGATGGCAAGGATGGGCGACGAAATAGGTCACATCCGAACGCTCGGGCAATGTCCCGGCATAGGGCGCGGCGGCGTCCAGCATGATCACGGCCGTACCTGGTTTCAGATCTGCGACAAAACCTGACAGGACCTTGCCAATCAGCCGATCCGGAACCGCCAGAATGACAACGTCAGCCCGATCCAGCGCCTCGGCCTGATCGATGCAGTCCAGCCCGGTTTCCTCTTTCAGGCGGGCCTGACCTTGGGGGCTGACTTCGACATGCAGGGTTTCGTAATCGGATTTGGCAAGATTGGTGGCCAGCCGGACACCCATTTTTCCCCCGGCCCCAAATAGCGCGACAGTTGTCATTTTGTTTCTCCTTATCAATCTGGCCCGGCTTTCGGGCCTTGTTCCAGTGTTCAGCTGTGGCAACCGGTCTTGGTGCGCACGAAAAAGTCGGGATCACCGATCTGACCGCCCTTCAGCGCTACTTCCAGCCCGTCGATTTGTGGATTGGCGCGTGTATGAACGCGGCAAAGCGGCCCGCCGGGGGCCAATGGCGCGACTGCAGACAGGGCTTCGGCCCCGAGCGATGTCAGAGCATGGCCCGAGGTATCACCGCCGCCGATGGCGATCCTTGGCAGGCCGGTTGCCACCCGGATTTGTGCCACCAATTGCCCCAAGGCTGCGCCAAGCCGGTCGCGCGCATCGCTGAGCGACGTTCTGGCTTGCTCTGCCGCTGCAACCATCCGCGCCACCGCCGGATCATCCGGCCCCCGTGCCGAGGCAACGATGACATCCTGCCCCTCCGACAGCGCCTTGAGGCTTGCTTTCAGCGCGCGCTCTTGCTCCTGAGCTAGGAGGTTTGCGTCGACAGCTGTCGAGGCATCAAAAGGCACATAGATGAGCCCGTGACTTTCCGCATAGGCAATCTGGTCAGCCGTCGTGGGCGCAACCGAAGCCGACACGGCAAAGAGCTGATCCACCGGGGCCAAACTGGGGAGGTCCGGCCTTGCAGGCAGACGGCCCTGATTGATCCAATGGGCAACCAGCGCGTATTCAACGCCCTGAGACCCAACCGCAAAGCCAGGCTCTTGCCCCTCTTGCCAGATCAATCGTCCGGCTTCAGCCAGGGTTTCATCATCGACAACATCAAGCGCAATTATGTCGGCCCCTTGGGCCAGATTGCGCGCAATGGCGACATCCGAATTGCCCGATTTCATCTCTGCCAAAGACACAACACCCACCGACAGGTCAGTCTGATGCGACAGGTGGCACCCAAGGTCCGCCTCATCCATCGGAGTGACCGGATGGCGCGACATAACTGGATGGCGATCCAGTCGAAAGCATCGCTCGCCAGCTTTGGCAAAGAGATTGCCAAACGCCTGGTATCGCCCGATGGCCGGAGCGCCAACGACCAGAGGAATCCACGCCGTATCGCGCACCTGCCGCCCCAGTTCAGTTGCTTTGCCAATCGATCCGATATGGGGCGCGGAATCAAAGGTCGAACAGGTCTTGTAATGCAAGATCGGCGCGCCCAGCGCGTCGAGCGCGGCAAAGACCGGCGGCAAGTTTTGCTGCATCCAGTCTGGATCCTTGGAACGGGCAATCCCGGCGACACCAATCGCCTGAACATCGGGGTAATCGGCCAAAACCTCGGCATTCGGCACATCCATGAACAGCATGGTCGGGATGCCAGCAAAGCTCAGCACCTCCATCACCGCAGAAGCACCAGTAAAATCATCGCCGTAATATGTGATCAGAGGGGCCACTGGTTGATCCTCAATACAAAGATAAAGCAGCGGCCAGCGCCGGATGATCTTGGGCATAGGTTGGCAGATCAACCCCCGCCGCCGCCGCATCCCAAGCCTCGCACATGGCGGTCACGCCAGCCGCAATACCATCAGGATGGGCAACAACGCCGCCCCCAGCGGTCACAATCAGATCGGGGGAGCCAACGGCCTGCAATGTGCCTGACGCCTGACGGACGGTCTGGCCCGAGGAAAACACCGGAACGGCGCGCATGGGGGCTTCCTCGAAGAGCGGTTCACTGAGCGAGCGGGCTGAGGCGATGACACTGTCATCTGCTTCCGAAAACTTGTTCTCAAGCCCGTTGACATGCATGTGGTCCGCCCCGGCCAGCCGCCAAAGCTTGGACCAGGCCGGATAGGACCACCCCAACATCGGCTCGCGTGTCAGCGCGCCCCAGCCGCAACGATGGGCGTGGATTGGCAATTGACTATGTCGGCGCAACTCGATCATGCCGGCCATGCCCACGGCTGTCAGGCTGGCCATGATGCATGTGCCCCCTTCCGCCAGGACAAGGTCATGATGACGGCGCATGTCGTCCATGTCGCCGGTCAGGTTAAACGCCACCATAGGCTTTTTGCCGGTGCGATCCGCATGGCGATTGACCACCGCCATCACCGCCTTGACCCGGGCATCAAACGGGCAAGCCGGGCCATCCGCCTGCAACTCGTCATCCTTGATGAAATCAATGCCGCCGGCGCAGAGCTGGTCAACCATGGCCGCCGTATCCTCAACCGTCAGGCCGACACTGGGCTTGATGATGGTTCCGATCAGCGGGCGACCATGCACGCCAGCCAATCGCCGCGTGCCCTCCATCCCGAATTGCGGCCCGGCATATTTCTGCGCAAAAGCCCGCGGCAATCGCAGATCAACCAATCTCAGGCCCGAGAAAGGTTTGAGTTCAAACAAGTTCCCCGCAATGGTGGCAATCAGGTTTGGCAAGGACGCGCCAAGGTTTTCGATCGGCCAGGACAAGGTCACCTTGGCCCGCTGCCAGGGTCCGCCCCCAGCGTTTGGCTGTCCGGCCCCGGGCAAAGTCGGCTGGGCCACGCTGTCATAGACCGTCAAACGCTCGACCCGCGCGGCTGACCGTTTTTTCAATTCCGGCGTTTCCCCCGGAACAGAGATAAACGTGCCCGATGATTGCTCACCCGCCATGATTTCGGCTGCTTGCATGGGGTCAAAGGCGGTTTCGATCAGGTAATCCGCTTCGATGCGGTCAGGATCGATCAAGGGCGCAGTCATTCTATGGATGCTCCGACAAAGATTAGTGGAGGAATAGGGTGGTGATTTGCGGCACCAGCAGGATCAGCATCAGAACCATGATCTGGATTCCGATAAACGGCAGGAAGCTCTTGAAGATATCCGGCAGCGTGATGTGCGGCGGGGCCACCGATTTCAGGTAAAAGGCCGCGCCACCAAAGGGCGGTGACAAAAAGCTGACCTGCATATTCACGCAAAACAGCACGCCAAACCAAACCTGTACGGCCAAACGGCTGTCCAACCCGCCAGTGATGCCCAGCTCATCCCAGGGCAGTTTCAGCACGATAGGAAGGAAGACGGGCATGACCAGCAGCACGATGCCGGTCCAGTCCATGAACGCCCCCATAAAGAGGAAAACCAACATCATGATCAGCAGGACACCCAAGGTCGGCAAGTCCAGCCCGACGATCAAATTCGCCACAAAGCTTGGCCCACCTGCGAGCGTGTAAGCGCCGGCCAGAGCTGTCGCACCAATGGTGACCCACATGATGGTTCCGGTGGATTTGAAAGTCCGCATTGAGGCTTCGCGCAGCAAGGCCCAAGAGAATTCGCCACGCAGGATGATCAAAAGCAGCACTGCCATGGCCCCGATCCCGGCTGCCTCGGTGATCCCGGTGATGCCACCATAGATCGATCCCAACACCACAAAGACGATAAGCAGCGGGGCCACCATGCCTTTGCCATTGGCCCAGGCGGCCACGGTGTTCTCACGCCCGATGGCGAACCACAGGACCGAGCCACATAGCGTGGCAAGCACCGCAGCCTTGGTAATGAACCCGGATGTAGTCCCGCCAGTATCGGTTTCGATCAGGTCAAAAGCGTTCAGGTAAAGGCCTCGCGCCACCATGATGGTTGCAGCCACGCCAACGATCATCACAATGAGCGCAACGCCATAGATGCTTTTCTGCCAACTGGTCAGATCCGTGTCCTTTGGTTCGGGCAGAGGGGCCAGAGACGGTTTCAGATTGGTGCGGATCAGGATATAGGCGATGTAGCACACCGCCAGAATGAATCCGGGAACAAAGGCCGCTTGGAACAACGCGTGAATGCTTGTGTCCGTGATCAGGCCATAAAAGATCAAAACGATCGACGGCGGGATCATGGTGCCCAAAGACCCCGAGGCGCAAATCGTGCCAATCGCGAGGTTTTGGTCATAGCCAAGGCGCAGCATCTGCGGCAGCGCGATCAACCCAAGCAGGACGACTTCACCGCCGATAATACCCGACATGGCCGCCATCACCACAGCCATCAGAGCTGTGACCACTGCGATCCCGCCGCGTGTGCGGTTCATCCAGGCCTCAAGCGTGTCATACATGTCGCGCGCAATGCCCGAGCGCTCCAAAAGGTTCGCCATGAATATGAAAAGCGGCACGGAAACAAGGACATAACTGGTGGTAATCCCGTAGATCCGCTGCCCTAACAGGTTCAAAGGCCCGGTCCCGAAATTGCTGAACAGCAGGTCAGGGCCAAACTTCATCACCATGACAACCACGGCCAAAAAGCCCGAGGCAAACCCCAACGGCATCCCAATGGCCAAGAGCAAGAGCATGCCCAGCAACAAAACAAGCGAAATGGTTCCGATATCCATCTTGGCGTCTCCTCTGCGGCTTTATTGCTTGGTGTCGGGATGGTCTGAAGCTTCGCCAGCCGGGCGCGCCTCAAGGTGGTCAGCACCAACTTGTGCCAGGAGTTCGTCGAGATCCTCGACCAGCGGTTTTTCACCTTGGTCGGTGTTCCAATCAAAAATCAGGTTAGAAATTGCCTGCAGGGCCAGAAGTGCCATGGTGATCAGGATCAGCGGCTTAAGCGTTGCTGGGATCGGCGGGTCGAATTTTGTGCCAAAACGCTCCCAGGTCATGAACTTGCGCACCGCCTCGTCATACCCGCCCCAAATCAGAGCCACAGCGAAAACCACGATGCAGAGGGTGGAAATGAAGTCAAAGATACGGCGCAACCAACGGGGGCAGAGATCGTAGAGGATGTAAATCCGAATGTGGCTGCGCTGTTGCATCGAATAAAGGCCGGCAAACAAATAGGAAATTCCCGCAACCCAAAGAGAGGTTTCGTTGACCCACATGGTCGCCCGGCCAAAAACGTAACGCATCACAACTTCGAAAAAGATGATCGCGACGATAAAGGCAGGAAGCCACATTGCGATCCGGCTGATGCCCCATGTGATCAGGTCCAAGGGGCCGGTTCTTTTATGCTCTACCATTTGCCCCTCCCCGACAAATCGCTGGCCATTTCGGCGTTTGGTGACGCGTTCCCGACCAGGCCGGAAACGCGCATGTCATTAGAAACAGGTGTTTTTCTGAGTCTTATTCCTGGATCAGGCCGATGCGCTTCATGAAGGAAACGTGGCTGGCAACCATGGCTTTGCCCTCTTCGGTCTCACCGCCATAGACATCCCACTGCTTCTGGGCTGCCGCGCGGAAGGTGGCGCGATCTTCGGCGGACCAGTTATAGGTGGTCACATCCATGCCTGGCAGCTTGGCCAGCGCTTCGCCATTGTCGACCAGGGTTTGCAGGATCAGATCCATGCCAACATTCTGATAAGCGACTTCGATGATCTTGCGATGCTGTTCGCTCAGCCCTTCCCAGACATCGGTGCGGCAGGCCAGGTGATCCGCAGCCATCGAATGGAAGCCTGGGAAATTGGTGTGCTTGCCAATGTCATAGGTGCCAATGCGCAGATTGTTACCCAGGGTGGAGGCGTCGGCCCCGTCGATGATCCCGGACTCAAGCGCGGTGATCACTTCGGAGAAATCCATCACAATCGGCTTGGCCCCCAAAGATGCAAAGATGTCAGAGGCCATGCCCGGAGGCGCGCGGAACTTCCAGTTTTCCAGGTCCGCGACGCCAGCCAAGGGACGGGTCGATGTCAGCGATTCCTGCCCGCCGACATGCGCCCCGACAAAGGTCATGTTGTAATCGGCATATAGCTCGTTCACGGCCTCACGACCGCCGCCCATTTCGACCCAGGCTTGATATTGCAGCGGGCTGTCATAGCCGCCCATCGTGTCGGATACGAATTGAAACGCCTTGTTCTTGCCCGCCTGATAGCTGCCATTGGTCATGTCGCAATCAAGAATGCTGTTCACTGCGGCGTCGAACGTTTCCGCAGATGGCACGACCGACGAAGAATAGAACATTTCGATTTGCAGATCGCCCCCGGACATCAGGTTCACGGCATCCACAAACTCCTGGATCGCGCCACCATAGGACGAAGATTGCCCCTGATGCGTTTGGATCCTCAGAGTGGTTTGCGCGCTTGCGGCCCCGGCGAGCAGTGCAGTCACCGCCACGCCGGCGGCAAGGGTTTTGGTCACGGTCTTGAGCATATTGGTCCTCCCTGGTGCTCCTGTTGGCGGGAGGTCCCCCGCCATTCAGAACTGGTATGATGAGTATATCACCACCCCAATATGTCAAGCACCTTTGAATTTCGCCGCCGATAGAACGGGCCCCAAAAGCGCGCAGCCCCTGAAAAACAGCCATTTCCCAAGGGTTAAGAAACAGAAAAGGCGGTCGCACATATCCGCGCGCCGCCTCTTGCGTGATTGAAGGATTACCGAACTCAGCTCGAATCGAACCCTCTGACCACCGCTAAGTGAGCGTGGTCGTATAAAGCGGATCGGACCGGTCCAGATGTTCGCGCATCAAGGCCGCGGCAGAATCCGCGTCACCTGCCTCAAGGAAATCAACCAGTTTTTCATGCTCCATCAGGGTTGTGTTCTCTCGACCCGACCAATGCAGCAGAGGTTTGTAATATTCAAAAAGCCAGGTCAGCATGGCATGTGTCACCGCCTGCAAAAGCGGATTGCGTGTGGCATTGGCGATGGCCGTGTGAAAGGCAATATCGGTCTCGATAAAGCCCTTTTGGTTCTTGGTTTGCCGTCTTTGTGCATCGACCAAATCACGGAGGGTGCGTATGTCGTCTTCGGTGCAATTGGCCGCCGCAACCCTCACCAAACCGGCCTCAAGGATCTTTCTAACCTGCTTGAGATGCTCAAGATTTGACGGCTCTGCCGACAAAAGCAGTTTGGCAATGTCATCAACTTGATCCAGGGCGATATTGGCGCTGAACTCGTTCACTCGGGTGCGTTCCCCATGGGAAATGGTGATCACGCCCTTATTGGCAAGCATCTGCAATGCCTCGCGCACGGCCGGACGCCCGACACCGAACTTTTCCATCAGCTTGCGTTCAGAAGGGATAATGTCCCCTGGTTTGAGGTCTCCGGACACAATCATTTCCCAAAGCCGATCAAACACCTGATCCGACAGTTTTTGCCGCGTGATCGGGGCCACGTCAAAGCCCGATGGCGTTGTTGGATTCTTGGCCATAGCGTCAGATGCCCCCTAAACAGCTCCCCTTACAGATAGCGAAGGTATACTGGTATGACAAGATAACATGGCAATCCGCGGCAAGACCATAGTGAACGAAGAGTGAGACAAAACGGAAACCTTTCGCCCTGTCGTTGAACCTTACCGGTTTTCTTCCGCCGCCATCTTGCCCGCGACACGACCGTCAGTTTTCACGCTATACCAACGCTGGGCAGCTCCAAAAAGAAGACTGGCACCGGCAAATACGAGACTTGGGTACAAAAAAGCATTTGCCGCTGATAACATAGTTGGGCTTTGCGCATGTCCAAAATAAAGACCTCCAACAATCGCAATGCTAAGAGAGATGCCAATTTGCTGTGATGTCTGTAACACCCCCGAAGCCGCACCCGCGTCTGCTCCTGAGACCTCAGACATTGCGGTAGACATCAAGGCCACATTGGACACCCCTATTCCCACCCCCACCAGTGAAAGCGGAAAAACCAAGTGCAATGTTCTGATTTCATTCTGAAACGCTTGGAATAGGATCACCAATAGAGCGACCCCGGTGCATACTGTTAGCGAGCCGAGTAATGGAAGTTTCCAGGGGCTTTTCGGAGTAAAATGCCCAGCCAAGTAAGCGCCTAGGGTGGCAAATAGTGGGTGGACTACCAATGTCGACGCGACGGAGCCTGGTGAAAACTGCGGACCTTGCTGCAGAGTTACAGCCAAAAGGAACGGAACTCCCGCTATCCCGCTAAACGTCAACAAAACCATTGCAGCGCTGAAACAGAATACATTGGACCGAAGCAACTCTCGAGGTATGAGCGGCATCAGCCCCGGCGAACGTCCGCGCGCCTGGCATACAAGCATGTAAGAAATCATCCCGAGGCTGATTGGGATCATCGCCAAGAGCCAAATCGGCCAGCCTAAGACGCGACCTTGTGCAACTGCAAAAACCAGCATTGCTATTGCACAAATGCTCAGGGCCCCCTGCCATACATCCATGCTTTGCTTGCGCACAAACTCATCTTTATCGAGACAAAGCAAGGCGACCAGAAAGGCGACGGCGCAGGCTGGTATGGATGGCAAAAAGACAAACCGCCACCCCAGCCCGAAGAGGTCTAGCTCAAGAAAAACACCACCAAAAACCGGGCCGGCAATTGCCCCCATGGCGCTTATCATTCCAAAATACCCAAACGCGCGTCGACGCTGATCTGGAGGAAGCGTAACGTTGATCAGCGCGAGGATTTGCGGCATCAGGCATGCAGCGCCAATTCCCTGCAGGGTCCGAGCTGCAATTAGGATCGCCGACGTCGGTGAACACGCCGCCAAACATGCGCCCATCGCAAACGCTGCGACGCCAACACAAAACAAGCGACGGCGACCGAGAGCATCCCCAAACCGCCCCATAGGCAGCAAAAACGCAGCCAGCGGTATAAGATAAGCCAACAGGACCCACTGTGCGTGCGAACCCGAAATTGCGAAATCCTGCGCAATATTCGGGAGGGCCAGGTTGACCATGGTCACGTCCAGCATGGCAACAAAAGCCGCCAGCAAAAGCGCCCAGACCGCGCCCCATTGGCGTGCCCCAGTGGACACTAGGTTGGTACCTTGATGCGGCATAGTCATTCTCCAGCTGCTCAGATTCGTTACTATTAAAGTCACATGAAAACGCCTGTCAATCTCTTGTGAATACGTTTGTCACGAAAGCTTGATTAGGATAACAAGCCGATATGAGAACAGACACGCGCCTTCCCAGGGTTTTACACATCTTGCTTCATCTGGATGAGATCAAGGATCCGGTTACATCCGAACGCATGGGTGAGATGTTTGGCATGGATGCTTCGCTGGTGCGACGCATGATGGGCGGGCTACGCAATCAGGGATTGGTGACATCCATCAAAGGCCATGGGGGCGGCTGGCAATTGCTGCGCCCCACATCCGAGATCAGTTTGATGGATGTCTACGTCGCCCTTGGCTCACCAACCGTCTTTGCGATTGGCGCACCCGAACCGTCATCGCCTTGCCTTTTGGAACATGCGGCCACAGGCGCAACACGCGCGGCCATGAATGCTGCCAAACGTCTTTTTGAACAGGAACTCAGAAATGTTTCTGTTTCTGACCTAGCTGCGGCTGCGAAAATTGGCGGGTAGACGCCTACCAAAGCGGTTATGCCCGTTTGGATTTCTTTTCGCGTAACGCCAAAAGCAAGGCGTGAAAGGTATCCCCTTGGATGGCCACGTGATCTTTGACCGCCTGGGCCGCCGTTTGGGAGTCCGCCGCGCCCAGCGCATCCAGAATGACCCTGTGTTCGGCCATGGATTGTTGCAAACGCCCTCTTAGCCGAAGCTGAATGCGCCGAAAGGGGCGCAACCGCTTTTGCAGGCGCAGGGCCTCTTTTTCCAGAAACCCATTGCCGGATTGCCGATAGATGATCTGATGGAACCGCTCATTGGCCAAATAATAGGCATCCGCCTGCCCGGCATCGATCGCCTCTTGGCAACGCTGATTGGCTTCCTCCAACTCGCCCAAGGCCTCATCGGATATGCGTTGCGCCGCCAATTCGCAGCATGTCGCCTCTAGCACCGACATGACTTCGAACATCTCACTTAACTCAATCGGGCCTGGTTCGCGCACAAAGGCACCGCGACGCGGAACGAGCTCAACAAGACCCGTTTGAGAAAGCCGCTGAAAGGCCTCTCGAAGCGGTGTTCGAGACACGTTGAGTTTTTCAGCCAGTTGAACCTCGCTCAACCGTTCTCCGTCTTCGAAATCGCCATCAAAGATCATCTCTTCGATGTTTTCTGCGATCCGCTCTGAAAGCCTTTGATCCATGAAAAGAAACCTAAAATCGGCCCTGCCAAAAATCAATAGCGCATTTATTGTATACAATATAGTTGACGCTTAAAACATTCCAGCCATACTGCATACAAGAATCATTAACCTGGGTGGCTCGCCACATGTTCGTCACTGACGACATCTTCATTCGGCACAACTCTCGAAAATCTGCGGTCTGGACTGGCAGCGACCTGCCTGTGCCGCCGACACCGTGCCAAGACCAAGCGTTCCCCCAGCACGTTACCCAAACCGCGCCAAGAAGAGCGCGGAACACGTAAACACTTGAAATTCAACAGAGAGGAAGACTTATGAAACTCCCTAATCTATTGGCAGCATCCGCAATTGCGCTGTCCGCTGGCACCATGTCCGCCCAGGCAGACAAGGCGGATGACACGCTGCGTTTGGCATTCACCAAAGAGCTTGAAACCGTCGATATCTATTTCAACAGCGCCCGCGAAGGCATCCTGCTGGCCCGCGCGATCTGGGACGGTTTGCTGTATCGCGATCCGGTGACGGGCGAGTACAAGGGCAACCTTGCGACCGAGTGGAAATGGATCGACGACGTCACATTGGAACTCAAACTGCGTGAAGGCGTGACCTTCCATAATGGTGAACCGTTCAACGCTGATGACGTTGTCTATACGGTCAATTACGTGGCCAACCCCGATAATGGCATCGTGGTTCAGCGCAATGTCAGCTGGATGGACCGCGCCGAGAAGGTGGATGATTATACCGTCCGCATCATCTTGGACGCCCCCTTCCCGCCGGCAGAGGAATTTCTTGCCGGGCCAGTGGTGATGTATCCCAACGAGTACTACGCCGAGGTCGGACCGGCAGGCATGGCGCTGAACCCAATCGGTACGGGCCCATACAAGGTCTCAAGCGTTGATCCCGGTCTGCATTATGAATTGGAAGCCTTTGACGGCTATCATGGCGACCCGCGCAATGCCGCCAGCATCGGTAAGATCGACATTCGCACCATCCCGGATTTCAACACGCAGATCGCTGAGTTCTTCAACGGTCAGTTGGATTTCCTCTGGAACGTGCCCGCTGATCAGGCCGAGAAACTGGATGCGATGGGCAAGTATCAGGTCGAAAATGCCGAGGCGATCCGTATTGGCTTTATCTCGATGGATGCCTCCGGTCGCGCTGATGCCGATGGCCCGATGACCAATCCGCTGGTGCGCAAGGCAGTCGCCCATGCCATCGACCGTCAGGCCATCGTTGACGCGCTGGTCAAAGGGTCGTCCGAAGTGGTGCATTCCGCCTGCGCAAAGATCCAGTTCGCTTGTGAACAGGATGTCGCCCAGTACGAATACAACCCGGAGAAAGCCAAGGCCTTGCTGGCCGAAGCAGGGTATCCGGACGGTTTCGAAATCGACTTCCACGCCTATCGCAACCGCCCTTATGCCGAGGCGATGATGGGTTTCCTCGATGAGGTCGGCATCAAGACAAATCTGGTCTATCTCAAATACTCAGCCCTGCGCGATGCCCGCTCTAAGGGCGAAGTGCCCTTTACCTTCCAAACCTGGGGCTCCTATTCACTCGCGGATGCTTCGGCGATTGTCGGTGAACACTTTACCGGCGGCATGTTGGATGACGCCAAGGATGCCGAGGTAACAGCCTGGGTAAACGAAGCGGATTCCACCACCGATAAGGAAAAGCGTATCGGCCTCTATTCCAAAGCGTTGAAAAAGATCGCTGACGAGGCCTACTGGCTGCCGCTTTGGAGCTACAACGTGAACTACGTGATGTCTCAGGAGGTCAGCTATGCGCCGACCAATGACGAGATCGTCCGGTTCTTTGACTTCTCCTGGAAGTAATCCCTTCCCCTGTGGGCCGACCTGGCCCACAGGGACCTCTACCTCACGGAGAACGACATGTTTCGCTTTATTCTAAAGCGTCTCGGGCTTGCGGTTTTGGTCGCATTTACCGTTTCAGCAATCAGCTTTGCTTTGCTCTTCCTAGCAGGCGACCCTGCAACCGCAATTGCCGGTGAAAACGCCGCCAGCGAAGATATCGCAATCATCAATGCGCAATATGGCTTTGATCGCCCGTTGATCGTGCAATACCTGGATTGGCTGAGCAAAGCCGTGACCGGTGATCTCGGCCAGTCCTGGTATTTCAAGCTGCCCGTATCCCAAATCATCGGTGATCGTCTGCCCACCACCATGACACTCGGCCTCTGCGCCATTTCCTTTGCGCTGATCCTGTCGATCCCCATGGGTGTCGCCGCCGCCGCGCGCCCGAATTCGATCATCGACCGCTTTGCCCTGTTCATCGCTGTTGTCGGTCAGGCGATCCCGTCCTTTTGGTTCGGCTTGCTGTTGGTCGTGTTCTTTTCGATCCAATTGGGGCTGGTTCCGGCCTCGGGCAGTGGCACATGGCGTCACTTTATCCTGCCGACCGTGGTCCTGGGCTATTACGCAACCCCGGCCATCATGCGCCTGACACGGGCCGGCATGATCGAGGTTCTTTCCGCGGATTACATTCGCACCGCCCGCGCCAAAGGACTGCCAACCCGCAAAATCATGTTCAAACATGCCCTGCGCAACGCAATCATCCCGGTGGTCAGCCTGGCAGCTGTGCAGATGGGGTTCATGCTGGGCGGGTCCATCGTGGTGGAGTCGGTGTTTGCACTTCATGGCGCGGGCTTCCTGGCCTGGGAGTCGATCTCGCGCAATGATCTGCCCACCATGCAGGCGCTGATCCTGATCTTCTCCATGTTCTACATCACATTCACTTTCCTCGCCGACGTCCTGAACGCTTGGCTGGACCCCCGCCTGCGGGTCGGGTGACGGGAGGCCTCTATGACTGATACCAGCTCGACAAATATTCCCATTTCCCCGCGTCAGGCGATGATCCGCCGCGCCCTGCGCCACAAGGGGTTGATCTTTGGCACAGTGGTGATGGCGGTTGTGATCCTGATCGCCGTTTTTGCCCCGCTACTGACCGAATACGACCCCTACAAACAAAACCTGCTGGCCCGGATGAAGCCGCCGGTCTGGTTGGGAGGAGACCCAGATCACTGGCTGGGCACTGACGCATTGGGCCGTGATTATTGGGCCCGGCTGGCCTATGGCGCGCGGGTATCGTTGACCATTGGCATTGTTGCCGCCGTGATCTCCGCCACCATCGGCTGCACGTTGGGGATTTTGGCCGGGTATTTTGGCGGGCGCGTCGATGCTGTTGTCACGTTTTTGATCAACGTCCGTCTTGCGATGCCGGTTGTGCTCGTGGCGCTGGCTGTTGTTGCCTTGCTCGGTGGTTCGCTTATCGTCGTGATTTCTGTCCTGGGCCTTTTGTTATGGGATCGTTTTGCCGTGGTCCTGCGGTCGGCCACGATGCAGGTGCGTTCATTGGAATACATTGCCGCCGCCGAAGTGCTCGGGGCCTCCCTGCCCCGCATTCTGGTCAAGGACATTCTGCCAAATGTCATGAACCACCTGATCGTCATTTTCACTCTGGAAATGGCCCATGCCATCATCCTCGAAGCGGCGCTCAGCTTTCTTGGATTGGGCGTGCAACCGCCGACCCCGTCCTGGGGGCTGATGATTTCAGAAGGCAAAGAGATGCTTTTGTTTGAAAGCTGGCTGATCACCATTCCCGGCGTTGCCCTGTTCTTCCTTGTTTTGGCGATCAACATGATGGGTGACGGCATTCGCGATGTCACCGCACCAGAGGGGCGCAACTGATGTCTGATCCTATTCTCTCAATCCGCAACCTCACTGTCGATCTGCCCAAGGGCGGCGACCGCCAATATGCGGTGGAACAGCTGTCGCTTGAGGTCGCCCCGCGCGAGATCGTCTGCATCGTTGGTGAAAGCGGTTCGGGCAAATCCATTACCTCTTTTGCGACGATGGGCCTATTGCCCAAGGTGCTTACCCCATCGGCTGGCAAAATTCGCTTCGGGGGCCAGGATCTGTTGGCCCTGCCCGCATCGGAACATGCCAAACTGCGCGGTTCGCAGATGGCGATGGTGTTTCAGGAACCAATGTCGGCGCTGAACCCCTGTTATACCGTCGGCACGCAAATCGAAGAGATGTTTGAAACACATACGGAGCTTGCGAAATCCGAACGCAAAGCGCGGGTGATGAAATTGCTGGAAGAGGTCCACCTGCCCGACCCGGCCCGTGTCTATGCCAGCTATCCGCATCAATTGTCGGGGGGCCAACGGCAGCGGATCGTCATCGCAATGGCGCTGGCACTCGACCCCAAGCTGCTGATTGCGGACGAACCGACAACCGCGCTGGACCTCTCCACGCAAGCGCAAATCCTGCACCTGTTCAAGGAGCTGCGCGAACATCACGATGCCGGGATCATGTTTGTCACCCATGACTTTGACGTTGTTGCGGAAATTGCCGACCGGGTTATCGTGATGCAGCATGGTCGCATCGTCGAGGAAGGCAGCGCCGAAGAGGTCCTGAACCGGCCCAAGCACCCGTATACCCGCCTTCTGATCGACGCTGTGCCACGCCGGTCACGAGATGCGCGCGAGGCCCCGGCCAAGGATGTTCTGCTTTCGGTCAATGCGTTGAACAAAATCTATCACATCCCCGGAAATATGTTCAAACAGGCGCGCGACGTTCATGCCTGCAAGGATATCAACTTTTCGGTGCGCAAGGGGGAAACCCTTGGGATCGTGGGGGAAAGTGGCTCTGGCAAGTCGACCCTGGTCAAATGCCTGATCCGCCTCGAAGACCCCAATAGCGGTGAGGTTTTGATCAACGGCACCGATCTGGCCAGTTGTTCGCGCAAGGAACTGCATCCCTATCGCAAGATGATCCAGATCGTGTTTCAGGACCCTTATGGCTCGCTCAACCCACGCCGCACAATTGGCGACCAATTGGTCGAAGGTCCAGTGAATTTCGGTGCAGATCGCGCGAAATCCATGGAGCGGGCCAAGGAGCTGATGCGCATCGTCCGCCTCGATCCGGATGCATTGAACCGCTACCCCAACCAGTTTTCCGGTGGACAACGTCAAAGGATCTGCATCGCGCGGGCCTTGATGGTTGAACCAAAGGTTTTGATCGCCGACGAAGCGGTCTCGGCCCTGGATGTTTCGGTGCAAAAAGAGGTGCTCAAGCTGCTCAATGAAATCCGCGACACGCTGGGTCTCACCGTGTTGTTCATCACCCATGATCTGCGCGTTGCGGCGCAGGTCTGTGACAATCTGATTGTCATGCAAAAGGGCGAGATCGTTGAGCGCGGCAATGTGGACCAGGTGTTTGGCGCGCCCTCCAGCGATTACACCAAGATGTTGCTGGAGGCGCAGCCGGGCAAAGACTGGGATGTCCCCGATATCTCCACCCTTCCGCCAGTGGTCGCATGAGCGGATCATTTTCAGTCAGCCAAACCACCCGTAAACCCGGGGTTGTGGCGCATGAGGGCGGCGTCGTCGCCGCCCAACATGTCGAGGCGGCGCGTATTGGGGCCGATATTCTTGCTGCGGGCGGCGATGCGGTCGACGCTGCAACAGCGGTCAGTTTTGCGCTTGGCGTGCTGGAACCCTGGATGTCAGGGCCAGCTGGTGGCGGCGCCATGGTGCTGTGGCGCGCCGATGAAGAAAAAGCCCATGCGCTGACCTATGGCATGCGCTCCTCTGCGTCATTGGATTTGGATCACTACCCCTTGGCCAAAGAGGGCAAGGCCAGCGATCTTTTCCCATGGGACGCGGTCGAGGAGGATCGCAATGTGTTTGGGGCGACAGCGATTGCTGTGCCTGGAACGGTTGCCGGAATTGCCGAAGCACATCGGCGCTTTGGCAAAATTAAATGGGCCGACCTGCTGGGCCCGGCCATATCAGCGGCACGGCTTGGCCTGCATGTGGATTGGTATGCCGCGCTGATTATCGCCTCATCCGCGCGCGATCTGGCGCAGGACCCGGACGCAGCAGCCCTGTTTCTGGATGAGGGAACCTGGCCCAAGGGCACCGGTTGGACCGCACTGCAAAAATCGCGATTGGATCAATCGGCCATGGCTGATTGCCTAAGCCACCTGGCCCAGGCCGGGGCGCAGGATTTCTATCGCGGCGATATCGCAAATAGTCTGGTCAAGGACGTTACCGCGAAAGGCGGGTTTTTGACCCATGCTGATCTGGCCAGCTATGCGCCGATCTGGTCGGAGCCGCTGGCCATTCCCTTTCGCGACGGCGTGGTTCACGCGGTGCCCGGTCTCACCGCTGGGCCAACACTGGCTGACGCTTTGGAAGCTTGGCAAAGACAATACCCGCCCGAAGACAGCGCAAAACCCGCCGGGTTTGTGGCACGTGCGCAAGCCATCCAAGCCGCCTATCAAAAGCGGTTCGCGACCATGGGCGATCATGAAAGCAACAAAGCACCGGGCTGCACGACCCATTTCTCGGTCGTCGACAGGCAGGGCAATATGGTCTCGATGACGCAGACACTACTGTCGATCTTTGGGTCCAAGGTTGTCTCCCCTTCAACCGGGCTACTGATGAATAACGGCATCATGTGGTTTGACCCGGCTCAGGGGCATCCGAATTCTCTTGCACCAGATAAATCCTGCCTGATGAATGTCTGCCCGGTGATCGCGGAAAGCGGCGCGCGGCGCTACGCAATCGGAGCATCCGGGGGACGCAAGATCATGCCCGCCGTGGCGCAAATCCTCGCGCATATGTCCGAGCGAGACATGACCATACAAGACGCAATCGAGGCCCCGCGGTTCGACGCCTCTGACGGTGCAACCCTTGTCGCGGATGAGCGCCTGATTGGCCCGGTCACCGATGCCCTGAACACCGCGTTCCCAACCAAAACCGCCCAGCGCCTGCCCTTCCCCTATGCATTTGCCTGCCCGGCGGGCGTAGCGCGCGAAAGCGGGTTGAATTCCGGCACGACCGAGACATTCTCACCTTGGGGGGATGCCGTGGCAGAACCCGAAACATCAGAGACCTGACATGAGCCACCACGATCAAGCCGTCGCGCATATTTCCTCTTATTTCGATACAGGCAGCTTTCAGGCCGATCTTGGCCGGTTGGTGTCACGCCCCACCGAAAGCCAAGACCCGCGCGGGCAACCCCATATCCAGGCCTATCTGACCGAAGACATGCCTGCACTGCTGGAAGGCATGGGGTTTTCGCAAGAGATCTTTGCCAATCCCAAGCCCGGCTTTCCGCCGATCATGGTGGCGCAACGTCTTGAAAACCCGGACCTGCCGACTGTCTTGATCTATGGCCATGGCGATGTGGTTTTGGGTCAGGATGACCAATGGCGCGCAGGTCTGAAACCATTTGAAATCGTCGAAGAAGGCGACAGGCTTTACGGGCGCGGGATCGCCGATAACAAGGTCCAACATCTCATCAATATCAAAGCGCTCGACGCCATCATCGCGACCAAGGGCGCGTTGGGTTTCAACGTCAAACTGCTGATCGAAATGGGCGAAGAAGCGGGCTCACCCGGATTGCGTGATTTCTGCCAGACACAAAAAGAGCTTTTGGCGGCAGATGTGCTGATCGCCTCTGACGGGCCGCGCCTGCGTCCGGATGTGCCAACCATCTTTACCGGCGCGCGCGGTGGCATCGCCTTTGCGCTTGAGGTCAATCTGCGCGACGGTGCCAACCATTCCGGTAATTTCGGTGGCTTGCTCAGGGATCCGGCCATCACATTGGCCCATGCGCTGGCCTCGATCACCGATGCACGCGGGCAGCTTCTTATCCCCGAATGGAAGCCGACAAGCCTGACGCCCCGTGTTCGGGAGATCCTGGCCAAACTCCCCGCCCCTCAGTCGGGCGTGCCCCTCGACGCAGATTGGGGCGAAGAGGATTTGACGCAAACCGAACGCGTGCTGGGCTGGAACAGTTTCGCTGTGCTGGCCATGGAATCCGGCGTGCCCGCCGCCCCTTTGAACGCCATTGCCGGTTCTGCCCGCGCGGTCTGCCAGTTGCGCTTTGTTGTGGGGACCGACATGGACGCGATCATCCCGGCTTTGCGCCGCCATCTGGATAAAAACGGGTTCCATCAGGTTGAGATTTCGATGGAGGGCAACCATCACGTCTTTCCGGCGACCCGGCTAGACCCAGACCATCCCTATGTTGATTTCGTCGCCGCATCGATCCACGACACCACTGGCAATGCCCCCGATCTTTTGCCGAACCTCGGCGGCTCGCTCCCCAATGATTGTTTTGCTGATGTTCTGGGATTGCCGACAATCTGGATACCGCATTCCTATACTGGATGCTCGCAACATGCCCCCAACGAACATGTGCTGAAACCTCTGTGCCGCGAGGCGTTGATCGTCATGACCGGGCTTTTTACAAAGATCGGTGACGACGGGCTTCCAGACAGGAGGAGGACATGACGGACCTTACCGCGCTTTCCGCGAGGGACGCTGCCGCTTTAATTGCCGATCGCTCATTGTCGCCGGTCGACCTGACCAAGGCTGCGATTGCTCAAATCGAAAAGATCAATCCGGCGGTCAACGCCCTGGCCGATCATGATTTCGATGCCGTTCTAAGCGAAGCCCATGCCGCGGAGGCCGCCGTCATGAGCGGCGACACATTGGGCCCGCTGCATGGGGTGCCCTTTGGTGTCAAAGACATGATCGACGTCAAAGGCCTGCGCACAACCTTTGGATCAGAGGCCTTCAAGGACAATGTCGCCACCAAGGATGATCGCATCGTCACCGCCATGCGTGCGGCGGGCGCTGTTCCACTGGGCAAGACCAATAATCCCGAATGGAGCGCAGGCGCCAATACCCGAAACCGCGTTTTTGGGGCCACCGCAAACCCCTATGACCTAAGCAAAACCTGCGCCGGGTCCTCGGGCGGGTCGGCCGTTGCCTTGGCCTGTCACTATGCACCCTTGGCCACCGGTTCTGATACCGGAGGATCGCTGCGCAACCCCGCCGCCTATTGCGGCATTGTCGGTTTTCGCCCCAGCCCCGGTGTTGTTCCCGGTGATACCCGCGCGGCAGGCTTGCTGCCTATCTCGACCGCCGGACCAATGGCGCGAACAGTGGCAGATGCCGGGTTGATGTTATCTGTTCTGGCCCGCCCGGACCGCGACGACCCGTTTACAACGGTCATCGAGGGGCAGACCCCATGGACCGCAGAGGATTTCGCCAATCTTCCGGCGCAGGACCTGTCACAGTTGCGCATTGCCGTTACGGAAGATTACGGATTTGCGCCAACCGAACGTTTGATCCGCGAGCATTTTCAGGGTGCCATGGCCACACTGGCCCCCTACCTCCCTCGCCTGTCTGAGGCACATCCAGATTGCGCCGATGCGGACCGCATTTTTGCAGTTTTGCGCGGAGTGGTTTTCCTTGGCATTCACGCCAAACTCTATGACGAAACACCTCACCTGGTTGGCCCCAATGTCGCGGAAAATGTGCGCGAGGGGCGCAGCTATGGGGCCGATGACATTGCTCAGGCGCTGTTTGCTCAGTCGGCCTATCACCGGCGCTGGCAGGCCTTCTTTGAGCAGTATGACTATATTCTCTCCCCCGCCGTAACGATCAGCCCGCGCCCGTGGCGAGAGCTCTATCCAACTCAGATCGACGGGCAGGCAACCGAAAGCTACTATCACTGGCTGGCAATGGCCTATGCCTCAACCCTTCCAGGCCATCCATCGATCACCATCCCATGCGGGTTTGATGCATTGGGCATGCCGTTCGGATTGCAAATTGTTGGCAAACGCCATGATGATTTGGGCGTTCTCGCTGTCGCCCAAGAGCTGGAGCGCATCATTGCTGGCACGAAATTGGCCCCGCACAGCCCGGATTTTCAGGCTCTTGCAGATGCACCGCCGCTGAACCAGGCAGAAGAGTTTCTAACCTTCGACTAAGGACAACCCCAAAATGAATATTCCTCTTTCAAAGAAACGCCGTGTTGGCTCGACCCTGTATCTGGCGGGCGAGCTCGGATTTGATGCCGGTCGCAAAATTCCAGAAGGGATCAAGGCGCAAACCGAAAACTGTATCGCCAATATCAAGGCCACCTTGGCAACCGAAGGCATGGATCTGTCAAATGTGGTGTCAGCGACCTGCTACCTGACTGATCCGGCAGATTTCGCCGCCTTCAACGAGGTGTATGCCGCCGCCTTTCAGGAACCCTATCCAGTGCGCACCACCGTTGGCAGCGCTTTGATGATCGATGCCAAGGTGGAAATCACCGTCATCGCCGAGGCCTGATCACGTGAGCAGCACCATCGTTCTGGGGGCTGGCATTGTCGGCATCAGCACCGCCCTCGCCCTACAGGCACGCGGGCTCGATGTGCTGGTGATCGACCGCAAAGCGCCGGGCCAGGAAACCAGTTTTGGCAATGCGGGGGTGATCCAGAACGAAGCGCGGGCGCCCTATGCTTTTCCGCGTGCGCCGCTCACTTTGCTGACCTATGCGCTGGGGCGCAGCAATGACGTCATCTTTGATCTGCCCGCCCTGCCCGGCATGGCCAAAGCTTTGGCGCAATATTTCTGGCAATCCGCCCCGCGACGACACGCCGATATTTCGCGCCGCTACGCCGAACTGGTTGCGCAAGCAACGTCAGACCATGCCGCGCTGATCACCGCCTCTGGCGCGGAACACTTGTTGTGCAAATCCGGCTTGGGCGAGATTTTCACAAATCAAAAGGCATTCGAGGCGCGCTCGCTAGAGGCAGAGCAATTTGGTAAAACCCACGGGCTCGCCCTGGCCACTGTCGACGGTGCGCAAATTGCCGCTGAGGAAGGGCTGACCAAGGCACCTGCCGGGGCTGTTCTGTGGCGCGATACATGGCATGTGCGCGATCCCGGTGCCTTGGTTACCGCCTATGCCAAACACTTCATCCGCAATGGCGGGCGCGTGGAGCAGGCGGACATCACTGCGCTGTGCCCTGCCGGGAGCGCGTGGAAAGTAGACACCACATCAATCAGCTATGACGCGAAACACGTCGTGGTCGCGCTAGGCCCCTGGTCGCCAAACCTGCTGGCCCCACTGGGATATCGCATCCCCATGGTCATGAAGCGTGGCTACCACGCGCATTACAATCACGAGACCGAATTGTCGCGCCCCTATCTCTTTGCGCAAGAGGGGCTGGTGCTGTCTTCCATGAATGCAGGGTTGCGTGTGACAACTGGCGCGCATCTGACAGATTTTGACCAACCGCAAAAACTGCACCAACTCAAAGCAGGGCTCAAGGCAATATCCGGTTATATTTCTCTGACCGACCGAGTGCCAGAGCAGCAATGGCAGGGTACAAGACCCTGTTTGCCCGGAATGCTGCCAATGGTCGGCCCCGCGCCCAAGCATCAGGGCCTTTGGTTTAACTTTGGCCACGGCCACCAAGGCTTGACCCTCGGCCCCACCACAGGAAAACGCCTTGCCGCGTTGTTTTAACAGACGGCACATTAAAGAAGGCAGATAAGGGCTGTGTCCATAGCAAACGCCCTCTCATGAAGCGACTGCTCAACTTGGCCAGCGACATTCCTGCTCAAGAAAACATGATGCAATTAGAAGTGGCGGAGGCTCAGGGATTCGAACCCTGGGAGGACTTTCACCCTCGCCGGTTTTCAAGACCGGTGCATTCGACCACTCTGCCAAACCTCCGCGTTCGACCTCTTTAGACAGGCCTTTGCGATTCTAAAAGTACCAATGCGGGAAAATCTGCCGATTGATAAACTGCAGGCTTTTCATATGAGCCTCAACAGGTTAATGTGAACCCAAATATGGGCCAAAAGAGCCCGTTTGAGGCAGTAAAAGACCGGAAAATCCGGCTAAACAGTGCGGCAACGCCCGCGCAAACACAGGCATGAGGCACGGCATGAGCGGGAAAATTTCGCCCAAATATAACCGGATTCTGCGCGCGACTGTTGCGCTAACAAGCTTTTTGCTGCTTTCGGCTTGCGCCGACGGCCAAATGCCCGGTTTCCTGCAACCCAAAGCGGGCGGCAGCGAGGATCTGGTGGCGCGCGCAGCGACATCTGGCGCAACGACAGAACGCGATGTCGAGGCACCGGACATATTCCAAGCCACCGAAGCCGGCCTTTGGGATGGTCGCCCGTCGCTGGGTGGTGTCTGGGTGGCGCATCCGGATGTAACCGACCCGGAACGAGCAATTATTCGCAACGAAGCCAATGGGAAATTCGTGATCGGAGCACTGTTTCGCCGCGAACGTCAATCCCCTGGACCGCGCTTGCAAGTCTCGTCAGACGCCGCTGCGGCCTTGGGGATCTTGGCCGGTCAGCCGACAAACTTGAACGTTGTCGCCCTGCGCCGCGAAGAAGTCTCTATTGACGAGCCCATGCCCCAAGCTGAAAGCGCAGCAGCGGCCATGCCCGCTGCGCCGGAAATCAGCGAGGGCACGCTTGATCCGGTTCTCGATGGTGCCAGCAAAGCCATTGAAACCGCCTCTTTGGCACCAACCGCGGCTCCGGCGGCACCAGCGGCCAAACCTGCATCCTCCCTGTCGAAACCGTTCATTCAGATCGGCATCTTCAGCGTTGAACAAAACGCGCGCAACACGGCCACGGCCATGCGCCAAGAAGGCATGGTTCCAACTGTAAAAGAGCAAAGCTCGAACGGTAAGAAATTTTGGCGCGTTGTTGTTGGCCCAGCTCAGGACAAGCCAGAGCTGCAAGCCCTGCTGAAAAAGATCAAAGGCACCGGGTTTACCGACGCCTATGCGGTGACGCATTAATCCAATAGCGGTGCTGCTTTTCCTTGTATCGGCAAAGTATCGGCAAAAAAATGCAGAAGAGCATGGGCGGGCGGGTGACACCCCGCCCCATTCGCGCAATAAACAAAGTGACAAAGCGCAAGCGATTGGCTGAATCACACGCCCATGGCACCGGAGCCATCCGGATTTCAACGGGCTTTACGTTCATCCTGATTGCCCGTGTTGTCTTTGGACCCATTTGTTTGGACAGGAGCTGTCTTTCATGAGCTTTTTGCCCCGTCGCCTGTTGGCCAGCGCCGCTGTTTTTGCGCTTCTTGCTGTGCCTGCCTCGGCTTTTGACACGCGCGCCAAGGCGGCATTTGTTCTTGATCAGACCACAGGCACTGTTTTGCTGGCCAAACGCGCCGACGAAGCCCTACCCCCCGCATCGATGTCCAAATTGATGACGCTTTACCTCGCGTTTGAGGCCATTCGTGATGGCCGTCTGCGCATGGAAGAAAAACTGCCGGTGTCGAGCCACGCCATGTCTTATGGTGGCTCGACCATGTTTCTGGACACCACCGACCGCGTCAAAGTCGAAGATCTGCTGCGCGGCATTATCGTGTTGTCGGGCAATGATGCCTGCGCGGTGATTGCTGAAACCCTGAGCCCGAACGGAACCGAGCGAGGCTTTGCCCAACTGATGACGCAGCGCGCGCAGCAATTGGGCATGACAAGCTCCAGTTTCCGCAATGCGTCGGGCTGGCCTGCGGATGGTCATGTCATGTCGATGCGCGATCTTGTGCTCTTGGCGTCGCGACTGATCAAGGATTTCCCAGAACATTACCCGATGTTCTCGGAAAAAACCTTTGCCTTTGATGGGCGCGCACCGGGCAATGTCAAAAACCGCAACCCCTTGTTGGCGCTTGGGATTGGCGCGGATGGATTGAAAACCGGCCACACGCGTGAGGCAGGTTACGGGTTGGTTGGCTCGGCTAATAATGGCGACCGCCGCGTGATCTTTGCCATCACGGGCCTGGACAGCGAACGCGCCCGGGCCGAGGAATCCGAGGCGATCGTCAACTGGGCCTTTCGCCAGTTTGCCGAACAAACCATTGTGACCAAGGACAAGGCCGTCGCCGATGCAGATATCTGGCTTGGGGCTGAGGATAAGGTCGGTTTGGTTTCAACCAAAGACATCACCTTGCTTTTGCCGGTCAACCCATTGGGCGGCGTCACGGCTGAGGTTGTGTATACCGGCCCGATAGAAGCGCCTGTTGAGCAAGGGCAAAAGCTTGCCGAACTAATCATCAGCCCCGAAGGACTGCCAGAAACCCGCGTACCTCTGGTCGCTGAAAAGGCCGTTGCCGGGGGTGGTTTCATGGATCGGATGCTGACCGTGTCCCAGGTTCTGTTGAAACGTTTGCAGGACGGTCCAAAGGAGCAGATGTGACGACTTCAAACGGCGCATCGGGGCTGTTCATCAGCTTTGAAGGCATTGACGGATCGGGAAAATCCACCCAGGCGCGCATGTTGGCGCAAGCGTTGGAACAAGACGGGCGCGACGTTGTGTTGACCCGCGAACCGGGTGGCAGCCCGGGGGCTGAGGAAATTCGCGCGCTTGTTTTGCAGGGCGATCCTGATCGCTGGTCTGCCGAGACGGAACTGCTGTTGTTCACAGCCGCGCGCCGCGATCATCTGGAACGAACAATCCGCCCGGCTTTGGCTGCAGGCAAGGTGGTGATTTGCGACCGTTTTGCCGACAGCACCCGCATGTATCAGGGCCTGTCGCGTGGTGATCTGCGGGCCAAGGTTGACGCTTTGCATGAGTTGATGATTGGGCAGGAACCTGATGTGACCCTGCTCTTTGATATGGACCCGGCGGCGGGTCTTGCGCGGGCCAAGTCGCGCGCGACGGTCGAAGAACGGTTCGAGGATTTCGGCGTTGGCTTGCAGGAAAAAATGCGGGCCGGATTCCTTGCCTTGTCACAGGAATTTGCCCCCCGCTTCGAGGTGATCGATGCCGCGCGCGGGATCGAAGACATTGCGGCTGACGTTCTCGACCGGATCAAGGCGCGCCTGCCATGAGCGATGCCCCACTTCCCGAACCGGATCGTATCGAAGGGGCTCCGCATCCGCGCGAAACCCTGCGCCTGATTGGACAACAGGCCGCCGAAGAGGACTTTCTGACCGCCTTCAACTCGGACCGCTTGCATCATGGTTGGCTGCTGACCGGCCCGCGCGGGGTGGGCAAGGCAACTCTGGCCTGGCGCATTGCGCGGTTCCTGTTGGCCACGCCGCCGGCGGAGGATGACATGTTTGGGGCCCCGCCCCCGCCCGACAACCTGGATATTTCACCGGATCATCCTGTATCGCATCGCATTTTGGCTTTGTCTGAACCCGGCCTGTTCCTGTTGCGGCGCGGCGGTGCGGGCAGTTCTGAAAGCGATCAGGCCAAGGCCCTGGCCGAGGGCCGGTTCGCCGCCGAAATCCGCGTCAACGAAGTGCGTAAACTCGGCCATTTCTTTTCGCTGTCGGCGGCAGATGGTGGACGACGCGTGGTGATTGTCGACAGCGCGGATGAGCTGAACGTTCAGGCCGCAAACGCCATTCTAAAAATGCTCGAAGAGCCACCCGCGAACACCACGCTTATTCTGATCAGTCACCAACCAGCGCGCTTATTGCCGACGATCCGGTCGCGCTGTCGCGTGCTGCGTCTGGGGCCCTTATCGCCCGAGGACATGTCCGAGGCACTGGCGCAGGCGGATGCCCATGTCGCGCCACAAGATGCTGCTGCGCTCACCGAGCTTTCACAGGGGTCGGTTGGCGAAGCCCTGCGCCTGATCAATCTCGACGGCCTGCCATTATATAATGAGATCCTGTCAGTTCTCGGCAGCCTGCCCAATTTCGACCGGCCACGGCTCTTGGCTCTGTCTGAAAGCTGCGCCGGCAAAGGCAAAGAAGCGCGACTGGATCTTTTGCTGACCCTTGTCGATCAGGCGACCGCGCGCTTGGCCCGCACAGGCGTTACAGGCCAGCCCCCGCTGAACGAAGCCGCTCCGAAAGAAGCAGGCATTCTGGCGCGGCTCTCGCCGGATGCGCATACGGGGCGTCACTGGGCAACCATCGCCGGACAAGCCAGCGACCGGGCGCGCCATGCACGCACGGTCAATGTCGATCCGGCTGCCTTGGTAACGGATCTGTTTTTGCAGCTCAAATCCTAGGATCTGAGCCACACGGCCCTACACAATCCCGCCCTGAATCAGACGATCCGCAAGCTGGCCATAGGCTTTGGCCATATCGCTTTCCCCTGTGGCGATTGGCGTGCCGCCATCTCCGCCCAAACGGGTGTCGAGATCGATGGGCAATTGCGCCAGCAGCGGAACGCCCAGTTTCTCCGCCTCTTGCGACACGCCGTTATGGCCAAAGATATGGCTCTCGCCGCCGCAATGGGGGCAAACAAAGACTGCCATGTTTTCGATCAGGCCAAGGACCGGCGTTTTGAGCGTCGCAAAGGCATCCAGCGCTTTGCGTGCATCAATCAGGGCGACATCCTGCGGGGTGCTGACCACAATAGCACCAGCGACCTCGGATTTTTGGCAGAGCGACAGTTGCACATCACCGGTGCCGGGCGGCAAATCGACGATCAGCACGTCCAGTTCGCCCCATTCGACCTGCATTAACATCTGCTGCAGCGCCCCCATCAACATCGGACCGCGCCACACCACGGCCTTTTCCTCGGCCAGCATGGAGCCGATAGACATAACGGTGACGCCATGCGCCTTAAGCGGGATGATCGTTTTGCCATCCGGGCTGGCGGGTTTGTCGGTCAGGCCAAACATGCGCGGCTGCGATGGGCCATGAATATCCGCATCCAGCAACCCGACCTTTTTACCAGCACGGGCAAGGGCCACGGCGAGGTTCGAGGACACGGTAGATTTACCAACACCACCTTTGCCGGACCCAATCGCCAGCAGCGTTTTCACCCCGGCAGGTTTCATCACCCCTTCTTGCGGCTTGGGATGCCCGCCCATTTTCAACTGTGGTGGCGGAGATTTCGCCTCGGCCGTCAAAACCGCGCTGACCGAACTGACCCCCTGAACCTGAGCAACCGCCGCCTCTGCTGCTTTGCGCAGTGGCTCCATATGGCGGGCGATTTCCGGATTCGGTGCTTCGATAACAAAGCGCACATTGCCGCCTTCGACCGTCAAAGCACGAATCATATCTCTGGAATGCAGGTTTCCGCCATCAGGCAATTCGAGCCGGGCCAGGGCCTCTCGAATCGCGGATTTCATGTCACTCATGCGAATTCTCCGTTTCTGATGCACCTTTAACTGGCGTCACCCCCAACTGTGTGCAACCCAGAACATCACTTAGCTCAAAGCTAAGGCGTTTTGTGAAGGTTACCCGACGTTTCTCATGCATTTTCTGCATAGCAGCAATGCTTTGACAGCCATTGTGCAGTCGCAGCATTTCCCCCATGTTTAACGCAACCAAGCACTACAGCCACAAAGGCACGATGAAAATGGCATACGCAACGCACACTGATACAGCAGCCCAAAGCGGTTTGGGTGCACGTGTTTCGACCCTTCTGATCGACATCCGTGCGCGTCTGGCGCGTCGCAAAGTGTATCGCCAGACCCTGACCGAGCTGCAGACCCTGAGCAACCGCGAGCTGGCGGATCTGGGTCTGAACCGTTCGATCATCCGCCGCGTGGCCTATCAGGCCGCTTACGAGGTCTAAGACATAGAACACCGCCTGACGCTCTCCTCCTCCCTGCGTCTTGCGGCTTCGGCGACGGTATCTCTCCTCCTCCCTGATACCGCCGCCGCCTAATTCGGGCCAGAACGGCTCAACGACATGACAGACCCTCTCCTCCTCCCTGGGTCTTTCATAGATGCGGTGGCCCCTCTCCTCCTCCCTGGGGTCACCGCAACCAGTTTCGGACCAAGTGGTCCACATGACATGTCTGGCCCACTCCTCCTCCCGGGCCTTTCATAGTCGCGGCGGCTCCTCTCCTCCTCCCTGGAGCCGCCGCAACCCAAATTTGGACCTGAACGGTCCAACGCCTTGCTGGGTCCTCTCCTCCTCCCTGGACCCTTCAAAGCGGCGGTGATGCCACTCCTCCTCCCGGCCTCACCGCCACGCTCTTCGGGTCAAACGACCCAACGATATGTCTGGCCCTCTCCTCCTCCCTGGGCCTTTCATAATTGCGGTGGCCTCTCTCCTCCTCCCTGAGGTCACCGCACAAAAATTCAGAGCCTCAATGGCTCGCCTGATTTGGAGCCCCATCTCCTCCTCCCTTGGGGTTTTCAAAAACTGGAAACGGCGGTCGCTCTCTCCTCCTCCCTGAGCGCCGCCGTTTTTCCGTTTTGGAAGGGTGGGGGATTCAGCCGATCCAGGACAAGGTCGCGGCTGCAAGGACGAGATACCGCCCGGCCTTGGCAATCGTCACCAATAGCAAAAACATCCAAAGAGGTTCGCGCAAGATCCCGGCCATCACCGTCAGGGGATCCCCTACAATCGGCAACCAACTGCCAAGCAAGGACCAACGCCCATAGCGGCGATACCACGCTTCTGCGCGGTGCAGTTGATCCTCGGATGCTGGAAACCAGCGCCGGTTTTGAAAACGCAGGGCAAAACACCCCAGCAGCCAATTCACCAGCGACCCCAGCACATTTCCCGTTGTGGCAAAGACCAACAGCCAAACAACAGAATGTGCCTCGCCCAGAAGCAACCCGACAAGAACGGCTTCGGATTGCATCGGCAAGACGGTCGCCGCAATCAATGCGGAGGCAAAGAGGCCAAGACACGCGATCATAGGCTTTCCCTGTCGCACAGATTTGCAAAGGTAAAGCCTTGAAAAGCGATTTCGTCCCGCGCCACCTTCCACTTCCTCGCCACATTCGCTAGATGCTTCTCAACCAAAGACGAGGAATTTCCGATGCCCATGGAAAAGACGTTCAACGCCGCCGAGGCGGAGCCGCGGATCAGCAAGCAGTGGCAGGACCAAAAGGCCTTTGCTGCCGGAGCCAATAAAAGCCGGGATGACAGCTTTTGTGTGATGATTCCCCCCCCGAACGTCACGGGCGCTTTGCATGTGGGCCATGCGTTTAACAACACCTTGCAGGACATCCTGACGCGCTGGCACCGGATGCGCGGCTTTGACACGCTGTGGCAGCCGGGTCAGGACCATGCGGGCATCGCCACCCAGTTGATGGTGGAAAAGGAACTGGCCAAGACCCAGCAGCCCAGCCGGGCCGAACTGGGGCGTGAAAAGTTCCTTGAAAAGGTCTGGGAATGGAAAGGCCAATATGGCGGCACCATTGTTGAGCAGCTCAAGCGTTTGGGCTGTTCCTGCGACTGGGATCGTAACGCCTTTACCATGGCGGGCGCTCCGGGCGACCCACGCATTGGGCACGAAAATTCGCCCAATTTCCATGATGCGGTGATCAAGGTCTTTGTTGATATGTACAACAAGGGGCTGATCTATCGCGGCAAGCGGCTGGTCAACTGGGACCCGCATTTCGAAACCGCGATTTCCGATCTTGAGGTCGAGAATATCGAAGTAGCCGGTCATATGTGGCATTTCAAATACCCGCTGGCGGGCGGGGCCACCTATACCTATGTGGAAAAGGACGAAGACGGGAATATCACGCTTGAGGAAGAGCGCGATTACATCTCTATCGCCACCACCCGCCCCGAAACCATGCTGGGCGACGGCGCGGTTGCAGTGCATCCCTCGGATGAACGTTACGCCCCTATCGTTGGCAAGCTCTGCGAGATCCCGGTTGGCCCGAAAGAGCACCGCCGCCTGATCCCGATCATCACCGACGAATATCCTGACAAAGATTTCGGCTCGGGCGCGGTGAAAATCACCGGCGCGCATGATTTCAACGACTATCAGGTCGCCAAGCGAGGCGGCATCCCGATGTATCGCCTGATGGACACGCGTGGCGCGATGCGTGCCGATGGCGGGTCTTATGACGAAGCCGCAACCCTGGCCGGTGCAGTCGCGCGCGGCGAACGCACGCTGAGCGAGGCTGAGGCCGATGCGGTAAACCTTGTCCCCGAACACCTGCGCGGCTTGGACCGGTTTAAGGCGCGCGACAAGGTTGTCGCCGAGATCACCGCCGAAGGTCTGGCGGTTATGACCACCTCAGACGATCCACGCCTTGGCGGCAAGAAAAAGAAGAAGGGCGAAGAAGACAGCGACCCGATCCAGGTGCCGTTGGTCGAGGCCAAGCCAATCATGCAACCTTTTGGTGACCGTTCCAAAGTAGTCATCGAACCGATGCTGACCGACCAATGGTATGTGGATGCCGAAAAGGTCGTCGGCCCGGCACTGGACGCTGTGCGGGGTGGCGACATCAAGATCATGCCTGAATCGGGCGAAAAGACCTATTACCACTGGCTGGAAAATATCGAACCCTGGTGCATCTCGCGCCAGCTCTGGTGGGGCCACCAGATCCCGGTTTGGTATGTCCCCGGCGAAGAAGACTGGTACGCCATTTGTGCACCCAATGAAGAAGAAGCGCTCAAAGAAGCCGCACTGCGCTTCCCAGACGGGACCGATTTCCGGATCGTAGCAGACGCTCAGGCCGCCGCAGAAGTTCTGAAAGCTGACATTGCTTTGATGGACACCAAGGACGAAGGAGCGATCCGCCAATTTGAGGGTCCGATGGTCATCCCAATGTTCCGCGACCCCGACGTTCTCGACACTTGGTTCTCCTCCGGTCTCTGGCCCATCGGCACGCTGGGCTGGCCCGAAGACACTGAGGAGATGCAGAAATACTTCTCCACCGATGTGCTGATCACCGGCTTTGACATCCTGTTCTTCTGGGTCGCCCGGATGATCATGATGCAGCTCGCCGTGGTTGATGAAAAGCCGTTCCACACCGTCTATCTGCACCAGCTCGTCCGCGACGAGAAGGGCAAGAAAATGTCGAAAACCACCGGCAATGTCATCGACCCGCTGGAAATCATCGACGAATACGGTGCCGACGCCCTGCGCTTTACCAACACCGCCATGGCCTCTATCGGTGGCGTGCTGAAACTGTCCAAAGACCGCATCGCCGGCTACCGCAACTTTGGTACCAAGCTCTGGAACGCCACCCGCTTTGCCGAGATGAATGGCGCGGTGGGCGCAGATATGGCACCGCGCGCCCTGCCCGCTAACCCACAGGCCACGTTGAACAAATGGATCATCGGCGAGACCGCCAAAGTGCGCGAAACCGTTGATTTGGCCCTGGCCGAATACCGCTTCAACGACGCGGCGCTTTCGCTTTATGCCTTTGTCTGGGGCAAGGTCTGCGACTGGTATGTGGAATTCTCCAAACCCCTCTTCAGCAGTGATGACGAGGCTGTCGCGCAGGAAACCCGCGACACCATGGCCTGGGTGCTGGATCAATGCATGATCCTGCTGCACCCGATCATGCCCTTCATCACCGAAGAGCTCTGGGACAACACTGCCGAACGCTCCAAAATGCTGGTTCATGCCGATTGGCCAACCTATGGCACGGATCTGGTGGACGCCGAGGCCGAAGCCGAAATGTCCTGGGTGATTGCCCTGATTGAAGGCGTGCGTTCGGCCCGCGCCCAGATGAACGTGCCCGCCGGTCTCTATGTGCCAATGCTGGGTCTGGGCATGGGCGACAATGCCAAAGGCGCGTGGGAGCGCAACGAAACGCTGATCAAGCGCATGGCACGGATCGAGTCGCTAGAGCTGGTTGATGCCTTCCCCAAGGGCTGCATCACCATCCCACTGGGTGACGCCAGCTATGGCTTGCCGCTTGCCGACATCATTGATGTGGACAAGGAAAAGGCGCGCCTGGAAAAATCGCTCGGCAAACTGGCCAAAGAGCTTGGGGGCCTGCGCGGTCGCCTCAACAATCCCAAATTCGCCGCCTCCGCCCCGCCCGAGGTCGTCGAAGAGGCCCAGGCCAATCTGGCTGCGCGCGAAGAGGATGAGGCCAAGCTCAAAGAAGCCCTCGCCCGCCTCGCCGAAATCGGCTAATCAAAACAAAACCCGGAGCCTTCAAACGCTCCGGGTTTTCGTTTCTTCTTGGCCCAAATACTCAATGCCCAGCGCGCCTCGCGCAATCCGCTCTCGTTCGACCGATAGTGGGGAGCGCGAGGGGCATCGCCCCTCGCACCCGCCCGCCGCAGGCGATGACCGAAGGTCATTCAATAACAGGCGTCACCCGAATAATAGTCGGCTCCGGCGCATCAAACGCCGCGACAACCGCCGCTTGCATCTCTGCCAGGCTCGCAGGCTCCACCGCCCCGGCCCCATAGGCCTTGGCCAAAGCAAGAAAATCCGGATTGCGCGCCACAACCGCGTTAGGTGCGATTTGGCTGCGCACCATGCTTTCCTCAATCTCGGCCAGTTTGCCATTGTCCCAAATCAGGATCGGCAGGCTCAGCCCCAGCTCGACCGCTGTCCCCAACTCCTGCACCGTGTATTGAAACCCATAATCCCCGAGGATCGCCAAAGTCGGTAGGCCTCGGCGCGCCACCGCGCCGCCAATCGCCGCGGGCAAAGCATATCCCAAGGTCCCAAACCCCGTCGGGTGATGCCAATGCCCGGCACGCGGCATGTCCCAGATTTCCTTGGCCGCATAGGCAAATTGAGTCATGTCGGAATAGATCATACAGTCGTCCGGCAAGGCGGCCTTCAACGCCTCTGCCACCTCGACAATCCCAGGACGTTCCGCCATCACCTCAGCCCGCCAACGCGCCTTTGTCGCTGCAACCGCCTTGGCATCCCAACAAGGTTTTCGATCTTCAACGCGCGCTGGAATAGCCACCGCCATCGCGCGCAGCAAAGCCTCGGCATCCGCCAGCACCGGCAGATCCCCGGCCTTACATTTCGCCAACATGACCGGATCAATATCCACGCGGATCATTGGAGCTTGGTGCCCCAACTCATCGCGCCACAGATCCCCTTCGGACAGTTCGGTCCCCAAGGCGATCACCAAATCCGCTTTGGCCAAAACAGAGGCGCTCTCGGGGCGCGCCAGGTAGGACCCAAAGAACAGGGGATAATCCGCCGCCACAATCCCGCGCCCGGCATAGGTTGTGAAGGCTGCGGCACCGGTCATGCGCAAAACATCTGTTGCCACATCCGCCGCCGCGACTGAACCGCCGCCAAAGATAAACGCTGGCTTTTCCGCCGCCAACACCCGGTCAACTACCGCGCGCAGCGTGGCCGTGTCCGCCTTGGGCAATCCCGGAGGCATGGCAGCGGGTTGGGCAGGCTCGGCCAACTTCCCCAAAGCGCCAATGGGAACCTGTATGTGGCAACTGCGTTTTCGCTTGCTCGCAAATCCGACCAATGCCCGGTCAACCAGTTCATAGGCCGTGCCCGCTTCCCGCGCCTCTTCGGACCAGTCGCATACCGTGTCCGCCGCCGCGCGCTGATCCAGCATTTGGTGCAATTGCCCGCGCTTGCCGGTCACATCATCCAGACAGGAGGTCACCGCCAGAACCGACACGCTGTCGCTATAGGCCTGGCCAAGCGCTGTCATGGCATTGCACAGCCCCGGCCCGGTGATCAGGTAACACACCCCGGCTTTGCCGGTTGCACGGGCATAGCCGTCCGCCATAAAGCCTGCGCCCTGCTCATGGCGCGCCAGAACATGGGTGATCCCCGCCTCTTCGATCCCACGATACATTTCCACATTGTGCACACCAGGAATGCCAAAAATCACCTCAACCCCGCGCGATTTCAGCATATGTGAAATCTGCGCCCCCAACGGTCTTTGCATTACGCCCTCCAGAACCGGATTGTGAAAATGGCGTAAACCGCCAAGAGTTCCAGTCGTCCCGCCAACATGGCAAAGCTGAGCATCCATTTTGCAGGATCGCCGATATCGGCGAAATTACCCGCCGGACCGATCTGATCCCCCAATCCCGGCCCAACATTGGCCAAGGCCGTGGCTGCGCCGGACACCGAGGTGATAAAGTCAAGGCCGGTCAAGCTGAGCGCGACGGATAAAACCCCAAGCGACACCACGAAGAACACAAAGAACGACATGACCGAAGACATAACCTCGGCCCCGACCGGAACTCCGGCATAACGCGTCGTGAAAACGCCAGAAGGCGAACGGATACGGCGCAGCTGCGTGCTGATCGAGGCAAAAAGCAGTTGATAGCGGAAGATTTTTACCGAACAGGCCGTCGAGCCCGCGCAACCGCCGATCAAGCCGACAAAGAAAAACAAAGCGACAGCAAACCCGCCCCAAAGCCCGTAATCCTGGCTGGCATAACCGGTGCCGGTCAGGATGGAGACAACGTTGAAGAGCACTTTGCGATAGGCCTCTTCGCCATTGGCATCACCGATGGAATAGCGCCAGAACGCAACCAATGCGACAATCACGATGGCCGTGACAAAGAATCCCCTGACTTGGCTATCCTGAAACAGCGGGCGCACATCGCGCAGGGCGGTCATCTGGACAAAGCGCACAAATGGCAGTGCCGCCAGCATCATGAACACAACACAGACATATTCCGCACTGGCCGAAAACGCGCCAAAGCTGGCGTCATAATTGGCAAAGCCACCGGTTGCGACCGTGGTCATGGCGTGCACCGTCGCGTCAAACGGATCCATTCCCGAAAGCAGATACCCCCCGGCGCAGATCAGAGTCAGAGACACATAGATTGTCGAGATCGATGAGGAAATCTGTGTGGCGCGGGGCAGGATTTTTCCCATCGTATCAAACCCTTCCGAACGGAAGATTTGCATACCACCAACCCGCAGCTCTGGCAGAAACACCATCGCCACAACAATAATCCCGATCCCACCGATCCATTGCAGCAATCCGCGCCACAGCAGCAACCCTTTGGGCAAGTCATCCAGCCCCGACAGCACCGTCGACCCGGTTGTTGTCAGGCCCGACATCGCCTCAAAAAACGCATCCGTATAGCTGCTATGGGTTTCGCCGATCATAAACGGCAATGCACCAAAGATTGGTAGAGCCAGCCAGACGCCAGTCGTCAGCAAAAACGTCTGTTGGATGCTCAGCCCTTTCTTGACGGCATTGGAACAGGCCAAGGCCGTCAAGCCGCCGCTCATGATGGTGATCAAAGCGCTTTCCAGAAAAACCGGCCAATGCCCACGCCCTTCGGCAATGTCCACCAGCATGGGCAGAAACATCGTGGCACCAAGGATTGTGACAAGCAGGCCAATGACATAGGCGACGGGGCGAATATCAAACATACCCGCAGGGTTGGAGCCTTGCAGGGCTTATGTCAAGCCAAGCCTGTGATCAGATCATCAGCTGTAAAGAATGTCGCGAAACACATGCGGCAGGATATCATCGCGATGCAGCCCCTGACGGGCCAATTCTCGGTCGCTTTGCGATTCCAGTTGGATAATTTGGCGCAGCCGAGACCGGCGCAGCCCAGCCGGGTTCAAACCGAATCCGCGATCGGCAAAGAACTGATCAATTTTGAGCGCCAGAGACGTGTGCCCCATGGCAATTTGTACGTTATCGCGTGGCATTTCGGAAACCTTTCTTGCGTTCGGGTTTCCTCCCTGAAGACAAGGTGCCACGAAAAAGATGTGTTTTCAGTGAAGGCCGCGCGCTTTGTTCTCAGAAATGCGCAACATGCCGCTAATTTCCGCGAAAAGTGAGTTTTCGCTGCACCTTCTGGCGCGTCTCAGCCGACATGAAAAAGCGTTGAGAACAGTTTTGGATCCAAGCTGTCATTCGAAAACAGCTCGCCCTCGGTCAAAACCGAAACGGCGTCATGGCTGTGCAGGCTTTCCTGATGGCTGGCCACAACACGGAAATCGCCGATACGCGGATCATCCTCCAAACCTTGCGCAAACAGGCGCGCAGCGTCTTCGACAAAGATCGGGTTTGCCGCGTTCAACTCGGCAAAGGCCTGTTCATCTTCTCGTTTCACCATGACTTGGGTCTCGGTAGGAACGGCCCGGCGGCATAGGTCAATCAGATCTTCGAACCACAGGCATTCGCCCGGCAAAACCTCAACCGAGATCCGGGCGACAGAGCGCTGGGAATGCGGCGTCGCCAATTGCCCACGCTCGCGCCGGGCATGTTCGCTCAACTCCAGAGAACAGGGGCATGTGGAGCTGTAAACATAGTCGAGATGCAGGATTTTGCGCCGCAAACCCGCGACCTCAACCAATTCCAAAGCGATGTCGTAATACTGAAACCCAGACAAGCCCGAGCGCAGGCTGTCCACCTTCATTGGGAAGCTGAACCGCATCTGAATGCGTGCATCAAAGCTTTCAAGGTCGCTCTTATAGTCATCAAGAGCGGCTTCCATCACCTCAAAACTAAACGTTTTTTCGGAATGGGCATAAAAGGACCGCATGATGCGGCTCATATTGATGCCCTTTTTATCCGCTTCGAGGCTGACTGTGCCAGTAACCGAAGTTTCCAGCGTCAAATCGCCATTGTCACGGGTGTGATAGCCGATCGGCAAACGAAAGTTTGAGATCCCCACATGTTGAATGATCCGTTTGGCCCCACGGATCAGCGAGGCCGGGCCGTTTTGAAGGTCAGGCAGGCTTTCCTTATAGGCCGCGTCCACGACGAAATTGTCAGGATAGACATTATGCAACTCCGGGTACGCGCCGGTCAGCTCTGCCAATGCCGCAGGGTTGCCCGCATAGTGCAGAAGCAAAGCCAGCGCTTGTTCGGCCTCTTCCCGGCTGGGCGTTTCGCCGATATCCGATTGGATATTCATGGGGTTGCCCCTTCCTCTTCGTCCTGTCGCATCCTACAGATAGGCGCGCGCTGCGCAAAGTCCATCTGCGCAGCATAGCTTTTCAAATGCGACATGGCGAGTTGGTCGAGATTAGGCGGCGTCCAACGCTTGCAAAACATCCGCCACGAGGTCGGCGGGATCTTCAATGCCAACAGAAAAACGCACCAACCCGTCGCTGATCCCCAGTTCCGCGCGCTGTTCCACGCTCAGACGCTGGTGAGTCGTTGTCGCCGGATGCGTGACGATGGATTTCGCATCGCCCAGATTGTTAGAGATCACCGCGATTTGCATTGCATTCAAAAAGCGGAACGCCGCCTCCTTCCCGCCTTTGAGTTCCAAAGACAGCATGGTGCCCCCCGCCCCCAACTGACGCTGTGCCAGATCATATTGCGCGTGGCTCGGCAGACCGGGGTAGATCAGACGGTTGAGCTTTTCATGCCCTTCGGTCGCTTTGGCAATCGCCAGCGCACCCTCGGTCTGGGCCCGCACACGCAGGGCAATGGTTTCCAATCCCTTGAGCATGACCCAAGCGTTGAACGGGCTCAGCGAACCGCCGGTATGTTTCATATAGGGTTCAACAACGCCGCGGATATGTTCCTTGGTGCCAAGGATCACTCCGCCCAGACACCGCCCCTGCCCGTCCACATGTTTTGTCGTGGAATAGACAACAACATCAGCGCCTTGTTCGATGGCCTTCGAGTAGACCGGCGTGGAAAACACATTGTCCACGACAACCTTGGCACCAACTGAATGGGCGACTTCGGCCACACCGGCAATGTCGATGACTTCCAGCGTCGGGTTGGACATGGATTCAAAGAAAACAGCCTTGGTATCCGGGCGCACGGCTGCACGCCATTCCTCCAAATTAGCCCCATCGACAAAGGTGACCTCGACGCCGTAGCGGGTCAGCACCTCTTCGACGATGTAAAGACAAGAGCCAAACAGCGCCTTGGCCGATACGATATGGTCGCCTGCACGCAACAAAGACGTCAAGGCGCCATTCACGGCCGCCATGCCCGAGGCACAGGCAAACCCGTCTTCAGCCCCTTCCAACAGCGCCATACGCTCTTCGAACATGGCCACGGTTGGGTTGCCATAGCGCGCATAGATGAATTCGTCCGGGCCGGTTTCCAAGAACCGCGCCTCGGCCTGCTCTGCGTTTTCGTAAACAAAGCCTTGGGTCAGGAAAATCGCTTCGCTGACCTCGTTCCATTGGCTGCGCTTGGTTCCGCCATGCACCAGATTGGTACGTGTTCTTTTGTCTGTCATCTTGCTCTCCGCAACAAAAAAGCCCCGTTCGCGGTCAAGCGAAAGGAGCCCTTCGTCTGACCTCTTTAGCGGGATGTTTAACGTGGCCCGCAATCCGGTGAACAAATCGCCACGATGGCGGTGGCATACGCCTGTTGCGCGGCCCGGTCAAGACCGTCACGCAGCTGTAATACTCTGTTCACGAATCCGGCGCAGCCTTGGCCATGCCACCATCAAAACCGTTTACGGATTGCCACTATGCCAATGCTGCGCATCTCGGATGTCGACAATCAGCCCTGTTTGCACGGGGCAAGCTCGCCTCTGCTGCCGACATTGCGCCACGCCCTCAGCCTGGATGATGGGCCCGTTACAATCATGATTCACGGGTTCAAATACCAACCTGGTGCGCCAGGGTTTTGTCCGCATGACGGAATTTTTTCACGCACGCCGCTGGCCAAGACCGCACGAACAGTCAGTTGGCCACGCCATTTGGGCCTGCGCGGGCAAAATGGCGAAGGGTTGGGCATTTCTTTCGGCTGGTCCGCACGTGGCAATATTTGGGCTGCCTATGATCGGGCAGCTTTGGCAGGCCAATCCCTAGCGCGGCTTGTTGGGCATATTCATCAGCTTTCCCCATGCCGCAAAGTGCGTCTTGTCGCGCATTCGCTGGGCGCGCGCGTGGCGTTGCACACGATCAGAAACAGCCACACGAAAACCATTACTCATGCTGTGCTGTTGGCCGCCGCTGAGTTTGGTGGCCCCGCCAAGGACGCACTGGATTGTGAAAACGGGTGGGCCACCCAAGTTCTGAATGTCAGCAGCCGCGAAAACGACCTTTATGATTTCCTGCTGGAACGTCTGGTCAAGCGATCCACGAGGACCGAGAAAGCCCTGGGCCATGGCTGTACCCGCTTGCCCAACATGGCGACCCTGCAACTGGACGATCCTAACAGCCTTAGCGCTCTCAAAGCAGCCGGGTATCCCATCGCGAAACCGCAAAAACGGATCTGCCATTGGTCACCTTACCTGCGCCCCGGCGTTTTCCCGCTTTATCGCGCCTTTCTGACCGGTCGCCTTCCTTTGGCGCGGTTGCAGGCTATTTTGCCCTCGGTTTGTGAGCCAAGATGGTCTCGGCTCCTGCCTCGGCAATCAAACGCCCAAACTCGATTTTCTAATAGGCAACAAGCCTCTTTTTGATGGTCTTCATCTAGAGTTTACAGCCTGTGGGTCTAACTAGATGTTGCGTATTGATGTGTTATGAACGCATCATGAAACCAAGCAACCGAAGGTAGACCAAAAGCATGGAATCCCTGCTGTTTCAGGCATCCGTTTTTCTGATAGCAGCTGTTATCGCTGTTCCCTTGGCGTCCCGTATGGGATTGGGATCGGTGTTGGGGTACCTCTTGGCTGGCCTGGCAATTGGCCCGGGATTGGGCCTTGTGGTTGATACCGAGGACATCCGCCATTTTGCCGAGTTCGGCGTAGTGATGATGCTGTTCATCATCGGTCTGGAGCTGGAACCGCGCGCTCTTTGGGATATGCGGCACCGGCTTTTGGGCCTGGGCGGGTTGCAAATCGCTGGCACGGTCGCCGCGATTACCCTGGGCGCGATGGCGCTTGGCCTATCTTGGAACGTCGCCTTGGCCATTGGTTTGATCCTGTCTCTGTCATCAACAGCGATCGTTTTGCAAACCCTGTCTGAAAAGGGGTTGATGCGCACATCAGGCGGGCGCGCGACATTCTCTGTTCTGTTGACGCAGGACATCGCTGTCATCCCAATGCTGGTCATCATGCCGCTTTTGGCCTTTGCCCCGGCGGTCACCCTATCGGCGGATGGCTCCATCCAGCGCACTGCCGTTGCCCATGCCGAAGACGCCCATCACAGCATGTCTCTGGTCGAAGGCCTGCCCGGTTGGGGTGCGGCCCTAGTGACGCTTGCGGTCATCTCGGGCCTGATCCTCGCCGGGATTTACGGGGCCCGCCCGCTCTTCCGCTACATCCACTCTGCCCGCCTGCCCGAGATGTTCACCGCCATCGCCCTGCTGATCGTGATCGGTATCGGATTCTTGATGATGCTGCTGGGCGTATCTCCGGCCTTGGGGACCTTTCTGGCCGGTGTCGTTCTTGCCAACTCAGAGTTCCGTCACGAGTTGGAATCTGACATTGCCCCGTTCAAGGGCCTGCTTTTGGGCCTGTTTTTTATCACTGTCGGAGCCGGGATTGATGTCGACCGATTGCTGATGGAACCGCTCACCATTCTGGGGTTGGCGGCAGGTGTGATCTTGATCAAGGGGATGATCCTCTATGGGATTGGGCGGCTGTTTCAGCTCAGCAATCGGGGTCAGTGGTTGTTTACGCTTGGCCTGGCGCAGGCAGGTGAGTTTGGCTTTGTGTTGATCTCCTATGCCAGTCAGCAACGGGTGCTGACGGACACTTTGAACGACCGGCTGCTATTGGTTGTTGCCCTCTCTATGCTGATCACCCCGCTGCTGTTTCTCACCTATGAATGGGTGATTTCGCAGGTTGACGAGGGCAAGGACTCCATCGAAGCGGACCAGGTCGAGGCGGAAGGTCCGGTCATTATCGCCGGGATTGGCCGTTTCGGGCAAATTGTGAATCGGTTGGTGCGCAATTCCGGCTATAAAACTGTGGTTCTGGACCATGACATGCAAACCATCCAATTGATGCGGCGCTTTGGCTACAAAGGCTTTTTCGGTGATCCAACCCGGCCTGAGCTGTTACACGCAGCGGGTCTGGAAAGCGCCCGTGTGCTGGTCGCCGCTTTGGACGACCCAAAGGCCACGGTCAAGTTGGTCGCTTATGCGCGCCGCTTGCGGCCTGATCTCCATATCGTGGCCCGCGCCCGTGATCGGACTCATGTCTTCGCGCTCTATCAGGCCGGCGCAAACGACATCGTGCGCGAAATGTTTGACAGTTCCTTGCGGGCCGGGCGCTATGTGCTCGAAAATGTCGGGATGAGCGAATATGAGGCAGCGATTGCCGAAGAGACATTCTATCATCACGACCGCCACACGATCCGCGAATTAGCCCTGCTATGGGACCCGTCCATCGCTCCGGCAGACAACCACGCCTATATTGAGCGCGCGCAGGAGTTAGAGAGAGAGCTAGAAACCGCCCTTTTCACCGCCCTTGAGGAGCGTGGCAAGAAAGAGATGGCCTGATCGTACCAGGCTTGCGCAACAAAACTTTTTCAAAAGTTTTGCAAATTCCGTCGACGGAATTTGTCACCGCTAGACGCAAAAACGCAGCCCTGATGCCTCAGGGCTGCGTTTTCGATACAGGGAAAAGATCAAGCGGCGCGCAGGCCGAGCACTTCATCCACTTGCTTGGCGGCCGCGACTTCGTCACCACCTGCGACGGCAGCGACTTCGCGGGTCAGGCGCTCAAGTGCAGCCTCATAAAGCTGACGTTCTGAATAGCTTTGCTCGCGCTGATCATCCGCACGGTGCAGATCGCGTACCACTTCGGCAATGGCAATCAGATCACCGGAGTTGATCTTTTGCTCATATTCCTGGGCACGGCGCGACCACATGGCGCGTTTGACCTTGGCCTTGCCGCGCAGAGTTTTCATCGCTGCGTCAATCACATCCGGAGAACTCAGCGAACGCATGCCAATCTCTGTGGCTTTGTGCGTAGGCACCCGCAGAGTCATCTTGTCCTTTTCAAAGGAGATCACAAAAAGTTCCAGCTCAATGCCAGCGATTTCCTGTTCCTCAATCGACACGATTTGCCCGACTCCGTGTGCCGGATAGACAACGTAGTCATTGGGACGGAATTCGGATTTCTTCGCTTTGGTCATATAAGTCTCATTCCTTACTGCGCATCTCGTGCGGGCGACAAAAAAGACGAACGGGGATCCCTTTGATTCCCGGTCATCTGTTTTTCCATTTTGGGCGACTAAATCAGCGCCTGCTCCCCCGACGAAATACCGTCATGTGAACAGACAAGATAACATAAAAAAGCGCCCATTCCCATAGGGGTAGGAAAACGGCGCTTTTTCGTTTGATTTCAACATGTCAGGCAGCGTTTCAAACGTCGTTTCCAATCGGGAAACGAATCAATCAGCTGCCCTCGCCAGGGGCTTCGGAGAAGTATTTGGTCATCTTATCCGCTTCGCCGTCACGCTCTTCGTAACCCGGCAGCGGATCTTTCTTTTCGATGATCACAGGCCATTTTTCCGAGTATTTGCGGTTGAACTCAACCCACTTCTCCATATCCGGCTCGGTGTCCGGGCGGATCGCGTCTGCGGGGCATTCCGGTTCGCAAACGCCACAATCGATACATTCATCCGGATGGATCACCAGCATGTTCTCACCCTCATAGAAACAGTCTACGGGGCATACCTCGACACAGTCGGTATATTTGCAGGCGATGCAGTTTTCGATAACCACATAAGTCATGAGTCTCGATCCTTCAAAGAGCTTGCAGCGTCCCTAGACCAGAGCGCCAGATCATTCAAGCACATCCCGACGCAACTTCTCCAGCTCGCGGCGATCCCGTTTGCCCGGTCGTCCACCGCCATCAAACCTGGGCGCGGCGGCTGATTTCTCTTTCGGTTTCGGAGGATCGAGATCGCTATAAAGCGCCTGAGCCTCGGGCGCTGGTCCGCGCCGCGTGCCCAAAGCCACAAGTTTGATCACGCGAATGTCATCATTTTGCGGAAAGGTCAGCACATCGCCTGCGCTGACCCCATAGGCCGGTTTCGAAACTGGCGTGCCGTTCACCCGGCATTTTCCAGCCAAGACCACCTTGGCCGACAGGCTGCGTGTCTTAAAGAAACGCGCATGCCAGAGCCATTTATCAATGCGGATTTTCTCGGCGGTTTCGGCCACTTAGCCCTTGTCCTTCAACCCCATCAGAGCAGCTGCAAACGGGTTATCCGGGTCAATCGCCTTTTCCTTTTTCGGCGGACGCGACTGGAAGGATTTGGCACCACGATCACCGCCGCCTTTCGGGCCTTTGCCACGAGGCTTGCCTTTGCCGCCCTTGCGCTCACCGCGGTTGCCGCCACCGGGTCGCGCATCGCGACGTGGCTTGCCACCACCGCGACGCTGGCCGCCACGATTGCCGCCCCAAGTGAAGGTATAGAACACTTCCATTTCGGGCTCGCCCGCTTCAGCAGCATCCGCTTCGACAACTTCGGCCCCGGTCGGTTCTGCTTTGGCCTCTGCGACCAAAGTCTCACCATCCTCGGAAGGTTCTGCAGCCGTTTCAGGCGTGGTTTCGGTCTCGGCAGCACCTTCGGCGACGGGCGCAGGTTTCACCTTGGCACGTTCGCCTTTCTCGGCCTTGTACCCCAGCCCTTCCATCAGGTCAGAGAACTGCTCAAGCGTCATGCCAGTGATCGACAGCATATCCGCCTTGGCTTCAAAGCCTCCACGGCTGTCCTCGGTGCGCAGCATATCGGCAAGCCGTTCCAGCATATCGATGCGGATCGCGCGGGCCCCTGCTTTGCGGTAACCAGCCAAGGCGTAGTGACGCGCAGGCACGTCCTCGACATTTGGCACGGTAACCAAACCGGGAGGCGGCGCCTCGGGGAACTCTTGCAGATCGTTGGCCAGGCTCCACAGCACCAAACGCAGGCGTGTTGGGGCGGGTTTTAGCAGCAGCGGCATAAAGATGGTGTACTGACCAAAGCGCACGCCATGCTTGCGCAGGGTTCCGCGTGCATCCTGATCCAACGCTTTGACGTCGTCGGCCACATCCGAACGCTGCACAATGCCCATGGCCTCGACCAGTTGAAAGGCAAAGCCGCGCGCCAGACCGGCCAGGGTCTCGTCATCACGCATCTTGATCAGCGGCTCAAACAGCGCCGCGATCTTGCGATCCATGAAGTGCTGCAAACGGCGTTCCACCTTTTGCGCCACATCGGCCCCGGCCTCGTCATCGACAAAAACAACAACGCGTGGCTTCAAAGGGTCGTCGCCCTTGGCCAATTTGCCGACCGCCTGGTCGCCCCACATGAGGCCGCCCTGCTCAGTAAAATCGATTTCGCTATCAGGCGCGTTGTAAAAACGGTCTGCGCGCAAATGGAAATGCGGGGTCAATGCCTGCAGCGACGCCTGTCGCAGCGTCTTGGCCTCTTGCCCGGTTGCGTCCTTATCCTGACGGAACCGGAACCCTTCGAGTTTCCCGACGAATTCACCTTCGACGGTCACTTCACCCTGATCATTCACTTCGGCCAAAAGGGCCTCCTTCTGCTTCAACCGGCGCAAAAGAACGGATGTGCGCCGATCAACAAATCTTTGTGTCAGGCGCTGATGCAACGCATCTGACAGGCTGTCTTCTACCTTGCGAGTTGCCCCGCGCCAATGGTCTTCGTCACGCAACCAACCTTTTCGCTGCGCGACATATGTCCACGTGCGAATATAGGCCAGACGTTTCGACAATGTGTCAATGTCGCCATCCGTCCGATCAATGCGGTTGATTTGACGTGCGACAAATTCATCCGGAACGTGTCCTGCTTCGTGCAGATGTTGATATATCACCTGCAAAAGACCCGCATGTTCATTGGGCGAAATGCCGCGGAAGTCCGGAATTCGACACACATCCCATAAGAGTTGTACCGATTTTCCGTCCGATGCGCGTGCGCGGATTTCCGCCTCTGAGGCCAGGTTACGTAACGCCCTGAGATCATCAGCCTCGCGCGCTTTGATCAAAATTTCATCATTTGGTGCCTGATCGAGACTCGCCTCAAGCGCATCGATAGACCCGAAGCGCAGATTTGGATTGCGCCAATTCAGCTTTTTCAGCGGTGTGAACTGGTGATTGCAGATCGCCTCAGCCCAGTCTTCGGGGATCGGCCCCGCCTCGCCGGTGACACCAAACGTGCCATCCGACATGCCGCGCCCGGCCCGTCCGGCAATCTGGGCCAGTTCATTTGGTTGCAAGGGGCGCATGCGCCGCCCGTCAAACTTGGTCAGCGCGCTAAAGGCGACATGGTCGATATCCAGGTTCAACCCCATGCCAATCGCATCGGTGGCAACCAGATAATCGACCTCGCGATTCTGATAGAGCGCCACCTGCGCATTGCGGGTGCGTGGGCTGAGTGCCCCCATGACAACCGCCGCTCCGCCCTTTTGCCGCTTGAGCAGCTCGGCAATGGCATAGACGTTATCCACGGAAAAACCGACGATCGCAGTGCGTGGTTGCAAGCGGCTGATCTTTTTCGATCCGGTATAGACCAACTGGCTCATCCGTTCGCGGCGCACAAATTCCACATCGGGAATCAGCGCCTTGATCGGGCCGCGCATGGTATCAGCCCCCAAGAGCAGCGTTTCATGGGTGCCTCGCATCCGCATCAAACGGTCGGTGAAGACATGGCCGCGCTCGGGGTCGGCGCAAAGCTGGATTTCGTCCACAGCTACGAAATCTGCACCCATGCCCTCAGGCATGGCCTCAACCGTGCAGATCCAGTACTTGGCCCGCGGCGGCACGATCCGCTCTTCGCCGGTCACCAAAGCGACAACAGAAGGGCCGCGCAGATCCACAATCTTGTCATAGACCTCACGCGCCAGCAGACGCAGCGGCAGGCCGATCACTCCGGTGCGATACCCCAGCATACGTTCAATTGCGTAGGTGGTTTTGCCTGTATTGGTCGGGCCGAGAACGGCCGCGATCCTTGTGTTCATGCCCATTTGGTACCTTGGCCCGTGGTCTGATCCGGGGCCGCCTTTGTTCTCAGAGCTTGGTGCCCTTCACGTCTCGTTCCAACCGCGCCATCGCGTTGATCACATCCTGATCATGCGGTCGCAGCTCAAGTACACGCGCATAGGCATCATAAGCAAGAGCTCCCTCGCCAATCTGTTCCTGAATCGCCCCAACGCCGCGTAACGCCCCAAAATGATTGGGATTTAGGGCCAAGGTGCGTTCCAAGGCATCCATGGCAACGCCAAACCGATCCGCATGAAAATAGGCCAAACCCAGCCCGTGCCAACCTTCGGCAAAATCCGGCGCATGGTCGGTCAGCGCACGAAAATGTTCAATCGCCGCCTCGGTCTTTTCAATCTCCAAAGCGTCATGGCCGCGTTTGAGCAGCAAATCCATTGCAGGCGATCCAGATTTGGACCATTCTGCTATTAGTTGATTTTCCAACCTCTGGGCTGACAGCGAATCTTCCGCTACGGAAAGCTCTTGCAAAAGCTCCGACGCGCGGGTTTCCGCCCTTAAACCGGAAGGTAGGGAAATCATGACTACGGTGCAAACTGCCGCGAGGATAGATTTGAAAACCATGGTAACCCGTGCTCTTAACTTACGCCAAGTGTAGCGCCGGAGCGCAAGATTTCCAGCGCCACTTGGATGTAGAGAGGAAAATACATGAGCGACATTATCTCCACCGCCGTTTCGGCCCTGACCGAGAAACTTGGCGGCGAAGGATTCGATGCCACCGCAAAATTTGTTCTGGGCGACGAAGGCAGCCTGATCGTTGACGAAAACGGCGTGCGCGCCGGCGACGATGATGCCGACGTGACCCTGACAGCGGATGTCGACACTTTTGAGCAGATCCTGACAGGTGATCTTAACCCGACCGGTGCTTTCATGTCCGGTAAACTGACCATTGACGGTGATATGTCTGCCGCCATGCGTCTTGCTTCGGTACTTGCATAATGAATTTAGTTCCCGCGCCTTTTCACGCTGATCTGTCCGAAGGTCCCGTTGGCAGTTGTGCCTGGTGGATCGAAACAGTTGACGGTTTGCGCCTGCGTATCGCGCATTTCCCGGCAGAACAGGCGCGGGGCACCGTGCTGCTTTTCCCCGGTCGCACGGAATATGTTGAGAAATACGGCCGCACAGCCGCCGATCTGGCCGCTGGTGGTTACCATGTGCTGGCGATTGACTGGCGGGGCCAAGGCCTTGCGGATCGGATGCTGGATGAACCCATGGCGGGCCATGTCGCCGTGTTTGAGGATTATCAGCACGATGTTGCGGCCATTCTAGAATGCGTTGAGGCATTAAACCTGCCGAAACCGCTGCACCTGATTGGACATTCAATGGGCGGATGTATCGGGTTGCGCGCCGTGATGGATGGGCTCCCGGTCGACTCCTGCGTCTTTACCGGCCCAATGTGGGGCATTCGTATGGCTGACCCTCTGCGCCCTGCCGCCTGGGCCTTGTCCTGGTGGGGCAAGCAAATCGGGCTTGGCCACGTGTTTACGCCCGGCACCAAACCCGAAAGCTATGTGGCGTCGGAGCCTTTCGAGGACAATTTGCTGACCCGCGACCGCGATATGTGGGATTATATGCAGCGTCAGGTGTTGGCCGTTCCCGAATTGCAGCTTGGCGGGCCATCCTTGAACTGGCTGCACGAGGCCTTGGCCGAAACGCGTGAATTATCGCGCCGCCCATCACCCGCGCAACCCTGCCTGACCTTCCTGGGCACAAATGAACGCATTGTTGATCCGACACGCATCACCTCGCGCATGGAAAAATGGCCCGGCGGGCAATTAGTCCAGATCACCGATGGTGAGCATGAAATCCTGATGGAGGATGAAACCACCCGCCGTCGTGTCACCGACCAAATCTGCGCTTTTTTTGATCGCGCAGGGTCGAGCAACGCGATGACTGCTTAAATTGTAGCGGGTCGGCTCTGCGCAGAATTTGTGAAACTTGTATTTGCCAGTGACTGTTTGCTTGTTGAAAGCAACTAGAATTGCAAGATGCACATTTTAAGCGGAAGTGCCGCCATGAAACGTTTTGCCCTCATTTTCGCGATCTCACTCATTTGCGCCCTGCCCCTAAGGGCGGCCGACTGGGACGGCTTTGTCTGGGCCGGGTTTCAAACCACAGATGACGCGTCGGGCTTTGGATTTCTGGATGTTACGGCCTCCTTTGACCTGTCGCACTCTTATCCGCTGACGCTTGAAGTCGGCGTTTACGAATTTGTGCTTCCTGACAAGCGACCACATGAAACCTATGTGGCCTTGGCATGGGATGATCGGTTCCGATTGGGTGTGGTCAGACCGGCCTATGATTCCGTTCTACCCTCAAAGTTCGAACGGATCGCCCCTTATCTCAGCTATGAACGCGCCGAATATTCCCGCGCCAGAACCACGACCCTGGCCTTGCGCGATGGGGCGGTGCCATTCGGGCTAAGCTACCAGTCACGCCCCGGAGACTGGACCTGGGCCGTATCCGCCCATTCGGCGCGTGGTGGCGATTTTCACAGTGCCAGTTTCGCAGTGAGCTATGAAAAAGGCCCCTGGACTGTGGCTGCCGCGGTCGAGGGACTTTGGCCAGATCACAGCGATGGGGCGGAATTGAACGCCAAGGCCGGAGTCACATATGCCAAAGATAAGTGGGCAGTCGGCCTAAGCTTTTTCCACCCTTCAGCCCATGACGACCCTGATATCTTGGCCTTGGACCTTTCCTATCAGGCGACTCGCGACTTATCGCTTTATCTGGTTTCCGAACTGGCTGAAAACAGCGATTTCAACGCCCATGGCTTTGGTCTTAGCTACTCTGTTTCAGACCGGGCCGCCCTGACCGCAGCCATCACCCAAACCGGCAATCAAGAGACAGCCGGACATTTTGGTCTATCCTGGCGTTTCTAGCCACCTGCCCCTTGAACCTTGGGCCAGAGAAGGCTTAGCTCTCTCACAGATAACCAAGGAGTTCCCCATGAAAATCCAACCGCTTTATGACACCAATGCTATGTCAGGGGGGGGAGAGCTTGGGCCACTGCCGGAATGGGATCTGAGCGACCTCTACCCGTCAGACGACTCACCCGAATTGAAACGCGATCTGGATTGGCTGGAATCGGCCTGTGCAAAATTCGCGGATGACTACGAAGGCAAGCTTGCCACGCTGGATGCAACCGGCATGCTTGAGGCGATCAAGCGTCAGGAACGCATCGACAGCGTCGCCGGGCGGATCATGTCTTATGCTGGCTTGCGCTATTACCAGCTGACCACTGATGCGGATCGCGCGAAATTCCTGTCTGACAATCAGGAACGCATCACAAATTTCTCGACCCCGCTGGTGTTTTTCACCCTGGAACTCAACCGTTTGGACGATGACTTTCTCGCCGAGTTGTTTGCAGAAAGTGACGAGTTGAAACGCTACAAGCCGGTATTTGACAAGATCCGCAAGATGAAGCCCTATCAGCTCTCCGACGAGATGGAGAAATTCCTGCATGACCTAGGCGTTGTTGGCGATGCCTGGGAGCGGCTGTTTGACGAAACCATTGCCGGTCTGACCTTTGATATCGACGGCGAAGAGCTGAACATCGAAGCCACGCTGAACTTCCTCACCGATCAAAACCGTGACAAGCGTGAAGCGGCAGCGCGGGAATTGGCCAGCGTTTTTGCGGAGAATATCAAAACCTTTGCCCGCGTTCACAACACCCAGGCCAAGGAAAAGGAAATCCTGGATCGCTGGCGCGGCATGCCTACGGCGCAAACCGGGCGGCACCTGTCAAACGATGTGGAACCCGAAGTGGTTGAGGCGCTGCGCAACGCTGTTGTCGCCGCCTATCCCCGCCTAAGCCACCGTTATTACGAGTTGAAACGCAAATGGCTGGGCCTGGACGTGATGCAGGTCTGGGACCGCAACGCACCGCTGCCGATGGAAAGCGACCGGATTGTAGGCTGGGACGAGGCCACCAAAACCGTGATGGATGCCTATAACGGATTTGATGCCCGCATGGGTGAAATCGCCGATCCGTTCTTTACCAAGGGTTGGATCGATGCCGGGGTGAAACCGGGCAAAGCCCCCGGAGCCTTTGCCCATCCCACAGTCACCGATGTGCACCCCTATGTGATGCTGAACTATCTCGGCAAACCGCGCGATGTCATGACCCTTGCGCATGAGTTGGGTCATGGTGTGCATCAGGTTCTGGCCGCCGGTCAGGGCGAGATGTTGTCATCGACTCCGCTGACATTGGCGGAAACCGCCTCGGTCTTTGGTGAGATGCTGACCTTCCGCGCGATGCTGGATCAGGCCAAGGATCAGGCCGAGCGCAAAGTACTGCTGGCGGGCAAGGTCGAGGATATGATCAACACCGTGGTGCGCCAGATCGCGTTTTATGACTTTGAATGCAAATTGCATGACGCGCGCCGCAGTGGTGAGCTGACCCCGGATGACATCAACGCCCTTTGGATGAGCGTTCAGGCCCAAAGCCTTGGCCCGGCTTTTGAATTCATGCCAGGATACGAAACCTTCTGGGCCTATATCCCGCATTTCGTCCATTCGCCGTTTTACGTCTATGCCTATGCCTTTGGCGATGGGTTGGTGAATGCGCTTTATGCGGCCTATCAAGAACAGCCCGAAGGCTTCCAGGACAAGTATTTTGACCTGCTCAAAGCCGGTGGATCCAAGCATCATTCAGAACTGCTGGCCCCGTTCGGGCTGGATGCCTCGGACCCAAGTTTCTGGGACAAGGGCCTGTCGATGATAGAAGGCTTCATCGACGAATTGGAAGCCATGGAAGACTAAGACAAAAAGGCCGCGAAAGCGGCCTTTTTCTATCGGAACAGCGATAGCAAGGTTTGCGGCTGCTGATTGGCAATCGACAGGGCCTGCACTGCCAATTGTTGCTGAACCTGCAAGGCCTGCTGACGCGCTGAGGTCTCAACCAGATCGGAATCCACCAAGGCACCGATCCCGGTTTTGAAACTGTCGATCAGTTGAGCGGTAAAGTTTTCTTGCGTGGTCAGTCGCCCTTGAACCGAGCCAATCTCAGCCGCCGCATCCACGGCCGCTTCGATCATCACGTCGACCCGCCCCAGGGCGTCACGTGCCCCGGCCTCGGTCGTGACGTCGATCGAGGCCAGATCGCCAAGGTCGCCACCGGTCACATTGCCTGCATCCGCCCCAAGACGGCTGACAGTCACCTGCAAGGTATCGCTCCCCGTGGTTACATCCGAATTGGCCGTAATGGTGCTGCCGGTGAATTCCAGGGACAGAACGTCCGAAGAGAGCGAGTTTGCATTGGCATAGGCCTCCCAGCGGCGGCCAAGCCCGGTGACCACGTCAGCCATGGTGTCCCCTTCTCGGGCGACATAGGCCAAAGTTCCCCCGGCAATCTCGGCCTGAGTTGGCGCGCCAGCGGCGGTGGTACGGTAATCACTTTGCGCAAAGGCTGACCCGTCTGCATCGGTCCCAAAGACCGAAATCGCAAAGGCTGTTCCAACGCTGACCGATTGGCTGCTCAGATCCATGGCCGCACTTTGCGTGGCGTTCAGCGTCACCTGGTCCGCAGCCGCCGTGTATGTGCCACCGCTGGCCGCAACGACAGCGGCCTGCCCCCGCAAGTCCTGCCGCTTCAGCGTTATATCAGTTGTGGTCACCGAGCTTTCATTGCGGCTAAGCGAGGCTAAAATCTGAATATGGCCAGACCCGGCATCGGTGCTGGTATGTTTGATCAGGTTCTGCCCGTTGAACTGGGTGGCATTCACTACCGCATTGATCTGGTTGCGCAAGGCATCAACGTCTGCCTGCACTTTCTGACGGTCGATATTGTCCTGTTGACCAACCACGATCTTGCCCTTGAGATCGGTCAGCAAATCCGCCAAGCTTTCCGCCCCTTGCCGCGCCACAGAAAGTGTCGCCTGGGCCAGGCCAAGCCCGTCGGAGATCTGTTGAAACCCTTTGACATCAGATTCCATGGTCTTGGACACCGCCCAGACCGACGCATTCACACCCGCATTCGAGACACGCTTACCCGTGCCCACTTGTTGCATGGTATCATCCAGATCAGACCCGACTTTTCTCAGGGTCTTCAGGGCGTTCAATGCGCCCATATTGGTCAAAATGCTCGACATGTTTCACGCCTCTGCATCACGGCGGCGCTTCTGCGCAGATCACCGATCAGAAAGTGTTTGCAGGCGACATTCTGCCCCGGCAGATCGGCCTTTCTCCCGGATCTGCATCACTCGCTTGGTTGGTTATCAAACTGGCGTGAGTTCCTTAAAACCCTCCTAAATCGACGTCGCGAGATATTGAAATTTGTGGCTAAATTATGGCGCGATTGTGGCGACCCTGCCATCTTGTTGAAAACCCGGAATTATCCAAAAACAAAAAAAACCGGCCAGGCAGGACCTGACCGGTTTCACCAGAAAACTTTTGACCAATTCAGGCCGAAAGAAGCCCGTAAATCTCATCTTTCAGCGCCGCGCGTTTCTTGCGCAACTCACTTTCGGCCAACTCGCTCATCGGTTCCACATTGGTTTCAGCGCGATGCACTTGGCGATTGAGATCATGATACTCGTCAGCCAGCTTGGCAAAATGCGCATCAGACTGTTTGAGCGTACTCATTTTCTCGACAAATTCCGGGAATTCTTCGGCAAGCTCATGTGGGGTGTGGGACATCTGCGTCTCTCTCCTGATCGTTTCGCAGATAGTGTCGCACAGGACATTAAAGGTGACTTTGACCCGGATCAATTCGGCCGTTTGAACCTGGCTTTTTTCACTCTCGCGCCATCCGCCAACCCGCTTTGCGCGCCTCTTCTTGAGAGCAAAACCAACGTTCCCCCTGTTCTGGCCTGATGCGTGTGTCGTCATACCATTTTTGACCCGGAACATGAAAAATTCGCGCGCCCTTACGCGAGATATTGCCCTTGATGAAACACCCATCTGGCGCATCGGCCAAAGCCCACTTGGCGCGCGCCTGTCGCGCTTGGGCGCGAAACTGTTCGGGGGCAACAATTTGCGTGGCATGAAGCCCGCGTTCTGCAATTGCGGCGGCTTTTTCATCCAGATCGTAATCCCAGCCATATTTGCGATAGGCAAAGGCCAATCCGTTTTGCACCAGAACGCGGCCCATATCCTGCCCATCCACAAAACACCGGGCAACGACGCGATGATACTTGTCGATATCAACCTCTTCGCAGCGCGCAACTCGTCCCTGAAACAAGACCTGCGCCTCGGATTTGCTCCAAAGCCCGCATTGCCATTGGGGTTGGTTTGGGCCGCCGCAACGCTGATCGCTTTCCGGCGCATCTATTGCATGAAGTCGGATCGGGATTCCGTTGATCCGGATCGTATCTGCATCAGAAACGTGAACCGTGCCTGTGATATCGCTGGCAGCAATTTGCGCCCCAAAGACCGCACTCAATAGAACAATGCAAAAACGAAACCTTAACATGTGGCTAAAATCGGGGCTGCAAACCCCGATTTCAACCGTTTCCGTTAAGAATAGTTAACGCTGCTGCGCCTCCCAATTTGGATGGATCCAAGGCGCGGCATTATCTGCTGGCAATCTGCGCCCCAGAACATGGTCCGAGACCTTTTCACCAACCATGATCGAGGGCGCATTCAGATTACCATTGGTGATCTGTGGAAAGATCGAACTATCCGCGACCCGCAGCCCCTCCACGCCAATCACCCGCGCCTCGGGATCAACCACAGCCATCGGATCATTCGCATCCCCCATCTTACAGGTCCCGCAAGGGTGATAGGCGCTTTCCACATGCTCTTTGATAAAGCCATCCAGCTCTTCATCGCTTTGCAAGGCATCACCCGGCTGGATCTCATGACCGCGATAAGGCGCAAAGGCCTCCTGACCAAAAATCTCACGGGTCAAACGAATGCAGGTACGGAAATCCTCCCAGTCCTTTTCGTGGCTCATATAGTTGAACAGGATGCTTGGCGCAGCTTCGGGGTCGCCCGATTTCAACGTGATCCCCCCGCGCGAGGGCGACCGCATCGGGCCCACATGGGCTTGGAACCCATGTCCTTCCGGAGCCACCTGCCCGTCATAGCGCACGGCAATGGGCAGGAAATGATACTGAATATCCGGATACTGCACCCCGGCCCCAGACCGGATGAAACCACAGCTTTCAAACTGGTTCGAGGCCCCAGGCCCAGACCGCCCAAACAGCCAGCGCGCGCCAACATAGGCCTTACCCAAAAGGTTCCAATACTTGGCCAGAGTGATCGGCTGGGTCGCCGCCTGCTGGATATAGAGCTCAAGATGGTCCTGCAGATTCTGCCCAACGCCAGGGCGATCCGCCACAACGTCGATCCCGTGCTCTGCCAAATGCGCCGCCGGGCCAATCCCCGAATGCATGAGCAATTTCGGAGAGTTGATCGCGCTGGCTGCGATGATCACCTCGCGGCTGGCCTCAATGGTCTCGACACGGCCCTTGCGTCGTAACTCAACGCCAACCGCCTTCCCATCCTTGATTACAACCTTACGCGCCAGACCACGCACCACCTGCGCGCCCAGTTTCTCCGCAGGCCGCAAATAGGCCGAGGCCGCAGACCAGCGCGCGCCTTTCCAGACGGTCATATCAAAGGGGCCGAACCCCTCTTGCTGTTCTCCGTTATAATCCTCAGTCACCGGATAACCGGCCTGACGCCCCGCCTCGACAAAGGCCGGCACCAAAGGGTTCACCCGGCTGCCCCGCGTCACATGCAGCGGCCCCCCCTGCCCCCGCCAGGACGGGTTGCCGCCATGGCCGCCATCATGCCAATCTTCTTGGCGTTTGAAATAGGGCAACACATCCGCATAGCCCCAGCCCGAGGCCCCCATCTCGCGCCAGGTGTCAAAGTCCAAGGCGTGACCGCGCACATAGATCATCCCATTGATCGAGGAGGATCCGCCAATCACCTTACCCCTCGGACAAGCCAAGCGGCGCCCGCCCAGATGCGGTTCCGGCTCGCTTTCAAAGCCCCAATCATAGGTCTTCATGCTCATAGGATAGCTCAACGCCCCCGGCATGTTGATAAACGGCCCCCAATCGCTGCCGCCGTGCTCGATCACGATGACCGATTTGCCTGCCTCGGCCAATCGATAGGCCATGGCACATCCCGCGCTTCCCGCGCCCACAATCACATATTCCGCTTGCATCTCAACAACCCTCGGTGATTCCACGAAGGGTCAAGGACCGCCCGTAGGGCGAGCGCGCCCTAGGCGCGCCGTCTCCTTGACGCTTCGGGGAATCGCCCCCTTACACTCGACTTGGCGCGGTCAGGGCAGACCTGCCCCTGAACCGCGTCTCAGCAAATTCCCAAATTAGCCCAACACCTGCCCCAGCCAGATCGACATCCCGACCGCCCCGGCGAGACGGGGCGGTCGGGAT
>JAGHRD010000012.1:0-119397 GCA_017744045.1 Tropicibacter sp. R15_0 | reverse complement strand
TACAACACCGCTCGCGATGATGCCCGAAATTCACGAGACGAAGACCAATGCCGAAGGTGTAAGCTCCATGAGCCCGGCGGGGGAGATCGCGATCGCCCCTGGCGAAAGCGTCGCGCTCGAGCCGGGCGGCCTGCACGCAATGCTGATGCGACTGCAAGAACCGATGACGGAAGGGGGCACTTTTCCGCTGACCCTGCTTTTCGACGACGGAGGCGAAGTGACGGTCGAGGTGCCGATCCTCGGCATCGCCGCGCGAGGGCCGCAGGACTGATGCGGCGACGGGCGATCCTGGGGTACGGTGCGGCTGGTGTCGGGGCGGTCGCCCTGATGCTCTTCGTCGGTTGGTGGCAGGTTGATGGACCCGGTGGACCTGAGCCTATCGGGCAGCGGCCTGTGGTTCTGACCGCGATGGATTTTCGTCTGACGGATCATGAGGGCATCGCGGTCGGGCCGGAAACCCTGATCGGTCGCCCGACGATGGCGTTCTTCGGCTTCACCTACTGTCCCGATGTCTGCCCGACCACGCTTTCTGACATTTCGGGATGGCTCGACGATCTGGGAGACGAGGCCGGCGAGATGAACGTGGTTTTCATCACGGTCGATCCCGAGCGCGACACCGTCGAAACGATGGCCGAATATGTCGGCTACTTCCATCCTGCGATCCGCGGCTGGACGGGACCGGAAGAGCAGATCGCGCGCGTCGCGGACGGCTTCCGCGCCACCTACGAGCGGGTGCCGACGGAGAGCGGCAATTACACGATGAACCACACCGCGAGCGTCTTCCTGTTCGCAGCCTCTGGGCGGTTCGTCACCATGATCGACTATCACGAAGCCAGAGAATTCGCGGTGCCGAAAATTCGCCGCGCGCTGGCAGAAGAAATGGAGGGGGCGACATGAGGCTCAGAACTTTGGCGGCGGGTGTCGCAATTGCGGGGACGGTTTCGGGAGCGGCTATCGCCATCTCCGATCTTTTGTCGAAAGAACCCGTGCCGCCGGAACTTGCCCAGGCAGGTAGCTGGATGCCCCAACGTCTTGAAGCCCCCCTGAACGTTGACATTCCCGTGACGCTGCCCGCGACGGCATGGGCAGAAGAAGCATCCGACCTCGGCCCGCTGCCCCTTCTGCAGGTCGCTGTTGCCGACGTGCCGGTACGGGCGATCGAGCCACCGCTGTCGACGTGGTCGCGCGACATTGCACCCGGCGAGACGCTCGATTTCTTGCTGTCCGAAGCCGGTCTTGCGGCACCTGACAGAGCGGAAGTTGCCCTCGCGCTCGGTGCCGAATACGATCTGCGACGGCTGCGGCCGGGGCACTCGGTCACTGTTGCTTCGACCATGGACGGCAGCCCCCGCACCGTCTCACTCGCCGTCGAGGACGGGGTTCGGATCGAGGTGGTTTTCGGCGAGCAGTTGTCCACCCAGGTCGTGGCTCCGGATCCGGAGATCGTAACCCTTGCCGGCAAAGCCGTGATTGACAGCTCGATATTCGCGGCACTCGACGAAGCTGGCATACCCGCCCGTTTTTCCGTGGACCTTGCGCAGATGCTGGGTGGGACCGTGGATTTCCGCCGCGAGATGGCCGGTGGCGAGACACTGAGGCTTCTCTGGCGCGAGGCGCGTGTGGGTGAGGAGAGGATCGGACAGCCCGAGCTCGCCTTCGCCGCACTGGAGATCGGCGGTTCGCTTTACGAGATCGTATGGCCCGACGACGGCAGCGGTCAGGCGACGATCTACGTCGATGGCGAGGTGCTGCGCGTCTTCGCACAGCCGGTCGAGGGTGCGCGCCTCAGCTCGGTGTTCGGACGCCGCACGCATCCGGTCTTTGGCAACGTCCGGATGCACACAGGCGTCGATTTCGCAGCGGCACGTGGGACACCGGTTCAATCGACGGCACCGGGGCGGGTCAGTTTCATCGGCTGGCGCGGCGGATATGGTCGCGTGGTCGAAATCTCGCACGGCTCCGACACCGTGACGCGCTACGCGCATCTGAGCGCCGTGCCGGAAGACCTGGCACAAGGCCAACGCGTTGCGGCGGGAGATGTGATCGGCCGCGTCGGCGCGACTGGCACGGCGACAGGTCCGAACCTGCACTACGAAGTCCTCGTGGATGGGCGCCCGACTGACCCCCTCTCTGACGACCGGCTCGCCGAAGCGGCCGAGAGGGAAGCGGATGACACCGCCGCACTCTCGCGCCTGGCCGAGGCGCGCGCGCTTCTGAATGAAAACCTCGGCAGCGAGATTGCCGAAACGGCAACCGAAAGGCTTTGACCCATGAAACGCATGACCCAAGCTCTTGCCATCACGCTCGCCCTGTTCCCGGCGGCCCAGGCCCTCGCAGAGGCAACGGCGATCGACGTCCGCAAGACCAACGGATGCGGCTGTTGCCTGTCTTGGATGAACCATCTCGAAGAAAATGGGTTCGCGCCGACGGGCCAAGACATCAACGGCGGGCTTCTCGTGCGCTTCAAGCTCGACAACGGCGTGCCGCAGCGCATGGTCTCCTGCCACACCGCGCTCATTGATGGCTACGTGATCGAAGGCCATGTCCCGTCCGCTGACATCCGCCGCCTTCTCGAGGAGCGCCCAGACGCCGTCGGCCTCGCCGTTCCGGGGATGCCCTATGGCTCGCCCGGCATGGGGCCAGAAGACGACCGTGAGGCCTATGATGTCTTCCTCATCCGCGAGGACGGGTCGACGGAAGTCTTTGCAAGTTACGTCGAAGGATAATCTGGCCCAATTATGGAAAATCTCTCTCCGATCATGCTCGGCTTTCTCGGAAGCCTCGCCGCTGGTTCGCTCACGGCAGTCGGAGCAGCTCCCGTGCTGTTCGGGCGCATCCCGTCTCGGGCCACGCGCGATCTGTCGCTCGGCTTCGCTGCCGGTGTGATGCTCGCCGCTTCCTTCTTTTCGCTGATCATCCCGGCATTGGATGCGGCCGAGCCGATGTTCGAGAACGGCGCGATGCCTGCGGCCATCGTATGCGTCTCGATCCTTCTGGGCATGGGGGCCGTCGCCCTGATGAACGAAAAGCTGCCGCACGAGCACTTCAAGACGGGACGCGAAGGGCCCGAAGCGGCGTCTTTGCGGCGGGTCTGGCTGTTCATCATCGCGATCACGATCCACAACTTCCCCGAAGGCCTCGCGGTCGGGGTCGGCTTCGGATCCGGAGGTATGGAGGGCGGTCTGCCGCTTGCTGTCGGCATCGGGCTTCAGAATGCGCCCGAAGGATTGGCCGTCGCTGTATCTCTGCTGGGCGAGGGATATCCGAAGCTGCGCGCCTGGGGCATCGCGGCGCTGACGGGCATGGTCGAGCCGATTGGCGGTTTGCTCGGGGCCGGCATCATCACACTGTCGGAACCGCTGCTGCCATGGGGACTGGCCTTTGCCGCGGGCGCAATGCTCTACGTCATCAGCCACGAAATCATCCCCGAAACCCATCGCAGCGGCCATCAGAACAAGGCAACGCTCGGGCTGGCAGTCGGGCTCGTTCTGATGCTGTTTCTCGATGTCTGGTTGGGGTGAGCCAATGCCAACAAACAAAGTATCTCCGGTGATCGGCGTCGTCGTAGCGCTTGCTGCGTTCGCGATTGATCAGATCACCAAAGCCATTGTCGTTGCGAATGCCGCCACTTTAAGCGCCGGGATTTCCATGTTTGCGGGATTCAACCTCGTCTTTTATCGTAATGACGGCGTGACTTTCGGGATGCTGGGCGGCGCGCCGTGGTGGAGCCTCATCGCTCTCGCTCTTGCCATCTGTGTTTGGCTGGGGGTCATGCTGTTTCGCGCCGAAAGTGCGGTCGAAACACTTGCCTATGGCGCGATTATTGGCGGAGCCCTGGGCAATGTCACAGACCGTGTGCGGTATCAGGCTGTAACAGACTTCCTGGATTTCTACATTGGCACAACACATTGGCCTGCCTTCAACATGGCCGATGTATTTGTCGTCAGTGGCGTGGGGCTCTTGATCGCCGCACCCTGGATCAGCGCGCGGCGTTCGATTAAGTCGTGAAGCCGGAAATTCTGAACCGCATCGCTCTGCGCAAACGTCTGCTTTCGCGGATGACGCTTGGTTTCGCCGCCGGGGCGCTGACGGTTCTGACTTTCCCGCCTTTCTCGCTTCTCCTGCTTGTTCCCGTTGCCTATTCCGCGTTGTTTGTCGGTCTTCGCGGTCTCTCCTTCGGGCGCGCTTTCCTCGTCGGCTGGGCTTTTGGTCTCGGCCAGTTCGGTTTCGGGATTTCATGGATCGCAGAGAGTTTCTACGTCGAGACCGAGCGGTTCGGGGCGATGGCAATCCCGGCCGTCGCGGGATTGTCCGCAAGTCTCGCGATTTTCCCGGCCATTGCCGCAGCGCTTTTCGCCGAAATCTCGTGGCGCGGCGCCATGGGCAGCCTCTTGGCCTGCCTCCTGTTCGCGACCTCCTGGACCGCGGCCGAGTGGTTGCGCGGTCACGTTCTGACAGGTTTTCCGTGGAACCTCGCCGGCTACGCTCTTGCCGATTACGCCGCTCTTCGCCAGCCCGCCGCCTGGGTCGGAAGCTATGGGCTAAGCTTTCTCACCGTGTTCGTCGCGACACTCCCCGGCGCGGCTGTCATGGCGTCTAGGCGGCAACGATTGACCGTTTCAATCATGGCGCTGGCCGGCATCGCGATGATGTGGGCCGTCGGCACGCTTCGCCTCCAGTCGAATGCACAACAGCCACCCGGTGTCGACTTGCGCATCGTCCAGGGCAACGTTCCCCAAGAGGAGAAATGGGCGCCCGAGAACCGCGAGGCGACCTTCGCGCGCTATCTCGAACTTTCTTCCCGCCCCGGCAATTTCGACGTTCTTCTCTGGCCGGAGACCGCCTTTCCGGGTTTCCTCGATGAGGATAGGGAGGCGCGGGCCCGCATTGCCGCTGCGCTACCGGACGGCAGGGTGCTACTCACCGGTGTGCCGGACCGTGTACCGAGCGAGGATGGCACCCGATATTTCAACACGGTCCAGGCTTTTGGCGCGACCGGCAGAATCCTGACTGGATACGCGAAACACCATCTCGTACCCTTCGGCGAATATGTGCCATTCCGTGGCTGGTTGCCCATCGAGCGGCTCACGGCGGGTCTGGGCGATTTTGCGCCCGGACCGGGCCCACGAACGCTTTCGCTTCCGGGTGTGCCGCTGGTCGCCGTGGCGATCTGCTATGAGATCATCTTCCCAGGGCATGTGGTCGACGACCTGTTCAGACCCGACTGGATCTTCAACGCCACCAACGATGCCTGGTTTGGAACCAGCATCGGACCTGAGCAGCATCTGGCTTCCGCACGTATGCGCGCCGTAGAGGAAGGCCTTCCTGTCATCCGAGCCGCGAATACGGGCATCTCCGCGGTCATCGACGCGAACGGAGAGATCGTTGCGCGGCTCGATACCGGGGAAAGGGGCATCATCGACGCTGGCCTGCCCTCGGCGCGGCCGCCGACACTCTACGCGGGCTTCGGGGACTGGATGCTGTTGGCGCTCATCTTGGCTTCGTGGATCTGGGCTCTGACGGCCAATGCGACGGCTCATTTCCGCCGCATGAGAAAGACCGTCATGCAAAGATGTGGATAGGTGTTCCGTCCTTCACCATTGCATAGATGTCCTCGATCTGCCGATCTGTGACCGCGATGCAGCCAGCTGTCCAGTCGCGGACGTCCGTTGGGTCGATGCCCGGGCGTGGACCACCATGGATGAAGATGTCGCCGCCGGGAGAAAGGCCCTGCGCTTCGGCAAAGGCGATGTCGGCCTCATTCGGATAAGAGATACCAACTGAAAGATGATACGTACTTTCAGGGTTGCGCTTATCGACTATGTAGGTGCCCTCCGGAGTCCGGCCGTCTCCCTCGAATTGCTTGTGACCCTCAGGCGCGAAACCCAGTCCGACCGGATAGGTTTGCAATACGCGATCGGCTCCGTCCAGAACAAGCAAGCGCTGCCCCTTGTAGAGCCGAACACGGGTCACCTCAGGACCGCCATAGCTGCGGAACTTGCTGGCACAGCCGGACAGAAAGGCGGACATCATGCACATGAGAAAAATACGACGTTTCATTGAAGGTGCTCGATTTTTTGTTCTTTGGCCGAAGATTTATCATGAATCTTCAATTCAACAAAGGGCTGTCTGACTTGGAAAGAACAAGTTCCGGGAGCCAGGTGATCAATTCTGGCCACAATGCCAGCACTGCGATGAGCAGGATTTCAATGATCACGAGCGGCCCGGCGCCACGATAGATGTCAGCCAGATTGACACCTGGAGGAGCGGCCATCTTGGCGAAGAAGAGAGCATATCCGAATGGGGGCGTGAGAAAGGATGTTTGAAGCGCCAAAGCGATCAAACCGGCCAGCCAGATTTTTGAAAAATAGTCCGAGCCAACATGATCTGAAAAATCCAGCTGCCCGAACGCCGGCAGCAAGATCGGGAGAAAGACGAGCAGGATCTCGATCCAGTCGAACACGAACCCGAGGACGAGGATGATGCCAAGCAGCAAGGCAAGCGTCATCCAGCGCCCGAGATCGAACCCGTTGATCCATTCAAGCAGAACTTCGCGCCCCTCAATCAGATTGAAACCAAGCGAAAAAATGGATGCCCCGACGACTATAAAAAACACCATTGAAGTCATGGATGCGGTCTGAACTATCGTCTTGTCGAGGCGTGCAAATGTCATGCGTCCGCGAAACGCCATGACCAACAGCCCCCCGAAGACGCCGATACCTGCCGCCTCGGACAGGGTCGCGATCCCACCCACAATACTGAGAGGAATGGCCGCAATAACTCCGATGGCAATGATCACCGAAAACACGTCCCGCATGGTGGGCTTTTCCATATCCGACAGGGCAACGTCGACACGATTACGAAGCGTTACCGCGTAAAACAGAGAAAAGAACAAAACCAGCAGCAAGACCGGGATGACAAGCGCTGTGTACATCAACGCGATCCGAAGCTGAAAGACGTTGGCCACAAAGAACAGCAGGACAGCCGGTGGAAAGACGACCCCCAACGCCCCGGACGCCGCAACCGCCGACCCGGCCGTCGAAGGCGCATATCCCGAGCGCAGCATCGGCCCATAGGCCACCAGAGCGACCGTCACAACCGAGGCGCCAATGACACCCGCGGCAGGCGCGAGGATCAGGCCAATCAACAGGGTGGCAATCGCATATCGGCCCGGCACGGATTTCAGGACATGGCCCAACGTCTGAAACAGCGTTGCTGCAACCCCGCTGGCATTCAGGACCAGCCCGAGAAAGATAAGAAGCGGGACACTGGTGAACTGCACACCTTCGTTGGTCAGCATGCCACGCACCCGAAGGTAAATGAGGCCGAGATGGCCAAAATCTGTAACGCCGATCACAACCGCAGCGACAAATGCCAGAAAACCGGTAGCGGTCAGGACCAATGCCACAGGAAAACCGCTGAACACACCGATGCCCAACAGCCCCAGCATTGCGATGGTCAGGATTTCAGTCTCCATTTGGCATGTCTTCCTGAGAGCTTGGCGCGATGCTGTCGTGTTGTCCGCGCAGGAAGGCGATGTTGCGCGCCACGACGACAAGGCCCGCAAACCCCAGCAGGACAGGTCCGATCACGGCGGCAATGCGCCGTGCCCAGATGTCGGTCTCAGCGTACTTGGTTGTCCGCATCAGCCCATCCCAACCATAATTGGTCAGGATGATCGCCAGAGGCAGCAGTACGAAGAGACAGCCAGCAAGTTCGATCCAGGCGAGACGGCGGGGCGGCCAGTTTCGTCGAAAGACGTCCACGCGGACATGCCCGTCGCGCAGGTATGTAAATCCGAACGACATGAAAATGAGGATAAAGAGTAGCGAGGTGGAAAGATCGGGAAGGATGGCCGACACCCCAAGCTGAAGCTTGCGATCGAGCATTTGCAGGCCGGTAAAAAAAGCGATTGGAACCACGGTTAGCCACGCGGTGCCCACACCTACGGAACGGATGACCGTTTCCAGAAAATCAAGTATGCGCAATTTGTCCCCTCCCTGCCTCTCTCCGGAGGCTGCCTAATGACCATGCGCCAGCGCACCCTTCGCCATCTGCTCGCCAACCGGTTCACCGCCCGAAGGCCCCGCCTCGACCCAGTGTCCGTTCAGGAGCCGAAGCGCATTGGCAACCACCAGCAAGGACACGCCCACATCCGCGGCGATTGCCCCCCACATCGAAGCCATGCCGAAGGCGGTCAATCCGACGAACACCGCTTTCGTCGCCAGCGAGATGCCGATGTTCTGATGGATGATCGTCATGGCTCGGCGCGAATGGCCAATGAGCCACGGCACCTTGCCAATGTCGTCGGTCATCAGCGCGATGTCTGCTGTCTCGATGGCCGCGTCCGAACCAACAGCACCCATCGCGATGGCGTAATGCGCGCGCGCCATGGCGGGGGCGTCGTTCACCCCGTCGCCGATCATGGCCACCATGTCATGCGTTTCGACCAGTTCTTCGATGGCTGCCACCTTGTCTTCGGGCAAAAGCTCGGCACGGACCTCGTCGATGCCGACCTCGGCGGCAACGGCGCGCGCTGTCCGCTCGTTGTCGCCCGTCAGCATCACGATAGTCTTCACGCCCTGCGCGTGGAGCTGTGCCACGATGCCTTTGGCGTCGGGGCGGATACGGTCTCGCAATTCCAAAATGCCGGTGACGCCGGTGTCGTCGCCCACGGCAACAAGGGTGCTGCCGGCCCCTTCAATGCGGTCGCGCAGATCCTTCGGAATGGCGTCGCCGAAACCCTTCTCCTCGGCAAACCGGTCGGACCCTAGCCAGATCGACCGGCCGTCTGTGCGTCCTTCAAGTCCCCTGCCGGGAACGGTTCGGGTATCTTGCGCGGCGGACACATTGATGCCGTCGGCTTCTGCCCGCGCGAGAATGGCGCGCGCCAAGGGATGCGAGGAACGTGCCTCCAGCCCAGCGGCGAGGGTCATCAGATCCTGCGCCGATGCTTTGCCCAGCGGATGCACCGCCGCCACCTCGGGCTCGCCCATGGTGATCGTGCCGGTCTTGTCCATGGCCAGTGCAGTGGTCTTGCCCGGTGCCTCAACATATGCACCGCCCTTGATCAGCACCCCCGCCCGCGCAGAGGCGGTGAGTGCAGCGACGATGGAGACCGGCGTCGAGATGACCAGAGCACACGGGCAAGCGATCACCAGCAGCACGAGTGCATTGTAGAACCAATAATCCCAGGCCCCACCGAAAATGAGCGGCGGCAGCAGGGCAATTGCAATGGCGAGAGCCATGACGATAGGCGTGTAGATGCGGGCGAACTTCGCCACCCACTGCTCCACCGGCGCGCGGCGGGCATGGGCGTCGCCGACCATGCGGATAATCTTGGCCAACACGGTGTCCGAGGCGGCCTTCGTGGCGCGCACCGTCAGTGTGCCTTCGCCGTTGATCGTACCGGCATAGACTTCGTCGCCCCGTTCCTTTGGGACCAGCGCACTCTCTCCGGTGATTGGCGCCTGATCGACGGCCCCTGCCCCATCGACAACCTCACCATCCAATGGGATGCGGTCTCCGCCGCGCACGATGAAACGTGCGTTGATAGCAACCGCAGAAGCCGGAACGTCCGCTTCCGAACCGTCATCATAAAGAATTCTTGCCGTCGGTGGCGCCAAGTCAAGCAGAGCGGAAACCGCATTCCTCGCACGCCCGACGCTCCAGCTTTCGAGGTAGAGCGAGAGCGAGAAGAAGAACGCGACCGTCGCCGCCTCGAAAAATTCGCCGAGGCCAATTGCACCCGCGACTGCGACGACCATCAGCAGGTTCATGTCTGGCGACAGCCGCCGTGCGGACGACCATGCCTTGGGTGCCACGAGCCAGACACCGAACAGGATCGCAACCGCGAATAGCCCTGCCTCGACCAGTGGCATCGGCGCTTCGCCGTGCCCTGCGAAGAGGCCGAGTGCCCCGCCCATGCCGGTCTCGATGATGTGCCACAGAAAACCCGCGGCCCAGAAGCCGCCACTGAGCGCCGTAAACAGCCGCTGGCGTGCAAGATGGGCCGCTTGGTCGACCGACGCGTTTTCGGCATCCCAGGGCTTGGCGGTCATCCCGGTGCTTGCGACCAGTTCTGCTACTTCACCGTCCGAGACCTTCCTCGCGCTGTCGAGAATAGTCATCCGTCCATTGATCACGTCGAAAGCGAGATGCTCGGCCCCGCCGATCTTCGGGCCGACCACCTTGTTCAGGATTGCTACCTCCTCGGCGCAATCGAGGCCGGACACCTGAAAACTGCGCCCGCCAGCTGGCACGGGCGTCGTCGGCGCGATGTCGCCGCAGGTTTCGGCACTCCCGCAGCAGCTGCCGCCACTTGTCTGGGCATCTTCGGCGTGATCGTGATCGTGACGGTGGGTGTCGGACGGCATGAACGGACCTCTGGATTCGGGTGCTTTGCCATGACATAGCCCCTACAGTAGCTAGAGCTTCAAGAGCAAAATACGGTGGTATTTCAGTTTGATTTATTGCTAGAGGATGCGGTTACCGGCTCCATCACGCCTTGAAGCATGAACAGCCGCTGCAAAGAAAAACAGTCACGAAAGGAAGCTTGATGCGGGTTTTGATGCTGAAGCAAAAAACGATGGTTGCAGTGGCGCTGTCGCTTACGGCCGGGTGCGCAATCCAGCCGACTGGGCCGGGCGACGCTGCAGACCGGCGGGGCAACGTTCCCGAAGCCGTGATTGCGATGGCTGCCCCGGATCAGGATGTTGCAACCGCGCGCTTGGTGCCTGAAGACGGCTGCTATTGGTACGAACACAGCGGACCCGTTGAAACGACCTTGCTGCCGCTGCGCACGGCGAACGGCAATCGTATCTGCACCTCTCGCGAAACCTAATTTCGTTTGCTGACCGCTGCTTTGCTTAGCTGCGGGCAGTGACGCTGTCCTCCGCCGAGTAAAGATAGGCTGTAGAACCGATTTCGACGTTCGGATAGAGGTCATTGATATGCGCCATAACCATCCGTACGCAGCCCGAACTTGCGCGTCCACCGATACTGCGTGGGCTCGGAGTGCCATGGATGCGCAAAAAGGTATCGCGATCCCCGACGTAGAGATACAGCGCCCTTGATCCAAGCGCGTTTTCCGGTCCGGGTTCCATGCCATCGGCAATGTCAGCATAACGTTCGGGGTCTCGATTGATCATGCTCTGTGTCGGTTGCCAGTGTGGCCACCTGACCTTGCGCTTGATGGTATAGACACCCGGCTCGTAGAGGTTCCCCCGCGCGATTGCCACGCCATATCGCATCGCTGTTCCACTGTCTTCGATATGGTAGAGATACCGCGCGACCGCGTCGACATGGATATTTCCTGGCACGAGGCCGTCCTTCGCGTCCACACGCTGAGGCAAGAAACGTGGGTGTAGTCCCCAAGGGTTTGACGTGGCCGGATCGAAGCCGGGCGGGCTGACTTGCGCGTCCCATTCAGCCTTCTGCGCCTCGGTGGGCCAGCTATCGGCAAACACAGGGTTGGCAACAGTCGCAGAAAAGAGCGCTGTTGTCGTTTGAATGAAGTGTCGTCTTGTCAGCATGTCGTACCCTTTCAGTTCCCACCGGCGATCAATGGTAAGAACGATTTATAATCTCGGTGACTAGATAGGACTTCTAGTGGCTAGAGGTTCAAGGGCAGATTTTCGTGAACGCACGTACGATCCTTCCGATCCATCAATGGCTTTATGCCTGACGAAGTCCGAAACATTCTGAGTGCGTAGCGTACAAACACTGTGCAAGGCGCACTTTAAGTTTTGAGGTTATGTTTAGAACCGTCTAATCCACCACGGGATAGTCTACTAAGCCACTGCTCGCCACATACGGAACCGCCCTTGTCCTGTCACCTCGCGGATCAGGCCTCTTTCTTCCATCCATGCCAGATTCCTCTGAACTGCAGCCCGGCTAACCCCCGTCATGGCTTCAGTCATCGGGGCAGATACAAGCGGCCATTCTGTCAGTACGCTGAGGAGGACCTGCGGTGTTTTTCCTGTCAGCGGTGCCATTGTTGCTTCCGTTCGTGCCAACCAAGTCTCGATATCGTCCATATGACGCGTTGCAGTGAGGATAGCGTTCTCCATTCCGCTGAGCCAGCGGGCCAGTCGTTCGGCAGGTGTGCCCCCTGAGCGCAAGCCCCCTGCCCCACCCATAGCGAGGGGTGCAAAGATGGCACCCCTTCCGTCGCTGGCTGCGATCCTGGACGCGGTGACGGCGGCTTCGATCTGGTCGCCGTGTTGTCCGAGGCCCGCAAGGCTCCAGAGATGAAAGCCCATGCATGCCCGCGTGATTGGGTGGAGATCGGCTGCGGCTGCCATTACGTCCAGCCATGCGCCCGCGCGATCTTTGAGCCGCTCGGCACTGTCGTCAATGTCCTCGGGATCGCGACGATCCAGGAAGGCGGCCAGGTCGGCCATCGGTTCTGGTCCGCCTGTCAGCCGCCGGACCGCCCATCCAACTCTTGCCAAGGCTTTTGGGTTATCCTGTGCGCCTGAGAGCCGCATCGATACCCAAAGCGCCAGACGATCAGAACTCACCCGATCCCCTGCGAACCAGCTGAGGTCCGCCGCCTCGATCAGAGCCAGTCTATGCCGCCAGCCTTCCGGGCCGCGCAGCAACCGGTCATCCAGCGCACCCGTGCCAGTCGCGCCGCGTGCCCCCCCTCTGCCTTTGCCCAATCATCGATGACAGCAGTGTCGGGCGGTTCCGCCCGTGGCACGGGAGGCAAATCATCCGGTTCCTCTTCGAGTGACCCAGGTAGGAACCAGAGATCGTCTTCGCGAGCCTCTTCATCCCCCTCGACTGTGATGAGGGGGTCGTCGAAATCATCAGTGAAAGTAGATGCTTGCGGCTTCATATGTGCAAAATACTAATCTTTTGCATATTACCCAAGCGATTTTACGGCAGTTGCCCAGGCTCCTTACACAGTACGCGCGCGCGACTGCCGGAGGAACCTCTCAGATCGCGCTTAGCGCAAGGAAACCAAGGGATTGTACGCCAGAACAACGAGAGAATACTCGATTGCATTCGTTTACAAACGGTCGTTTACTAGCGATATCTTGAATTGCAAACGGCCCGTTTTCATGCCCCTGATAGGCTATGCGCGCGTATCCACAGAGGATCAGACCCCCCTGCCCCAGTCCGAGGCGCTGCTATTGGCGGGCTGTGCCGAGATCTTTGAAGAGCACGCTTCTGGCGGCAATCGTGCGCGGCCAGTGCTCGCGCGAGTTCTTGAGCGCATCAGCAAGGGCGACACGCTGGTTGTCGTCCGGATCGACCGGCTGGCGCGTTCGCTGTCGCACCTGCTGGAGGTTATCGAGCGCCTGGAGGCCAAGGGGGCTTTCTTTCGCTCACTTCGGGATCCGATCGACACCGCCTCGCCTCAGGGCAAGTTCACGCTTCAAGTCCTGGGCGCCGCGGCCGAGTTCGAGCGTGCCCTGATCCGCGAACGGACCAAGGCGGGTCTTGCCTCTGCGCGCGCCAAAGGTCGCATTGGTGGCAATCCCGGGCTTCGCACCAAGGACCCCGCCGCACTTCGAAAGGTACGGCTAGCGCGACAGGATGGCTACATGGAGCGCCTCAACGAGACAGCGCAGGATTGGGTGCCCCATGTTCGCCGCCTGCGCCCCGATATGGCTTGGGAAGACGTGCTGCGTATCATCAATGCTCCCCTGCCCCACGACCGCCACTGGACCCAAAGCCGTTTGCTCCGCGCCGTGAAGGCATACGTGGGGGACGGTTTCCTGCCCGCTGAAGTGCTTGGACGCGCTGGACGTCGCGAAACTGACGATCGCCTGCCTGCGATTGTCGCTGCAATCAAGGGTGCTGACCCCGAGATCACCTTGCAGGCAATCTGTGACCGACTGGAATCCATGCGTGAGCGCACCCCTCGCGGTCGCACCAGCTGGCAGCCTTCTTCAGTCAGAATGTTGCTGGAGCGCGCTGAAAAACTGGGGCTTCTCTGAAGGCGGCACTTGTGTTGGCCTAACGGATTGCCACTAAATCTAGAAAGTGCTTGCACGAATCTGGTTGGTCGGGCAATAGTCTCGAAAAATAACGCGCGGTCACATAAAAAACGCGCCCACGGATCGGGGCAGACATGAGCGAAGTAGAGCAGGATCTAGACATCGCCATCGGGCACTACGCGGAACTTCTCGCGTCGAACCTGCATGCGCAGCGCGCTGCCCACTTTCCGCCGGATGCAAAGAAAGTGATGCGCACTTTGACCAGCGGCGAAGCTGCTGAGCTTCTTGGCGTCGACCATACCTATCTTCGGAAGCTTCATCGAGAAGGAAAGATCGTTGACGTCGAGACGACGGCTGGAAGTCATCGCCGCTATACTCTCGATGATATCTGGGAAATCCGTCAGACGCTTGAAGGAAATGCAAAGAAGTCTGGAACTTACGTGCCTGGACGTCGCGACGGTGACGAGCTTCAAGTCATTTCAGTGGTGAACTTCAAGGGCGGGTCCGGCAAAACGACGACGTCTGCTCACCTCGCTCAGCGCTTGGCGCTCAAGGGGTACAGGGTTCTTGCGATCGATCTCGACCCCCAAGCATCTCTTTCGGCTCTTCACGGAATCCAGCCAGAACTCGACCTCATGGAAGGCGGGACCCTCTATGATGCCGTTCGCTATGACGATCCGGTTCCGATCGCCGAAGTGATCCGCAAGACCTACATCCGCGGCCTTGATCTTATCCCGGGCAACCTTGAACTCATGGAGTTCGAGCACGAGACGCCTGCTGCGATCCAGCGAGGCGGAGCGAAGGCGTTCTTCGCGAGAGTTCATGACGCACTCGATAGTGTTGAAGCGAACTACGACGTTGTTGTGATCGACTGTCCGCCGCAACTTGGTTTCTTGACGATGTCGGCACTTTCCGCGTCCTCTGGTGTGCTCGTGACGGTTCACCCGCAGATGCTTGACCTTATGTCGATGTCCCAATTCCTGCGAATGACTGCGGATCTCCTTGGAGTAATCAGGGATGCAGGCGCAAATCTGCGCTTCGATTGGCTTCGCTTCTTGCCAACGCGATACAAAGTCGGTGACGCACCACAGACCGAAGTCATCGCCTTCATTCGCGGGCTCTTTGGGAGGTCGGTCCTGACCAATCACATGGTTGAGTCGACCGCAATTTCTGATGCCGGCTTGACCAAGCAAACGCTATACGAAGCTGACAAGAAGGACTTCACGCGTCAGACGTTTGATCGTGCGATCGAGTCTATGAACGCAGTGAACGATGAGATCGCTGAAATCATCCAGAACACATGGGGGCGGAATGGCAAGAAAGCCTAAACTTGGCCTGCCGCTGCAGACCCTTCGCAACGCTCCTGACGCTCTTGAAGGGCGCCGACTGCGTGGCGGTGTTTTTGAGATCGATCCGGCGCAGATTGTTACCGAAGGACGGTTGGATGACAGGCTTCAGATTGAAGTTGAGGGCCTGAAGAACTCTATTTCCAAGAACGGTCAGCGTGTGCCTGTCTTGGTCCGCCCACTGGAAGGCGATCGCTACAACCTGATCTATGGCCGCAGACGCTTGGAAGCATGTCGCGAACTCGGTATCAAAGTTCGAGCCATCGTCACAGAGGTTGAAGGTGATCAAGCGCTTCGAGATCAGCTTCTCGAGAACCAAGAGCGTCGTGATCTGAGCTTTATTGAACGTGCGCTTGTAGCGACGGCGCTTCTAGACGGCGACCATTTGGAAGGGGCTGAGCGCACCAATCGTGGTGTCGCCGAAGTCCTTAACCTCCACGAAGCTGGGGTTTCACAGCTCTTGAGTGTCGTTCGGACGGTCGGCGAGGATCTCATCCAGGCAATTGGTGCAGCTCCTGGGATTGGTCGCCCGAGATGGGAAGAGCTCAAAAAGGCTTTGGGTGCCTACGACGGTGATCGGGACCAACTGCTAGCCATAGCTCATGCAGCCAAGTCCGGAAGTTCGGGCTCGGTCGATGAGGTTTCTGAGCGTGCGTTTCTCGCAGTTCTGGCAGCTGCGAAGAGCGCAGAGAAGAAAGCAAGCCCGTCTAGAAAGGGTGTGCCTGCTTTGGCGATCCCCGGTGTTGGAGCTGCGACGGTCAAGACCAGCCGCCAAGGCAAGCAGCTCAAACTTGATCTAACTACGGATGAACCTGATTTTATCAGCTGGTTGGAGGGCAACGCCCCAAAGCTGATTACCGAGCTTCATGAGCGCTGGAAGCGTTCAGGAGACTGAGGAAGAGCAACCAACAAGAAGGAGGCACGATACAGGCAAAAAGAAAAAGGCCCCGAGAAGCTAGCTTCACGAGACCTTTGTAAGGTTTCGCACCGGGATCAGCCCGCTACAAAATCTCAGTTTTCGCACTTCTGAATGTAGCGTTCTGGCCCCTACCCCGCAAGCGCAAAGCGATTCGCGGGCCCTAGAATTTTTGTCTTCGTGGACATTTTCATGGAGTACACACCAATCTCGCCGTTTATGCGGCCGATTTCGCACGCCCATTTGCGCGTCATTGAGCGACCCGAGGCATCTGTTCCAGCCAGACCCGTTAACAAGTGGGAACTCCTGCGCGAGCTCTCCAAGGCGCAAGCGGCCTTTGGGGTCTCGGAACGTGATCTGACGGTTTTGCAGGGGCTCCTCAGCTTCTTTCCGGACGATGCGCTTGGCGGGAACGCCGAGATGGTCGTCTTCCCCTCGAACAAGGCGATCTGTGAGCGCCTGAATGGTATGCCCTGCTCCACGATGCGTCGTCACCTCGCGCGTCTTGTCGAGGCTGGCTTGCTCCAGCGGCGCGATAGCCCCAATGGGAAGCGCTACGTCCGTAAGCACGGCGAAGACCGCGTTGCCTTTGGCTTCGATCTTTCCCCGCTCTACTGTCAGTCCGAGGAGATAGCACGGGCCGCAGAGGCCGTACGTGAGGCTGAGGAGCGCGTCAGGCGCCTGAGAGAGGTCGTAAGCCTCATGCGCCGCGATCTCGCGGCCCTCGCCGAGTTCGGAGACGAGATGCAGCCAGGCCTAGGCTTCTGGGATCAGCTTCGCGACAGGGCTGCCCTCACAGCCCGCGCGCTTCGCCGCAAGCTTTCAGTTGAGGACCTCGCGGCCTATCGAGCCGACCTTGAAGCTCTCCTTGACCAGGCACGCAACATCATTGATGGCCCTGAAACAGAAGAAATGAACACCAATGATGCCCAATCTGAGCGTCACCATCATAATTCAAATAAAGAATCTATAGATCTTGAACCTGCTTTAGAAAAAAGCGGGACGGCCGCGGGTGTGCCAGATGTGGATACGAATGAGCCGGTGGCTGACGTTGATGAACAGGACACAAGACACCTGCCAAAGATCCCGCTGCACCTAGTGATCGCGGCATGTCCCTCGCTCAAGACCTTCTACCAAGGTGAGATCCGGCATTGGCATCAGCTCTTCGATGCGGCGTGCCATGTGCGGCCAGCCATGGGCATCAGTGCGTCTGCATGGGAAGAAGCACAGCGGTTCATGGGTCCGGAGCAAGCGTCGATCGTTGTTGCTGCCATGCTGGAACGCTTCGCCGACATAACATCGCCTGGTGGATACTTGCGAGCTCTGACTGCCAAAGCTGCGGCAGGCGAGTTTTCCTGTGGCCCAATGGTCATGGCATTGATTGGCCGACGGAACGCGGCTTAACAGCTGTTAAGGTTGAGAGACTGCGTGCCGTTCCGCCACCTCGGAACTGACGACTTAACAGCTGTTAAGGTCCTGTCTCGGGAGCGTCAGAATAAGAGAGGGAGAGGTTTGTTGGTTTGAGGGGTGACGGGAAGTGAGATCGGGAGAGTGGCTTCCGGCGCCCGTCGTGGAGAAGATCTGATGGCGAAAACTGCCCAGAAAGTCACCCTGTCCCCGTCCCGGGACATTCCCTTCGACAAGCTCGTGCTGAGCCAGTCCAACGTCCGGCGCATCAAGGCCGGCATCTCGGTCGAGGAACTTGCCGAAGACATCGCTCGCCGCGGGTTGCTGCAAAGCCTGAGCGTCCGGCCCGTTCTGGCTGATGATGGGTCCGAGACCGGTAAGTTCGAAATCCCCGCGGGCGGCCGGCGCTTCCAAGCCCTGTCTCTCCTGGTGAAGCAGAAACGTCTGGCCAAGACGACGCCCATTCCCTGCATCGTGCGAGATGCCAATTCCACCATCCTCGCCGAAGACGACTCGCTAGCTGAGAACATGCAGCGCGCCGCCCTGCATCCGCTCGATCAGTTCCGCGCCTTCGTGGCGCTGCGCGAGAAGGGTCAGGGCGATGAAGAGATCGCAGCTGCCTTCTTCGTCACCCCACAGGTGGTCAAGCAGCGCCTGAAGCTCGCCGCCGTGGCCCCTGCCCTACTCGAGATCTATGCCGAGGACGAGATGACGCTGGAGCAGCTGATGGCCTTCACGGTCAATCCGGATCATGAGCGTCAGGTTCAGGTCTGGGATGCTATCAAGTCGTCCTGGAACAAGGAGCCTTATCAGATCCGGCGCATGCTGACCGAAACCTCGGTGCGGGCATCCGACCGTCGTGCCGCCTTTGTCGGCGTCGAGGCTTATGAGGATGCTGGCGGTACCATGTTGCATGACCTCTTCCAGGGCGATGACGGCGGCTGGCTGGAAGACACGGCCCTGCTTGATCGTCTGGTCAGCGAGAAGCTTCAGGCTGAAGCCGAAGCCATCGCGACCGAAGGTTGGAAATGGATCGAGGTCTCGCTCGATCTGCCCTATGGCTACAGCCACGGCTTGCGCCGACTCAATGGCGACCCGGCGCCGATGACGGATGACGAAGGCGCGGCGCATGCCAAGCTGCTTGCCGAGTACCGAGCGATCGAAGAGGAATACGAGGGTCAGGATGAGTTCCCCGAAGAGATCGACGCGCGTCTTGGCGCGTTGGAAGTCGCGATGGAGAAGCTCGAGGCTCGGCCGCTGATCTTCGACGTGGAGGAGATCGCGCGGGCAGGGGCTTTCGTGACGCTTGACCGCTATGGCGAGCTTGCCGTTTATCGGGGCTTCGTACGGCCCGAGGATGAGGCACGAGCAGATGTCCACAGCAGTGAACAGGCGGCAGACGGGCAGGGCGCTGAGCTTTCAGCTACGAGCAGCGCGGATGGTGTCGGCCACGGTACGGTGATCACCTCTGCCGGTCAGGCGCTTGCCACCATCGTGCTCGAAAACGAGGGTGATGGTGCGTTGAAGCCCTTGCCCGAGCGGCTGGTCATGGAGCTGACGGCGCACCGGACACTGGCGCTGCGCGAAGCTGTTGGGCGCTCCCCTGACGTCGCGTTGACGCTGATGCTCCTGAAGCTCGTCAATGACACCTTCCGGACCTCCAGTTCGGCCGGCAGCTGTCTCGAGGCTTCGGTCCGTCACGTCTACATGTCGGCGCAGGCGAGCGATCTGAAGGACAGCGTGGTGGCCAAGCTGGTGGACGATCGCCACGCGGAATGGGAGGCCGACTTGCCGCTTGGCGACGATGCCGTTCTTTGGGACTACTTGGCTTCCCTCGATCAGGCGAGCCGGCTGTCCCTGCTCGCGCATTGCCTCAGCTTCGGGATCAACGCGCTCCATGAGAAGGTGAACCCCTATGGTGCCGGGATCTCGTCCAGCGGTTTGACCAAGCGGATGACCCAGTCCGACTTGGTCGCACAGGCGGTCGAACTCGACATGGTTGAGGCGGGCTGGAAGCCAACGGCCGAGACCTACCTGAACCGCGTGCCCAAGGTGCGGATCCTCGAGGCCGTGCGCGAGGCGAAAGGGGAGGGGACGGCGCAACTCCTCGATCACCTGAAGAAGGGTGAGATGGCGACCGAAGCCGAGCGTCTGCTGAAAGGCACCGGCTGGTTGCCAGAGGTTCTTCGCCGTCACGATCCGGCGGTATTGGACGGTGCAGAAGGGCAGGGGGCGTCTGAACCCGTTTCCGACACCGACCAGACCGAGGATGTCGACCTTCCCGCCTTCCTCACCGCTGACCTGCCGGGTGATGATGGGTCGATGATGGCTGCGGAGTGATCTGAGTCATCCGGGGGCGGGAAAACCCGCCCTCAATCTTATAAATCTCAACAATATCAACAAGATGAATGCAAAATCACGCATTCAGGATGAGGAATCATGTCTGCAACGACCATTCTCGACACCGCGCCCCTGGGGGCGCTCATTCGCTACACTGACAATAGTCCGAAACCGCCCGCGCGGTTCACAAAAAAGCTCGCGGCCTGGGAGCGCTCGAACGGAGTCGGCCGACTCGTCAAGAAGGAGCCGCCGCGACCCTATCCGACCTGGACGGCGCCGGCTTCGTTCACGCTGCACGAGGGGAATTTCTCTTCGGACGGGGTCATTCTCGTGACGATCATGCGCACCCACTCGGCGGATAGCGCCTTGACCTTCGAGGTGGCTGAGGAGCCGAAGCCCGGAGAGGTGCGCGTCCTGCTGGATTTCGGCGGTAGCACGGAGCTGCTTCATCTGGCCGAGTCTGTCACGGCTGCCGAACTCTGGATCGCCAGAGAAGGCTATCGCAACGCGCGGCTGGAGATTGTCGGCAGCGAGGACGGCGACAGGGCAGGGAACGCAGAACTCGCCGCCTGAGCCTGTAAAATCCAAGGGGCTCGCCCAAGCGCGGGCCTCTCACCCATCACGACCCTGTCCTGTGAGATCGCGGGGCACCATAGGATTCAATCCATCACGGAAAGAGATCTTCTACCAAATGTCTGCCCGGGAGGCTGGCAGCGATAGCATCAGCGGAACACCAGGCTCCAGTCAGCGGTCGCACCATCCCCCGCTCGCCATTCCCTTCCTTGCCCCGAATCCTGTCTTCGAGATCAACCCGCGAGGGGTCGGGCTACCGGCGAACCCGTGCCGCCGGGTGGATTCGGACGAGCCGAACGCACCCGGTGATGTCAGTCAGTCTTCGGGCCTGCGGGGTCCTGTCGCGCGGAGGATGGTCCTCCGCCTCTAAGACAGGAGCCAAACAGATGTCCCGCAAAGATGCTCACGCCTTCGCAGCCTCCCTCGCCGCCACGCTCATGGTCTCAATCGTCGTCTTCCAGGCAGGTGATGGAACCTATGGCGCCGTCCCCGCCGATGAAATCGACGGAGACGAGGTCGTGATCGTCTCGGAATACGATCCCTTCGGGTGAGGCTTCGGCCTCACTTCCCGAGGGCCCAGGCAAGGCGCAGGTGCGCCACTGGGCCTGTCGCCGGTCCAGCGATCAGCATTGCCGTTCCAACGAGCGCCGAGCTGTGGCCAAGCGCATTCAGTATGATCCGACGACCGTTCGTTGAGGATAGTGCCGAAGCTCGTCAGTGGGACCGGAGAGTACGTTCCGGTCGCGGCTTGAGAAATGCCGCCTCCGTCCTGCCTTGCCACCAATACTTGGTTGGGCGACCTCCACTTGATCCGAGCTCATGGCAGGCGATCTCTCGGCCTCCAACAAGCTTTACCCTGCGCGGACCATCTCGGGACCTCCCGGCCACCGCTTCAGGTCGGAAATCCATCGTCCTGAAGCGAGACACTCGGGAAACCACTCTACCAGTCGGGGTAGCGAGACCACCCGATGTTCCCTCAGAATTTCGAAACCCCGGGACATGACCGTGTCAACCGGCCCGCGGAAGGAGCCCTCGTCGAAATACCACTCCTGCTTGACGAATTTCACGTCGCGATCCGGATCGTCCCGCACGGGGGCTCGCCCCTCCTGGACTCTCCAGAGCGGGCAGTAGTCGCGCGAGAAAAGAACCTTCGTGCCATCCGCCTCGGTCCAGAATCCGTATGGCATCCAGAAGCGGAGCGGCACGAAGAGGCGCCCGGCGCGATGCGCAGGGGCTTCCCGGGAGACGCAGGTCATGATGCTATGATCGATCATGACGCGCGTGAGCCCCTCCGGCCCCTCGCCGCGCTCGACAAGCAAGGCGCGCGCATTGTCATAGCCGGGGGCCTTCACACGACACGGAGCTCCAATGTCATGCCGCCGGCGATCCGGATAGTCTGTGGCGAACAGTGCTTCCCGAACGGTGAGCGTGATTTCAGGGTCCGGACTGCCGCCGAAAAACCTGGTTCGGGTCAGTGCATCGAGGATGTCACCAATCCGAAGGCTGCTGGTCCGGTGAAGCCGAGAAACAATGTTGGCCTGGGTGACGACAGACGCCTGTGTCAGATGAGGAGTCTTCGCTTGGAGAGCTTGTAGGTGATGCAGATCGCGATGTCCGCTTGCCTGGGCAAGAGCGGTCTGGCACGCGTTCAGCGAGCTTGCGCCCGGCAGTTTCGAGAGAGCCTGAGCTGCACGCTTGAACGCGTGCTGGTCGGGAGAATGAATAGACAAGGTGATGATCCTTCAACAGATGCCGTATTGGGTGCCCACTGTGCCGACGGCGATGCGTCGAAGAGATTGGATGAAGAGAGCAAGGTCTTTCGTCCTGCGGTGCGCACGCATGCTTCTCCACTGTGGGCGGAACGGATCACCAGTGCCGTGCCTCTGATATGGGCGTATCGCCTTCTCAAGACAAGGCATCCCCTGCATCTTTCGGACTCCGCATTTTCGCGGCAGGTTGGCAGCCGCCAATCATCATGCTTCCTCGTTCCTGAAACACCGGCAGGCCCCTCGCCCTGTCGTACGAAATCCCGCAACTAACAAGTTTGGGGTAAACCAAGAACAAAATACACCCTGTAGTGTTGAAATGAATCCGAGCATGGCATATATTGTGCTGACTGGCGCGGAAGGTTGAAGGGAGGCAATCGGACGGGCACCACACCGGAGGAGGCCTTTTCGATGCCGCTCGACGATACCGCACCGCAACTCGATGCTCTACTGCTCGGAACCGTTCTCGAAATGGAATTGAGCCCGCGAGACAACCAGGTCGCATCGAAACGATACAACCTGATCCCGGAACATCTCCAGCGGTCGAACAGTCTGATCCGCCGTTACATGGAGACAGCCCTCGTCTATCCTCAGGGCTCCCGCGCCATCGGCGCCACCATCGTTCATGGCGCTGACGACGACAGGTTCGACCTCGACGCCATCCTCGAATTCCGCACCCCGGCCGGATGGACGCCGCGGCGAGTGCTCGATGAGCTGCACGCCGCCTTCGAGGGCTTTCCCGACGTGAAGAAGATCGAGCGATGCACGCGCTGTATCCAGCTACAGTTCGCATTCATGCACCTGGACGTCACGCCGATGGATCCGGACTGTGATCCTCGGGTCGAACGCGTCGGTGAGATCTATCACAGCCCCGATGAAGGACGAGATGAGCGATTCCGCGTGAACCCCTACGGCTTTGGTCAGGACTTCAGGGCACGTATCGCGATGCCGAGCCGGAGCTTCCAGGATCATGTCCGCGATGTGCGCTCGAAGCTGCAGATGAAGGATCGTCTGGTGCCCGGCAACATCATGGCCGATGCGGACATAGACGCGCTCCCCGAGCCCATCGATCCGATCCGGGATGCGCCGCAGGTCATCGCCCTCAAGCTCATGAAGCGATACCTCAACCTGCGCTATGCCAACCGGGACGAGAGGCGTCCTGTGTCCGTGTACCTTTCCAAGATCGCCGCCGAAGTCCCTCTCTCCCCCTTCGGGATTTGCGCGCAGCTTGAGAGTTACGCCGCAGAGCTCGACAAGCGCATGGCGGCCGCGCTGGAAACCGGTCGCCGTCCCGAGGAGCGCAATCCCGCGCTGTGGGAGGAGAACTTCAATGACCGGTGGCCGAAGCACGATCGGGAGATGAAGCTCTTCCGGATGGATCTGCGTCATCTCGTGTCGGAACTGGCTCGCGCCCGGTCCTCCAGCTTGACCGAGACGCGCAAGATTTTCGACGGCCTGTTCGGCGAACGGGTCAGCGAGAAGGCGGTTCGGGCCTATATCGACGGCCTTTCCTCGACCGCCGGCGTTGCACATTACGAGCACAACAAGGGGTTCGTGGCCAATCCTGCTCTCATCGCGGCCGCACCGAAAAAGGCTACCCAGGTCTCGAAGGCCCCTGCCCACCACTTCCATCCTGGCTTCCGCGACAAATGAAGACTAAGCCCGGGAAGCCGCGCTCCGCTCAGGTCCAGCTCAACCGCATGCGGCACCGCTGGCCTGACCTCCGGCCGCGGATGCTGGAAGAAGGTCGGGTCATCGCGTGGATCGGACCTCTCCGGGGCTTCCAGATGAAATATGAGGTCGCCGTCATCTGGGAATGGCAAAACCTGAAAGCGGTTCCCCTGGTCCATGTTCTGGACCCGCCAATAGAACCCCGGCCGGGGACCGATTTCATCGATCTGCCGCACCTGAACTACGATCATCAGACACCGGAAGACTCGGCGCTCTGCCTGTTCGATCCCGATGCCAGGGAATGGGACAGCACGATGCTTATCGCCGACAGGATCGTCCCATGGGCATCCGAGTGGCTACATTTTTATGAAATCTGGCATCTCGACGGCGTCTGGCGCGGCTCGAACGCGCCTGGTCCGATCTCCGTGGGCGAGATCCTCAGGCAGCGGCAGGAGGTTCCGGATGGCACGAGGGCGTAGTCCATCGCAAAAGACAAGAATTCTCGTCTGGGGTCGCGCCGCCGGCCGATGCCAGTATCACGGCTGTGGCAAACGCCTCGATGGCGACCTCGTGACGGGCGATCTGGCTAAGAACCATGCCTACCTAGCTCATATCATCGCCTCTGACCCGGGCGGCGAACGTGGCCACCCGGTCCTGTCGCACCAGCTGGCGGACGATCCTGACAACCTGATGCTGATGTGCGATCCGCATCACCGCGAGATCGACGATCCCGCCAAGATCGACCGCTACACCGTGGACGTCTTGCAGGAGATGAAGCGTGCCAACGAGGAGCGGATCGAGCGGCTCCTCGAGAACCCGAATGCAACGCCCGCACATATCCTTCGGATTGCTGCGGCGATCGGCGACAACGAGACAGCCGTTCCGCTCCGGGACTGTATCGAGGCAATGAGGCCGGAGTTCACCCCGGCGGATCGGCGTCCCATCGACATCAAGATCCGCGACATTGCGCAGAAGGACAGCGATTCCGACTACTACCCCGTCGTCATCGACGCACTTCGCAAGAAGATCGAGCGGGAAATCGACGGAAGATTCGCGGACGGTGATCTCGAGCATCTCGCGGTGTTCGGTTTCGCGCCCATGCCCGTCCTTATGGAGCTTGGTCGACTGCTTTCAGACTTGTCGGCCGTTTCAGTCTACGGCAGGCACAGGGAGCCAACGCCGGGCTGGGCCTGGCCGAACGATCGTGAACCTCTCGAGTTTACCTGCGTCCCTGGGGCTCCCGGTCCGAAGAAAGTAGCGCTGAAACTCTCAGTGACCGCCGGGATTGCAGATGATCGTGTGATTCAAGCGCTGCCTGACGAACCTGTTTCACTCTGGGAGATCCGGAGCAGCAGGCTGGGCGCGTCTGAGCTTCGCAACAAGGATGATCTATCCCGCTTTCGAGAGCTCGTCGGAAAGACGTTCGACTCGATCAAGGATCAGCACGGGATGGACGTAGACTTGTTTGTCTTTCCTGCCGCTCCCGCAGCCTGTGCTATCGAGTTCGGAAGAACCTGGCAGCAGAAGGTCCATCCTCCATTCCTCATCTATGACCAGATACCGGAACGGGGATTTCTACTTCGACACGCCATTGGTCGGCCAATGTCAAATTACCAAGACGCTTTTGCCCGAAGTTTTTTGAATTCTCGAGGTAAAATCCCCTCAGACATCGACCTGCAGGAGTAACGACCCTGCTCATTTGTCGCCATAGCTCAGCCCACGGCGGTTCAATCCGCTGTCGGTGCAGTGTCTGTCAATTCCGTATAGGCTTAGTTCCTCATCTGTCCGGAGCCAGACACGTACTTGATAGTTGTCTCAGTACCCACGAATTCGGCCAGGGAGTAGCCGAGGTCTCGGGCGAGCGCTTCCACCTTGGCGCGGGCTTCCACCTTGTGCCGATCCTCGAATGTGGCAATCGCCTTGGCGACGTCCTTCTGCATTATCTTCAGCTCGCTGAGCGACAATACCTCGAGATCGAAAGCAGCCGTTGGTGCGGTCCGTGTCCTGGATTTCCCGGTATCGATAACCCATCGCGGTAGGGCCCTGGATTTCCCGGCAGGCGCGGGCAGGGGTGAGAGCTGGTGATAGCCACTTAGGCCGCTAGCGGTGTGCTGGGCTTTGGGTCAAACAGTCCCGATTGGCTAGGAAACATGGTCTGGCATGGGCTCCCCGCATCTCTCTGTCTCTTGGGCCATCCCTTCGACTGACAATCCCCTAATCCCGTTCAGTCTCCTGCGCGCAACCCCGCGTCAGTCCGGGCCGTGTTGGCCGCCTTTGGCGTCCTGCCCGCTCCACCCCGGTCCTCTGGGGGTGTCCGGTGTCCATGCTGTCCACCGTGCACGCGTCACCCGACGGGCTTTTTCAGGGTTTTGTCGAAGGGACGGTCCCGAAGACAGGAAACACAGGAGCTTATCATGCAGAACATCGTCATCCTCGCCGGCAATATCGGTCAGACCCCCGAAGTCCGCACCACCCAGAGCGGCACCAAGATCACCAACTTCAGCCTCGCCACCTCGCGTCCCCGCCTCTCGGAAGGCCGTGTGATGCGCGACGAGAACGGCTACCGGGTCATGGACACCGAATGGCACCGCATCACCTGCTTCAACGGTCTCGGCAAGACGGTCGCCGAGCATTGCGAAAAGGGCATGAAGGTCCTCGTCCACGGCCGCATCCACTACACCAAGTGGATCGACAGTATGGGGAACGACCGCTACGGCTGCGAGATCATCGCCGAGAAGGTCGACTTTCTGAGCCGTCCGAAGTCGGCCGAGAACGAAAACCCCGAGCTGGTCGACCGCGACGATGATATCCCGTTCTGAGGAACGGCGTCTCCCCCCTTGGCCCGGCGGGTTTTCCCGCCGGGCTAAAAGTCTCTTCTGGCCACTGGAAAAGGCACCCACGCTTGCCTTCCGATGCTGCGCGCCTTGAATGCGCCTAATTGTCCAACGTGCGCACGAGCTAGATTTCTTCTTTGGTTCTGGTCGCGCCGTGACTGCGATACGCGTCGAGCATCATACGCGTATATTCGGCCGTGCTCTGGGTCACGGTGCCCAAACCGGGCCATGCGAACAACGGATCCGACCAAGTAACTTCCAACTCAATCTCGATCCCAAGCATTGCGGCCACTTCGATCGCAGCGGTCGGCTCCTTGTCCTCGGGCCAGTAGTGATCCTCGAAGGAAACAACCACGTCGAGATCGTCATCAACCCAGATTTCGGCCAGACTCGCTCCCATGCGCTCGCTGGCATTGGTCGCATCCTCGAACAGGGCAGCACGGATCAAATGGGTCACCTGGCCACTGTTGAGGTCAAGCCTTGGCCGCGGATTTATAATTGACACGATGGGTTCCATCTCTTGCCTTTCGGCGCGGGATTGGACTGGCACTGGTTTTTCATCGGTCGGTCCCAACCAGAAGGCTTCTGGAAAAATGTTGATTGGTGATGCGCCGCAGCCGGGGCAGTGCCATTGGTTTCCAGCGATCTGTGAGCCGGTGATCTCTGAGTTGCAGTGAAGGCAGTACCAGAGGTTCGATTCCTCCATCTCCAAGAACGGGTGCCGCACATTTCCTTCCGCATCCGGCTTTGTGGCGCGTCGTGGCCAATCGGCAAGTCGCCGCGCCTTGACGCTCTGCATCAATTCCCTCGCAATCCCGATGGCTTCTTCACGTAGCACGCGATCGTTCATCGGGCTGGTCTGGGCATGCTTGATGTCGATCTCGACACGAGAGGCGGCCAAAGGGTTTTCTGGCAGCACGATCCGCCAACCCTCACCATCCATGCGGACGTCACCAAGCATTGTTTTCAGTTCGTATGGATGCCCCCGTACTTCTCCTCGAGTGACGGCATCGGTGCTTCCGAAGATATGGTCGAAGGCCGAACCCTCGTAGGAAGTGATCCGTTCCACGAAGTCCTTGATCGTGGCAACTTGTGCTTCGGAGGGAACCCACTCTCCTTTGGCGCTGCCTGTCAACGCGTTCCAATGAGCAAAGCCCATTCGACTGGCAACAAGGTCGAGCGCTACGTGCTGTGGTTGACCCGTCGCCCTGGCGTAACGCTTCGCCAGAAGTTTCAAAGTCTTAAGCTTATTGTTCTCTGTCATGATCCATGTCCAAGCCGGATCTGACTAGGTGCCCGCTGCTAATCAGACCCGCCGATGGCATGAGCTCTGCTGTTCGAAATCAAGATCGCTGCAAAGCTTCGCGTGGCGGGCACACCGGCCTGCGAGAAAGGCCACCACCAACCTCTGCCATTTTCGGGTGCAGGTCAACACCGATGCGTGTCGGGCGTGGAGCGCCTCTGACTTACCGGCGTTTCCCCGAGAGAGTCCGAGTTTGGCCGGTTTTCCGGTGACGGGTTGAGGGCTGGGAGAGTGGCTCCCGGCGCCTGTCACGGAGGAATACCGATGGGCGTTGTAGAAATTCTGGATCCGGTACAGCCGGCGCGGGCCGGTAGCTGGAAGGTGGATGTGAGCCGGGGTGAGCGGAACGGGCGGGTGTCGTCCGAATGGTTCAACCGGCCCGATGACGAGCGGTATCTTTCGCTCGACGATCTCTGGGCCAATGTGAAAGGCCGGTCGGAGCGCAGCCGCAGCCGTGTGGTGCAGACGGCGGACATCCGCGTCGAGGCCGCGCGCGACAACCCCGAGCGGTTGCACCTGATGCTGCCGAAGGCGCAAGAACCGGTCGCGCCCACGCATTGGGCGTTTGGCCAGCTTGCAAGCATCGTCGGCGCTCCTGCCTCCTACCTGCGGCAGTTGCCCGCGCCGCTGGCGGGGATCAACCTCCAGTACGGCCTGACCAACCACCGCGCCGAGCAGGTGAAGACTTTTGAGACCGAAGATGGCCGAACGGAACTGCGCGCGGTGACCGGCCCGACTACGGCCGCATCCACGATTTCGAGCTGGTCGAGGCGGTGCAGCGCATCGCGGGCAATGGCACGGGCGACACGCGCTGGAAAGTGCCGGGCGTGCTCGACTGGTCGACCGGGGTCTACAACCCCGATGTCGAGATCAGCCGTGACACGACCACGCTCTATGCCTCGGACCGCGACGTCTTCCTGTTCCTGGTCGATGATCGCAACCCGATTGAGGCGGGCAAGTTGCCCGACGGCTCTCCTGATCTCTACTTCCGGGGCTTTTATTGCTGGAATTCGGAGGTGGGCGCCAAGACCCTCGGCATGGCGAGCTTCTACCTGCGGGCAGTCTGCCAGAACCGCAACCTCTGGGGCGTCGAGGACTTCCAGGAGATCCGGATCCGACACTCGAAATACGCCGCCTCGCGCTTTGCCCATGAGGCGGCCCCGGCGCTGACGCGCTTCGCCAATTCCTCGCCGCAGGGCTTCGTGAACGGCATCAAGGCCGCGCGGCAGCAGGTCGTGGCGCGCAGCGATGAGGATCGCGCGGACTTCCTGCGCAAGCGCGGCTTCTCGAAGGCGGAGTCCGGCAAGATCATCGAGAAGGTGCTGATGGAAGAGGGCCGCCCGCCCGAGAGTATCTTCGACTTCGTGCAGGGCATCACACGGTTGGCACGCGACAAGACCCAGCAGGATGCGCGCCTCGACATGGAAGGGCGCGCCAAAAAGCTGCTCGACCGGGTCGGCTAACCAAGCGCCCATGCAGCGATCGCCCGACCCTGGGGCGGTCGCTGCAGCTATTTCTCAACATGCACGCCGTTGGCTTTGCCCCGAAAGGGCAGGGGGCTTCGGTGTGCGCATTTCAGCGAGACGCCCATGACCCCCCAAGAAGAAACCGTCATCCTCGAGGCCCGCGATATCCTCGGCCGTTACCTTAGCCAGAACCCGGTCATTGGGAGCTGGCAGGCGCTGATGGACTATTGCGCTCTGACCGTCCGAGGTCCCATCGAGCGATTCCATGTCCTCTATCTCGACCGCAAGAACCGCATCATCGCCGATGAGCTTTTGTCGACCGGCACAGTCGATCATGTCCCTGTCTATCCGCGCGAGGTGATCAAGCGGGCGCTGATGCTGAACGCCAGCGCCCTGATCCTGATCCACAATCACCCGTCGGGCGATCCGACGCCGTCCGAGGCCGATCTCAGCATGACCAAGGAGATCCAGAAGGGCTGCAAGTATCTCGGCCTGACGCTGCATGACCACATCATCGTGGGTGCCGGAACGGAGCTGAGCCTGCGAGCCCTCGGCAAGCTCTGATGGTGCCAGCAGACCTGCCGCCGCCCCTTCGAGGAAGAGGGCGGCGGTTTGGTCCTTGACGGATGAGGCGGGGAGAGAGGCTTCCTGCGCCGTCGGAGATCTCCCCCATGTTCGACTTGCCCTTGCCCAACCTACCGACCACTTACGCGCGGGTCGTCCCACCGCACTTTTCAACTGGTGATGTCGACCCCAATCACCCCTTCGCCCTGACCCTATCGCGCCGCGCACCAGCCGACCTTCTGTCGGGCCGGGCAGCGCCGTTGGTCCTCGCCCGCTTCGCGACGCTGGCCGAGGCCATGCAGGGCGCGATCGACCATGCCGAGGGGATCGGTCCGGATGCCGCGCCCCAGCTCCTGGCGATCCTTGACCGTGACGAGCGCCTTGTGCTGGCCGGGGCCGCCAGTGAGTACGCTGTCGCCTGGTGCCACCCGGTGACGAGCGCGGTCGAGGCGAGGGGCGTCGTGACCGAGGCAAGCCAGCTGCGCGCGCAGGCGGGCCGCGCGGCGGCCTGGGGTGAGCCCGATCTCGCGCAGCGGCTGCGTCACCGTGCCGATCTGCTGGATGCCCGCCTTGTCGACCCGCTCTGGCGCGCCTTTGCCGCCCGCGCGCTGCAGATCGCGGCGTGAGGCTCGAGAGTCAAAGGCGGGCAGGGGAGAGATGCGCCTTGCGGGGGAGAGCCGAGTGCATCCCCTCGCAAGGGCGCGTCGACCCGCAGCTATGTCAAGGAGAGACCCATGCGCCAGAATGAGCCCAGGCTGATGGCCCCACTGCCCCCCGCCAGCGCGGATTTTCGCGCGATCCATGCCGGCCATGCGTCGAACGAGGCGCGCATTGCCGCACTGATCGCGGTCAATATGGCCTTGCTTTATGATCATCTGATGGGTGCAGGCATCACCCATGTCGCGGCCAGTTTCATCTGTGATGATAACACCTGCCTGATCACCGGCATCGCGGCCTTCGCCGATGCCACGCGCGTGGCCTGCCCGGATATGGACATCCCCTATGTCGATCTGGACCCCGATACTCCGGGTGACGCACTTCACAGGCTGCCGCTATCAGACGCAATCACGCGGCTGGCCTGCGATGTGCTGCAGGACCTGCGCGCAGCCTCGGGCACGACCCCGGCTGCCGATGGGAGTCTCTCGCTTGATGCGGCTGCGCGCGCGAACCTGTTGGATTACAACCCACACCCAACAGGCGCGCGCTGATGGACCCGGCCTATGCGCGCCTTGGCCTGGCTGTCAGCGCCACACCCTGCACCGTGCTGCGCGCGTCGCGCCACCGATTCTACCGCGCCATGCTGGCCAGTCACGCGAGCCTGCAGGCAGAAACCGCACCACTGGGCGCGGACTGACGCCGCCGCCCCTGATCACCACAACCCATCACACCCACACGCCCGGCCATTGGTCGGGCCTTTCCTTATGGAGACCCCAATGGCGGATTATTTCACCCGTTTTTCCTGCCTGCTGGATGTCGGTACGCCCGACAAGGCGGCGCGCGCCTATGAAGCGTTTCTCGCTCTGCGCAACGACGCCTATTCCGAGACCGAGGCGCTATGTTGCGGCTTTGATTTGTCGATCCAGACCGATTCTTCAGGATCGACCCTCTGGATTCACGATGGTGACAGCGGCGATCCTGAGGCGGTCATCCGTTTCGTGATGCGCCTTGCGGGAGAGCTCGACCTCACCGGCCTATGGGGGTTCAGCTACGCCCTGACCTGCTCACGGCCACGCATTGAGGCTTTCGGCGGTGGCGCGCATGTCATCGATCTGGGCGTGCGCAAACTGATCGGCGCGACCAGCACGCAAGAATGGCTGGCCGCCGCGCTGAATGGGGAGGACGCACATGCCTGAGGTCATTTGCACAACTGTCTACCAGTTCCCCGAACTCTCGGATGCGGCCAAGGAAAAGGCGCGCAGCTGGTATCGCGAGCTTGGTCCCCATGATGATTGGTGGGATGCGGTCTACGAGGATTTCGAGCGTATCTGCTATATTCTCGGCATTCGTCTTAAAACCACGCCCGCGCGCCTGATGGGCGGCGGCACGCGTCAAAAGCCCTGCATCTGGTTCTCGGGGTTCTGGAGCCAAGGGGATGGCGCATCGCTCGAGGGCTATCTCAGTCATGCCAAGGGCGCGGCCGCGCGCATCCGGGACTATGCGCCCCAGGATGCGACGCTGCATGGCATCGCCGACCGGCTGCAGGCCATCCAGCGGCGCAACTTTTACCAGCTCGCTGCCGAGGTCAGCCACCGCGGTCGCTACTACCACGAATACTGCATGTCCGTGGACGTCACCCGCGACAGCCCGACCTGGCAACCGCCCACCCAGGATGCCGAAGAGATTGTGACCGAGGCGATCCGCGATCTCGCCCGCTGGCTCTACCGCCAGCTTGAGGCTGAATACGACCACCTGACCTCGGATGAGTCCGTTGAGGACGGCATCGTCGCCAATGAATACACCTTCACCGAAGCAGGGCGGCGGTTCGGATGACACATGGGCGGGCGCAACCCATCTCTTGCAGAATATCCAGAATGTATGTATATTCTGCACAAATGGAGACCTCGATCATGCATGATCTTCCCGAGTTCAAGGCGGCCGACCTGACGCGGCACACAAGTGACCTGTTCGATGCGGCCATTCGGTCGCCGATCGCGATCACCAAACATCGCAAGCCGAAATTCGTGCTGATGAGCATGGACCAGTACCAGCAGCTCACCCGGGGGGCCACGCAACAGGCTCACATGGTTGACGAGATGCCAGAGGATCTCAAGGCGCTGATGATAGAGGGGCTCGAGCGGGACTTGACGCAGGCTGATGACTAAGCCGAGTGCGGGAGAGGTTTTCCGCTACCCGTTCCTATGGAAACGCGAGCAGATGGCGGGCGAGACTGAGGGCCGCAAGACGCGGCCTGTCTGTATCGCCGTCACTGTCGCCAAGTCCGATAGCGAGACCGTGGTGTTCATCCTGCCGATCACGACGCAGCCGCCCTTGCCCTCGCGCAAGTTCATCGAGGTGCCACAGATCGAGTCGCAGCGCGTGGGGTTAGAGACCCATGTCCGCAAATGGGTCATGCTGGACGAGATCAACACGGATATTCTGGAGCGGTCCTATGTCTGGGAGGACCGCACGCCCATTGGCACGTTCAGTTCCGTCTTCACATCCAAAATCCAATCCAGCCTCATCGCGCTTGCCAGGTCGGGCGGGGCATCCGTTGTCGATCGGCTGAAGTAATCTCGATCACCGCAGGATCAGACCAGCTTCATTTGTTCCCATCAATCCACTTCGACATCAGCCCTTTGTCGCGGAAACACTCATCCGGGACGGCGCGGCGTTTGATCCGGGCGAGACGCTCGGCGAAGGCGACTTGCTTTGATGTCGGGCGGCTGTCCTGCGCGCCCGGGTTCATCTTGGCTTGTGCGTCGATCCAGGCGCTGAGCGCGCGCCGATCTTGCTGAACCTCCCACGGCAGAAGCGTCTGGTTGCGCAGGGCCAGCGCGCGCGCATAGGCGATCTGCTTTGGCGTCGCGGGCAGGACGTAAGTGGTGCTTTCCATCGGGGATCTCCCTTCCTAGCTTGGTTCGTAAAATAGAACATAACAGGAACAAAATCAAGCCACCTGCGGAAATCATGGGGTTTGAGAGGAAGAGGAGGGCCGGGGAAGGTCAGGCCTGAGGGTGCTCGAAAGAGGGTGTCCGGGCCTGATCCTGTTCCTCATTCCGGAGTTTCCCGATGACGCATCTCGCCCATTTTGCGACCGAGCGCGCGCTTGCGCCTGTTGTCCCCATCTCGTCCCTCGATACGGCCGCTGCGATCTTGAGCGTGGCCGAAGCGCTGCAGCCTGATCTGGCGCAAGGTTTCCAGATCGACGCGCTGCGCCTGCGCCTTGAGATGGAGCGCGCCTTTGGCGGCTCTGACGCGATCGGCGCCTGGGACTGGAAGCTGGCCTATGAAGCGGGCGAGGCAGCGCTGGTCTTGTTCCTGCGGAAGTTTGGCCGCGCGCTGTTGGCGCGGGCGGGCTCGCCCGCAGCGCTGCTGCCGATCCTTGCCAAGGTGTCCGGCCTTTTGCCGACCCATACGCGGCGGTCCGAGGAGATGGAGCGGTTCCAGCAGTTCTCGACGCCGCTGCCCATGGGGCTGGCCGCAATGGCTGCAGCACAGATCACCGCGCGCGATTTGGTGCTGGAGCCATCGGCTGGGACGGGCCTTCTGGCGGTCCTCGCGGAAATCGCGGGCGGCAGCCTCGCGCTGAACGAGCTTGCCGACACCCGCGCTGATCTCCTCCGTCGCTTGTTTCCGGGCCGGCCTGTTACGGGCTTTGACGCGGCGCAGATCGACGATCATCTCGACGCGGTGCTGCGCCCGAGCGTCATTCTGATGAACCCGCCATTCTCGGCGGTGGCCAATGTCGACACCCGCACCACCGAGGCGACAGCCCGGCATCTGTGCTCTGCGCTCGCGCGCCTGGTCCCCGGCGGACGGCTGGTCGCCATCACCGGTGCGGGTTTTGCGCCCGATGCGCCCGCCTGCGCGGAAACCTTCGCGTGTCTGACCGAGACCGCGCATCTGGTCTTTACGGGTGCGGTGTCCGGTGCCGCCTTCGCCAAGCATGGCACCAGCTTCGAGACGCGGATTTCGGTCTTCGACAAATGCCTCGGTGGCGAGGCGGGCGGCATCACAGCCGATCTGGCGCGCCCGATTTCGCGTGATGTCGCCAGCCTGCTGTCGCTGATCACTACCCATGTCCCCCCGCGCCTCGAACTGGCGCAGGTCGCACCAGCCGGGCACGTCCCCACTTCCCCCTTCCCGGGAAATCTTGCCCGCACCACGCGCACGGCCCTCAGAACAGCCCGCGCAACAGAAGCAACGACCCCCACCAACACCGCCCCGCAGATCGAGGCCGCAGACCTCGCCTATACCCTGCGGGATGTGACCGAGGACGGGGCCAGCACGCGCTTGTCGGATGCCATTTACGAGACCTTCCGGCTGCAAGCGATCAACATCCCAGGAGCGGAACCGCACCCGACCAAGCTTGTGCAATCTGCGGCCATGGCTTCGGTCGCTCCTCCGAAACCCACCTACCGCCCGAAACTCCCTACCGCCGTCCTGCGCGACGGCCTGCTGTCGGACGCGCAGCTCGAGACCGTGATCTACGCGGGTGAGGCGCATGGCGCGTATCTCGCGGGGTCTTGGACTGTCGATGAAACCGGCGACATGGTCTCGGCCGCGCCGGACGATGCCGCTGACGCCGTCCGTTTCCGCCGTGGCTTCTTCCTTGGCGACGGCACCGGGGCGGGCAAGGGCCGCCAGTCGGCCGGGATTGTGCTCGACAACTGGGCTCAGGGTCGGCGCAAGGCGCTCTGGATCTCGAAGAGCGACAAGCTGCTGGAAGATGCGCAGCGCGACTGGTCCGCACTCGGGCAGGAACGCTTGCTGGTGACGCCGCTGTCGCGCTTTGCGCAAGGCAAGGATATCCCGCTGACCGAGGGCATCCTGTTCACCACCTATGCAACGCTGCGCTCAGAGGAGCGCGGGGCCAGGAAATCCCGCGTCGACCAGATCGTCGACTGGCTGGGGGCGGATTTCGACGGGGTGATCCTGTTTGACGAAAGCCATGCCATGGCCAATGCCGCAGGATCGAAAGGCGAGCGCGGCGATGTCACGGCCTCGCAGCAGGGCAGGGCGGGCCTGCGCCTGCAGCATAAGCTGCCCAATGCCCGCGTGGTCTACGTCTCGGCCACGGGGGCCACTTCGGTTCATAACCTCGCCTATGCGCAGCGCCTCGGTCTTTGGGGCGGCGAGGATTTCCCGTTCGCGACGCGCGCGGAATTCGTCGAGGCCATCGAGGCGGGCGGTGTCGCGGCAATGGAGGTCCTCGCCCGCGACCTGCGGTCCCTTGGCCTCTACACGGCCCGGTCGCTTTCCTACGACGGCGTCGAATACGAGATGCTGGTTCATGCGCTGACGCCTGAGCAGCGCGGCATCTACGATGCCTATGCCGGGGCCTTCGCCATCATCCACAACAACCTCGCCGCCGCGATGGAGGCGGCGAACATCACTGGAGATTCTGGCACGCTGAACCGTCAGGCCAAGTCCGCTGCGCGCTCGGCTTTTGAGTCCGCCAAGCAGCGCTTCTTCGGCCATCTGCTGACCTCGATGAAAACCCCAACCCTGATCGCTGCCATCGACGCCGATCTCGCCGCGGGCCACGCGGCCGTCATCCAGATCGTCTCGACAGGCGAGGCGCTGATGGAGCGCCGCCTGTCGGACATCCCCACGGACGAGTGGAACGATGTGCGGGTGGATATCACGCCAAGAGAGGCTTGCCTGGATTATCTGCAGCATTCCTTTCCGGTGCAGCTCTACGAGCCCTTCACTGACAGCGAAGGCAACCTCTCCTCGCGCCCGGTCACGCGCGATGGCCAGCCGGTGGAATGCCGCGAGGCGGTGCGCCGCCGCGATGCGCTGATCGAGCATCTGGCAAGCCTGCCGCCTGTGCCCGGGGCGCTCGACCAGATCGTCCAGCGCTTCGGCACCGATCTCGTGGCCGAGGTCACGGGACGCTCGCGGCGCATTGTGAGGAAGGGCGAGGGTGCTGCCGCCCGCCTGGTCGTGGAAAGCCGGGCGGGGTCTGCCAACCTCGCGGAAACCGCCGCCTTCATGGATGACCAGAAGCGCATCCTGATCTTCTCGGATGCGGGCGGCACGGGGCGCAGCTATCACGCCGATCTCGGGGCGAAGAACCAGCGCCTGCGGGTCCACTACCTCCTGGAACCGGGCTGGAAAGCCGATGCCGCCATTCAGGGCCTCGGGCGCACGAACCGCACCAATCAGGCGCAGCCGCCGCTCTTCCGGCCCGTTGCCACCGATGTGAAGGCGGAGAAGCGGTTTCTCTCCACCATCGCCCGCCGCCTTGACACGCTCGGGGCCATCACGCGCGGTCAGCGCCAGACCGGCGGGCAGGGGCTGTTCCGCCCCGAGGACAATCTGGAGTCCCCCTATGCCCGCGATGCCCTGCACCAGCTTTACCGCCGCATCAATCGCGGCGATGTGGCGGGTTGCTCGCTGATGGCGTTTGAGGATGCGACCGGCCTCAGCCTGACTGATGACAACGGTCTGAAGGATGACCTGCCGCCGATCACGACCTTCCTCAATCGCCTGCTGGCGCTGACGATCGACATGCAGGCTGTGGTCTTCGCGGCCTTCGAGGAACTCCTCGACCAGCGAATCGAGGGCGCTATCGCGGCCGGGGTCTATGACCTCGGGCTCGAGACGCTGCGCGCCGAGAGCTTTCAGGTGACGGACGCACGGGTGATCTACACCCATCCCGGCTCCGGCGCGGAAACCCAACTGCTGACCATCGCGGAGAAGCGGCGCAATACGCCGACCTCGCTGGCCGATGCGCTGGACTGGCTCGGTGATCCAAAGGCGCGCCTGCTGGTCAACAGCCGTTCGGGCCGGGCGGCGGTGCAGGTTCCAGCCACCAGCCTGATGTTGGATGACGGCACCATCGAGCCCCGCTTGCGGCTGATCCGGCCAACGGAGGCCAGCACTGTCCCTGCCCGGATGATGGAGGACACCCATTGGCTCGAAGCAGATCGGGCGGCCTTCGCCGCCGCATGGACCGCGGAACTGGCCGAGGTGCCGGAGTTCAGCGAGACCACGCTGCACATAGTGGCGGGGCTTTTGCTGCCGATCTGGAAGCAACTGCCGCAGGACGAGACCCGCGTCTACCGGCTACAAACCGACGATGGTCAGCGCATCATCGGTCGCCGCGTCTCGCCGTCTTGGGTCGCGGCCACGCTGGCCGCTGACGCGCCGCAGCTGACAGCCGCACAGGTTCATGCCCTCGTTCTGGAGGGCAAGACCGTGGTGCGGCTGGCCGAGGGGATGGAGTTGCACCGGTCCCGCGTCATGGGGGTGAACCGGATAGAACTGTCGGGCTTTTTGGGTGCCGCCAAGGACCGGCTCAAGGCAGATGGGTTCTTCTCGGAGATCATCGCCTGGAAACTGCGGCTCTTCTGCCCAACAGACTCGAGCGGCATCGCAGTGCTTGATCGTCTGCTTGCACGTTGTCCTGTAACAGAACTACATGCGCGCGGAGGGTGCTGAGCCATGTATTCTGAGACTGAAGATGTGATCCGCGGTCTGGCGGAGAACGCAGAGAGCGTGTGTCGCGCCTACCTTCCCGCCGGACGGCGGGAAGGGTCCTACTGGATTGTGGGCGATTTGCAGAACAACCCTGGCCGGTCGCTCTTCGTGCGGCTGACTGGGCCTGCGTCAGGGCCGGGTGCTGCCGGCAAGTTCACGGACGGCGCCACGGGTGAGCATGGCGATCTCCTAGATATCATCCGCGAGCGAACCGGGATCTCGCGCTTTCCCGATCTTCTGGCCGAGGCCCGTGCGCATCTAGGCCGTCCCCAGCCGTCCCTCCCGAATACGCCAGTGCCGAAGAAGGCCAAAGCCCCCGGTGGCACGCCAGAGGCGGCGGCGCGATTGTTTGCAGCCTCTGTGCCGGTCGCAGGCACGCTTGCCGACACCTACCTCCGCTCCCGAGGCATCACCCAAGGCGGCACGATGAGCGCGCTGCGCTTCCACCCGAAGTGCTGGCATCGGGATGAGGGTCAGACCCGAAGCATCCCCAGACCGGCGCTGATCGCGGCTGTCACCGATGGGGCAGGGGCCTTGCAGGGCGTGCATCGCACCTGGTTGGCGCCTGACGGACAGGGAAAGGCGGCTGTCGAGACGCAGCGGCGTGCCATGGGTCACCTCCTCGGCAATGCCGTCAGGCTGACCCCGCATGATGACATCCTCGTGATCGGCGAGGGCATCGAGACCATGCTGTCCCTGTCCGAAGCGGCCCCCGGCCTTCCCGTCTGGGCGGCGCTCTCGTCGGGTCACCTCGGGGCGGTCCAGTTGCCGAAGGGGCTGCAGCGCCTTTACATCGCCATCGACCGCGATCCGGCCGGGCAACGCGCGGCAGAGAGGTTGAGCGCCAGAGCAACCGAGGTCGGGATTGCCGTTCGGGTGTTGGAACCGCTGCTCGGAGATTTCAACGATGATCTCCGCGCGAACGGCAAGGAGGCGCTGCGCCAGCATCTGGCAGGGCAGATCGGGCTTGAGGATCGCCAACGCCTGTTGGGCTGAGCCGCATCGCGCAGGGGGCGGTCAGGGGCAGGGGTCCTGCAGTCCTGTCACGGGTGTGGATCATCACCTTTGCCTCTTCCCGGGTAAATCTCATCCACCCGACACCCGAGCGGCCTTCAAGAGATGGGCAGGCGGCCGTCAAAGGGGACGCCTCATCAAGGGCGGCAGGCAAGCTATTTCCGCCGCGGGGGACGAGCCCCCGCTTTGCATCGCGAAACAAATAGCTTGCCTGCCGCCCTCCTCCACATGCGTTCCGGCCCCGAAGGCGGGGTGAGGGGGCGTCCCCTTTGACGGCTTTCGCAGCCCATGAAGGCCGCGCGGGTTGTCGCGCGGATGAGACAGGCCCGGAGGCAAGAAACAGATGACGATCCACACTCACGACGACGCGTATGAACCCGCCCACACTGCATCCCAGACCGCCCATGCGCTCGATGAGCTGCAGCTTTATGGCTTCCGTCCCTTTGACGAGCCCGATCCGCGCCCGATGCCCGATGGGCAGCGCCTCGCGGTCGCCGTCGCCGACATCTTCGATGCCCTCGTCGCGACCCTGGAAGACACCCGCATGGAACTCGACCTCGAAGAGGTGCTCTGGGGCCAGGTCAACCTCTTTCACCGCGCCACGGTGAGGATTGAGCGGTCGCTCGACGAGAACGAGCAGGTGCAGCGCCGTCTCCAGCGGGAGCAGGACGGCTCCGAGGTGAAATCCACCGAACTTGAGCGACTGACGGCTGAAGGCCTGACGCTGATCGAACGGCGCAACTGCATGGACATGATGCGCGATCACGCCGCCACCGAGTTCGTCCATCACACGGGATCGACCTGGCGCCCCCGCACCGGCTCGATGGTGAACCGCCAGCACATGACCGCAGCGCTCATCGACAGCCGCGATTTCCTGGCCGCCAAGCGCCGCGCCGATACCGAGGTCATGCTCCCCGCAGGACCCAAGGTCGCCCTCACCGGTGGGACCGACTTCAACGATCACCGCCTGATCTGGGGCAAGCTCGATCAGGTCCGGACCAAGTATCCCGACATGGTCCTTCTGCACGGTGGAAGCCCGAAGGGCGCAGAACTCATCGCCGCCAAATGGGCCGACGCCCGGGGCGTGACGCAGATGGCCTTCAAGCCCGATTGGACCAAGCATGCCAAAGCCGCTCCCTTCAAGCGCAACGACGCGATGCTGGATGTGCTCCCCGTGGGTGTCCTCGTCTTCCCGGGCACCGGCATCCAGGAGAACCTAGCCGACAAGGCCAAAAAGCTCGGCATCCCGGTCATGAAGTTCGAGAAGGGGGCGTGAGCCCCCTTTCCCCTCGCGGGGAAATCAAGGTGGCAGGGTATGCGTCCACTTGATATTTTGGAAGAAAGCCTGCTGGATCACGATATGTCTCACTCTGTCGCTCAACTTGAGGTGTTCCCGACCGACCTGCAGATGCGGCGGATCGATCCAGCCTGCAACATGAGGCGGTTTTACCGCATGAGCATTCAACCCGATCTCTTTGGGGGCGCCAGCCTGGTGCGCGAATGGGGCCGCATCGGCGCGCGCGGGCAGATGATGATCGAGCAGCATCCGGATGAAGGGCGCGCCGTCACCGCGCTGATGAAGCTTGCCGCGGCGAAGAAGCGGCGGGGTTATGCATGATGCGGGGCCGCGGTTCGAAAAGCGGGCAGACACAGGAAAACGAGGGGGAGATGGCACTCGACATCGATAAGATTGATGATGCGGCTCTCGCGATCCTTAGCCTGACGCTGCATTACGGCGATCAGGTCTGGAAGGGAGTCGATTGGGCCATCACCAACCGGCTTTTCGAGAAAGGCCTGATTTTTGATCCCAAAAACAAGGCGAAATCGCTGAGCCTGACCCCAGAAGGGGTCGCGCATGCGCGGGAAATTCTCGCGCGGGAGTTCAGCAAGGCCGAGTGACGGGCGGCTTTGCGGGTGACCTTCCAGTCGTTCGCTGCATCTGCGCGCAATTTGCTCGCATCTGCAGCATCAGCAACGCGCAGGGCGGATAGCTGACTTTCGCTGCATGGAGTGCGAAGGTCTGCAGACCGGAGCAAAAAAAATTGTGCCGTCTCCAGTTCTCGAGGGTGCCATAGGCGGGGAGTTCCACCTATCGCTTACATTTGAGAAAGGAGATCATCTGGGATCAAGAAGACGTAAGGCCATGTGTCGTGCCGTCAGAAAAATAAACTGGTTCAGTCTATTCAAACATCAGCCTTTGGCCAGCGCAGCTTCCCGCGGCCGATACGCAATGCGTCCACTAATTTGGAATTACCCGTCAATCTCCCCGATATCAAATTGGGTTTCGGATAGACGGCAGACTTCTTGAATGCAGCGATCCGCTGGTAGTCCGGCGTCGCCAGCCAAGTTCGCCCGTCCCCTTCGTCGGTAACAATCCGATAGTGGCCGGCTGGTGGGGCAGCCACGGTATCGAGCAGGCGCTTGTAATGTTCGACCGACCATCTCTGGATACCGCCGCTAAGGGCTTCCGTTCGGAACCTCGCCCATAGCGCCGCCGTGTCTGCCGTCGGCCAATCTCCGGCATCGGTGTAGGCTGTGATCTCATCGGATTCGAGCCAGGCCCGCATCTCGACCGGTGTCACAAAGACCGGCTCGGCATCCTCGATTGCCGCAATCGCCGCGCGCCGTGACGGAAGACCGGCACGGATCAGCATCGCCATCATAAATTGCGGAACGCCAGTTTCGATCGCTGCCGCGGCGCCACCCGCCACTATCTCCGGCGACCAGCCGAGGGACATGCGACGGGTACGTACAGCTTCCAATGCCCAGACCAAACGATATGTGAAGGCCTCCTCGACGGCCCGCATATTATGCGGCCCGATCTTGGCGACATCCTCGCCGGAGACCCAACTGCGCAGGATTTCCTTCCAGTTCGCTGGCAGCGCGTTCGTCTTGTCGGGGATGAAAGGCCGCATGAACAGCAGGCGTTCGCCGAGGCCACCAAGGGTGTCGACAAGTTCGTCGACATCACCACTCAGAGCTGCAGCGTCAGCGCGGTCAAGGAGCTCGGCCAACTCTTCGGCCATGGCATCAATGGAGAGGCCAGCCTCAAGCCCGACCCCCATCGCGAAATGTGCGCGACGCGCTTGCGCCGTAGTGTTCTTCCAAATGAGATCGGCGCGGGCCTCGAACACCTTCTTATGCAGCGGAGCGACGTCTTCGTCTTCCCGGGTGATCTGGCGAGCCCAGAGCGACCCCTGAAGTGCCTCGTCCAAGAGCTTCGGCAGGTCGGCGCGATCGGAATCGAGCGCTTCGATCAGTCCAAAAACGGTCGCATCGAGGCGTTCGACGATCTGCGAGAGCGGTTCCTCGTCGATGGTCTCCTCTTCGTCATCGCTGCCTTCATCATCTTCGCCATCAGCGTCGTAATCCGTACCGGCCGTCAAGCGCTCGGCGACTGCGGCTTCCTCCGAAGGGGATCTCCAGGCTTCACGGGCATTGGCAAGATATTCCCAGGCATCATCACGCTCCAGAACACCCTCACGGGACAGGCGTTCAAGGATCTCGGCGACGATTTGGATAAGGCCGCTCTTTAGTGTCCGAGCCTTGGCGGAAGCAACCAACTCTCGCCACTCTCTCTTTCGCCATTTGATTTTGTCGAACATCACGTGGACGATGAGGCCTTCGACGTCCACGAAAGCGCGCCCGGCTCGCCCAGCGACGTTCGCGAACTCCTCGCCTTTGATCTTCTCGCCTTTGCGGACCAGATAGGGAACCAGCATAACTGCTGCATTGAGATTGAGACCCTGCGACAGCGTCGGCGATGCAACGATGACCTTCAAGACGCCCTCGGACAGTAGCGCTTCCAACTCCCGCAAGAATGGGCTCGGAAGCCGACCATGGTGGATTGCAACGCCAGCCTTCAGGCTGGCGACGGCGGGGTGGTCTTCTCCCAACCACTCCTTTCCGACCTCAAGAGCGCGGGCAATCGATGCCTCACCCTCCAACAGTGAGTCCAAATATCCACGCTTGCAGAGGTCCACCACTTGTTTGCCGAAGCCTTCAACCCAATTAGCTTGGGTTGAAAAGATTAGCGTGCTCTTGCCTTGGCCAGCGAACTCCCATGCAGCGAACAAGGTGAGATGTGACGTCTTGCGCGGATAGGGTAATTTTTCTTTGCCTCTTGCCGGTTTCTGCACGACGAATTTATCGATGAACGGACCATTGCGATTGAGGTCGAGTCGGAGCAATGCGTCTTGGCCTCGCCAAGTTAGCGTGCCAAATCGTTGTCGCGTCGGACGCCAGTCTGAGAGCACCGGCTCGCCGGGTTCGTCGGAGCGTACCCATGCTGTAAGATCATTTAGTTCTTCGCCACTGGGCAGGATGGCGGACAAACAGACGATCCTACGGCTCTCCGCGTCCATGCGCCGAAGCAAGCGTTGGACCAGCGTCTCATAACGGATTTCACGCTCGCTCGGACCAATCATGTGGCCTTCGTCGAGGACGATGAGACCGACATCGTCGATCAGCGATGGGTCGCTTCGCAGCGCGAAATCGAGCTTCTCAGGCGTCGCGATGATTATTTCCCGGGTTCGCAATGCGTCTTCGTCGCCAGCAGAAAGACCGCTCGCGCCATAGAGGGATGAGACGCTGAAGCCGAGGGGCGCGAAGGTTTTTCTAAAGGATCGTTCGGTTTGTGCCGACAGAGCGCGCAGCGGCGTGACAATCAGTACCCGGCGCGCCGACGACAGGGTCATGAGCGCGGCAATCTCGGCCACCCGCGTTTTGCCCGCACTCGTTGGTAAGGCGACCACCAGATCATCCGCGACATCGGTGGAGCGCCGGGCTGCTTCGCGCTGCGATGGCCACAATTCCACTTCGGATGTCTTGCGAGCATAGAGCGACGAGATGAACAACCTGCGCAGGTCCGGGTATTTCTCCTCCGTTCCGTCCGGTGGTTCGGTCGGCAGATTTTCATGCAGAGAATGCTGCCACAAGTCATCGATAAGATGGCGACAGAGGCTCGAGATCCACCACAGCGGGACATTTTCCGCATTGCCCGCAAGACTGACAGCGGCGTCGAGCAATGCCCGGGCGGTATCGATTGGCTCGGTTTCGCCTGTCTCAAGTGCGAAATCGAAAAAGGCCAGTGCCCGGCAAATCGTCGTATTGAGAATGGTCGACAGGACCTCATCAACATCAGATTCTTCACCCTGCAACGTCTGGGCGATCTGCTCATCTTTGTGAGCTTCCTCATTGAGCCACTCGCGAACGAAGCCTCGTAATTGGTCCAAATCGCGCAGGATCAGATGTTGGATTGCTGTTTCGCCAGGCGAGGTGTTGAGGTCGCCCGCAGTCTCATTGAAGAGCGAATAGGCGACCGCTGAAAATCCGGCGAGATGATAGGCTGCGGCAGCGATGGTGCGGCGGAAGCCTCGATCAGGCGACTCCGGGTCACCATTGCGAGCAAGAGCTTCGAAAGCGTTGGCTGCCCGCTCGAACGCCTTGCTGGTCAGTTCCGAGCTGCCGGCCTGCGCGCGGAGAGCCATTGCTCCCCGAAGCAGGGCGAAACCGTGTTCGGCAAGATCGGTTTCGATAGTCGGGCCGAGCGGTGGTGCGTTCGGTGGCAGCACGCCGTTTTCGCGCATCAGCGACCAAGCTGCGCCGCGATACAAGAGGCGACCGAGGATGCCGTCGACGGTCCCGGTCGTCAGGAATGCTGTCAGTTCGTCAATCGTCTCCAAGGTCTTCCGCCTCCTGGTAAATGGCTGCGATGAAGTCCTGATGATCTTCGATGTGGATGTTCACGACATACTGGTCTCGATTGGTGCTCGTCGCCTCGAGGTCCTGTTTCAACGAAGCGTGCGGGCCGTTGCCCGACACTGTGAAAAGCATATGATCGATGCGATCCGCGTGGAGAGACTTCAGGCCCACCTCATCGCGAAGGCTGCGGCCCAGTGCATTGTCATCCGGGTTGTTGCTCTCCAGCAGGCGGTTGGCAACGAACAGCAGTGAGTCGGGCGTGCAGCGACCGCTATCGCGGTCGAGCACCTTTCGTGCGCTCGTGACCGTGGCCTTACCGAGCACCTTGTTGCTCTTGGCTTCGCCCTTCAGGAGCCAGAGTTTTTCGCCCTTGTCGTCATATCCGGCGCCGATGAAGTCGTCGCCGCGCATGGCCATATTGCGGCCATCCTTATAGCGGAGACGGCGCACCGGCACACGCAGGCCGACCTCCTCCTCGACGAGCTCAGTTGCGAGGATTTCACCGAAATCACCTGAGCGACCCTTCTTCGTCTGCGGCATTGCTTCGCTGAGAATTTCGGCGGCCACCTTGTACCCAAGCCGTTCCACGTCTTCTGCGATGCGTTCCATTCGATCATAGTGCAAACGGATCGCTTGGGCCAAATCATCGAAGATCTTGTCGCGGCCACCATCTTTCTCGACGTAGGTCCAATAGTATTTCCGCTTTTCTCTGGTCTTGGTGGCATCACACCATCGCTTGTAGAGAGCCACCTCTGTTTCCCATCTGTTGTTTCATTCAGAAATCAAATACCGAAGAATAAGGCCAATTAGGCATTTGCTTGGAGAGCTTCTTACCCTTGGGTTGTACCGCGCGGTTGTAAGGAGCGCCAGCAGCCATGCGAGTTGATCGCTTACACATTACAATAAGAGCACGACCTTTGCGAAAAAACACTCTCGGAGAGCCGTCTGAAGATGAACCTCAACGATCTCAAAAAAGACTTGCGCTCCAAGGTCCGCTTTCGGTTGTCTACAGACTTTCACTTCAGGCTTCATGAATGTCGGGTGAGGGCCGAACACGATGCTGCACCTGCGAAGTAGGCTTCCATGCTGCGATGTGCATGACTGTCTACAATGGTGAAGGTTTCAACATGGGCAAGCCCCGTAAGCGGGGCCGGGCTGCTGAGGCTCCGCCCTGAATTCTGACCTTGCTGTCTTCCTGTGCCAATACGTCTTGGTCTGTCTCATCCTGAGCCATCCCAAAACGTTTGCCACATGGTCGCCTTCACGATCCGCTTTCAGCCCTGACGGGTCTGCATCCCTCTTGCAAGGTGGACGCTGCCGCCGGGCGAAGCCGAGGGGCTCTAGTCTTCGCCACCTGGCATAAGACTCCGAAGGGCTATGCGTCTGGCTTCTGGTCGAACAGAATAACGTGCGCGCCTTCTTCACTGTCAGGGTTGCCTACCAGCACGAACGGCATATCCGACCCGTACTTCTCGTAGAGACAGCGGTATTTCATCTCGCCGCTGAGCGGATCGCGCACTTGGTCATAGCGAAAGCTGTGCTGAACGCCGTCTTCGATCCAGGCCTTGACGCCATCGGGGGTCACCAGTGCAAGCGGCGCGCCGTCCAGCAAGATTGTCTCGCCAACGTTGAAAATCTCTTTCATCTCATGGGTCTCCTATCGGTCTTCTTTGGCAGCGTTACAAACCGTCGTCGCCTTTGCAACGATCTCTGCCCCGCGTGTTCCCTCTCTCGGTGTCATTGGCCCGGATCACAATCGTGTCCTGCTCCGGTCGCTTGCGAGCATTTTAGGGCTGGAGGCGGTCTATCCCGCGTCCTCATAGGGCTCGTACCTCAGGTTCGCGCCGTCCGCCTGATCAAAGTCATCGGACCATCTGGTACGGCGCATGCCGCAGCTCCATTGGAATACGACGCCGACCTCGACGTCTTCACCGTTTACCGTCGTCCAAATGACTTCGACGGGGTATCCCGCATACTTCTTCATGCTCTTCTCCTGACCTCCATTTGGTCGGAGCCGCAGTAATCAGGTGGCAGGTATCTGCCTGTCCCTATATATGCTTGGCCAACACAAAACGGAGTTTAGTAACTTGCTTTACAGGCCTCTACATATTGCGCTCTTTCTGGGCGCGGCTTCATCGGCTGTCGCTGCCGAGTGGGAGATCGGCTTGTCGCGAGGTCTGGAGACCTATGCTGCGACTGCAAACGACGGGACCTTGCTCTTAGTTTGCGATCCTGACCGTGTCTACAACCCAAACGAGAGCCATGCGTACTTTTTGTCGCGTCGCAGCGATGACAAAGCGCCACAACGCATTGTCTTTCTCGCGGCGACCGGAGAGCAGGCTGCCTTTTCTGTGCAGGACGGGATCGCAACGCAACGGGATGCTGATCCTGCCGAATGGGCACAGCTCATCGATATGATCGAGGCGGGCGGTCAGATCGCTGTCGTGACCGCACGCGATGCCTTTACGCTGGATCAGGACGCGCTGCCCGGGCTTCGATGCCGCTGATCTTTTGAGCGAGCTCTTCGATCTCGGAGTGCAGCAGCGCCTTGCCGAATGCGGATAACAGTTGCGTCACCCCATAGACGTTGAGCGGGTCATCAATGCTTGTCTGCAACGCCGCCATATGGGCGGCGTCGAGCCTGATCATCGATTTCATGAAGGGGGCATCAGTGCCTTTGGGCTCGGCCAGGCGTGGTCGCGCAGCGGAGGCAACCTCATGCCAGGTCTCGGTGTCGCGCAGGTTTTGTATGCGGGCGCGAACCGCTTTTACCAAGGCACGTCGAACGTAGTCCGGATCAAGGCCAGATCGTTCTGCCAGCGCCTCAATCCGTGCCTGATCCTCAGCTCCGATGCGCACGTAATAGGTTCGAGACTGCGCTTCGGTGCGAGTGCTGCAAGCATCATCCGCCACCGGCTGGGTGGATACCCCCGAGTTGATGCGCGCTGTTTCAGCCGAGGCTGCCTTTTCCCCTTTCCGGGGTTCTTTCTTGTCCACTGAATTTACCGCTGGGCCTTCTGTCGCGACCGCTTCCGCCGTACTCTGATCGAACGCTGCATATTTCGTGGCGCTCGTGGCGAACTGCCGCGACCGCGCCAGCCTGTCTTCGTTCGAGACAGCGGTCCCGGACCGGTTTGGAATCTTCCTAGCCATTGGCAGCATCCACCACGGCCTCGATGTCGCCAAGGATCTCACTGCATAAGGCGAGGGCGGAGGAAAGATGCCCCGCCTGCAACCGATGACGAAGATCTTGTTCATAAATGTCCCGCACATATCCCAGTGGCCCGGTCAGCGGCATGCGCTGGATCGCGGCGAGATGGGGCACCGGCGTGGGCAGAAGTGGCAGGGTTGAAATCACCTCGAAGACCTCAAGGTCCTGCCGGTGAACCCTGCTTCTTGCCGCATCACGCTCAAGGTCATCGCCTGCGGTCACGAAATCGATCGCGCGTTTGTCCGCGTTCATCAATACCGCGGAAAACAGCGGGGCGGGGTCATCCGGTCCGAGGGTCTCGATCATGCGCATAACCCATGTCAGGGTTTTCAGGGCCGCCACGAAATCCGATTGTACCGGCACGGCCGGCACCAGGATCATGTCGCAGGCCAGCGCCAGTGTTTCGGTGTCGGGGTGTTCGCCGGGGCGGGTGTCGATCAGAACCAGATCAACACCTTCAGCCTCAAAGCTGTCCAGCGCGTGGTAAAGGCCTTCAACGGTCTCGGGGGCATCGGCCACGGTCAAGCCTGCGGGCCATGGAAGGCGTGGCAGATCACCGAAGTCGGCGCGCGCGCTTTTTGATTCCCATTCGAGGATTTGCTTGTCAGCATCCGCATCCATGACATGCACACGGCGGCCGCGTGCGAGCATGGCGGACGCAAGCATCTGTATGAGAGTTGTCTTTCCCGAACCGCCCTTCGCGGAGATGGCCGTCACAACAAGCATTCCTCGACTCCATAACGTATATATTGCGCCGTTATGGCGATGCCTCGGGATGGCGTCCAGACCTTGCGGGATTCAGGCGTTCAACCTTTGGGTCGGACAGATGTGCAGCTGCAGAGGCGATGTGCTGTTTTGGCGATCATCTGCGTACGTGTTCGGTCAATTGGTCAGCAGGTCACTCACGCCGACCGTGATTGCAGCGTCCATCCTTTTCGCCATCGCGTCGTTGTGGCAATTTCCCAATGCTGCCATCAGCCTTCGAGGTGTCGGGTCACCTGACCATCGACTATCCGTATCAGCGCCGAGGTAATACACACGGTGCTGCGCAGGCGTTCCAATCCCACAAGGTCTTCTTCTCCTTCCGGGAAAACCCCTTTGAACATTCAACGCCAATGAAGGGATATCGTGTCGGCTGCTCCGACGTCATTCCCGCGCCTGTTCAGGATCCGGGCCTACGTCCCAGATCGCGGCGCGGGGGAGGCGGTGTCCCTTCGGTCTGTTCGTTGTCGCGTGGGGTTTACAGCAGGCATGGCCAAGGCCCTGCCTGCTGATCACCGAAGGTGCGACAACGGACCGAAGGGACGTTGACAGGAACGGTATTGTGTATGACAAAACTTGTGCGGCGACTCATTAGAGTTTTCGTGTTTACAAAAACTATCTAATGATAAATCTTGCCGCCCATGTCGAAACGCCTCTCCACCATAGCCCGACAGGAGGTTCTCCGGCTTGCCGCTCAAGGGCTTGGCGATGGGGAGATCGCCGTGCGTGTTGGCTGCTCCCGACCCACTGTCGCCCGCGTGCGGGCGCGCGGTGTGGTGACGGATCGAACCACAAAGGGCCGCGTGCTGCAGGTTCGGGTGTCCGCCCGTGAGGCCGAAGCATTCGAGGCGCTTGTGGCTGAGACTGGCATGACCACGTCGGGTTTGCTCCGGCACATGATCCGTCTCTCATCCGGCATTGTCGCGTTTCGCCGGGACGAGGTCACGGCGCTCAAGGCGTCGGCCAATCAGCTCAATGCCTTGGCGCGCAATCTTGTGCAGATGCTGAAGCTTGCCCATGCGGGCAAGCTGCGGTGGAACGCGCGCGACGCGGCACTGGTCGGTCGGCTTGCGGATCGGGCCGAAGAGGTTGCCCGGGCTGTGCAGGCTTTGCGCGCGGCCTCGCTGCGCGGGTCCTTCGTCCGGGTGTCCGATCTTCGGGACGTTGGGGAGGGGCAGCGCGATGGCTGAAGCACGCACCCTCCAGCAGGCGGTATTAGGCGAGATACTGCCTCATGTGGGGCGGCGTTTTGCAGCCATGGCGGGCGAGGCGCGCGTATCGCCGGGCCGTCGGCGTGGCACGTCCGGCGGGGCAGTTGCGGCAATGTCCTGGAACGCGCTGCGGGTGCCGCAAAGCGTGGTGAAGCGAGTCGGCATGGGCGGGTGTCATTCGCCCAAAGAGTTACGTCGACAGATGAAATACATCCTGCGCGACGAGGCGCGGGTCGCAGCCTGGTCGAACCAGATCGGCATCGATCGTGCCTTTGGCGAGCGCGGCATGGAAAATATCATTGCCGATTGGAGTGCTTCCTGGTGCGGGACGCCGAAACGGGGTCACACCGATCACATCATCCTGTCCTTTCCCAAGGGAACCGAGGCGGAGTTGGCGGAAGCCATCTCGCGCGAATGGGCGCAGGAGGTGTTCGGCGGGGATTACCGGGATCGATATCGGTATGTGGCGGCCCTTCATTGCAACACAGATCATGTGCATGCTCATGTTCTTGTCGACAAGGTCGGGATGGAGGACGGCAAGTTCCTCTCGATCAGCCGCCATTCCGAGATCAGCTATGACATGATGCGCGAGCTGCATGCGCAGATCGCAGGCGAGCACGGGCTGGTGCTGAACGCCTCTTCCCGTCTGTCGCGCGGCATCATGGAAAACGCCCCGCGGGACACTGATTTGCAGGCGGCCCGCAAGGAGGGACGGGAGCCAGTGGTTGCCCCGCTGGATCCTGAAAGCCGCGCTCTGCGAGAGGCCGAGATACGCAGACACGCCGCGGGGTATCGGCAGCTGGCGCAACTTGCGGGGATGGGCCTGGAGGCCGACACCCCTCCGGATGGATGGATGGGGCGCATCGCGGAGGGCGCAGAGCTTGCCGCCACCAACTTGATGAAAGGAATGCCGGTGAAAGAAGGGTTTGCCGAAGGGGTTGATATCCCCGCTGCCGGAGCGGATGTGATCGGTCGTCTGATCGCCGCCCGCGAGACATTGCAAGCGGAAGCCGACACCGCCTGGAGCGCCATTCAGGACATGGCGCCCGGTGCCGAAAAGGTCGAACTGGAACAGCTCTTTGCCGGGCAGGCCCGCGAAATGGGCAGGCTTCTGGGCCGCGACTTTCTTGCGGATCATTCTTCATCGGTGTCGCCCGAGCGCGATCCCTACAGAGTTCAGGGGATTGCGGGGCTGGCCGCACGGGCAGCAGAGGAGGGCAATCCGCTCGTCGCTGAGGCCGATGCTGCACTGGGTCGTTTCAGAGCGGAATTGGCGCGCGTTCTGGCACCGATGGAGGCACGATTCGAGGAGGCGGGCAGCAGCATCGAAGAAGTCGCTGCCCGTTTCACCGCACCCCATCGCAGCGAGGCGCAACTCGAAGCCTCACGCCCAGTGGACGCCCAGGAGCGCTCGGACTGGCTTGGGCTCGAACGCGACCTGCAGGCGCGCGCGCGTGATGTTTTTGCGGGGCTGCACATGGATCGTGATCTTTTGGCGGATCTGGCGCGTCAGGATATTCTTGACGCGGGGCAGGGCAGTCGCCTTGCCGACATCGCCACGCTGGACAAGCTGATCTCCGACGTGCGGCAAGACCTGCGCGACGGGGATATGGATCAGCTGGCCGCTGGCCGGATCGATCCGCTCATGGACCGCATCGAAGACCCCGGTCTGCGACAAGCCGTGTTCTCGGAGCTAAAGGCCATCGCCGCAGTGGATGCGGGTGATGACATTACCGGGCGCGACAGCGAACCAGCCGCCACCTACCGGACCCGGATCGAGGCTTTCGAGCGCGCCGAGGAGCGGGGGCGCGACCGGGACGATACCAGTGGCGATTACGGCCTCTAGAGGATTCAAAACATGCTGCATGCAATGGAAAGCCGTTGGCGGTATCCAATCGCCATCCTGCTCGGTCTCGGTGTTGGCACCTGGATCGGTGCCGCGATCGCCACGCTCTATCTGATGGCGCGATTTGGCGAAGACCTGGGTGGGTTCGATATTTTCGAACTTTGGCTGCTCAATCTGTCTGATCCACGGGTCAAGGCAAACCCTGCGGTGGAACATACTGCGTGGCTCATCACGGCACTTCCTGCCCTGCTTCTGGCGGCGACAGGAGCGACATCCGTTCATCGCGGGTCGCTCACCGATTATGATGATGCGCATTTCCAGTCGCGTCCCGAGCTCCGCCGCAACCGTATGTCTGCGTCTCTTTCCCAGAACGGCTTTCTGTTCGGCAAGCTCGGGTCACCTGCGTCCCGCGCGCCTTTCGTGTCGGCCACGCCAGATCGCTTCCCACACGCAATGATGATCGCGCCAACGGGCCGGGGCAAAGGGGTAGGCTTCGTTTTGCCGAACCTTTTGCACTTCCAGGGCAGTGCCGTGATCCTCGACGTTAAGGGCGAAAATTTCGAGAAGACATCCATCCACCGCCAAAAGGCGCTGAACAATCAGGTCTGGTACTTTTCGCCCTATGACTACGTTCAGCCCGAGGGCAAGAACGGGCCCGTCCTGACCCGCACGCACCGGTTCAATCCTCTCCAGCGCATTGCCGATCTGCCCAGCCCCGAGCAGCAATACACCGCCGTCAACACCATGGCGGACTTGTTCCTCATCGTCGAAAGCGTGAACGCGCAGAGCTTTTTCCAGGCCGGACGCAGCCTGTTCGTGGCGTCTTGCCTCTATGCCATCGAGACCGGAAAGCCGACGATCGGTGAGGCGCTGCGGATCATGACTGGCGGCGGCAATAAAAAGGAATTCTACAAACGGGCCGCGATGCAGACTGCAAACCCGGTGGTGGCAGAGATTTTCCTGAGCATGGCCGACGAAGTGGACAAGATTCTCGATTCCTATGTCAGTGTGATCCGCGGGGCTGGATTGGAACTCTGGCTCGATCCGGCGGTGGACCGAGCGACACAGGCAAGCGATTTCGACTTCGGGACGTTCCGACGAGAGCCACAGTCGCTCTATATTGTCGTGCAGCCGGAGCACCTGAAAACACTGGCCCCCCTGATCCGGCTCCTGTTCGCCGATGCCATCGCATGTCTGCAGCGCGCGCATCCCGGACCGGACGAGGCACATCCCGTCATGTTCCTGATGGATGAATTCGACCAACTGGGCAAACAACCCTTGGTCTTGCAGAGCATAAAGACGATCCGTTCCTATGGTGGGCGGCTGTTTATCATCTCGCAGTCGATCCCCGGTCTTGAGGGCATCTACGGCGAAACCGACCGTCGTGCGCTACAGGCCGGTGCGGGTGTACAGATTTACATGACCCCGCAGGATGATCGCACCGCCGACGTGCTGTCCGCAGCCCTGGGCAAGCGCACGATCGTGGGCAAGACCAGATCACAGGCAACCGTGCGCAAGCTCTCGGAAAGCGCAAATATCAGCCGTCGCTCGGAAGAACGGGCGCTGGTATCCCCCGCTGAATTGCTGCGTTTCCCGCTCGACAAGGTCCTTGTCCTGCCCGAGGGGCAATATCCCATCAAGGCGGATCACATCCGTTACTATGCGGACCGGCATTTTGAGGAGATCGACAAAGCACGGCAGGGGCATGCCTTGCCCTATCCTCCTGCTGCAGCGCCAGTCTCGAACAGGCCGAAGAAAATCACCCTCGAGCAACCAGAACCCGCAGCACCCGCGGCGATCTCCATGGGCGACAAGGAATTCGAGACTGCGGTGCAGACCTACACAGGCGCGCTACAGGGATACGCAGAAGCCGCGAGGGCAAAGCCAAAGAAAACACGTTTCGGTGGTCGGGCGCGCTCTTCGGACGCAAAGGCGAGGGGATGATCTGGAAATCGAATGTGGCTGTGCTGTTCTGCCATGCGCCAGCTATGAGACAGATACCAATCGCGCCTGTTTCGGGTCATAGACATAGCCCGAAATCGTCCCGTCCTTGATCCGTTCAACTGCATCCTTGATCGCGAATATTGGCACGAGAAACCACTCTCTCGGAATCACGGGCCTACCAAAGCGATCCATGATCTCGATCTCGAGCCGCGCGGGCTCGAAGATGCGATGGATCAGGTTCTCCAGTTTTGTCCGATTGATGTTGTAGAGTTCATAAGTCGCAACCACCTCGACGTTCGCCATCAGAAACGTTGGTTGCAGATGTGCGCCAGCGATCCGCTTTTCAACGCGCATATTGGTGACGCCGATCTTGTGTACGAGGTCGCGATTTTCGGCCACAAGTGGATGATCGGATTTGCTGCGAAGCACATAAATGATCCCGCTCGCCTCGTCGCCATCGATTGTCTGATCGGAAAAAAGTGGCCCTGCCGATGGGTCGGTGATCCGCCGTCCGGCGTCGTCCTTGTTCAACGCGCGCTGAAGCGAGCGCATCAGCATGTTGCTCTCGGTCCCGTTGTCGAAAATCACCCGCAGACGCGCATCCGTGCGACCTTGCTCGTTGGTGATGGTCTCGCCCTTGTCGGCGACATAGGCCTTTTGACCGCTGACAATGAAGAAGCGTCCCTTCTCGATCTCGGCTTTCATCTCGAACGGGCGAGTTTCGCGCAAGCCGCTATCCAGTTCTTTCTGGACCTGCTCGAACAAGGGTTTGAACGTCGCGAAATCCTCGCATTTCTCGCGGTTTGCGACTTCATCGGCGGCCTTTTTCTCGGCTGTTGACCGGACATGCTTCAATTCCGTGAGGGGTGATTTAGCAACTTCCACGCCCAGTTCGGCGAGGAGGGCATCGTCATCGAGGTCATCGGAGTCTGATGCTGAGGGCGCAGGGGTGTTTGCTAGGAGACCCTGCTCGTCGAGTGGGGCAAGGAGGTCGCGGCATTCCTGCAAGTCGCGGATCCGATCAAGACGCACGGCGTAGAGGCGTTCAAAGATATCACGATCCTCCCCGTGCTGGGGAGGCCGGCCATGCTCATCTGCAAATCGCAAGATTTCCTCAAAACCTGCGATGATGTGTTCTTCGCGTGGTGTGCGGCTGAGCGGCTTCTTGACCTCGACCTCGACGCCAAGCTCAGCAAGAAGGGCGTCGTCTTCGTCGGTGAAACCCTTAGCCATTGGCAGCCTCCAGCTTCATGCGCGCGAGATAGGCGACGCCTTCGGCCATTTTCTTCTCCCACGGATCAGGCGATGTGATGGAAGGCAGACGGCCCCGCTCCTGCTTGAACTTGACGGCGCGTTTCGCCAGATCTCGCGCCTCGTCCGGTGACAGTTGCACCTTTTTCGCAGAGATGACGGCCTGGACCTGCCGAAGGCTTTCCTCGCTCATCGTCTTTGCCAGAATCGAGTAGGCTTCGCCGAACGGGTTGATGCGATCAATCAGATCGATGTCGAGTTCGCGCACGTCCATTGCGAATTTGCGCACCCCGTCGATCAAGGCGGTATTGCCGGTTGTTTCTGTGTCATCGCGGTTCGACAGCGCGATCTCTTTCGCCTTCTGGGTCAGGTTCAGCGCAGCAACTGCGTGTTGGCGCACCGCTTCCTGATCCTCTGCATCTAGCTCTGGGAACCTGGCACCGACAATCTTGCCCATGCGGACCTGCGTCAGTTCCTCCGGCACCAGCTCTTCGTCGAAGAGACCCCGTTCGATCGTAGTCTTGTCCTGAACGAAAGCTGTGATCACCTCATTGAGGTCCTCTTGGCAGATGCGCTTGGCTTCCTTGCTCTTGGGTTCGACCAGGCCTTTGATTTCGATCTGGAACTGCCCGCTGGCCTCGCTGAAGCCAACGTTCTCTTTGTTGGGGTCATAGCCGCCCTCGCCGTAATCGAACCCTTCGACAGGGCCACTTTTCACGGTCTTGGGTGTGAAGTTGAAACGTGGGGCCAGCACCTGCTCCATCAGCAGGCTTGCAGCGATCGCCTTCAGTGTATCGTTGACTGCCTCGGTCACGGCTTCGGCCGCGGCGTCGGGCTCCGCGATAAGGTTGGTGAACCGCGCTCGGGTCTTGCCCTCGGCATCGCGGGTGGCGCGGCCGATGATCTGCACGATCTCCGTCAGGCTGGCGCGATAACCCACCGTCAGGGCGTGTTCGCACCAGATCCAATCGAACCCTTCTTTCGCCATACCCAGGGCGATGATGATGTCGACATGATCGCGGTTGTTCTTCTGCGTGGAGTCTTTCAGCGCGGCGGAAACCTTGTCACGCTTGGATGGCTCGTCGTCCACCAGATCGGCGATGCGTAAGACTCGCCCGTCGGGCGTCTTGACCAGCTGAAAGCCCGTGATGGGATCCGCTCCCTGCCAATCGCCCAGGGCGTCAATGATATGCTCGACCTCGCGATGCTTGTCCTTGGTGCTTTCGCGCGAGTTCACGTTCGGGATGTGAAGGATCGTCTTCTCGGTCGGATCCAAAACCTTGAGGATGTCGTCCGCATAGGACCCGGAATAGAAGAAATACCTGATGTCGAGCGTCTTGAGGTATTTGTAACCATTCAACTGCTGATAGTAGGTATAGGTGAAGGTATCGAACTTTGCCTCATCTTCGGGCGACAGAACGGCTTCTGCATCGCCGCGGAAATAGGACCCGGTCATCGCAACCAGATGCACCTTGTCGCGCGCGACCAGTGCGCCCAGATGCGTGCCCAGCTTGTTATCAGGGTTGGCAGAGACGTGGTGAAACTCGTCTACCGCGATGAGCCGATCATCAAACGCTTCAATCCCGAACTTGTCCACGGCGAACCGAAAGGTCGCGTGGGTGCAGACCAGAATCTTGTCGTCGCTCGCCAGGAACTTGCCGACAGCGCCGACCTTGCCGTCATCCCCGCCGGGAGCGTTGCACAGGTTCCATCGCGGTTGCACCGTTCAGTCTGCCCAGAAGCCGTACTTGCTCAGCGGCTCGTCGTTGAAGCTGGACCCGATGGATTTTTCTGGTACCACGACGATGGCCTGACGCAGGCCTTGATTGTGCAGCTTGTCGAGTGCGATGAACATGAGCGCGCGGCTCTTGCCAGATGCCGGCGGCGACTTGATCAGCAGGTATTGCTCGCCCCGCTTCTCATAGGCACCCTCTTGCATTTCGCGCATGCCAAGCTCGTTCGATTTGGTCGAGCTTCCATTGGCCGCGTAATTTACAGAGACGGAAGGAACCTGCTGTGTCATGATATTTTCCTTCTGAGGGGCGCGGAATCATTCGCTTTGGGGCAGGCAATCAAAACCCGATCAAGTAACGATACCGCACCCTTCCTATCGTAACAGCATGATTTATATGTATTTTCCAATTTACGCCCTCTAGCCCACATACGCACAATCAAAACCCGATCAAATGTTGTCCCTGTCACGCCCATGAGGGGACATATCCGGCCCGAGGGCGTTCAGCATCCGCAGGACGGATCAGATCAGCATCCAGCGTTGCGCGAATAACCCGCGATGCCTGCGCAGCGTTCTGGTCGTCGATGCCAAGCCGCTCCCGAAGTGTCGCGTTCGTCATCTTTTGACCGCCTACGTATTTGAGCGCGGCATGTTGGTAACACGCTCGCACGGCTTCTTCCGGTGTCATGTCCGCAAATCGACGTGGTGCAAACAGAACCACGCGCACGGCGTCTCCCTCCATGCGGAAATCCGGTGGTGGCAACTGGTGTAGCTCAACCGCCGAGATCACCTTGTCGATGCCGGTGCCTTGTTCTTCGCAAAGTTTCATGCGCCGCATCAAGGAAGCAAGAGCTTCATTTCGGGAACGCGGGGGCGAGTCCAAAAACCGGTCGGGGCTAACCAAGGGGGCGCCCGGGTTCGTGATCTCCATGCGATCGCTGAATAACTCGATGAGTGGACCGGCACCGGTGATCGTCATGTCCTGGTGGATCAATGCGTTGGCGATCAATTCGCGGATCGCTATCGACGGGTAGAGCGGACGCTCCTCGCGGAATGCTTTACCAATCAATTCGTTGCGGGGCAGAAGGCCGTCGATGTAATCCACCAGCCCCTGAAATCCCGCTGCATAGCCGCGCTGGCCGTCCTGGCGGTGGCTCACGTCATCTGCACGTCCGGTGCCAGCATAGGCCACGAAACGAACCCCTTTGCGCTCTACAGAGGGGCCGAAATCGGAAAGTTTCTTGGCATACAGGATTGCGCCCAGATTGGTAATGTTCCAGCGGTCGCTTACATCTTTCTGGATCAGACGATCCGCCATTAGCCTGTCGAAGATCCCCTGCCTGTTATCCGGCAAGGGCTGGCCCGTAAGATCGAAGTAGTTGGCGTAATTCAGCCGCTCAAGAACGTCGTCGCCGGTTAGGAACTGCGCTGCGATCCCTGTCTCCCAAGCGTAGGGCTGCAACTTGGCCCAGAGGGCACGCAGGCGTTCCGGATGGTCGGACAGGCGCGGCGTGGCACTGCCGATGCGCAAATAGGCGGTCCGGTCAAACTCTACCGGAGCGGTTGCGGCGGCGGGGATAGTCAGCAGGATCAGGCGCTGCCCGTCATGATCGACCTCTTCGAACCGGAACTCGATGCCCGGCTGGAGGTGGTTGGCCACCCACAGTTCGAGCGGCTGCCCCTTCTCCTTTTTCACGGTCGGCTCGAAACTCGTGCCGACAACCGCATGATCGCCGTCTCGCACCCCCCAGACCACATAGGCATAGTGCTGATCGGCCAGCCGTGCAGCATTGGACAAGGCAGAGATCAGCTTGCCGATCAACGGCCCGTCGGCATTGTTTTCCTTGAACTCGATCCAGGTGGTTTCTGCCGGTTTGGCGCGCAGATCGTCCACCAGCCTGCGGGTGCGTTCCGCGCTCATGACAGGGTCAAGGGTCATTGTGTGTTCACTTTCTGACCCATCACTCCCGACCGGCGCTTTTCATAGGCGCCCTCCTGCATCGCGCGCATGCCCAGCTCGTTCGACTTGGTCGAGCTGCCGTTGGCGGCGTATTTGACAGAGACGGAGGGGACACCTTTGGTCATTGCGAAATCCTGTACTCGTTCAAATAGTTGATGGCCCAAGCCGGCGGGCTTGGCCAACTGCGAAAGCCCTTCTGATGCCAGGTGACGCTGTCCGCGCCGATCTTGTCGTTCGCTTCCATGAAATCGACCAAGGCATCGTGATCGTAGAGATAGAGATCGTGGCCATGAAGAAAGGCGATGTGAATGCCCTTGCCCGCGTATTTCCGGTCGATGACAAGCCGCCCCTTGAGCTGAACCTTCAGGAAGGTTTCGCCGTCGATATGCACGGCGATGAAATCCGCGCCCTGCCAGTCGTCGGTCAGGCGGATACTGTTGAAGCCGTAATCGGCCAGTCGCCCGGCGACCTTCTGGAAGTTGTAGTTCTCTTTCTGCCGTGAGTTGAGATCGGCATAGGCGACGCGCTGCAGCTTCATGCGCTCACCTTCGTCGTCATCTTCGTGTACATCTCGAACAGTTTTTCCAGCCGTTCGGTGTCGTTGCGGAAGCGGCGGCCGATGTAGATTCGTTCCAGCACCTCGTCGTTGTGGTCATGCGCGGCGCGGAGGTTGGCGGGCATTTTTTCAGGGTCGTAGAGGTCGGCGATGGTGGCGGGGAAATGCGCCTCGCGGGCCAGAAGGATGCCTTCGGCCGCCGCTGTCAGGTCGGCGCGGTTCTTTTCTGTCAGCTTGGGAACCGGGAAGGTGTTCCAGCCGAGGCTGTTTGAATAAGAAAAGTCAGTGCGCATTCTGACACAGACGGCACCTACCCAGCTGAGGTGTAATCGCGACGCCAGAAGCGAAAGGTACCATAGCTCAGCGTCGTACAAGGCGTAACACTTGTTCGACAGGATCGTGGAAGAAGTCACCAAACCTACTGGCAAATACTCACGGTTCTCTGAACTAATTGCCGGAACAACAATAGTCTGGACCTTGCTATTTATTGTTCTCTCGAACATATAGGGCGTTTCGATACCAGACCTTCCGCGCTCGCTACCATTGCGGCGATACTCCACGACCCTTTCAAGTCGCTCCGCAATAGGCGGGATAGACCACGCTAGTTCTGCTTGTTCCGATGAAATCCACAGGCAATAACGCATATTACCACTGATGAACTCGCTTGAACCAAGAATTTGCCGCACAAGTGGCGCTGCATCAGGATATGCTTGGAGTAATTCTGTCCTCTCATCCGGAGTGAGCAGCAGATTTCCCTGATCCCTAGGAATATTGCCGCCCAACATGATAGCATCAACGAAGATTGGAGTGGCGGAACGCTCCACGATCTTCGTTGCGCCTTCCGTTAGGTAGGCATTGATGTAAGACACTTCTTTTACGTGAGAGTTAGAGAAAATCTTCTTGGCTCGACTGCCAACTTGGCAAACACCCGCAATTATACAAGTAACTTGTGCATTCTTGCTAGCATTGTTCCCCCAAAGAAAATTCTGGTGCGCAAAAAAAATTTCTTGATCATTCTCGAAGATGTGTGGCCAGATCAAGGGAACCTGAACGCCTTGGCAGATCGAATTTGTAGAAACAAACGCGAAACACCCGCCATACTTGATGAAGTCCGATGCCTTCCAGAACCAACCTGTAATGTAGTCAATTGCGCGAACTTTCTTGTTTCCTGGCAGCAGCGCGTTCAGATCGTCCTTTTGTTCCCTAGTCTGATATTTGTCACCGACATAAGGCGGGTTTCCGCAAACATACGTCTCGCCCCCTTCGTTCGCGAAGTCGATCTGCGCCTGATCCAGCGGTGACATGAACAGGTCATCGGCCTGAAACTTCACCCCGGTCCCCGTGGGCGGGCAGACCGACAGCCAGTCCAGCCGCAGGGCGTTGCCGCAGGTGATCCAGTTCTGCGCATCCAGCGGCAGGAATTCGGCCAGCGCCTCTTTCTGGCCGCGATAGGTCACGTCACATTGGTATTCCGCGATGATCAGCGCCAGCCGCGCGATCTCGGCCGAGAAATCCCGCAGCTCGATCCCGCGATAGTTGGTCAGAGGAATGTCGGTGCGCCGCTGCGGCTCGCCCCGGCGCTTGTTGATCTCATATTCCAGCGCGCGCATTTCCTTGTAGGCGATGACAAGGAAGTTGCCCGACCCGCAGGCGGGATCGAACACGCGGATCTTGGCCATGCGGGCGCGCAGATTGGCCAGCTTGCGCGCATTGTCGCCCGCTGCCTCCAGTTCCGCCCGCAGATCATCGAGGAAGAGCGGGTTCAACACTTTCAGGATGTTCGGCACCGAGGTGTAGTGCATGCCGAGGACCGAGCGTTCCTCCTCATCCGCGACGGCCTGGATCATGGAGCCGAAAATGTCGGGGTTGATCTGAGTCCAGTCGAGGCTGCCGATATGGGACAGGTAACGCTGCGCGATCTTGGAAAAGCGCGGTACATCGGTGCTGCCCGAGAAGAGGCCACCGTTGACATAGGGAAAGGCATCGGCCCAGCGGGGCAGCTTGGCGTCGGCCCGTTGGGCGATGGGGGTGTTCATCGCGCGGAAGATTTCGCCGATGACTTCGTGCGTGTTCGACCCGTCGCGGTTGGCCATCTGGTCGATGGTGGCTGTGAACAGGTTATCGCTGACGAAGATGTCGGTGTCTTCGGCGAAGAAGCAGAAGATCAACCGCGCCATAAAGTGGTTCATGTCATGGCGTTTTTCGGCGCTGCCCCAATCGGGGTTGTCCTTGATCAGCTCGACATAGAGCCGGTTGAGGCGGCTGGTCGCGCGGATGTCAAAGGCGCTTTCGCGGATCTGCTTGACGGTGGAGATGCCGGCGAGCGGCAGGAAGAAGCCGAAATGGTCAGGAAAATCAGTGTAGCGGCAGGCGATGGTTTCGCCGGTGGTGATGTCCTCAGCCTCAAGGTCGATGCCATCGGTGGCGAGGATAAACTTGGCCTTGGCGCGGGTGGTGGCGGGGCTGTCGCGAAGGGCGGTCAGGGTCGCCGCGATGTCGCCCGGCGCACAGGTCGCAAGGTGGATGTTGTTGGTCTGCAGGACGCCGCCGAGGTCGGACTTGTTCGACGCGCCGGTGCGCAGCCGCTTGATGGTCGTGTCCTTGTTGCCGAAGGCCATGAGGAAGGCATATGGGAACTCGGCAGCATCAAAGGGCTGCTCGGCAAGTTCGGAAACGGCTTGTTCGATTTCAACGGCGTTCATGCGGCAGTCCAGGGGTTGATCAGGTCGATCTCGCAACCCTCGAAGTCAGGCGTATTGCGCGTGGCGACGGTGGCGCCGCAGGCGTGGGCAATGGAGGCGATCTGGCAATCGGCCTGGGCGATCGGTCGCCCGGCAGCACGTCGTGCGGCGGCGATGGTGGCGTAGGACTGCGCGGCGTTGCTGTCGAAGGGCAGAATGCGCCCGGCAAGGTCCTCTCGGAGGATGCGATCCACCGCGTCAACCAGCGCGGCGCGGCGCTTGCCGTTCCCCATGATTGCGAGGCCAAAGCGCAGTTCCGCCTCCGATATCGAGGTCAGGTAAACGTTGAGCCCTTCCTGAGCCGACAACCAGTGTTCAACCTTGGGCTCCGGGGCCGGGCGCAAAAGCTCGGAGATGACATTCGTGTCGAGGATGATCATGCGTCAGGCCCGGTCGAACGCGGGTGGTTCACGCATGGCCTCACGCTGCGGAAGGTCCAGATCAACGCCGCCCAGAGGCGCGACCCGCGCACGTATCGCCGCGGCAAGATCGTGGGAGGGCTTCGCTTCGCCGACGACGTGGCGCAAGATCTCGCGCGCCTCCTCTTCCATTGAACGGCCATGCTCGGCCGCGCGGATGCGAAGGCGGCGCTTCACGTCATCATCAAGGTTCCGGATGGTAATGCTTGCCATGATGTCCTCCTGAGAGGAGTGTAATCATCGCAATCAATGCGATCAAGCGCAAACGCGTTCATGTTGTGACAAGACGGGAGAGGTTACCGTCCGATAGTGCTCAATGCGCACCCTTCCAAACATCCCTCAGCTGGTCACTTCTGATTTTAAGATACCAGGCACCCACACCTGTTCGACCCCACGTCTTCCGTCTTTCCGACCAAGCTGCACCACGACATCGATGCTGGACGCGGCATAGCGCCTTACCTCCTCAAAACTCATATTGATGCCCACCGACATGACCATGAGGGCAAGGCGGTCGAGCGCCTTCTGCGCGGTATCGGCGTGAATTGTGGTGAAAGAGCCGGAATGGCCGGTGTTGATCGCGTCGAGGAAGGTCTTGCACTCATCGCCGCGCAATTCGCCAAGAATGATCCGGTCAGGACGCATGCGCAAAGATGTCTCCAGCAATTTGGCCGCGGTGCGTTCACTTGAGGGGATACGGTCAGCCTTGAGCATCGCGCGATTGGGCTGTGGAGGAAAGAGCTCGAATGCGTCCTCGATGGTCACGATACGTTCCGCCTCGGTCACCAGCGCAAGAAGTGCCCGGGCAAAAGTCGTTTTGCCCGTGGACGTCCCGCCGCTGATCATGATGTTCAACCGCTCATCGATGCAGAGTTTCATGGCGGCTCGAATATCCCCCGCCTGCGTCAGTGCGATCACCCGTTCGGCTTTTGCCTGTCGTTCGGCATCCAAATCCACCAGTGCACCGTGCAACAGACCGATGTCGCCCAAGGTGAGTTGGTCTTCACTGTAGCGGCGCAAGGTGATCGACGGCCCGCCATCCACGACGGGCGGATAGACGACCTGTGCCCGGATCGGCTTGCCGTTCATCTCGATTTTGCCGGAGACGAGCGGCTTTTTCTCGCTGATCTGTCCGTGGGTGGCGCTGGCAATGGATGTTGCAAGGTCCCGAGCTTGGGAAGGGGAGTAAAACACACCTTCAAGGCCGACCATATGCTCAGCCCCCCGGGTTTCCACCCAGACCTTTCCGTCGGGATTAATTGCTATTTCGACCACGCAGGGATCGGCGAGCGGTGCAGCCAGAGGTTTTAGATAGGTCGAAAGAAAACTGGTTTTTTTTGCCGCCTGGTTCATGGGTGGCCGTCTGTGCGTTTCAGGTTTGTGTTGCTTTGAGACACGCGGCCTCTCCCTTCGGTCGAACGCGTGTTTCGACACCTGATTGTTTTGTCGAACCCGAAACGCACTTAATAGAACTCAAGATCACGGTCGACGATCACACTGATCGCAGCGCCCGGCTGGACCGAGATAACCGGAGGCAGGGTGGCATATTCGCCGATCACCGCATTGGTGGCCTGCGAAAAACTGCCCGCGACATCCTCAGCAATTTCTGATCTGGTCTCGGAGCTGGCCTCGGATGCGGCGATTGCCGGTCCTGCGCCGATGATTGAGAGCAATGCGGCTGTGCCAAAGCGTAGCCCAAAGCGGGAGTTCACGGAGCCCGTCACGCCCGAGCGGCCCTGATCGTCCGCGCCAAATGCGGCGAGCTGAACCGATTGCCCCTCAGGTGTGACGATGCGTGACCAGCCAACCAGAATGCGGGCCTGGCCCAAAGAGACATTCGAATTGTAGGTCCCGAAGAGGCGGGAGCCTTCGGGAATGAGAACGCGGGACTGATCGAAACTCCAGATCGGGTAGTTCACGATGGCAGTAATCTGTCCGGGCAATGTGGATTCGATGGCGGTTTCCAGTGACGCTTGAATGAGCGTGCCCTGCAGCACCGTATTGGAAGGATTGGCGATAACCTCCGCTGTCGCGACTTGAACGGACTGGGCACCGTCCAACACGAAGGCGCGCGCCGCCGCATCTCCGACCGCGGGCCCCCTCTCGGGGTCGGATGCCGGACTGCCCGTCTGTCCGCCCGCATCAAAGATCACCCCTTCGGACCGGATTTGTGTGTCGCGCAGCGCCGCCGCCTCGGCACGCCGACGGTCCAGTTCAGCCCGCCGCGCGGCTTCCTCGGCGGCGAGCTGATCCCTCTCGGTTTGCGCGCGTAGAGCGTCACTCATACCGTCATCGATCTGCTGTTGCAGGGCGTCGTTCTGGCGCTGCAGTCCGAGCATTTGCTCCATCAACTGCTCCATCCGGCCATCGGCAACACGCGCGCGTGCGGCAACCTCATCAGCGATACGCTTTTGCGCTTCAAGATCGGCTTCTGCCAACCGGGTGTCCATCTCGCTTTGCATCTGGGCGATAAGCGCCGTGTTCTGTTCCTGGACCGAGCGCAGCGCTTCGGCCAGCTCGGCGGAATTGTCCGGGGCAGGGGCCTCGGCCAGTCTTGCCAACTGGGCTTGTAGGGCGACCACGTCGCTCGCAAGCTTGGCGTTCTGTTCCTCGAGAGCTTGGCGCTGCGCCGCGAGTTCATCCTCGATTGGTCCGGGATCGAACCTCGGCTCCGATCTTTGTTCGGTCGGTTCAGCGTCGGCTGTCATGCGGCCAAACCCGTCACCGTCGACCTGATCCTGAAAGTCGTCGGCTTTCGATGTTTCAACGGCAGAAGTGATGCCGCTGCCTTGCACAAGCGGGTAGGCAATGATGGCGGTCCCTGCCAGAAGCAACGCACCCAAACCAAGCCTGAGCCCGAGAGATGCGCGCCGCTTGGGTGCGAAGCTGTATTCCTTTTCCCCGGTTTTCTCGTCGCTCATGATCAGAACTCCCGTCCACGCAGGGCGGTCACGGCGGCAGCCTCGGTCGTGAACCCGCCAGTCTCACGGGTAATGCAGATATGATCGTCGCCCATGCGGATCGTGTAGGCGTCCCGCACGCCGGTGACCCGCACGACCGCACCTTGCGTCTGGCTGTTCTGGGTGATCTCATAGCCTTGGGCGTTCAAGCCGAAGATCGAGGGCCGCACGCCGGGCCGGAATTCAAAGAAGGTCGAGCGCCCATCATTCCAGACCCGCACCGGGCGGATCGCACCGCTGCCCGCGAACTGATAGCCGGTATCTCGGCCTCCAGCCGCAAGCTGGCGCCCGGCGGGGCGCTCGTCGGGAAAGTTTACGACGACCCGGAAAGACTGTGTCCGCGAGCGTCCCTCTGTCAGATAGAAGGCGACAGCGCGGCGGTTGGTAAAGATCGTCAGGTTTGTCGCGGCCCGAGCCTCGACAGGCTTGATCGAGATCGTATTGCGGTTTGACAGAACCTCCACTTCATAGGACGCGGAGTCACCGATCAGGACTTGATTGATCCGTTCGCCGGGACCGAGTTCGATTGACGTGTTTACCCGAAGGTGGGTGTCGATCCGGATCACATCCGTAGGGTTGAAGGTCACGTGGCGAACGCGGGCGTCCTGACCCATGGTGACCGGTGAGCGCTCGGCCAAGGCGGGCGTTCCGAGCAACCCGCCGACCGTTGCGATGGCAATTATGAAGGTTTTCATGAACTATTCTCGTGTCAGTGTTTCGGCATCGACCCGGTAAGCGGTCACCGAGAAGCCAAGGGGATTTTCCCAAACGCGTGTCAGGGAGCGTTCGCGGCGGGGGGCAAATTCAAACCCGACGGTGGCAATGAATGTTTGCGTGACGGGGGTTTGGTTGGGTCGGGTGAGGCGTTTGTCGAACCGGATCTGGGCCACTTCGTCCTGCAGGAAGGTGATCGCCCGCACGCGGACATCGACCTGCGCATTCGCGCCGTAGCTGCGCGGTGGATAATTCTCGGCTCCCGTAGTCCAGAGTTCTATCAGCGAGGCGCGGGCTGGCCCGCTGGAGCGCCGCTGGACACTTTCGAGCCGTTCCTGAATGCCGTTCCTGAAATAGCTTTCGCGGTCGCTGATATAGCTGACAAGCAGGGACTCCTTGATCGCTTCCTCATCGGTGATACCGGTTGGCTGAACCTGGTAGATGCGTTCTGCTGCACCCGACGTGCTGTCGACGAGGACGGTAAACACTTCGGTTTCGCGCAGGGGCAACATAACCGTAATGGTCAGGGCCAACAGCACGGATACGGCGCAGGAACAGCCCGCAACGATCCATGCGGCGCGCGCTGCCCGGCGCGGACCCATCACCAAATCGATATCGAAATCACTCATGACTATCCCTTCTTCATCTTTCCGGCGAGCTTGACCGCACCGCCCGCATAGCTCCCGGCACGGGCCGCGCTGGACGATCGGTCGGAGACGCCTTGTCCCTGAACTCCTGCGTTGAAGCCCCGTCGCATGTCATCTCCGCCCCGGATCGCGGCACCGGTATTGCGCCATGCGTTCCCGGGCATCCGCGCGGCATTTGCACCGATCGAGGCGAGGCCGATGTTCGTAGCGGCAAGCCCTTGCGCGAAAGTTGGCACGAGCAACATCAGGCCGGCGCCGATCATCATCACCACGACGAACGAAATCGCGTCCCCGAGTGTTTCGACGCTGTCGAGGCTATCAGGTGCGACAGCTTCACCCGTCGCTATGGTGAAGCCAGCCATGGCAGCCACGAAAAGCGGCACGAAGGAAAAACCGATGGCGAGTTTGACCCAGGCCTCGAACAGTGGCGCCGATTGTTTGAATAATGTGCAAGCCACGACCACAGGTGCGATGGCGATCAATACCGCCAACATGATCTTGGCGGCCGACAGAACGATGATGGTGATCGTCGCCATGGCGGCGGCCACAAGAAACATGACAACGCTGGTCATGGCACCGGCCAGCCAGCCGCCATTCTGGCTGATCGCCTGTCCGACATTCAGAGCTTGGGAGTAGAGATCGTCTATGCCGTCATAAAGGTTTGTGACATCACCACCTGAGAGGGAGTTGAGAATACCTGCTCCAAGTTCGGCAGGAGCATTTGTCAGCGCTTCGTACGGAACAGAAAGGTTTGCGTAGATCAAAAACACATTGACCAGCACAATGCGCAGCCCTACCGACACGATTGTGGAAACCGAGAGCGGCACGGCTTGCAGACCCACATTTGCGCCTACAAGAACGACCACCATCACAGATGCGGTCTGTACAACCGGGCGTACTGCGGCAACCGTATCGGCATACGTGTCAGCTGCCACGCCCGCGACAGTGGCATCTACCAATGCCAGAACCTCAGCGATTATGGCCATCCTTAACTACCACACCGCTCCAATTGGAAGTTCTGATAGCGCTCGTTTACATCTGACCAATCGCTACGACGGTATTTGCGAAAGACGCTGAAATCGCTGGTAGTTGCATCCTGCGCCGCCTTACCAATCCGTTCCTGCGTAAACGCATCGAGCGACCCGAGATCATAGATGCAGCCGCAGAAGCCCTGCGACATTGCAAGCTCTCTCAGGTCGGTGCCGAAGCCCCATCGAACCGCTCCACGGAAAATCTCGTTGCCGAAAAACTCAGTGTCCGGATAGCTGAAGGTGCAGGTTTGCGGCTTCGGGAACATCAAGAGCCCTCTTGCCTGTACCTCGCGCATGAGATCGAGGAGGCGTTCTTCCTCCCCATTTTCGGTGGCAGTGACGACCTCCCCGAGCAACGTATCGTCGGGCAGGTCTTGCAAGTCTTCCGCCCAAGCACTGCCTGCCAGGGCGATGAAAACTGCAAGTGCTTTGAGTGATGTATTCAAGGGTCAGTCCTCGGCGCCGGAGAAATCAAAGAAGGAGCGTGTGCGGGCCTGCTCGGCCGCGAAATCAATGCCGTTTTGACCTTGCGCCAAGCCTTGGGCGGCATTCAGGCGCCACATCTGGCCCAGCATGTAATTCGTCTCCGCGGCCATACGCGTGTTGAGATCGATCGATTCCTTGAGCGTTTCCTGATCGCCAATCGCTTCCACCAGCCCATCGATACGCTCGATGCTCTGGGCGGCTTCCTCGTAGGAAATTTGGGCTTGCCCGATAACCATGGCATTGGCAGCCGCCAGATCGGCTATGGCAGCGCCTTGCGGGTTCCCGGCGTCGTTCAGCTCGGTGAGCTTTTCCGAGGTGAACCCCGCACTGGCCATGGTCTCGCGCATGGCATCTGCGGCGCGGCGCTCACCCATGGTGACGTCGCCATCGAGCAGATCGTCCAGCAGGCTGTCAAAATCCCCGAGTGACAGGCTGTCCATGAAACCCGATAGATCGGTGATCTTCTGGGCGCGGGCACGCAGGTCCTCCACTTCATTGTAGAGGGTTGCGATTTCATTCAGGCCGGTAATTGAACCCAGGACGTCATCAAGAAGGCCCTGAATGTCAGTGAGGCGCTCGATCTGGGTGCGCAATTCCTCGATTTGCTGGAGCTGGTTTTCCGCATCGCGCAGCGCGGCCTGCAGCTGCTCGATATTCTGCGCGAGGTTCGATCCATCGATCACGGGCACACCCTGAGCGAAGGCAGGGGGCGGGTGTGCCGCCATGAGCGTGCCCGCGACAATAATTGCGGCAATGCGGGTGTCAGCCCTCATCGGAATACCTCCAGAAAGTGGATTGCTCCAGGTGATCGGCGGCCTCGGTCAAACCTTGTGCCGCTTCGACTTTCACGTGGGCCGCGCGCAGACGCAGCGTCAGCGCCATGAGCCGCGCCCGTTCAGCAAGCATATAGGTGGAGCGGTCCAGCGCCTCTTTTGCGTTACGGGGCGGATCTTCACGCAAAAGCGCCGCGATCCTCGTCATGGCCTGATCGATCTGGGTGCCCATGTAGGCGCCATAGCCGACCGAGGCATCCGCCCAGTTGCCCCAGGCGGCCGAGGCACCATCGAAGCCCGCCAGTGACCCCGTCATGTCGACGCCGGTGATGGTGCCAAGATAGTCGTTGTAATAGCCGTTGATGCGCCGGACGTAGGTCTGGGTTTCCTCGAAAGGAGGCACACCACCATACTCGAGAACACGGCCAGGACCTGCATTATAGGCCGCCAGAGCGTGATCGATCCGACCGAAGCGGTTCAGTTGCGTGAGAATGTAGCGTGCGCCACCGTCCAGGTTTTCCCAAGGATCATACGGGTTCACACCGAGATCCGATGCTGTGCCCGGCATCAGCTGGCAAAAACCGCGCGCACCCACGTGGGAGACGGCTGCATTGTTGAAACGACTTTCCTGCTTGATCAGTGACTGAAACAGGATACGCCATGTCAGTGGCGTCAGACCGGCGGCCGCAACACCGGGATGACCCTCATAGCGCCGCGCCACCGTGATGATCATGCGCTCCACGTCGCTTGGCTCACCGAAGAGGCGATCGGCATCAGGATGATCTTCCTGGGCTGGGTAAGTCTCTGCAGCGCTCGCCCAGCCGGGCCCACCAGCCTCGAACCCACTCAGGTCGGTGACACCGGTGGTCTCCGCAAGGAAACGTTCGTAGGCTTCAAGCTGCTCTTGATAGATGTCCGCTTGATCCTGGCGGGCGTCGCGCTTCTGGCCCTGCCGCAAGGCGTCGCGTGCGAGCTCTTCGACGCGCGACACAGCGCGGGCAAGGTTGGAGCCATCGATCACTGGCACGCCCTGCGCGGAGGCAAGCGAGCCAAGACCCAAGGCCAACGGAATCGCCATTCTAGAAGCTCTGGAAATCACAATGCGCATTCCGTGAAACAAGATCGGGAGCAGGGGCCGAGAACGCCATCGCGGGCCGTTCAAAACAGGGCGATCGCACGCCTGTTGATGCACCTTCGCAAGCGCTCAGGACCGTCATGGCGACCAACAGAAAAAATCGTGCTTTCACATCATGTCCTTCCAGAATTCTTCTTTCTTGCGCCAATTGGCAGGCGCCTTTTCCTCGCCGGTCTTGCCGCCACCAAGAACAGTAACCAGACCGCCCAAGCCTGCGAGATCGGTATTGACGAACACGCTGTCGGCGCCAGAACGGATCAATGCCAGCCGCAACCCGGCTGTCGGGCTGGAAAGAAAATCCGCCTCGCGCGCGTTCAGGCGCAGGATGCTGTAATCCTCCGGATTTGCCCGTGGGTTGGGAAACAGGATCTGGGTTGCCACACTTTCCGCGATGATCTGGCCGACCGAACTTTGGTCCAGATGGCCCGGTGTCTGGGTCAACATCATCACCACGCAGTTGCGCTTGCGCATGGTAACCAGCCAGTCATGGAGGCGCTTGACGAAGATATCGTCAGCCAACATCTTCCACGCCTCGTCGATCACAATGATCGTTGGTCTGCGATCCTCGATCACGCGCTCGATACGGCGGAAGAGATAGGCGAGCAGGGCGGAGCGTTCTGCGTCCTGGTCCAGAAGTTCGGTCATATCGAGACCAAGGACATCCTCGCCAATGGCAATCGACTGGGTACTGGGCCTTGAGAAAAGCCAACCGTACCGGCCGGCTTCTGTCCATTCCCGCACGCGGGACACCAGGTCGCCGTCATCATCGGTAGATGCCACGAGACTTGCCAAACCGTCGAAGGTTCTGAGGCCCGGCTCCGCGGCGGCGATCTGACGAACCGCCTCGTTCAGCGCGACAGTCTGGACCGTTTCGAGTGGACGGTGACGGGCCAGAATGTCGCCGAGCCAATCTGTCAGCCAGGCGGCCCCCCGCGCATCGGTCTCCGTGGTCATCGGGTTAAAGCCGGTGGGCTGGCCCACCTTGATTTCGCTGTAGCTGCCACCCAAAGCGCGGATCGCCATCTCCAACCCCTGATCCTTGTCGAAAACGATGACTCGCGCACCCACTCTTCGGGCCTGTGCCATGAGAAAAGCCGTGCCGAGTGTCTTGCCGGACCCGGTGCGGCCCAGTACAAGCGTGTGCCCGACGCTTGGTTCATCGGTCCGGCGCCCCGCTTCGTGAAAGTTGAACCGGTAGAGGCTGGAGGTCACGGTCGGGAAGGCCGTGATCGTCTTGCCCCATGGGCTGGCCTCAGGTCCACGCCCTGGCCGTGTCTTGTGAAAGGCCGCCAGTTCCGCGAAATTGTGCGACGAAACGATCCCGTCACGGATCCGGTAGGCCCAGTTTCCGGGCGCTTGCGCGAAATAGAGTGCCTTTGCGGCCCAGGATTCCCGGACCAGAACGGCACCGGTCTCTTGCCCTGCCCGCCAGATCTCGGAAGCTGCCTGTTCCAGTTCCTCGGCGCTGTCACAGAAAACCTGCACGGAGGCGTGATGTGTCCCAAAGGTCGACCGGCCGGATGCCACGGCGTCGGCGGCTTCGATCAATTGCTCTGTCAGGCTGACACCAGCATCCTCGGAGGCACCCCGCTGGCGAAAGGTGCGTTGAATGCGCTCAACCATCTCATTGGCGCGCCGCGGCGTGAAAGAGTTGGTGATCGTGATGTCATAGGGCAGTTCCAACGCGTCAAGCATGGTTGGCCAGGTGCGACTGGGATAGGATTTTATCCCGAAAATCGCGCCGTATCGTGCGCTGTCGCCGCTTTCCAGCCGCATGGTTTTGCCTTGAAAGCTGACGTCGAAATTGCTCATCGTGTCAGCCAACAGTTGCCCGGGGGCCGCGATGATTTTGCCGTAGCTCTGTCCGTGAACCGCGGCCAACACTGCAAGCCAGTCCCCGCTCGAGACTGTCAGGCGCGCTGCACCTGCGTCGGAATACATCGCCATGAGCAGCGTCATGGCCTCCTCCAGGGCAACAATTCGCGTATCGATGTCTTTCTGGAAATCGCGGCCGCCGCCAAGGGCGCCCAGAACCTTCGAGAATGCCTGCGGCATCGACGGACGCATCAATACTGTCAGCATCAAGGTGCGGGCTTTCAGGTCACGTGCGCGCAGGCTTCTCTGCCACGCCGCGTCTACCGCATTTGCAAAAGGCATACCGTCAGGCGCAGCAAGGTCCGCGACATCCGGGCGTGATACCTTGTTGATGTGGAAACCGAAACGCTCGCCCAACTGACTGACGATCCGGGCAAAGCCTTCACTGATCTCATCGATCCGGGCGTCATCGCTGGTGAAGCTGTCGATCCCGCCAAGCGTGACCGACGCCATCAGATCACCCTGCCGCGTCAGGATGACATTGTCTCGCACCGCAGCAATGTAAGGTAGGTGCCGCCCAAGACGCTCGGCTTTCAAAACCTTGTCCCCAAGTGCATCCCGAACAGCGCTGCTGGCAATTAACCCCCGAAACTCACGCGACATAGAGATCGCCCCCATTACAGGATCGCACACTCGTTCGCGGGGTGCGCGACATCACCACGTTCAAAATCTGAAACAGATGTGGATTGCGGTCTGCGACCAGCCAAAGCGGTGGGTAGCCCGCGAGGAAAACCAGCAGGAACCGCATGTCGTCAACCAGAATGAAAGGGATCACGGATGCGAAGACCAGCGCCACAAAATATCCGATCGGGAGACCGAATATCCGTGGCGGCTTGGTCAGCCCCAGAAAGAGTGGTGTGTCGCGCATGGAGGTCTCTGCGGTCGGTCAGATCAAGGAGCCGCAAAGCCGTCGATGATGGTCTCGGCCGAAAAGATCAGCACCACGCCGACAAACACGGCGACGAAGATCGGCCAGTTGAGGCGCCCGAAAAACATCATGACACCCGATCCCACGAGAGCGAGCACACCGAGGCCACGACCGATCGGACCCGTCACCGCGTCGATGATGTTGTCGATCATGTCAGAGACCGGGCTAAGGTCTTGTGCGAGCGCCGGGGCTGCGGCTACTATCAGCAACGCGGCCAATGCCGCCCGGGTATAGTCGATGCGTTTCATATCTGGTCTCCGATGGATTGGGCATAGACGGCCATGACCTTGCGGACATGGCCTTGGGTTTCGCGGTAGGGGGGAATCCCGCCATGGCGCGCCACGGCTTCGGGGCCGGCGTTGTAGGCCGCGAGCGCAAGCTGCGGCGTGCCGAAACGATCAAGTTGTGTCAGCAAGTAGCGGGCGGATCCATGCAGGTTTTGCTCAGGATCATGCGGATCGACGCCAAGCACGCGTGCAGTGTCCGGCATCAACTGCCCAAGCCCGATTGCGCCAACATGCGATCGCGCGCTTGGATCAAATGCGCTTTCGATAGCGATGTTGGCGCGAAAGAATGCGAGCCAATCGCGCGAGGACATCCCGGCCCTCCGCAGGGCCGGGTGGTCCACGTAGACCGACCCCACATCAAGGATCATAGTCTCGATCGCAGGGCGGCCCGATGGGACCCGCGGCGGAGAAAGGCGCGGTGAATCAAGAGGGACGACCTCAGAGCGTGCGACAACGTCGCTTTGCTCGGGTTGGGGTCTTGCAAAGTCGAGAACGCTACTGGTCAGTCGACCAACACGGTCTGGAGCATCGAGATCGATAACGGATTGTGCATGAGTGGAAGGGCCTGAAAGCCCCCAGAGAACGAGGCTAGCCGCTGGTAGGATACCTTGTCGTCTCAAACTCCCACGTGCCTCTCTCACCTTCTCGGAGAGGGCAGCTGAATACCTTTGCGTCGAGCTCCAGGCAGAAGCTCATGAGCCCTGCTGCGGTCTTGAAGACGCGTGGTTTCAGATCCCGGTTGGTCACATAGACCGACCGGTGCACACCGCCTTGACCGTCATTGGAGCAGACGAAAACCGTCCAGCCACCCCTATGCGTATTGCCGCCCTTTTCCGGGGCTTCAATGCATTCCACCTCGATCCATGCCCCACCCTCGATCGCCTCTTGCATGTGCGATGTTAGGATCACGGGGTATTTTGTTCCTGCCATTTTGCCTCCGAAGGAAAGAAGTTCCTACGGAAGTAACCTGCTTTTGCACCGCTTCAAACAGTGCATGTCACAAGATATGCGGCGACGTAGCGAAAAACACTTTATAAGGTCAATAGATATCTTTTGATTGATTGCAATATTTTTTCGGTGATAGGTCCGACACACGATTCGCCCCCAGATTGTCGGGAGACCACCAGATGTCGCGGTTGCTGGCATGTAGCACATTCATCGCCCTAGCGATCCCAGCAACCGCCGAGACGCTGGCGATGGACTGCGTGTTGCCGTTGCGGCCGGAGCTGGCGGCCTCGCCTGCACTCCTGAACGAGTACGGCGATGACATCAGAGCCGAGTTCAACACCTACTTCGATGAGGCACAAACCTATCTGAATTGCCTCGCCGCAGCATCAGCTTCCGCGCAGGCCGAAGTCCGTCTTGTGCTTGACGCTTACCAGGAGATGTTCCAATGAAACGACGCGCAAAATATGTCAGTAATTATGACACAATTAACATAAGATTGATTATACGACAACGCTTTAGCCGCGGCGCTCTGGCATGAGGCGGCTTCTGTCAACTGCCGCGATCATCGCGATCGGGCTTACACGGCTTGCTGCCAACCCTGCCGCCGCACAAGGCTACCAGATCGATTGTGCGATCCTCCTGTGCCTCGCAGGCGGTTGGCCGCCTTCGGTCCCATGTGCCCGTGCGCGCGCGGAGTTCATCCGCCGGATCACGCCCTGGCCAGTCGAACCACCGCTGCAGATCTGGCGTTGTCCAATGCGTGCAGAGTTCGAGGCGCCGGACCCGTTTGAGCGCCTCTACAGGTTGGCGGGGTTCAATCCTGGTCAAGCAGTCTCCCTGCCCCGAGAGCGAGAAACGCTCCAGCTCGCCCAAGCTGTCGGGCGTGCCGCCGATATCGATGTGACGGACCCTGCTTTTGATTTCGTCCGCTCCATAAATGTCTTTCAGGTTACGGCACGTCAGAGGGAGGGCCGTGACGATTGCAACAGATATGCTTCTGTGCGGCGTGGCACGTATGATCAAGACGGCCAATTCCGGTGGCAAAACAGCTCGATAAGTGCCCTTCCTCCAGCCTTCCGAGGGGCCGAGCGATACGGCCAGAACTGCCCCGATATCTGGGTCCGTGCTGTGTTCGTCGATTGGGAGGATTTTGAGGGCACCTATGGCTTCGAACAAGTCAACTACTGATCTCAAACAGTCACAGGCAAACGATAAAAAAGAAGAAACCCCCGCAAGGCGGCAACCAAGCGAGGGGCTCAAAGAACAACGGAATTGGCGTTCCGTCAGATCAAATCAAACTGTGATCTCGTTCTAGCAGTCCCGACAGTCAAGGCAATGAAAAAACGTGTCGCTCGCTGGGACACGGGTGCCCTGTTGCAGCCTTGTCCCAATTCACAAGGACTAGACAGTGAACGTGATCCAAACCCATCTCACCCTGCCGGAAGGCTGGACCAAAGGTGCTGTCATGGCGCTAATTTCAGAGGTTGCCCCGCATATAGGCCTGCGCCCGGCGCGCCTCGCAGTTCTGAACTACATCATCGGGCGGACCCGCGCATCCGACTGGACCTCTCCCCATCGTGAACCGGTGTTTTTTGGCGCGCAAGATCTCGCAGCGGTCGAACTTGGCAAGACGTCGCGCCAGTTGCGAACGGATGAGGCCGCGCTGGCCAAGCTTGGGCTGATCGTGAAACGTGTCGCGGCGAATGGGGCCCGCTATGGTCGCGCTGGCCTAGGCTTGATACTGACTCCGCTGATCGCGCGACTGGAAGAGTTCATAGCCCTTCGCGATCGGCTCCGTGCGGAACGGAGGCATTTGCGCGCTTTGAAGGATCTTCGGTCCCTTCGTTTGCGTCACATGAAACGGTGCATCGCCGCCCTGCCCTCCTCGGCTATCAACGATCCTGAGATCGTCAAGATTCTCGCCAGTTTCGATGAATGGCCACGCAGCGATGCGTTAAGCCGTCTTGGTCTGGAGCGGCTCAACGCCCATTTGAAGGCCAGTTCCGATCTGTGCAACAGCCTTGAAGATTGGCTTGAAAACCATGGGCTTTCTTCCGACCAGCCAGTGGAAAACTTCCGGCCCTTTACACAAAACACCAGAGAAGAAACTCAAACTGTAGAGACGCCGCCCGCTGTGGATAACTCTGAAAGACACGCGGAAATCGCACAGAGTGAACCGCCATCATCAATTCCCTGCCCCGCGCCACCCGCTCTGACGCCAGAGAATCTATATCGCATTGCCGGCGACGGCTTACGCATGATGCTTGACGCGAGCCGAGATCAGAACCGACCTCTCAAAGAGCGCGACATCATCGAGGCTGCCTGGGCGTTGCTGCCGATGCTCGATATCCATGCTTCAGTTTGGCACGAGGGCCAGAGCACCTTGGGCGACCACGGGTTGGCTTTCTGCCTACTATTGGTTGATGCGCAGCGAGATCACCCGAGCTACCCTGTTCGCAATCCTGGCGGTTTGATGCGCGAACTGATCCGTCGAGCCAAGGCAGGAAGGCTGGACTTCGATGCAAGCGTTGCGGCTCTGCAAAAACGGCGCAATGGGGTGAGGTAGAGTTTCCAACCCGCAACTGAACTTGCCCAAAAACGCGCTGAAAATCTCGTAATGAAGTTTATGTTAAATATCTAAATCCACGGGACCGCTCAAGGTCGGTGCTGCGCCGACCGCTGTTCCGCATCAACTAATATCTTGCACCGCCGAAGTACCTTTCAATTCAGCAACGCGAGCTACGTATGAAGCTGCTTAGAATGCAAAATCGGCGTGATAGTGGGCCTCATTGCTAACATTGGCGGCGCATGCGATACAGACCTTATCTCAATAACCGATTAGGGTATTCGATCCATGCACAAGCTACACGCGGCGTTTGTTCCAATCGCACTGGCGCTGGGGGCCTGCACGAATACCTCCTCAACCCCTGGCGGATCGATGACGTATCCGCTTTCGGAAGAAGTTGCAGCGCTTGCGGCTCCAAGCCAAGATCTGTCTACAGCGCGTTTGCGCGAAGAGGATAACTGCTACTGGTACTTGCATGCTGGGCCGGTCGAGACAACTCTCTTGCCGCTCAGGACGAATGGCGGGAATCCGATTTGTGTCGAACGGGCCAACTGATCGACTTCATGACCATGACATAACAATCGGTTTTCCACTTCCCGCCGCTGCTCGATCAGTATGGAAGGTCAAGGATATCATCTGTCGCTTTCGAATTGGAAACATGACAGCCTTAATCAATGAATAGATTTTTCTTCGTCGACATGCCCGGTAGTCGTTTCGTGAGGAATGTCCTGCTGCTCAGTGTTGCCGCGTTGATGCCGGTGCTCTTTCTCTACATCGCTCTAACGCCGGGCTTTGCCCCTGCGCTGGCCGCTGGGGGCCCGGCACTCACACGGTTTCTGAGGCAGGTCGTGACAAATGGCCTTCCAGTGGTTTTTGCCGTGAACTATGTCAGCTTATTTCTTTTCGCGGTGACACGGAAGCCAACCGCAGACCAACGAGATACGGCACTCCTCGTGCCGGTGGACATTGCCGTAAGAGTCGTTCTGTTTCCCAGCATGCACGCGCTGATCTACGTTCTGTCTGCGGACTGGTTCGGATCATTCGGCGGTAGCCGCGCCACGGCCCTCTCGGTGGTCGCCCCCACGCTCGCGCGTTCGGCATTCTTTGAGAACATCTCTGGCGTCTATCTCTATGCGACCATGATCAGCGCGCTGGCCCTCTATGGCTCGGCGTTTCAGCAATCGAAATTGCTTGAACCGTTTGTTCGATCAATGCCAAAGAACACGGCTTTTCTGCTCCTCTCGCTATTCGCGTTTGCACTATCGGTCGGGTTGATCACTATCGGCGCGCAGGGCATCGCATCTCTACTGAACTAGATCGGGGCACCCCTAAGCCCCGTGGCTGTGAGATGGCTCCCCGCCCACCCACTTCGAGAGGTAAATTCGTTCAAACGCGAAAATCGCGATCATACCCACGACAGCGTAGAGCACGATCATGGGGTCGCTTCGAAGTTTCATCACGGTGAAAGCGGCGAGAACGATCGCATCGAGTGCCAAGGCTGTCAGAAGCACAGGGCCCGAGGCACCGATCTCCTTACGGCGGTAACGAAACACGCCCCAATGGATGATCATGTCCATAACAAGGTAAAAGAAAGCACCGAGAGACGCGATCCGGCCCAGATCAAAGAGCACCGCCAAGGTTGAGGCAACAACAACGGTATATACGAGCGTGTGGCGTTGGATTGGACCGGACATGCCAAAGTGGCTGTGCGGGATCATGTCCATGTCAGTTAGCATTGCCAGCATCCGCGAAACTGCGAACACACTCGCCAAGACGCCGGAGGCAGTGGCGACCGCAGCAAGGATCACGGTCAGGATGAAGCCGGTTTGCCCCAGGGCGGGCTGTGCCGCTTGGGCCAGCGAATAGTCACGCGCGTTGATGATCTCATCAATGGTCAGGCTCGAACCTACCCCGAAGGCGACCAACAGGTAAACGACGACACAGATCCCAATCGAAAACATGATCGCCCGACCCACATTGCGGTTGGGTTCGGTGATTTCAGCCCCGCTGTTCGTGATCGTTGTGAACCCTTTGAACGCAAGGATGGCCAGCGCCATGGATGCGATAAACCCAATAATGCCGTAGGATTGCGTCGTCTCGCTGGCCGCGGCAAATTGAAAGCCGCTGGACCACAATGCAGCAATGCCGAAAAGCGCGATGCCGCCGATCTTGATCGCTGCCATGATCAGCGAGAACAGCCCAACCGACCGGTTGCCTGAAATATTCACGATATAGGCAAAAGCGATGACACCGACGGCGAGGACAGGAACAAGCGGCCCGCCTTCGATGTCGTAGGGACGCAGCACATAAGTGGCGAAAGTTCGGGCGACGAGGCTTTCCGCGATCACCATGCTGAGTGCCATCAACAGCGCGGCCCCGGCGGCAACCGCGCCGGATCCGTAGCATTTTTGCAGGATCATGGCGATGCCACCCGAGGACGGCCATTTGTTGGACATCCGAATGTAGCTGTATGCGCTGAAGCTTGTAACAATCGCGCCGGCGATGAAGGCGAGCGGAAAGAGCGGACCGGCAAGCTGTGCGATCTGACCGGTCAACGCAAAGATGCCCGCGCCAATCATCACACCTGTCCCCATCGCGATGGCCCCGCCCAACGAAATCGAGCCTTCGCGGTAAATGTCTTCTCTGCTGGGCATAAAAGGCTCCGCTATTCTATCGGTTCATGCCGACTTGACGTCGGCTTCGTTGATGCGAACGCGGCGTAGTCGCAACGAGTTCAGCACCACTGAAATCGATGAGGCGCTCATCGCGAAAGCGGCAAACATCGGGCTGATCAGGATGCCAAAGAAGGGAAACAGAACTCCGGCCGCGACTGGCACGCCAGAGGCGTTGTACACCATTGCGAAAAAGAGGTTCTGGCGGATATTTCGCATGGTCGCCCGGGCCAGTCTTCGAGCACGTACAATGCCGTCAAGATCGCCTTTCACCAGTGTCACGCCTGCGCTTTCGATGGCAACATCGGCGCCCGTTCCCATGGCAATGCCGACATCTGCCTGCGCAAGAGCGGGAGCGTCGTTTACGCCATCCCCGGCCATGGCGACCTTGTGACCTTCCTCCTGCAATTCCTTGATGATCCGCGCCTTGTCCTCCGGCAATACGTCGGCCCGGATTTCATCGATGCCGAGCCGAGCGCCGATGGCCTTGGCTGTGCGTTCGTTGTCGCCGGTCGCCATCATGACGCGGAATCCCAACTCATGCAGATCTTTGATGGCGGCGGGTGTGGTCACCTTCACCGGGTCTGCGACACCGACAAGACCAGCGATCTCGCCATCCAATATCACGAACATCACCGTTTCGCCCTCGTCGCGGCGGGCATTTGCCTTGGCGGTGAGGTCACCTGCCTCAAGTCCCAGTTCGCGGACCATCGCCAGATTGCCGAGCGCGACGGCCTTGCCGTCCACGACGCCCTTAACGCCCTTCCCTGTGATCGCCTCGAAATCGGCGGCATCGGCCATCTTCACATCCCGCTCTTCCGCACCCCTGACTATGGCGTCAGCGAGCGGGTGCTCCGATCCGCGCTCGAGCGATGCTGCGAGACGCAGGATCTCCTTCTCCTCGTGTGCAGCCTCAGGCAGGACGGCGACAAGCCGCGGTTTGCCTTCGGTCAGCGTCCCGGTCTTGTCGACAATCAGGGTGTCGACCTTCTCGAACCGCTCCAACGCCTCGGCGTTCTTGATCAGCACCCCGGCCTGAGCGCCCCGCCCCGTCGCCGTCATGATCGACATCGGTGTCGCAAGCCCAAGCGCACAGGGGCAGGCGATGATAAGTACCGCAACCGCAGATACCAGAGCGTACGACAGTGCCGGAGCTGGACCCCAGATCGCCCATCCAATGAAAGACAGCACTGCGATTGCGATCACTGCCGGAACGAAATAGCCCGCGACCTTGTCGGCGTATTTCTGGATCGGCGCGCGCGAGCGTTGAGCATTCGACACCATTTCGACGATTTGGCTCAACATGGTGTCGGTGCCTACGCGGGTCGCTTCCATTACCAGACTGCCGGTGCCATTGATCGTCGCACCGGTGACAGGATCACCTTCTACCTTTTCGACCGGCACGGGCTCACCAGAGATCATGCTTTCATCGATCGATGACCGACCGTCTAGAACCACGCCATCAACCGGCACCTTGTCGCCTGGGCGCACACGTAACCTGTCGCCGACCTGAACATCTTCCAGAGAAATTTCCTCTTCGCTTCCGTCCGATCGGATGACCTTCGCCGTCTTGGCGGCCATATCGAGCAATGCTCGGATCGCTTCTCCGGTACCTTCTCGCGCTCGCAGTTCCATCACCTGACCGAGCAGCACCAGCGTGACAATCACTGCCGCAGCTTCAAAATAGACGCCGACGTGGCCTTCGGCGTCTCGGAACCCGTCGGGAAATATATCCGGAGCGAGCACCGCAACGACGCTGAAGAGCCAAGCGGCAAGAACGCCCATACCGATCAAGGAGAACATGTTGAGGTTCAACGTGCGGAACGAAATCCACCCGCGTTCCAGAAACGGCCAGCCGCACCACAAGACCACGGGTGTTGCCAAGATCAACTCGATCCATTGTGTCGTGCTCTCGCCAAGAAACGTCCGGACAGCGGGGAAGCCCAAGAAAGGGCCCATCGTGAGGATAAGGAGCGGGATAGTCAGGACTGTGCCGACCCAGAAGCGACGGGTAAAATCCACCAGCTCAGGATTTGGGCCGTCATCTCCGGGTAAGCCTGACTCCAGTTCCAATCCCATGCCACAGATCGGGCACGCGCCCGGGTCAGGCTGTCGTACCTCGGGGTGCATTGGGCAGGTATAGACAGGACCTTCATGCTCTCTCGGAACAACATCGTATCGACTATCCGCAGGTATGGAACTGGTGTGTTGTTCGTGCGGGCTATGTGCGGAATTGGATTCAAGCTCTGACGCCGGCACGAGGTGCATCCCACATTTCGGGCAGTTTCCGGGCTGTCCCTGCCGCACCTCAAGATGCATTGGGCAAACGTACTCTAAAGAAGCTGCTGCAGTTTCAGTACGGTCGGGAGTGTTCATCTTGCGGTCCTTTCCGAGATTTGTGCTCTTGCCTAAGGTCTCCAGCGACTGGAAGGTCAAGAGATAACAGGATGGGGTTAGACTGAGGCCTTGCGGGGTGGCGCCTTTCGACTCCGATCCCGCGCGGCAAACACGATCAAGCCCAGCCCGACCAGCATCATTGGCATGGACAGCAACTGGCCCATCGTGAAACCCCACTCACCAAAGTGGACCGCATGGCCAATAGGGTTGTCTGTCGTCACAAACTGCTGGTCCGGTTGCCGGAACATCTCGACAAAACTACGGACAAGACCATAGCCGGTCAGAAAAACGCCGGTCGATGCACCGGGCGTCTTCAACCAGCCTCGGCCCCATGCGAGATAAATGAGCAGTATTCCAAGAATGAGCCCCTCCAGTAGCGCCTCGTATAGCTGTGACGGGTGTCGGGCGCAGAGGCCGCTAACCCCTGGGCAGGCCTGCGCGACTTCGCCGGGAAAGATCACCGCCCAGGGAACGTCCGTCGGCCGCCCCCACAGTTCATTGTTGGTGAAGTTCGCCAGCCTCCCAAGAAACAAGCCTGGCGGCGTTGCTAAAGCCAGCAAGTCGCCTGTGCTAAGAATTGACGCGTTCTGTCGATGGCAAAACAACAAGGCTGCGATGACAACGCCTGCGAACCCACCATGGAAAGACATGCCACCTTGCCAGACCATCAGAATTTCCAAGGGATTGGCGAGATAATATGCGGGTTGGTAGAACAGCACAAAGCCTAGGCGGCCACCAGCAATCACGCCGATGACGACCCAAGTCAGAAGATCTTCGGTCTGCGTCCGGTCAAGCGGCGGTCCAGCTGATGTCCAGAGCGCTGGACGGCTTACGGCTCTCAAACAAATACGCCAGCCAATCAAGATACCGAAAATATAGGCTAGCGCGTACCAGCGGAGTGCGAATGTGAACCCCCCGATTTCGATGGATAGAAGGTCGGCTCCAATATCCGGAAATGGCAATCCTGCTGGCAGCACTGGGTGAGTTCCTCATCAATAATTTACGTGGGGATCAGATGGCCTGATCGAGCACCGCGAAAGACGCTCAATCCGCGACGGACATCCAACGCCCGTCCCGCCATCACGCGGCGTCGAGAGCGTCCCGAAGGAGATCGCGGACTGCGCCGGCGACCGCGTCCAGGTCTTGGTTCTGCACCGCCTGCATCGAAGCGACTGGATCGACAGCGCTGATCTCGGTACCGGCATCCACCTGGCGCAAGATGACATTGCAGGGAAGCATCGCACCTATGCGAGGCTCGATCTCGATGGCTTTGTGCGCCATGCCCGGATTACAGGCCCCCAGGATGCGGTAAGGCGGCATGTCCGCATCAAGTTTCTTTTTCATCGTCGCTTTGACGTCGATCTCAGTCAAAACGCCGAAGCCCTTGTTCGCCAAGGCCTCCCGAACACGCATCTCTGCATCGTCGATATGGGTGTCTTTCATGACGCGATCATAGGTATAGGACATGAGTGTCCTCCTCTCTGTTTTGCCATTAGTTGACTTACTCAGGTCAAACGGTTCAGGTCGCATTTCGGTTCAATGTCCCCGGCCGCTTTTGGCTTTGGCGTATTGATGGCGGGTGCCGGCGAAATAACCGGCACCGAACCACTCAGTTGTCCTTCATCATGGAGCCGTCGCCCATGCCCACTCCGTTGCCGGGCCGCGCAGGTGCATCTGCCATGTTCGAGCGCATCATCTGCATCCGCTCCATCCTATCGGCAGGGGCGGCCATCTCTTCCGGCGTCACCGCGCCGTCGCCATCGGCATCGAGGAGTTGGAAACGATCCACCATCATTTCGCGGATCATCGCACTGTGGAGAGCTTCAAACTCGGTAATCGAGAGGTTTCTATCCCCATCGCTGTCATACTCGGAAAGCTTGGCCTGAAGCTGCGTACGCATCTCTGCCGGCGTGGTAGTGCCGTCTGCATCAGTGTCGAACATTTGCATCATGCCGCCGCCCATCATGTTTCCGTGCATGCGCATCATCATGTCCATCATTCCGCCCATGTTCCCCATCATGCCCGGGCCGCTATTCTGCATCATGCCTGCCCCACCTTGGGAACCAGATGGCCCACCGTGCCCATGGTTGGCATCCGCCAAGGCGGCGCCACCAAAGGCGGTTGCAGCCAGGGTCAATGCAGCGAGTAAAGCGTTGCGTTTCATTTCGATCACCTCGTTTCAGTGTTGCAATACCCACCATATGGGAGGCAACCGAAGATGCGGAATGCCACGGGGGTCGGTGTTTTGTATCGCCAAGTCACAAAGACGGGATCTGTTACAAATTGCGACAAATCAATTCGGGGCGAGTGCTACTCTTAATCAAAGACATGCGATATCCAAAATATCTATCGAGGAGACGTGTATTGGCTGACACCGAACCCATGTTTCGGTGGAAGTGAAATCCGGAAGCGTTGATGTCGAGAGTGGTGGAGGCCCAGATGTTCCCGAAGATTTTGTCATTCAGCTCATGGCAGGAGGCCGCAAGGTGCGCAATTCCTATCGCATTTTCTCAATTTTAACCTTGGTTATTTTAGCGGGGTGCGGTGCAGGAAAGGACATGCGCCCTGATGCTTCGACCGAAGTCATCAGTAGTGCGTCCTACCGTCACGATGGACCGACCGCGTTGACGCTGTACACGATGATCAACAACAGGTCCGGGGCGGGTGCGCATACCAGCCTCATGATCAATGGGTCGCAGCGTGTTGTCTTCGATCCGGCAGGAACTGTCCGATTGAGCGCAGTACCGGAACGCGGGGATGTGCTTTATGGCATTACTCCACAAGTGGCCGATTTCTATGCGCGGGCTCATGCTCGGGAGACCTACCATGTCGTCATACAAGAGATCGATGTGTCCCCCGAAGTCGCGGAAAAGGCTTTGCGCCTTGCAATTGCCAGCGGTCCGGCTGCCTCCGGGTATTGTAGTGCCAGTACCTCCGCAGTACTCAGACAACTACCGGGGTTTGAAACTATCGGTCGCACATTTTTTCCTAAGCGCCTGATGGCGGATTTTGGCAAGTTGCCGGGCGTGCGAACCAGAAAGCTTTACGAGAACGACGAGGATGACAAATCCGTAGCGATCGCACAGTTCGAAAAGTCACTTGCGACACAACCGTAAGTGTTCGTCATTTAATTCGCTAGGATATGCATCTGTACGCCGCAGTACTGACCGCGTGATCCCAAGATACACGTCCCGACGGATAGCTTAGCTTCGAGCGGTAACGCTGTCCTCTGCCGAGTAGAGGAACGCCGTCGATCCGACAGCGACATTCGGATAGAGATCATTGATGTGGGCCATCACCATGCGCACGCATCCCGAACTGGCACGGCCACCAATGCTACGAGGGCTCGGTGTTCCGTGAATTCGAAGATATGTATCCCGATCTCCGACGAATAGATACAAAGCCCGGCTGCCCAAGGCATTGCCGGGGCCGGGCTCCATACCATCGGCAAACCGTTCGTAAGCCTCCGGGTCGCGTTCGATCATCGACTGTGTGGGCGTCCAGTGTGGCCATTCAACCTTTCGACGGATCGTATATGTGCCGGGTTCATAGAGATCCCCCTTGGCAATCGCGACCCCGTATCGCATCGCGGTGCCACCCTCCTCGATATGGTACAGATAGCGCGCGATTGCATCGACGTGAATGTCACCTGGGCGCAAACCTTCGTTCGCCAATACGCGTTGCGGCAGCAGCCTAGGATGCAGCCCCCAAGGGTTGGTTGTTGCCGGGTCATAGTTGTCGGGCGTGACCTGCGCATCCCACGCCGCTTTTTCGGCTTTTGTCGGCCAGGTCTTTGCTAACACAGGTGAACTCAGAGTCGCTGAAAACAGCGAACCGGAGAGTGCAAGGAAGTGTCGTCTGGTAACCATGGAGCGAAGCCCTCTTTTTTGTTGATTGCAAGCCGAATTAAGAAACTTCCGCGATTTCAAGCAACCGGCCCCTCTGGTTCTTCGCGATTGCAACCAGCCACAAGCAGGCAAGGACAGCGCTCAAAATCGCGTTCCAACTGGCCATGGACAGCGTCAGAAATTCCCAGACAACCTCATCGCACATAACTAGGGTCGAAGAACTTGAACTGGCGGAGGGCAGCAATTCCGATGCCGACATTTGAGAAAGATCGAGGCCGGATCCCGTGCAAGAAGTCGGTCCCTCCCACCAGCCGCGCTCAACACCGGTATGAAAAACCCCCAACGCAGATGTGCTTAATGCCGATAGGGCGCCAACGGTCAGGATCTGCAGGACCGGAAGCGCGAAGAGCAACAGAGCGCCCATTCCGATGGCGATGGCGTGTGGGTAGCGTTGCCAGATGCACATTGCGCACGGCGCGTAGCCAAGAGCCTGGAAAACGAAGGCCCCAAACAGCAAGCCAGCTGATCCTGTCGCCGCAATCATGCCAATAGACTTTGGTGTCAGGGTCAATGAACGCTCCTGTTGGCAATAGATGGACGTGTTTCTTCGCGTGCTATGCTACGTAAACGGCAGAAGGCCAGTTATCATTCAGAAATTTGTAACGGTATGTATCCGTCTCGACCCTCAGCCGACTCTGATCCACGTGGCCATACCGTCCGCTTGGTGGCTCAACATATGGCAGTGCAGCATCCAGGATCCCGGATTGTCCAGAACGACGAGAATATCCCGCGTCTCGCCGATATCCAGATAGGTCGAGTCTCGATATGGACCGGTTTTACCGGCCTCATCGAGTTCCCAGAAATGGTGGCCATGCAGATGCATGACGTGTGGAAACCCCGTTTCGTTGCGGATTGAAACGCGCGCGGTCGTCCCCTGCGCGACAGATAGGAATGGGGTTCGAGGCAGTCCGGATACGCCATTGAGCGCCCATGTTCCCGTGCCGCTGTGGGACGCGCTTCCCGCACCTCCCTGGAGCACCAGCTCCGCGGTTTGGCCGGGGTCTTGCGGGGTGGGCATTCGGTTGGAGGGCAACGCGGTGATGGGCGATTTCGAAGGTTCGTGGGAACCGGAAACTGTGATTTCGCCAAGGCTTAGCGTCCGCTCGCCAAAGCTGTCCTTGAACCGAATCGGACCGGTTGCATCACCGATCACATCGCATCTTTGCCCCGGAGCAAGGAGGATTGGTTCGAGCTTCCGCGGATGCGCCAGAGGCATGCCATCCAGTGCAACGATCTTGCCTGCTAGACCATCTAAGTCGACACGGTACACCCTGTCGATAGAGGGATTTATGAGACGCAGCCGAAGGCGGTCGCCCCGCTTTACAGTATTGCCGGGTCCACTGGAAACAAACGCCGCAACCATATTTCCGATACGGCCCTCGGTCGCGAATTGGGCCGGGTCGAACGCTTCGTCGTACTGCCCGGAATGATCCAGCAAGACATCGAAGAATTGAACAACGATGTCATGGTCGACAGTCGGCGCATTTTGCTCCTCGACGATGAATGCACCGAAAAGGCCGCGGCTGACCTGATCATAAGACAGGTAATGCGAGTGATACCAATATGTGCCGGCATCCGGGACGGCAAATTGATAACGGTACGAGTCGCCCGGGATGACCACATCCTGAGTGAGAACGTTGACACCATCCATCCGATTTGGAACCCGCAAGCCGTGCCAATGAACAAGAGCGCCCTCCTCCAATCGGTTGTCGAGGGTTATTCTGGCGGTCTGCCCTTGTGACACTCTGATTTCCGGGCCTGGCAGACTGCCATTGAAGCCCAACATGGGCACGTCGTTCCCAGCCAAGCGTGCCGTAATCGTTTGCGGTGCGAGGATCAATTCGGGTGTCGCTGCAGGCAATCGGGTGCCAGCCAGCGCACCGGTAATCCCGCCAAGGAAAGACCTCCGTGTCAGTAGCAATTCGTTACCTCACCAAAGATTGGCAGACATCTACCATGTGAACAGCGCTTGCCATTTTCGAAGGGGTGAATTCAAGGAGACAGTGCCGCCCTCACGCCGTTGTCACTTTGGGATACAGGAAGACGCGGGCGCCGATTTCAACGCGATCATAGAGATCCTTGACATGTTCATTCGTCAACCGGGCGCATCCATTTGAGACAGCCGATCCAATTGTTTCCGGCGCATTCGTTCCATGAATGCGAAGGTAAGTATCGCGCCCTTCATCATCATAGAGATACAGCGCACGGGCACCGAGTGGGTTGTTTGGCCCGCCTTTCAAACCATTTTTGAACTTGGCGTATTTGTGTGGCTCGCGCCGGATCATGGCGTTCGTCGGTCGCCACCATGGCCATTCAGCTTTACGCGCCACGGTGAACTCTCCGGGCTCGTACAAGCCTTTGCGCCCGACCCCAACCCCGTAACGGATCGCCATGCCGTCCTCGAGCATGAAATAGAGGAAAAAATCGTCAGGAACGACGTGGACATCCCCTGCGACCCAATCACCGCGACTGGTGTTCACCAGTTGCGGTTCAAATTGTTCAGGCAATTTGACTTTGTGGGCCCAGGCAGTTGTGGGCAGAAAGCAACCCATCGCTCCGGCTAAAATCAATTCTCGTCGTGTTAAACTATGCATGGCGGCTCTCCTTCGGCCCATGGAAATCCTGTGCGCTTCGAGGGCAAAGAAAAGAAGCCGTGAACCGGGGCAAATGAAGTGCCTCTGTTGCCTTAAAACTACGCAAATTCGGGCTTTTGGAACCCTCCAGCGCTGGAGGGTAGTTCTTTTAATAAGGGACTGCATGGAGGCAAATGAAAATGCACTACTCACGATTCTTTTTTGATGATCGGAACGTCGACCGTGATCATGTTCGGTTTGATGTACCTGAACACTTACCTTTGAGGCCATATCTTCTTTTCGGAGACCCGTCTGTACATGACTCTCCTGATGGGCGCGACAATGGCGGTGGTCATGCTGACCTTCATGATGTCCATGTATAAGAACACCAAGGCGAACATCGCCATCTTTGTCGGCGCGATCCTAGTTTTCGCGGCAAGCCTCTGGTTGGTGCGCGGCCAGTTCACCGTTCAAGACCGTTCATATACGCGCGCCATGATCCCGCACCACTCGATTGCCATCATGACGTCAACGCACGCCGAAATCACCGATCCGCGTGTGCGCGGTCTGGCAGATGACATCATTTACGCGCAGGACAAAGAAATCGCGGAGATGCGTTATCTCATCGCCGATATCAGCGAGAATGGCGAAAGGTCTGCCACGGAGTCCAAGGCGGCTATCGAAGTTGTCGATGCCGCCCGGGCGCTTGAGACCGAAGTGGTCTCCAAGGTCGATCCGGAATTTCTGACAAGCGAGGAAATTGCTGCCGTTTTCCCTGACGGTAGAGATTGCCGTTACGCCTACACGTCGGACAGCGCCCCGGTTCTGGTGACAGGTCAGAATGGTGAAGCGTCGCTCGCTGTGATGAAGATCAGCGGCGATCTGGTACGGCTGGATTCGCAAAATGCGGACACCTTCACGCAAGGACCACTTTCCGCCGAAATCGTTCCGACGAACGTTGATCTTACGGACCTGCTCGTCAGCGCGGGAGCCGACTACGCGGCGGGTTTCCGTGGTCTGTTTAACTGCGGCGAATAAAGGAGCTTTCCTATGCGTCGCGACACAAATGCGCAAACCGCAAAGCTTTGTCGCATGGTCATGCCCGGGCACCTTTGCCCCTATGGCCTTAAGTCAAAAGACCTGCTGGAGCGGCAGGGCTTCGGGGTGGAGGACCACCCACTAGAAACCCGCGAAGAGACCGATGCTCTCATGAAACAGCACGGTGTCGAGACCACGCCGCAAACCTTCATCGGTGATGAACGGATTGGCGGCTATGAGGGATTACGTGTCTATTTCGATCTTGATCCGCCACCGGCAGAGCAAAGCGACACGACCTATCAGCCGGTTATCGCGATCTTCGCGGTGGCAGCGCTATTGGCCCTGGGTTTGTCCTGGCACCAATATGACTCGGTCATTACCCTGCGCGCATTCGAATGGTTCATCTCGATCTCCATGGCCATTCTGGCGATCCAGAAATTGCAGGACGTCGAGAGTTTTTCGACAATGTTCCTGAACTACGATCTCTTTGCGCGCAAATGGGTCAGGTACGGCAAGATCTATCCGTTCGGCGAGGCGCTGGCAGGTGTTTTGATGACCGCCGGCGCGCTGCTTTGGATTTCCGCGCCGGTAGCCTTGCTCATTGGCACGGTCGGGACTGTGAGCGTGTTCAAGGCGGTCTATATCGACAAGCGAGAGCTGAAATGCGCCTGCGTGGGCGGTGACAGCTCGGTGCCGCTGGGATTTATTTCGCTGACCGAAAACGTGATGATGATCTTTATGGGTATCTGGATGCCGGTCCGCGCAATCTGGTTTTAGCACTGGCAGTCTTTGAATGACTGATACGTGTTTAGGCGATGCGCAGAGCCGGCCTGAAAGCCGGCTCTGAAGCTGTTCACTTGTACGACAGCTCTGGCGACAAATCCGCGATGATCGGACAGTCGGGACGATGATCGCCTGCACATTTGTCCACCAGTTCTGAAAGCGTCGCTTTCATGGATCTCAATTTCTCAATCTTCTCCTCGATCTGCCGAAGATGCTCTTCCGCGACAGCCTTGACCTGCAAGCTCTCGCGGTTTTCATCCTCGTAAAGCGCCAGGAGCGTACGGCAATCTTCGATGGTGAACCCCAAAGCCCGCGCTCGACCTAGGAACGCCAGCTTGTGCACATGGCTCTGGTTGAAGTCGCGATAGCCGTTTTCAGCGCGTTTCGGGCGGATCAGACCGATATCCTCATAATAGCGGATGGTTTTGGGGGGCACACCGGACTGGCGGGCAACATCTCCGATATTCATGTCTAGCCTCCTTTACTCGGCCGGAGCTTGCCTGGCCGCTACGTGTCTTTGCGGCGCTGTGCTTTCTTCATCCATCACGGGCTCTATGCCCCGCAACCTCAGGGCATTGGTTAGAACGAATACCGACGACAGCGCCATCGCGCCCGCCGCCAAGATCGGCGACAGCAACAGCCCGAAAGCCGGGTAAAGCACACCCGCGGCAACCGGGATCAGTGCAACGTTGTACGCGAATGCCCAGAAGAGGTTCTGCCGGATGTTGCGCATAGTCCGGCGCGATACCTCGAAGGCATTGACCACGCCGCGCAGATCGCCCGACATCAGAACAACATCGGCGGATTCGATGGCCACGTCGGTACCGGTTCCGATGGCAATACCGACATCCGCATGGGCAAGCGCCGGGGCGTCGTTGATCCCGTCCCCGACAAACGCAATGCGCTTGCCACCCTCGCGCAACGCGTCCAGTGCCGCGACTTTTCCGTCAGGCAATACGCCAGCGACCACGTGATCGATCCCGGTTTCGCGGGCAATGGCTTGGGCGGTTTCGCGTTTGTCTCCGGTGATCATCGCAACCGAAAAACCCTTTTCATGCAGCGCTGCGATAGCAGCGCGGCTTGCAGATTTGACCGGGTCGGCGACACCGATCACGGCGGCAAGTCGCCCGTCGATGGCCGCGTAAAGCGCGGTCCTGCCTTTGTTGGCGATCTGCGTCTCTTCATGCGCCAATGCCGAGATGTCGACATCTTCGCGCGTCATGTAACGATCGGCACCGACCAGAACTGTCGCACCGCTCACCACGGCACGCACGCCGTAGCCTGTCACCGATTGAAAGCGCTCGGCGTCGAGCGACGGCGCGCCTTCGGCGCGGGCGGCACGTACGATGGCATCGGCGACGGGATGCTCTGAAAGAGATTCCACTGCGGCGATCTTGGAAAGCGTCGTTTCGCGATCGTAGCCTTCGGCCAACACAAGGTCGGTCAGGGCGGGTCGTCCTTCGGTCACCGTTCCGGTCTTGTCCAATGCAACGACGGCGACGGAATCAAGCTGCTGGAGCGCATCACCCTTGCGAAAGAGCACACCCATTTCCGCAGCGCGCCCGGTGCCCACCATGATCGAGGTCGGCGTCGCCAGCCCCATCGCGCAGGGACACGCGATGATAAGCACCGAAACTCCGGCAATCAGCGCCATCGTCAGCGCCGGATCGGGCCCGACGACGAGCCAAACCAAGACCGTTGCGGTCGCAATCGCCATGACCGCCGGCACGAACCACAGGGTGATCCGGTCCACCAGCCCCTGAATGGGCAGCTTGGCGCCCTGGGCCTCTTCGACCATACGGATGATCTGGGCCAGGGTGGTCTCCGCGCCAACGCGGGTGGCCTTGAATTGAAGGCTCCCTGCCCCGTTGACTGTCCCGCCGGTTACTGGATCACCGGGGGTCTTTTCTGCTGGGATCGGCTCGCCTGTGAGCATGCTTTCGTCGACATGGCTGGTCCCTTCGACAACCTCGCCATCGACGGCGATGCGTTCACCGGGTCGCACGATGATGATATCGCCCTGCACCAGCGCGTCGATCTCGACCTCGACGCTGTCACCGTCGCGCATCACCCGCGCGGTGCGCGCCTGCAGGCCCAGCAGTTTCTGGATAGCCGCACCCGTTCGCCCTTTGGCGCGCGCCTCGAGAAAGCGCCCCAGCAGGATCAAAACGACGATCACCGCTGCCGCTTCGAAATAGACCGCGCGCAGGCTGTCAGGCAGCATCGATGGCACGTAGGTGGCCACCACGGAATAGAGATACGCCGCCCCGGTGCCCACCGCGACGAGGCTGTTCATGTCGGGGGCACCCCTGAACAGGGCAGGAAATCCCTTTGTGTAAAACGTCCGGCCCGGACCGAAGAGAACGATGGTCGTCAGCACGAATTGCAGCATCCAACTGGCCTGCCGACCGATCGTGTCTTCGATCAGCATGTGAACCGCCGGAACGAGGTGTCCGCCCATTTCGATCAGAAAGACCGGCAGCGCGAAAATCGCAGCAAAGATCACGCGCTTGGCAAGCGCTCTCGCCTCCTCTTCCTTGCGCGTGACCCTGTCATCACCGGCCTGTGCCGAGGCCAGTGATGCCGGGTAGCCTGCCGCGCCACTGGCCGCGATCAGGTCGGGCACCGTCACAAGCCCATCGACATAAACTACCGTCGCCGTCTCGGACGCGAGGTTGACGTTGACGTCCACCACCCCGGGCAACGCGGACAGGGCCTTGTCGACCCGTCCGACACAGGAGGCGCAGGACATGGATTCGATCACAAGCTCGATTTGAGCGGTGCGCGCCGGGTAGCCTAGGGCCTTTAGAGTTTCGATGATCGAGGGAATACGCTCGGGCCCGCTCACTTGCATGCGCGCGGTCTCGGACGCAAGGTTGACCGAGACATCGTGAACACCGTCGATGCTGCCAAGCGCACGGTCGACCCTGCCGACACAGGACGCGCAGGACATGCCTTCGATCGGCAGATTGATCTGTTTGAATTCGGGCATATTCGTCCCCTGATTTGCATTCAGGTTGAAAGGTAATCTTTCCAGTAGATGGAAGGTCAATGGCTCAGCTGTGGAAATTTCTTCTCTTGACCTTCCAGCAGGGGGAAGCCCCATCTAAACGTCTGAAACCAGACAAAGGAGTAGCTCCGATGAATTTCAGTGTACCGGATATGAGTTGCGGGCATTGCACCGCCAGCATCGAAAAAGCGGTTAAGGCCGCTGATCCGGATGCGGGCGTGAGCTGCGATCTGCCAAATCGGCAAGTTCGCGTTGACAGTACGTTGCCAACTGACCGAGTCCAAGCTGCTATTCGCGATGCGGGCTACGAGGCTGAACCCGCCACCGCATAAACACAAGGCCCGGACCGGCTCGAACGGTCCGGGCGCGGGTTTAGTCGTCCTCGCTTCGTGCTTCTTCGACCATCTCGGCCAGTTGCGCCTTTTCTACAAACCCGGGAACCAGTGCATCCCCAATCACGAAGGACGGTGTCCCGTTGAAGCCTAGAGCTTGGGTCAATTGCATCGATGTAGCGATGTGCTCTTCGACCTCAGGGGCCTCCATGTCGCTGCGCAGTTGTTCGATATCGAGGCCTATCTCCTCGGCGACGCGCAGCACGGAGGCTTCTTCAGCGCGCCCCTGAAGCTCCATCATGGCCCAGTGGAACTCTTCGTATTTATCCTGCTTGCGAGCCGCTAAAGCAGCCTTTGCGGCAAACACTGATCCGTCCCCGAGAATTGGCCATTCGCGATAAACAAGGCGAATGTTAGGATCGTCTTCGATCAAGGCACGCACCTCGGGCTTGACCCGGCGACAATAGGGACAGTTGTAGTCGAAGAATTCCACCACGGTGACGTCCCCGTCGATGTTGCCGAGGACAGGCGCATTCGGATCGTTCTCGATCAGATCGCGCTGGTCACTCAGAACCTGGGCCTGGCTGAGCTCCTGCGCTTGCGCCTGCCGTTGCTCAAGGAGTGCCACTGCCTCCATGACAATCTCAGGGTTCTCGCGGATTGCCTCGAGCACGAGTTCCTTGACCCGAGCCTCTGACAGTTCGTCGGCGATTGCCGGTATCGGAAGCAAGGCGGCTATCGCCACTGTCGTGATTGCTTGTCTGAAACGCATCTTAGTTATCTCCTCGTTGTCTGTCGGCGTCTGTCCGTGCTGCCTGGACTTCGCGAATGCGGTCCGGCCAGGTGGACCGGATGAAGGCCAGGATGTTGTGAATTTCCTGGTCCGTCAGCACGTTTCCGAAACCCGGCATTCCACTGTCGTATTCGACGCCCTGACGCGCCAGAAGTGCCTCACCCCCCAGTTTTGTATAGTCGAAGAGCAGGCTGTCAGGATGGTGCCAAGTGTGACCCGTCTCATCATGCGGTGGCGCTGGCAGGCGCCCATCTGCACCGGGCGTTTGCCAGTCTGGCTGACCTTCCAGATCTGCGCCATGACAAGACGCGCAGTTTTCTGCGTACAGCAACGCGCCTTTTTTAATGTCGTAGCTGTCCACTTTGGATGCGCTGCCGACATCCGAGTTTGCACTGGTCGAGAGCGAAAACGTGAAAGCGGCTGCAACGACCGTGAGTGGGATTGACCAAAAGAGATACTTCATGTCACCCGCAGCCAAGTTGTCATGCCGGCCGCAGCATGGCTGAGCATGTGGCAATGGAACAGCCACTTGCCGGGATTGTCCGCTGTAAAAGCGATCTCCTGGGTCTCGTTGCCAGCCAACAGGGTCGTGTCCCGCATCGGCCCGAACGTGCCGTCGGGGCGCAGCTCGCGGAAATGCATTCCGTGTAGGTGCATCGCATGTGGGAATACGGTTTGGTTCTCGATCTTCAAGCGCACGGGCTCGTTGAGGGATAGATCGGCCAATGGCGTGTCAGTCATTTCGGCGACATCATTCAGGGCCCAGAACTTCCCCGCTTGGGCCAGTTGGCGAAACCCCAGACGTTCTCCTCCGAGCAATGCAGACTGCATCCGCCCCATTGCTCCGCCAGACATGACCAGCCGCAATTCTCGCGCATCGGCAAGGTCCGGCGAATGTGCTGCGAGGTTCGGCGGCAGCGGCAGCGGCTTGCTCCTTGGTACTGAACTGGCTGTGCCGTTGACGGGGAAACTCACTAGCGGGGTCGGTTGATCGTCATCCCCGATACGAACAAGTTGGGCAGCGCCACCTTCGTCTTCGGCCACATCGACAATTAGGTCCACGCGCTGTGCCGGGCCGAGGATCAACTCGCCGTCAACCTTCTGGGGTTGGCCGATCGGCATTCCGTCAAGGGCCACCGTCCAACCGGTCATTCCCGATAGCCGCAGCGGGAATATCCGCGCGCTAGCTGCGTTGATGATGCGCAACCGAATGCGTTCGTTGCGCTTTGCGGGCAAGCTCAGATCATAGCGCCCGTTCACCGTGATGAAGTTGCCGACACGGCCACCGTGGCTCATCATCATGGGCTGATCGAAATTGTCGAACAGCTGCCCATTCTCCGGGTCGAGCAACCAGTCCTCAAGAACGAGGACTTCCTCTCGGTCGATGTCCGGCTTATCGGCCTCTTCAACAATCAAGGCACCACGCAAACCACGTGCGACCTGCTCGTACGAGCGATTATGCGCGTGGTACCAGTAGGTGCCAGCGTCCGGTGCGACGAAGTCGTAATCGAAGGTTTCACCCGGTGCCACGGCCTTCTGGGTCAGTCCTGAAACGCCATCCATCGCGTTGTCGATCCGGATTCCGTGCCAGTGAACCGAACTGGGATCCGGTATCTCATTGCGGAACCGGCGGCGCACCCGATCGCCCTGTGCGACCCGGATTTCCGGGGCAGGAACAAGGCCGCCATAGCCCCAGATCTCTGTTTCCGGGTAGGTGTCCGGAAGAAGCTGTCGACGTGCAACCTTGGCAACCACATCCTCGAAAGGGGTCTCTGCATAAGCCGACCGCGGGATCGCCACCGCGAAGGTCGCTAGTGTTGCATGGCGCAAGAATTCCCGACGTGTTTGTTTCATTTTTCGTCCTCGAGAAAGCGAGGGCTCAACGCCCTCGCGTGAATTTAGTTCGACCCGGCGTTTGAGGCCTCGACCGTGTCTTTATCCAGCAGGTAAAGCGCCATTGTCTGGCGGTCGTCAGCTGTCAGAAACCGGGTCCCCTCGCGAACCACTTCCGCCATGCTGCCGCCGAAAGCATCGCCCGACGGCGTGATGCCAGTCTGAAGCGCGTAGGCGAGGTTTGAAACGGTCCAGTCGTTTTCGGCCAAGTCTTTCGGCCGTATCGCGGGTGCTTTGCTGCCACCGGGAAGCTGGGCGTTACCTGCAAATCTGGCGCTCAGGTCTCGTCCACCGGCGAAGTTGCGGGATGTATGGCACGCGGCACAATGCGCGGCACCATTCACCAACTCCTTGCCTCGGTTCCAGGCATCGCTTCTACTTTCATCTGGTTCTGTATCCGGATCGTAGAAAAACGCAGCTCGCCAGAGCTTCAGCCCCCATCGTTGATCAAATGGGAAGCTGACCTCGTTTTCCTGTGCAGGTTCCGCCACGGGCGGCACCGTTTGAAACGCTGCCCAGAGATCAGCGACATCCTGATCCGAGAAGTCCGCATAAAACGTGTATGGGAAGGACGGATAATACGGGGATCCATCGGGGCCGATGCCTTGCCGCACGGCTTTCGCGAACTGTTCTGCGGTCCAGTCGCCCATACCGTGTTTGGGATCGGTCGTCAGATTGGGCGGATAGAACGTTCCGAACGGAGTTTGGAGCGGCGCACCTCCGGCAAGAGGCGCGCCGCCCGCTTCAAAATTGGTATGACAGGCAATACACCCACTGGCGCGCGCGAGATACGCGCCCCGGGCGACATCGCCCTCTGTTGTGATCGGGGTCACCGCACTGCCGACCGGCCAAGCGATCACCACTCCGAGACCAGCCACGCCCAGCACGGCGACCCCGCTGACCAACGTCAAAAACCGTCGCATGGTCAGTCTTCCTCTGCCCGGAAGCGTTCATGGCACGCGGAACAGACCTGAGTAGTCATCGCAAATGCCGCGTCGGCGGGCATTTCGGCAATGGCGGCTGCATCCATCATGCCACCCCCGCCCATCATCGTGCTCCCGCCCATCATGCCGTTGCCGCTCCCCATCATGGAGCCGTCACCCATCATGGTCGCGCCACCCATTGAGGCGTTGCCGTTCATGCCGCCCAATCCGTTTCCGGCTGCGCGTTCCAAGCCTTCGGAATATTCTTCCAGTTGGGTCGCCAACGCTGCGAAGCGGTCCCAATCGGTCCACACATCTTCTTTGGCTTCAGAGGGCATGCCCCCTGTGCCCTCGGGGAACAGCTTTGTCATGCTCTCACCGGCGTGCTGTTGGAACAGGCGCGCCGTATCACGCACTGTTTCTGCGTCATAGGCCGTTTCACGCCGCATCATCGGGGCCACGGCCTTGACCGCCTTTCCCATTGCCAGCATGGCGTTCATGCGCTCTTTTACAATACCAGTGGCACCGCCATGCGCGAATGCCGTGACCGCGGTTCCTGCAATCAACACTGCAGCCGTGATAGATGTTTTTTTCATGTCTTCGATCCTTCTCTGGGTCTGCTTTTCGAGAGATGTGAAATCAGACTCGTTTTCGTGGCGGTGGAGGATCGTTGTTTGGGCGCGATTCGGGTGGTTGGGTCGCGCCGTCTTGCATGACGGTCTTCAAATAATGAGGCTCGTAAACCATGTTTGGCTGAAGCAACAACGCCACAGAGACAGAACAATCGACGCCGGGATGACAGTGGCCAGAGGCTTCGCTCGTCGACGCCGAAAAATCTTCGTGGATGTGGATTTCTTGCGCCAAGGACGCTTCACCTTGAAACGCTGGCGCTTCAGGCACCCCGAAAACCACGAGGAAAAGGCCGAAAACGGTCGACAAAAGACATCTCTGCGCCATCGACCAGCGCATCAGTTGATCCCATTTGCCCGTTGCAATTCGCGAACGTAGGCGGCCACCATCTTGACGTCCCCCTGTGTCAGCCCCTCGATCCTTGGCATGTTTCCGAAATTCCAGTGATGCGCGCGCACGCCGTTTTGGGCGGCCAGAACAATGGCCATGTCGGAATGGTGGCTTGGTTCGTAGATTTTGTGCACCAATGGCGGCGCAATACCGTTGCGACCGGCGGCATTTTTACCGTGACACTCAGAACACTTTGCCTCGAAAACGGTCTTTCCGAGAGCCGCCTGCTGCGAGAGGTCGTCAGGTAGTTGGACCTGAACAATCGGGTCGCCTTCAGCGATCTCGCTCGTGTCCGGTGGCGTCATGGAGTGGCCCACAGCCGTATCCTCTGAACCGGCGAACTGCCAAACGGCAAACCCTCCGCCGACAATGAAAACGGCACCAATGAGCGCGGTGAGTTTATCCATGCCTGTATCTTCCGTCTTGCCCGATGTCTCAGATGAGTTTGACTTGAGTGCCGACAGGTGTCCGCTCGTAGACTTCCTCAATCTGTTCGTTGAACAAACCGATACATCCGTTTGAAGATCGGCGACCGATCTTGCGCGTGTCCTGAGTTCCGTGGATGCGGTAGTACTGCCATGAAAGATAGAGCGCACGAGTACCCAGGGGGTTTTCCGGATCGCCCCCCTGCACGATTGCCGGCCATTCCGGATTGCGCTCCCGCATGGAAGGTGTCGGCGCCCAGGTCGGGTTTTTCCGCTTCTCCACCACCTCGGTGTAGCCGCGTTTGGTAAGTTCATCCGTCAGCGGGACGGATGTCGGATAAACCCGCATTTCACCATCTGCCGTCCAATGCTGAAGCGCCTTCGTCACGGTATCTGAGATGATGATCCCCTTACCAAGCGTTTCGAAGTGGTCTTGCCAGTCATGAATGCGGAAAGAAGAGATGTTCCGGCGGATGGATTCGGCTCGAACCACACTTGGCGCAGCCAAAGCGATAGCCCCATATCCCAGTAGCCTTCGACGATTGACCTTGTTGTTTTGCGAAGTCGTCATGACACACTCCTAGCCTCGGATTTATCCATCTATTTGACGGGAAAGCCGGCATCAGGCAACCTGACAAGGCCGCGAGAAGTGTATCCATTTGTATCCTTGACCTTACCCTGCTGGAGGGTCGCATATAACGCAGAAATCCAGATAATGAGGGTGTCATGGACCATCAGAACCGCAACAAAAACCTGATCGCGGACAAGCTCATGCATTATGGAATGATGGCGTGTTGCGTGGTCATGCTGCTGCCCGTTGCCGGGTTTTTTCTTGCCGGTGGCACATTGGCGGGCATGTGGAGCAATGCAGCGGCTTTCGTCCCGCTTCTGCTGTGCGTTGGGGCGCATCTCGTGATGCACAAGTTTATGGGGAAATCCTGCCATTCCGACAAGGCAGACGATACTACCGAGGAAACGTCTGAGCCCCTGACCTCCGCGGTTCCAATCGTCGTTCGCGGCAGACAGTGACTTGCGCGGCAAGGCACGGGTAAGCGCATTGCTGTTGGCGGGTTTGTTGCTTGGGGGTTGCGCAGGAAGTCTTGATGACTGTCCGAATCGCAGTGCGGTCGTTTCCACGAAGCAAGCGTCAGACCTTCTGCCGGATGAGTGTCGATACCTTACATCTTCTGCGACTGGCGTCACTCGAGTTGTCTGTGCAGATGGTCGACAGGGTTTCGCCGTAGGTGTTCGTTGAGCAATCTCTGCCGTCTGAGCGAAATCTGCGTTAGAAATAGGGGAAGGAAGCGGGTATCTTGATCGATTGCCTTTTGATCCTGCGACGGGTTTTTCTTGTTCCGTTCGTCCTCCTGGTCCTTGTTTCCGGAAGCGTCTCGGCAGCAACATCATCTGAATATCAGAGTGCGCCTCTAACCGCATATCTCATTAGCGCACAGGACGGCGTTCCCGAGAACACACAGACTCTGTCAGCCGGGCTTCGACTTCAATTGAATGAAGATTGGAAGACCTATTGGCGGTCGCCGGGAGAGGTGGGAATTCCACCGTCGGTCGAATGGAGCGGTTCCGAAAACGTCGCAGATGTCGAATTCATGTGGCCCGCGCCGACACGCTTCACCGCCTTCGGAATCGAAAATTTTGGTTACGCAGATGAAGTCGTCTTTCCGCTGCGCGTAACCCTCAAAGAACCCGGCGCACCCGTGACTCTTTCCGCACAGGTCAAACTGCTGGTGTGCTCCAGTGTCTGCGTCCCGGAAGAGTTTGACCTGTCACTTCGCCTCCGACGCGGCAATGGCATCGACGGCACTTCGGCTGGGCTGATTGGCGCGTTTTCCGAACGCGTCCCTGAAGGCCCAGAGGCGGGTGGTGTCAGCGAGGCAAATGCCTTCATCAACGAAGACCTCACGGAGTTGGTCGTCAGCCTGCGCGTCGATGACCCGTTCCAGTCCCCAGATGTGTTTCCCGAACTGGGTGCGGGCGTTGCGCTTGGCAAACCTGATATCCGTTTAGGGGAAGAAGATCGTTTGCTTTGGGCGCGCTTGCCGATCCTCTCGTCGAATACGGATGTGACGGTAGCACCGTCGATTACTGTCACCGATGGCGAGAACCGGTCCTTTACCGTGATTGCGGATCGCGTGACGCGGAACATAGCACCGCCCTTCGAACTGACCACCACGACACCGGACATGATGGAACTGCTCTGGATTGCCGCGATCGCGCTACTGGGTGGATTGATCCTGAACGTGATGCCCTGTGTGCTGCCGGTGCTGTCCATCAAGGTTTCGTCTGTGCTCAAACACACCGATCACGATACAACCCGGGTCCGGTTCGGTTTCGTCGCTGCTGGCGCTGGCATCATAGCTTTCATGTGGGGCCTGGCGCTCATCCTCTGGGCGCTCCAGATGGCAGGTCTCAGCGTGGGGTGGGGGCTGCAGTTTCAAAGCCCGCTGTTTCTTGCGGTGATGATAGCAGTCCTGCTCGTCTTTTCGGCAAATCTGTTCGGAGCGTTTGAATTCGCGCTTCCACACGCCATGCAGACACGGCTTGCAGGAGCCGGAGGGCGCAGCGGGTATTCCGCCGACTTTTTCACCGGCATGTTTGGCGCCATCTTGGCAACACCGTGCTCGGCACCGTTCCTCGGCACCGCAGTCGCATTTGCCTTGGCTGGGCGTGGCGTGGACATACTTATCGTCTTTACGAGCCTCGGGCTCGGCCTCGCCCTGCCCTATCTCGTCATCGCCGCGTTCCCGCGTCTCGTTGCGTTCATGCCCAAGCCTGGCAGATGGATGCTGGTCGTCAAGAGTGTCATGGGGATCTTGTTGCTTGCAACCGCCGTGTGGTTGTTCTGGGTCCTTGAAGGCGTTGCCGGACTTGCGTCCGTAATCGCGGTCGCGATGTTGTCCGGCGTCGCCGTTCTGATATTGTCCCTTACGAATGTGCGGCCCCAACTTCGCTGGTCTATTGCAACAACCAGCCTTGTCTTGGCTCTTGTTGCAGGTCCGCTCCTGCAGCAATCAGCGCCCGCGCAATCTGTGCCACAGTCGGCCTTGACCTGGGTCGCGTTCGACCGGTCGCACATAGCGAAGCGCGTGTCAGAGGGAGAGGTCGTCTTTGTTGACGTGACCGCAGACTGGTGCCTGACATGCAAAGCGAACAAAACACTGGTTATCGACCGTGAGCCGGTCCGCAGTGCGCTTGATGCACCTGGTGTCACGCCGATGCAGGCAGATTGGACACGCCCGGACGCGCGCATTTCCCGCTATCTTGAGAGTTTCGGAAGATATGGCATCCCCTTCAATGCCGTCTATGGACCATCCGCACCGAACGGCATTGTGCTGTCCGAATTGCTAACGACCGACGATGTGTTGAATGCCTTGTCCCAAGCTGGCGGTCGGGATGTTCCCGCGACGATTTCTGAACAGGAGTGACCCGCTGGGGTGGGAGCCTGGCCCGAAGTCAGCCGCCCAGTTGCTCGAGGGCATCGCGGACCGCCTTACGCCGAGGATCATCGGCGGGACGCTGCTCTAGCAGCGCTTCAGCTTTGCGGTAGGCCTCAATGGCCCGATCCTGCTCCTGAAGGACGGTATAGGCGTTCGCCAGCCGCATCCATCCGTCCAGATCGTCTGGCTCATCCTCAAGACGCTCGGCCAGACGCGAGACCATCGAGCGGATGAACTCTGCGCGATCCGCGTCACTCATCTCCGATGCAGCCGCAACATCTGCCGCACTTGGGCCGGGTTGTGACGTCGGCCCGCCAGGTAGATTGACGACTGGCAGGTTGGCTGCGGCGGCGATCCGATTGATCTGCGCTGCGTAAGTTTCCATCCAGGGAACGTAGGCCTCTTCCTGATTCAGCCGGGAAACGAGCAGGTCATAGGCCTGTCGCGCCTCTTCTCTTTGAAGAAGGTAAAGTGACTCGAAATAAGTCGCGGCTGGATTGGACGGGTCAAGCTCCAAAGCGCGATCAATGGCCATCTTTGCCCGAGGAACAATAAGGCCGTCATTGGCAACCGCGACGGCCTCTGCCAGCATGGAGAAAGTCGCGGAGGTGGCGTCCTCCCGTTTGGCGACAACTTCGAAGGCTTCCACGGCATCAACTGCTCTGCCCATGCGCTGATAGGTCTGGCCCAACAACATCCAGCCTTCGCTTGGACCGCCCGCCGGGTCGGACTCGAGCCTTTCACGAAGTCGATTTGCAAGAATCGCCACTTCGTCATTTTGCGTTCGCTCATCCGCTCTCGTGGCAAAAGCCATCGAAGGAACGTTGGGCGATCCCATGGTCACGTAATAGCCCGTTGCAAACAATGGCGCGAGAACAGCCGCGATGACCAAGGGGATTTTGCCGCCTGTGCGGGCAGCAGATGCAACTTTCCTTTCCGAACTCCTCACTGTTGCGACGATTCGTTTCTTGATCTCGAGTTTTGCAGCTTGCCCTTCGTGTTCCGAGATGAGGCCACGCTCCATGTCGCGTGCGATTTCCTGCATCTGATCGGCAAGGATTGCCGGCACCGCATCTCCTCTGGTGAGAATGCTCGATCTGGACAACAAAAGCGGATAGAGGACAAAGCCGATCGCGAGCAGTGTCAGAAGAACGAAAATCACCCAGATCATAGTGCGTCCCTCGTTTCGTTTTGCCTGAGAATTTCGGACACGGTATTCTCATCCTCCGAGCTCAAATCTTCGATTTTCTCCGGCTTTCGCCGACTCATGAGTACCCCTCCACCAACAAAAATCCCGATCAGGATGAACGCGATCGGCGCGAACCAAAGCGCGTAGGTTGCAGGCTCCAGAGGCGGTTTAAGCAGCACGTAATCCCCGTATCTCGCCCGAATGTACTCAATCACCTGAGTGTCAGTATCTCCTGCGACCAGTCGCTCGCGGACAAGAAGGCGCAGGTCCCGGGCCACACCCGCGTTCGAGCTGTCGATGTCCTGGTTCTGACAAACAACGCATCTTAAATCTTTGGAAATCTCCCGCGCACGCTGTTCCAATACCGGATTGGTCAGCATTTCGTCCGGCTCGACCGCATTGGCTGCGAAGGGAAGCAATCCGATACAAAACGCGAAAATCAGCTGTCTCATGATCCTGCTCCATTCGGCAGCGCGCCGGCTTGCTTCAAGGCTTCGGTGAAACGTTTGACGGCGTCCGGACCTACAACCGGCCCGACATAACGGAACAATACGGTGCCATCGCCATCGACGATGAATGTTTCCGGCACGCCCGAGAGCCCCCATTCGATGCCTGTCCGGCCTGACAGGTCAGACCCGATCCGCTCATATGGATTGCCCAGATCATTGAGCCAGCTCACGGCATCCTCAGGTTTGTCTTTGTAGTTGATGCCGAACAATCTAATGCCATCCCGCTCCGCATATCTGGTCAACACTGCATGTTCCGCGCGGCAAGGCACGCACCAGGATGCAAAGACATTGACCACAACTGGCCGTTCGTTTCCGACAAGATCGCTCCGGGAAAGGCCGGGTGTTTCCAGCCCCTCCACCGGTTCGAGATCAAACTCCGGAGCCGGCTGCGAAATGAGGACGGAGGGGATTGCGTTTGGATCCCGGTCGGGATTGAGGCCCCAAAGAAAGAACCCCCCGAATATGACTGCCGCAATAAACGGCAGCCCGGCAATGAGACGTTTCATCTTCTCTCCTACTCGGCAGGAACAGCATCGCTGGCCGGCTGTTTGGCGCGGCGCGGCGCCCCAACCCTCAAACGGCGATCCGACAAGGACAAACAGCCACCGATCACCAGCAGGATCGAGCCAATCCAGATCAGGTTGACGAGCGGTTCATAGAGGATCCGTAGGGTCCACGCTCCGGCGTTGTTCACTTGATCGGAGGCTGGCGTTGCAATCGAGGTATAGAGATCGCCCGCCAATGTGGACCGAATAGCCGATTCCGTCGTCTGGCTCTCCGCGACAGGATAATACCGACGTTCGGGGAACAGCGTGGTGACCAATTCGCCATCCCGGCGGACCACAAGGGTGCCACGATCCGCAATATAGTTCGGCCCTTGAACCTGCTCGGCGCCTTCGAAGGTGATGTCGAACCCAGCGATCGCAACTTCGGTCCCTGGAGCAGCAAAGACGATCTCTTCACTCTTCCACGCGCTGGAGCCAATCATCCCCATCATCAAAACAGCGACGCCGGCATGGGCGAGCGTCATGCCGTGAGACGCGCGGGGCAAGTTGCGTGCCCGCCTCGCGCTCTCAGAAAGGGAAGCCTCGAACAGACGGATGCGTAGCGCCCATTCACGTAAAGTCGCAAAAAGCAGCCACGCTGCGCCGAGGATGGCAAGGTAGGCCATGATCGGCCCACCGTTCAGAAGATACCACGCGGCCAAGGTCGCGATGACCGCTAGTATGGCTACGAACCGAATGCGATCGAGCAAACCGGCGATATCAGCCCGCTTCCACGACAGGAATGGACCAAGACCCATGAACATGACCAGCGCCAGCATCATCGGAATGAAGGCGGCGTTGAAGAAAGGTGGACCCACCGAGATCTTGTCCCCCGTGACAGCCTCCAGGATCAGCGGATAAAGCGTCCCGAACAGGACTGTTCCGGTTGCGGCGGCCAGAATGAGGTTGTTCACGAGCAGGCCGGCTTCGCGGCTAATCGGGCGAAACAGACCGCCCGGCTCCATGTCTGGTGCCCGCCAGGCATAGAGCGCTAACGATCCGCCGATGGACACTGCCAGCAGACCCAGAATGTAAAGCCCGCGCTCTGGATCGACGGCGAACGCATGCACAGATGTGAGAAGGCCGGACCGGACAATAAACGTTCCGAGCAGTGAAAGTGAAAAGGTCAGTATGGCAAGCAAGATCGTCCAGCTTTTGAACGCGTCGCGCTTTTCTGTCACGATGGCCGAATGCAGCAGCGCGGTGCCAAGAAGCCAGGGCATGAAGCTTACGTTCTCGACCGGGTCCCAGAACCACCATCCACCCCAACCCAACTCATAGTAGGCCCACCACGATCCAAGAGCGATACCGGCTGTCAGGCTGACCCATGCGGCCAATGTCCACGGGCGGACCCATCTGGCCCAGGCCGGATCGACACGGCCTTCCAGCAGAGCCGCGACGGCGAAAGAGAACACAATGGAGAACCCGACATACCCGAAATACAAAAGCGGCGGGTGCAGCGCGAGGCCCATGTCCTGAAGCAACGGGTTCAGATCGTTGCCGTCGAGCGGCGGTGGAAACACTCGCTCGAACGGGTTTGACGTCAGCAGAAGAAAAGACAGGAAGCCGACGCTGATCCACGCTTGAACCGACAGCGTGCGCGCCTTGGTTTCGGCCGGAATGTTCGACCCAAATAAGGCAACGCCGGCTCCGAACACGGCAAGTATTAGTATCCAGAGCAGTAGCGAACCCTCATGGCTGCCCCATGTTCCGGCGACCTTGTAGAGCATCGGTTTTAGAGAATGGGAATTCTCGACCACATTCCTGACGGTGAAATCGCTGACAATGAAGGCCTGCATCAGCGCCGCGAAGGCAATAGTCACAAACACCACCTGACCAAGGGCTGTGGCCTGAGCGGATTTCATCCAAACGGTGTTTCCACGCGATGCGCCCGTGATCGGAAGAACGCTCTGAACAAGTGCAAGCGCCAGCGCGAGTGCCAGTGCGAAGTGACCAATTTCCGGGAACATGGCGTTCCTTCCTAACTAAGGTTGGTGGCGTCGCATCGAGCGATGCTCGAATATGTGATGTGGTCTATTCGTCGAGCGTTGCTTTCAGTCGGCGAAATTCTTCTTCGTCAATTTCACCATTCGCAAACCGTCGCCTGAGTGTTTCTTGCGCGTTGGCTTCTGGCGGAGGGGTGCCAGTGTCTCGCAGCCTGAGCACCAAGAACACGATCAATGCGATCACGGCGCCCCAGAAGGCGAGCATCATGAAGCCACCCATAAAGCCATAACCACTGCCCCACATATGCCCCGTCCAGGAGCCTGGACCATCAGCCCGCGCCATGCTGGCGGGCAAGTTGGCCAGCAGCGGTATGATTAGTTTTTTCAGTTTCATCCGTTTCTCCTTCAATCAGTTCGCTTTCATCCAATGGGATGGTGATAACAGCCCGCAGACCTGCGCCGTTCCGGTTGACCAGCTGAATATCGCCACCATGGGATTGGATTATTGTCCTTGCGATTGAGAGCCCAAGCCCATAACCGCCTGTTTCCAAAGACCTGGATTGTTCGAGGCGATAGAAGGGATCGAAGACCTTTTCCAGCTGATCTGTCGGAATACCGGGTCCATTGTCATCAATGTTGAGGACGAGGCTCGACTCGTCGGTCGCCCAACTGAGCTGTGCGGCGCCACCGTAGCGAACGGCGTTCTCAAGCAAGTTCCTCAGCGCCCTACGAAAAGCGTTTGGTCGAAGCCGAACGGCAATATCCTCGCTCGGGGCAAAGCTGCAGTGCGTCGCCATATCGTCGCATAAGCTGTCTAGGAAATTGCGCAAATCGACCACTTCGCTGCCTTCGGATCCGGTTAGGCCGCGTGCAAAAGTGAGCGTCGCTTCGACCATGCTTTGCATCTCTTCGACCGATGCGATGAGGCTGTCCCGCGTCTCTTCTTCGTCAACCAATTCGGCGCGGACACGCATGGCGGTAAGCGGCGAGCGTAAATCGTGACCAAGGGCTGCGAGCATCAGTGTCCGATCACTGACAAACCGGGTCAGCCGGCTTTGCATGCGATTGAAGGCGACAATCAGGTCCCTGACTTCGGTCGGCCCTGCAATTGCCAGCTCCGGCACATCCTCGCCTCGGCCGAGATGGTCGGCGGCTTTGGACAAATTCCGAAGCGGACGCGTCAGGCGCGTCATGACGAACCAGATGATCGCCACCAGAAGCAGTCCAGCGGAGATTCCGAAGGTCAGCATCGAATAAAGAGGCCACTGGATTGGTGGCCGCTCGAAGCGCGTTCCAACATTCAACCAACGCGATCCCTCGATCGCGATCGACAAGTTCATTTCAACCGCTGTCAACTCCCCACGCATCATTGCGAGATGCATTTCTGTCATTTCATCAGAGAGATTGGGCAAGGGCCGCAACTCGCCCTCGACCTCATGCAACTCAACCCGAATATCGCGGCTGTAGCTGTCATCCATCAGGGTGCGTATGCGTCCCTCTACGATGCCGCCGTCGGAATGGCCGGTGTGTTCGACACTCGCGGTACTCGATAGATCAAAACGGATAAGAGGTGAATTTGCCGCCCGAAGGATCGATTGATGCAAATCCCGCGGCGCCTCCTCGATCAACCGTGCGACATTTGCTGCTCGACCAGCGGCTTCAAAACCCAAAGCAGCCCGGATAGCCAGGCTGCGCTCATCTGCGAAGAGGAAAAGGCTGATTGCCTGGGCCACGACAAGCGCGGCGACCACAAGCAGGATCAATTGTCCGCTCAGAGAGACCAACGCACGGCGCATCATGTCGCATCCTCGACATCGGCAGCCAGACAGTACCCACCATTTCGCACCGTCTTGATGACGCTTGGTCTTAACACATCCGGCTCGATCTTGCGGCGAAGACGGCTGATTTGATTGTCAATCGTGCGATCCATCGGACCTGCGCTCCGACCGGCGGTCAGGTCAAGCAACTGGTCACGACTGAGCACCATCCTCGCGCGTTCGAGCAGAACCGCGAGCAATTTGAACTCGGAGGTCGTCAAGGGCGTCTCGTTGGCTGCCTCATCGATCAGCACCTGCCTGTCGGTATCCAGAACCCAATGCGCAAAACAGACCTTTCTGCCAGCCAGACTTCCTGCAACCGGTTCGTCCCGGTTGCTTCTCCGAAGAACCGACTTGATGCGGGCCAACAGCTCTCGTGGATTGAACGGCTTGGCGAGATAGTCGTCTGCGCCGATTTCCAGCCCCACGATCCGATCTGTGTCCTCACCAAGCGCCGTCAGCATGATGATCGGAAGATCACCCTCTGGTGCAAGTCTGCGGCAAACCGACAAACCGTCCTCCCCCGGCATCATGACATCGAGCACGAGGAGATCGAAGTGACCGGTGACCAGCTTGGAATCCATCTCAACGGCATCTCTGGCGACGGTCGTGCGCATTCCGTTCTTCTCCAGAAATCGTGCGACGCTTTCGCGTATCTGAGCGTGGTCGTCCACGATAAGGATATGAGGTGGCGGTCCCATGGCGTCCTTCCTAAATCATCGTTGCATCGTGTTTCATGGGCAGAATTGTAGCCGTTTGTATCAGATCAGTCCCTTGCTACAGATGGATACAAATCTGTACCTGCACCGTACGGTGCTCCCGGGTAGCGTCGTGGACAAGTCGAGCGACCTTTGGGATCGCGACCAACCACATGATGAGGTTTCCGATATGGCTCTTGATTTGAACCGACGCCAATTCGTTCTTGGAGCTCATATGACGGTGCTGTCGGTCACAGCTTCACCGCTGCTGGGGCAGAGCCGAACTGTTTGGTCGGCAGAGCGTGCCTTCGACGCGCTTTTGGCAGATTCCGCGCGGGTCATCGATGTCAGAACGCGAGAAGAGTGGCAAGAATCCGGCGTAGGTTCCGGGGTCTGGCCGATAAGCATGCACGAGGCCAGCTTTCCTGAACGCTTGTTCAGGGCGAAGGAACTGAGCGGCGAACGCACTGTTGGCCTGATTTGCGCCACAGGCGGGCGCTCCGCATCGCTGCTTCGAGCGCTAAGACAAGCTGGTTACTCGGGTTACGCTGATATCGCGGAAGGGATGTTGGGATCAGGCGAAGGGCCGGGCTGGATCGCATCGAGCTTGCCGACCGTTCCGATGGATGTCGCCCTGGACGGGTTGCCCCCCGCGTTGGCCTGACCTGTGAAGATCCTATCAGTTCGGTTGTGCGAGAAGCCTGATTTTTGGTCAAATTGCTCAGTTTGAACAGGGAGAATGGTTTAAGTGTATGACCGAAACATTGGCCATGTTTGTCGGAATATGCGCGGCGATCCCGATGGGAATTGTCCACCATTACGCGCTGTCCGGCATCCTGAGGTTTTCCCCGCGCCGGTCGGAGGGCTCGGGCTTGGGGATCATCCTCGCATTTTCCGCACTGTTGCTGCTCCACGTTCTGGAACTGGTAACGCTTGCCGTGTTCAACGCGATCGTGGTGGAAAGCGTGCTACCGCAATCGTTCGGCAATAGCCCGCCGCTGTTTGAGGATATTCTCTATGTGACAGGCATCGCCTTCTCGACCCTTGGCTATTCGTCCCTCGAGGTGGCGGGCCCCTTTCGGCTGTTGCTGATGCTCCAATCGCTTTTGGGCTTCATGTTGCTAACGTGGTCGGCGACGTTTCTTTACTCAGCCTGCCAGCAAGTCTGGCAGAAGGCGAGAGATGACTGAAGTTCGCCACGCGGGTCGGACATAAGCCGAGTTTAACGATCAAATACGTTCCCATATCAGTCATTTGACCTCCCTGCGGAACGGTTGAGTGAACATCGCTTTGCGCGCTTGCTTCAATAGTTCTTGACCTTCCAGTTGCTGGAATCTCTAGGTATCAAGTCATGGCACAGATTTTCGAAAAGACGGACGATCAAGTATCGCATCATCGACACGGCGATACCTTGAGATTTCCAGTATGGGTTGGCGTGTTGCTTGTATCTATCACGATGCCGGCTCACCTGCTTTTGGATGAAAATAGCTCGATAGCTCTTGCTTCGATCACGCTTGCCCTAATCGGCAGTGCCTATATCGGCTTTGGCGCCGCGGACGGCAGAGCGCGTTTGTTCTGGGCAGAGCTCGCCGTCGCCCTTCTATTCGGCTCAGCAGCGTTCTTGGGGCTGATATGGCATTGGGCATTCCTCCCTTTGGGATTGGCCCTGCACGCCTTGTGGGACATCTTGCACCACAAGTCTCGCCGTCTCGCCAGCGTTCCGAACTGGTATATTCCCTTTTGCGTTGCCTTTGACCTTCTCGCAGCGACCTTTTTCACCCTGCTTTATGGCGTGTTTTGAACCATGAAGTGGCGTGTACTTCTTCTTGCGATGATCCTTGTCGGAGTTGTCGCGTTGGCATTCCCAGACGTCTTTGGTGCTGACATTCGCCTGCCGTCGCGCGCGGAAATCGACCGCTGGATCGATGCCGCAGGTCTTGCCGGACCAATTGTCATCGTCGCGCTTATGACACTCGCTATTGTGGCGAGCCCCCTGCCGTCTGCGCCCATCGCTCTCGCTGCCGGAGCCGCCTATGGACATACCTTTGGAACGATCTTTGTCGTTCTTGGCGCGGAACTCGGCGCGCTCGTCGCCTTTGGTCTGGCGCGCAGCCTGGGTCGACCGTTCGTTGAGCGTCATCTCGGTCAGAAGATAAACACGGGACTGTTCGGATCGCAGAAGATGCTGACATTTCTCGTCTTCGGCAGCCGCCTGCTGCCATTTCTGTCCTTCGACATGATCAGTTACGCCGCCGGCCTAAGCAAACTGCACCTTTGGAGGTTCGCGCTGGCCACAATGGCCGGGATTATCCCTGCGAGCTTTCTCCTCGCTCACATGGGCAGCCAAGCGATGAACGGAGATGCCCGCACCGCCACCTGGACCGCGCTCGCGCTCGGTGCCTTTACCGGTCTGTCAGTGCTCTTCGCCGCGACGCGAAAGACCGGCACGCAACGGAAGGAGAGTTGACATGCCTATTCATTCTCAAGTGGTGTTGACTCAAGTGGTGTTGAAAACAGACGAGGCCAAAACATGACAGAGATGCTTCTTGGTTCGGAACCGGCCGTTCGCCTGACTGTGTTCCTCGGCGTCCTTGCGGCTATGGCGCTGTGGGAAGTCGCCGCTCCTCGCCGCCGGCGCGACATTCCGCGTGTCATCCGGTGGACGAACAACCTTATGCTTGTCGTCATCGATACGGCAATCCTGCGTCTGACCTTTCCCATTCTGGCGGTGGGCCTCGCCGTCATCACCGAAGACCGAGGCTGGGGTTTGTTCAACACCTTGGAGGTCCCCGTCTGGGCAGCTGTGCTCGTCTCAATGCTTCTGCTCGATATCGCGATCTACCTTCAACATGTCATGTTTCACGCCATTCCTGCGCTCTGGCGCTTGCACCGCATGCATCATGCGGACCTCGAATTCGATGCGACGACCGGCCTGCGGTTTCATCCAATCGAGATCCTGATCTCGATGGCGATCAAGCTCGCGGTTGTCGCGGCTCTGGGGCCCCCGGCCGTCGCGGTTTTGTTGTTCGAGGTGATCCTGAACGCCACGGCCCTGTTCAATCACGCCAATATTAGTCTGCCTCCGTCCGTCGACCGCTGGCTGAGGTGGATTGTCGTCACCCCCGATATGCATCGCGTCCACCACTCGGTCGATCCGCGGGAAACGAACTCGAACTACGGGTTCAACCTGCCTTGGTGGGATCGACTTCTCGGGACCTATGTCGCGCAACCCGCCAAGGGTCACACCGGCATGGATATCGGTATCGAGCAATTTCGGACGACGCGAGATTTGTGGATCGACAGAATGCTGGTTCAGCCGATCCGCGGACCCGCAAGCGGATATGCGCTCGATATGGCCGGGCATAGCAAACCGCAGTCCCAACAGGCGCTCGACTCCCGGTCCGAGACGACCGATATTCCAGATACCGAAGAAAAGGATTGATGAATGAAACGACGTAGCTTCCTGCTGACCGGCGCTGCCGCCACAATCGCGCTCCCAGCCATGGCCGATACCGCACCGGCCATCAAGGTTGTCAAATCCCCGACCTGCGGCTGCTGTACCGCCTGGGTCGATCATGTCCGGCAGGCCGGATTCCAGGTCGAGGCCCAGGATGTCGAGCAGAATGCCCTCAATGCGCTGAAAGACAAGCTCCAGATCGCGCCGGAGCTGGCCGGTTGCCACACCGCCGTGGTGGGCGATTATTTCATTGAGGGCCATGTGCCGTCTGAAGACATCGCCCGGCTTCTTTCAGAGCAACCGGTGGCGCGCGGGCTGAGCGTGCCGGGTATGCCGATGAGCTCCCCCGGCATGGGCGGTCCCGGTGCCGGCGATACGTTTGATACGCTGCTTGTCGGGCTCAATGGCGCGACATCGGTCTTTGCCAGCCACAGCTAGGCCAATCGATAGGTTCCGCGGGACGGGTTTGTGACCCGACCCGCTTCGACAAGCGCCCGCAGCGCGCGGTAGGTGGCCTCATGCGTCAGCTGGAGGCGCGCGGCAAAGTCGACGACTGTGCCATCCAGAAGACCCGCAACGATCCCCGCCATCACCCGATCCTCGGCGCGTCGGATGCCGACAATTTCCATGATCTGCCGGTGCGCCTGAACCTGTTGGGCCGCCTGGCGTCCATAGGCCCGCGCAAAGTCCGGGTTCGCGAAGCCGGCGAGAACCGCGGATTTGTCGATCCGGACCAACTCACCTGCATCCATCACGATGGCATCGCAATGATAGCGCTCCGAAAAGACCGAGGCTTCGGCAAAGCTGGTCCCGGATGTCGCCCGGTGAATGATGAGGCGCTCGCCATTCGGACCAACCCGCTCGAGATGTACACGCCCGGTTGTCAGCACATAGAGACCCCGGGTCCGTGCACCCTGTCGAAAGAGCACGTCGCCTACCGCAATTGTTTGCGGCCGAAGCGCAGATGTCGGAAGAAGGTCGTAGGGCTCTGGCAGCATATGATTGAAATCATATTCCGTAGTGGGCCTGCGTGCTAGGAAAAACAGGTATCTTGCCGTACAAAAGGATCCCGCCATGCGCCTTGTTGCTCTCCTGCTTGCCCTGTCATTGTCTGGACCCGTCGCGGCCCAGCACAGCCATTCCGCGACCGGGCACGCGGTGCCGGATCCGCAGGAAACCGGGCAATCGGCCTTTGCCGCCATGGCCGAGATCGTAGAACTTTTGCGCGCCGACCCCGATACCGATTGGGCAAATGCCGATATCACAGCTCTGAGGCGACACCTCGTGGACATGGAACTTGTGACGACAGAGGCCGACGTCATCCACAGTGTGCGGCCCGCCGGTATCCGGTTCGAAATCCAGGGAGCACCGCGCGTCCTCGAGGCTATTCGCGCCATGGTACCTGCCCATGCGCCGTTCCTGGCGGCCGAGACGGGTTGGGAAGTCACAACAGAGGATTTTGGGGACGGTGTCGCCCTCCTCGTCGATGGCGATTCCGACCAGATACAGGGTCTCGGGTTCTTCGGTCTGATGACCATCGGTGCGCATCACCAGGAGCATCACCTCATGATAGCAAAAGGCGCACCACCCCACCACTGAGCCGATGATCGGCCACAGTTTTCCCCGTCGGCTCCCGGGTTGCAGACAAACCGTTACAAAACCCGCGTTGACGTTCCAGCGCGGTAAGGTTGCAAGCTAAATTCGATATGAATGCGACTGACAACGCTGAACGCAGGGATTTCCTGTATTATGCCACCGCTGGCGCGGGCGTGGTCGCCTCGGGTGCGGCGCTCTGGCCGCTGATCAATCAGATGAACCCCTCGGCGGATGTGCGCGCCCTGGCGACAATCTCGGTGGATATCTCCGGGCTCGCGGAAGGCACGCAACTGACCGTCAATTGGCGCGGAAAGCCCGTCTTCATCCGCCACCGGACGCAAGCCGAGATGGCCCAGGCGCGTGAACAGGCGGTCTCTGCGTTGCCAGACACCGATGCGCGCAACCCCAACATTCCCGGTGAGGCCGCAGCGCAGGATGAGAACCGCGCCATTCCGGGCCATGACGCCTATCTGGTGATGATCGGTGTCTGCACGCATTTGGGATGTGTCCCGCTTGGCGATGGCGCGGGCGATTTCGGAGGGTGGTTCTGTCCCTGCCACGGGTCGCATTACGATACCGCCGGACGCATTCGCAAAGGGCCTGCGCCGGAGAACTTGCACATCCCACCCCTGGCCTTGTCCGACAACATGGTGCTGACGCTAGGCTGAATAATATGAACTTTTTGACTTAGTCGCGCCGCGTGAAACCAGACCATATTCAGACGCCTTCCGATCACCATGGATTGCGTTGCACCACATCCGAATTAGTCTTTGCCCGGATATTTCGCGAAGTGGGCCTCTGGCTTCCAATCAAGCGAGGTTGCGATTGACGGGTGCGCGACTGATGCCCAAAGCGATCACCGCTCCAAACACGGCCAATGTGAGCCCGCATGCGAAGTTTGGAATGACTGATTTTTCGCTGTTCGGAGAGCAAATGTGCCTAGATGGGCGAAAAAATGAGCAAAGAAGCGCGCTAATCAAAACCAGACCGGACAGGAGGCCAACGACCACTAGATGTTTTGAACCACCATCATGGGCCGTGTCCGAACACCTGCGCCTCCTTATGCGCATTGTCGCTTGCTTCGAACTCAAGCGTGGAATGCTCGATTGAGAAACGTTCATGCAGCACCGATTTGACGTTTTCTTTAATCTTGTCGGCCTCACCCATCCGTTCGCGTTCGACGACAATATGGCAGTCCAACGCCGCGGCGTGCTCCTGCATTTGCCACAGGTGGACATGATGCACGTCCACAACGCCATCGACACCTTGGATCGCTCTGACCACGTCATTTCCATCAATATCTGATGGACTCCCAAGCATCAGGGTTCGAATTGGGCCCCCTATTTCGGTGAAGGACAGATACAGGATGTAGAGCGCGATACCGATGGTGATGGCCGGATCAACCCAACGCATATCATAAAGTATAATGAGCGTCCCGCCGACTATGACGGCCACTGAAGCCAATGCATCCGAAAGGTTGTGGAGAAACAGCGCCCGAATGTTCACGCTGTTCTTCTGCATCGAATAGGTCAGCATTGCGGTCAGCGTGTCGACCACAAGCGCAATTCCACCGAGAATGACAACGGTCCACCCCATGACTTCGGGTGGATCAATCATGCGCATGCCACCTTCGTAGACCAGGTAGAAGCCGATCACGATCAGGGTTGTGTAATTGATCAGGGCCGCCACGATTTCGACCCGGCCATAACCGAAGGTCATGCGTTCATCGGCCGGTCGGCGCGCGATCTTGCGTGCAGCGAAGGCAATGACAAGCGAGGCCATATCGGAAAAGTTGTGCAGCGCGTCGGCGATCAGTGCCAGACTGCCCGAGAATATGCCCCCGACGATCTGCGCAACGGTAAGAAGCCCGTTCGCCCAGATCGCGATGGCAACCCGCCGATCGCCAGAGTCCGGATCGATATGCGCGTGCCCATGATCATGCGGCATTGGCAGGCTCCTCATGCGCGTGTGTCGCGCGTCGGTCAGTCTTCAGGCGGCCGCTGCGGAAACCACGTACGCGCGCATTCATCCAGTGGCGTATTATATGACGGTAAAGGGCACCACGCAGCCATCCAAAGGATTGCTCATGGGACAAATAGAAGGCGTCCGGCGTATCAAACACGCCGAAATCCTGCACGATGCCGGTTTTCTGAATGTAGGTATCTTCTCCGTTCCAGGCGACGGGAGGCGCGCCAAGGCAATCCGTGCCCGCGCCATAACCGCAGAGACTGTCTGTGTTCGAGAAAGACGATTGCAGGACTGTCAGGAAACCGTCATCCAGGATGAAGCCTTCAAGGTTGATCCAGGCCCCTTGAAATTCGATCTCTACCCATGAGTGGAGAATTTCGTTCGGCGCAAGCGGATACACCAACTCTGGGACAACACCGCGCTGCAAGCCTTTGTGGATCGTGAAACCATGCAACCGGCAACGAATGCCGATACCACGCAGCAGCGCCATCAAGAGCGTGCCTTTGGTATTGCACTGCCCGTAGCCGTCGGAAAGCACCTCGGAGGCGGGGATGTCGTCAGCTCGATTGTATCCGAACGCGATTTCATTCCGAACGAAATCATAGACTGCTCCGATCCGTTCGTATTCGGATAAGTCGCGCCAACCGCGATTTTCAATTAGATTCGCAAGAGGCGCGGCATCAAAATCCAGCAGTCTGGTGGGTGCAAGTAGGGGGTCGGTCATCTGCAACGGAGTCGCTCCTCGAATCGTCTTGGAACAAGCCTAATTGCTATAGTCACTATAGCTTCAACCCTTTGCTCAAAGATTTTTAGGTTTGCCCCAAATCTCGACTTATGCCCCGATTTCCTCGTGCTCGGTCAGGCATTCCGAATGGTCCCGCAACACCTCAAGCACCTTGCAGTCTCCGGTCCGCCCGCCGCTGCATTCGTGAACCATGCGTTTCAGTTCGGTGCGCAGCGCCTTCAGGCGGGCCATGCGCTGCTCCACCTGTTTGAGCTGGCGACGCGCGATGGCATCAGCCTCGTCGCAGGGGTGGTTGGGATGGTCGCTGAGGTCGAGCAGCTCGCGGATCGCATCGAGCGAGAAACCGAGTTGCCGCGAGTGGCGGATGAAGGACAGTCGGTCGAGCTGTGCATTGTCGTAGCGCCTCTGTCCGCCTTCGGTCCTGCCAGGTTCGGGCATCAGCCCAATCTGTTCGTAGTACCGGATGGTCTGCACTTTTGTGCCAGTCTTCTTTGACAGAGTACCGATCGTGAGCATTTTCGCCTCCATGAAAAAGATACAGTTTGTGTAGGTTTTGCCGTCGGAATAAACAAGTGTCGGATTCACAGACGCGTGAGTTGAAGCTATACCATGATTTCGTGCTTGAACCTCTAGCGGCTAGAGGATGTATCTCCACCCACAAAAAAGAATCAAAATAAGGCGAACAGGATTGTCCCTTACATCGGCGCAGAAATTTCTTTGGGTTTTGGCAGGCGTGGCAGCGCTTGCCTTCGTATGGCTTTTGCTCTGGTCTGACTATCGTGCCGACAGCGCCCGAACTGACGCCGAGCCGCCTTTTTTCGCTGAATTCGAACTGACAGACCACCGGGGTATGGTTCAAACCGAGGAGGACTTTGCGGGGCGCTGGATGCTGGTGTTTTTCGGCTTTACCAACTGCCCAGACGTTTGCCCGACGACCCTATCTGAGGTCGCGGCGGTGATTGAGGGTCTGGGCGACGATGCCGCCAAGGTCCAGCCGATTTTCATAACTATCGACCGCGAACGGGACACGCCCGCAGCACTCGCCGAATACGTCACTCTGTTCGATGCGGGCATCATCGGGATGACTGGCACGCCGGAACAGATCGCCGCCACGTCTGAAACATTCCCAATCTTCTTTGAGCGCATTGAAGAGGCCGCAGCACCGGATGGGTACACCATGGGCCACACGTCGCATCTGTTCCTCTTCGACCCCGAGGCAGGCTTTGCCGACTCCTGGCCCTATGGCACCCCCGCCGAGGAGATCCTCGCCGATCTGGAAGAGAGGATCTGACCGAAATGAACCGCATATCCGGAGAAACAGCCCTCGGGCTGGCGTGGATCATCGCGCTCGTCGCCTCGCTTGCCGTGCTTTTCATCGGCGAGGTGCTGGGGCAGACGCCCTGTGTGCTGTGCTGGTTCCAGCGCGCCTTCATGTTCCCCTTGGCCATTGTCCTCGGGCTCGGCCTTTGGTGGCGGGACGGCCGTGTGGGGCGCTACGGCATCGCATTGGCGCTTGGCGGCGGCGCAATCGCCCTGTGGCACATGGGGCTTTACGTCGGTCTTGTTCCCGAACGCATCCAGCCCTGCACGGCCACCGGCCCCTCTTGCACCGATGACAACCAACTGGTCTTCGGCATCCCTATCCCGCTGATGGCGCTCGCCGCCTTCGCGCTGATCGGGGCGCTGTCGGCCCTTTCATTGAAGGACACACGAACATGAATCGACGCGGCCTGATCCTGTCCGTTCTCGCCCTCGGCGTCGCCGGTTTCGGCGGAGCCACCTGGTTTGCAAACCGCCCCGGCCCGGTGGCCGAAGCCGAGCCTGTTGCGCCGGAACTTGCGGACGCGATGATCCGCCCCTACTCGCCTATCCTCGGGCCTGCGGATGCGCCCGTCACGATCGTTGAATTTTTCGACCCGGCTTGCGAGGCCTGTCGCGCGTTTCACCCAATCGTCAAAGACATCATGGCGGAACATGGCGACGCGGTTCGCGTCGTGATCCGGTATACCCCGTTCCATGGGGAAGGATCAGAAACAGCAATTCGCGTCATGGAAGCCGCACGAATGCAGGGTGTCTTCTTCCCCGTGATGGAGGCCATACTTGAAGAGCAACCTCGCTGGGCGGCTCATGGCAATATTCGTCCTGATTTGATCCTTGGGATAGCGGCGAGCGCCGGACTTAATGAAGAGGCAGCTCGGACCCAGATGATGGCCCCGCAAACCATTGGGGTCCTTAATCAGGACCGCGCGGACGTTGAAACGATAGGTGTACGCCAAACGCCGACGTTCTTCGTGAACGGAAAACCTCTCGATCCATTCGGAGAAGCAGAATTACGGCGGCTTGTTTCTGCTGAAGTTGCGGCCGCGCAAAGCTGAATGGAAAGGGCAGGATCAAAACGATGAAAAAGTATATTTTGACCGGCACACTGGCGGCGCTTTTGACCTTTGGAGGGCTCTCGGTGCCCGCGCTGGCCGGACCCGAGGATGTTGTCGTCGAGAACGCGTGGTCCCGCGCCTCCATCGGGATGAACCGTCCCGGGGCCGCCTACATGACGATCCGCAACAGTGGCGACGAGCCGGTGACGCTGATCGGCCTTACAACACCGCTCGCGATGATGCCCGAAATTCACGAGACGAAGACCAATGCCGAAGGTGTAAGCTCCATGAGCCCGGCGGGGGAGATCGCGATCGCCCCTGGCGAAAGCGTCGCGCTCGAGCCGGGC
>JAGHRD010000011.1:0-142458 GCA_017744045.1 Tropicibacter sp. R15_0 | reverse complement strand
GTGGGTGGGTGGGCGGCGTGCCACGGCTGGGCAGAAAAAGGGGGCGCAGGTTTCCCCACGCCCCTCAAATACTCAATTCATCAGGGCTTAGTTATCGTGCCCATGCTTATGCCCGTGCCCCTCACCCATGCCTGTCATCGGCTTGCGCTCCAGATCCACGGGAATACCGACAACAACCTCACCCGCCTTTTCAAAGGTCAGGGTCACCTTGACCGTGGCCCCCTGCTCCATCGGGCCATTCAGCCCCATGAACATCACGTGATCCCCGCCCCGCTTCAGCATATGCGTGCCACCGGCCGGGATGACAAAGCCCTCTTCGACTTCCATCATCTTCATCACGCCCTCACCCATATCCTTATGGGTGTGCAACTCAACCCGCTTGGCGATGTCAGAGGCCGCGCCAATCAAACGATCATCTTCAGAGCCGGTGTTTTCGATCACCATAAAGGCCGCGCCAGCCTTGGCTGATTTACCCGCCGCGCGGGCATAAGGATCAACAACAGCGATCTCAGCAAAAGCCGCAGTCGAAAAAACGGCAAGCGCAGCGCCTGCCAGAACAGCATTCGATTTCATAACAAGGGTTTCCTTGATTTACAGTATTTTACAGGGTGATTTCGTCTTTGATCTCAGACCAGTTTTGATCCCAGGCCAGTTTGCTCTCAGACCCAGAGTGATCTTTGGCCCGGCCAACACATCCGTGTCGGCTCAGCCCCAAACGGGCGGATCGCGGGCGCTTGCCAGCCGGGGCGCGCGCCCTGAGTTGCGATAAGATCCTGGGACGAAATCAGCCGTGTTCCATACCGGGTTCAGCGCCGCCACAGACGGGCAATCCTGCCCCTCCAACGCCAGTGCTGCCGCGAAATCCGGGCAGATAATCGGCGGACCGGTCGGGTTGCCCTCAGCATCCACCGGGATGCTGACAACCCCAAAGCCGTGGCAAATCTCCAACTCGCCCACAGCCGCCGCCTGCCCCTGCGCCACCGCCAGGGTCTGGCTGGTCAGCGCGAGCATCAGCGCCATCACACAGGCGGTGAGAGTTCGCAGAAACACGTTCATTACGACACTGATATAGCGCCACGCCCCTACGGGTAAAAGCGCAATCTGGATGTCGGTTTAACCGTGCGCGTACACAAAGAAAAACCCCCACCGCCACGCGGTAGGGGTTTTCAATCACTCAGGCCATATGGACCCCAGATCACGCCTCGGCGGCTTGCGCCTTGGCGATCTCTTTTTTCACTTTCAGCGCGTGTGCGGACAGTTCGGTGTCCTTGGCTTTCGCCAGGTACTTGTCCAGACCACCGCGGTGATCAACAGAGCGCAGAGCGTGGGCAGAAATGCGGAACTTGATGCCACGGCCCAGAGTCTCGGACTGCAGGGTCACATCATTCAGGTTCGGCAAAAAGCGACGCTTGGTCTTGTTGTTGGCGTGGCTTACGTTGTTGCCCGACATCGGGCCCTTACCGGTCAATTCGCATACGCGCGACATGGGTTCATCCTCATCGTTTCGGGCAAGGATGCGGCCTTGCCAATGTCAAAGGGTGCCGTTCGGTCCTTGGCTTCTCGGGATCCGGGGCCTTGCCCACATGATTCCCTTTTCGCAAAGGCCCGAGTAGCACCCGGAATCTGGTCGGGGTGGCATAGACTCACAGCCCCCCCGCGTCAAGGCCATCCTGCGCCCATTCTTGCCTATTCGGCAGAAAGAGCGCCCTCAAGCAAAACCTGCGCCGCCGCCGAGGGCGTCAAAGCGCCATTTTCCACCTGGGCTGCCAGCTCTCCCATGACCCCGCGCACCGGATCGCGGGTCAACCGCTCCAGCAGGCGTTCGCGCACTTCGGCCTCAAACCAATGACGCGCCTGGGCGGCCCGGCGGGCGTCAAAATGGCCATTGGCCCGGCGCCACTCATTCAACTCGCACATCGCCTCCCAGGCCGTGTCCAGCCCGTTTTCCTCAACCGCCGAAACCGTCAACGCCTTGGGATAGCCTTCGGGATCCTGCGGACGTTTGCGCAGCAGGCGCAGCGCCCCGGCATAATCTGCACATGTGCGCGTCGCGGTCGCCTTGAGGTCACCATCCGCCTTGTTGATCAGCAGGATATCGGCCATCTCCATAATGCCGCGTTTGACCCCCTGCAGCTCATCCCCGCCCGCAGGGGCGAGCAGCAACAGGAACAGGTCAGACATTTCCGCAACCATGGTCTCGGATTGGCCCACACCGACTGTCTCGATTAGGATCACGTCAAACCCGGAGGCCTCGCAAAGATCAATCGCCTCACGCGTCCGTCGAGCCACGCCACCCAGCTGGCTCTGGCTTGGGCTGGGGCGGATAAAAGCGTTGCGATCACGGCTCAGCCGCTCCATCCGCGTCTTATCCCCCAGGATCGAGCCCCCTGAGCGCGCCGAGCTTGGATCCACCGCCAACACCGCCACCCGCAGCCCCAAGCCGGTCAGCATCATGCCAAAGGCCTCGATAAAGGTGGACTTGCCCACCCCCGGCGTGCCCGACAAACCGATGCGCATCGCCCTGCGCTCATGTCCGCGCAGCTTTTCCAGCAGCTCAAGGCTTTGCGCGCGATGATCCGCCCGCCCGCTCTCCACCAAGGTGATCGCCCGCGCAAGCGCGCGCCGCTCGCCTGCCAGTATCCGTGTCGAAAGATCGTCCATATCCATGGCCGTTTTGTTCCAACCCCGCCTGCAAAAGTCCAGCCCGCCCCGTCTTCTTTGGGCCAAAAATATCCTCGGGGGTGAATTGGCCGCAGGCCAAGAGGGGGCAGACAGCCCCCTCCTCCCCCCTTCCCAAAACGCGCAAACTCTCCCATAAGCCCGCTATGCCCCAGCCTACCCCTCTCCCAATCGACGACGCCCTGCCCGACCTCATCGCCGCTTTGCGCGACAAGGGGCGCGCCGTGCTGCAGGCGCCGCCGGGGGCGGGCAAGACGACGCGTGTGCCCATCGCGCTGTTTGAGGCCGGGTTGACCCAGGGCAAGATCCTGATGCTGGAACCCCGCCGCCTCGCTGCTCGCGCCGCCGCGACCCGGCTCGCAGAACATTTCGGCGAAGGCCCCGGACAGACCGTCGGCTACCGGATGCGCGGCGAAAACAAGACGAGCAAAACCACCCGGATCGAAGTCGTCACCGAAGGCATCCTGACCCGGATGATCCAATCCGATCCCGAGCTGTCGGGCATCGGCGCGGTGATCTTTGACGAATTTCACGAACGCTCTTTGAATGCCGATCTCGGTCTGGCGCTCTGCCTTGAGATCGCCGAGGCGCTGCGCGACGATCTCCTCCTGCTGGCCATGTCCGCGACCTTGGATGCCGCCCCGGTGGCTGACCTCATGTCCGCTCCCATCGTCACCTCCGACGGGCGCAGTTTCCCGGTCACTGATCGCCACCTGCCCGCGCCCCTGCCCAAGCGTGCGCGCTTTGAACAGGCCATGGCCGATCTCATCCAAACCGCCCTGGCCGAGACCGAGGGCGGGCTGCTGGCCTTCCTTCCCGGTGAAGGCGAAATCCGCCGTGTCGAAGCTTTGTTGAAAAACAACCTTCCCGCAGATGTTCACCTGCGCCCGCTCTTTGGCGCGATGGAGCTCAGCGCGCAGCGCGCCGCCATCCGCCCTGAAACCTCCGGGCGCAAATTGGTGCTGGCGACCTCCATCGCAGAAACCTCCCTGACCATCGAAGACATCCGCGTCGTGGTGGATGGCGGCAAGGCGCGACGCGCGCGCTTTGATCCCGGATCGGGCATGTCGCGGCTGGTGACCGAAAAAGTCACCCGCGCCGAAGCTACCCAGCGCGCCGGTCGCGCCGGGCGCGTCGCGCCGGGCGTGGCGTACAAGCTCTGGACCAAAGGTGAAGAAGGCGCGCTAAGTGCTTATCCTCCAGCGGAAATTGAGGCCGCGGATCTGGCTGGCCTGGCGCTGGAGCTGGCAATTTGGGGCGCATCCCCCGATCAACTGCCGTTTCTCACAGCTCCGCCAGAGGGAACCTACGCGGAATCCTGCGCTTTGCTGCAAATGCTGGCCTGTTTGGACAAAGACAATCGCATCACAGAGCATGGTCGCAAGGTTGCCAAGCTCCCTCTGCATCCACGCATCGCACATATGCTGACAATTTCAGGGGCGCAAGCGGCGAATTTGGCCGCGATCTTGTCTGATCGCGATATTATCACAGGAGCACCCACAGATTTGGCTCTGCGCCTCGAAGCGCTTCAGGAGCGCAATAAATTTGTAGATTCACGACCTTTCCAGATCCACCGCGCCAGCTATGAGCGCGTCAAAATGGAAAGCAAAAGATTAAAACAACTTGTAAACAACACCCCTCAACATTCTGTTAACGCATCAGAAATGGCGGCTTTGGCCTATCCCGACCGAATTGGGCTGCGCCGTAAGGGAGATGTGCCAAGATTTCAACTTTCCGGCGGCAAAGGCGCGATCATGGAGGATGGCGACCCGCTGGCCGGGCAGCGTTTGATCGTGGTCACCGATACCGATGGCAACCCGCGCGAGGCGCGTATTCGACAGGCAATCGCGATTTCACAAAGCGAGTTGCGCGCGCTGTTCTCTGATCAAATTCAATGGGTTGAAACCTGTTCTTGGAGCAAGCGTGAACGCCGCGTGATCTCGCGTCGTCAGGAGATGTTCCGCGCCATCGCGCTCGAAGATCGCATCTGGAAAGACGCCCCGGACGAAGCCATTGCCAGCGCCATGCTGGACGGGGTGCGCGACTTGGGAATTACCCTGTCAGACGCCGCAAAACGCTTTTGTGCCCGCGTTGCCCTGGCCCGAGACAGCGGTCACGACTTGCCGGATATGGCGCTCGACACATTGATGGCAGAGATCGAAACCTGGCTGCTGCCCTATCTTGGCGGCGTGAAAACCGCCGAGGATTGGAAGCGGTTTGACCTGCTGCCCGCCCTGCGCGCGCGCCTTGATTGGGGCCAGATGCAGGCACTGGATGCGGCGATCCCGGGCAAGTTCACCACCCCTCTGGGCCACGACATTCCGATTGATTATTCCGGTGAGCACCCGGAAATTCAGCTGCGCCTGCAAGAGCTGTTTGGCCAGACCACCCACCCTTGTGTGGGCAAGACGCCGCTGCGCGTGACCCTGCTCTCCCCGGCCCGCCGCCCGGTGCAGACGACCATGGATCTGCCAGGGTTTTGGGCCGGGTCCTATGCGGATGTGCGCAAGGATATGCGCGCCCGCTACCCCAAACACCCCTGGCCCGAGGACCCCACCCAGGCGGACCCGACCCTGCGCGCGAAACCGCGGGGCAAGTAGCGGATCGTTAACCCTGATGACCTAGATTTGAACCTGCAAAGATGACTCGTGGCGAGGCCCAGAATGGCCTCTGCCCTTCTGCAGGAACACTGGTGCCATCATGACAAATACGACTGCCAAACCCGACCTCCCGCCACTGCGCTATGCCATGGCCCCCTATCAATACGGAACCCATCTCGCCCACCGCCCACGCCTGCGCCACCCGGCGCAACCGCTGATCTGGGCCGCTGTGCTGACCTTTGTGCCTCTCTTCTGGCTGGTGATGATCGCTTGGTTTGCCCGCGTGGTGTTTTAGAGCGCTGCGATCACATCGGCGGTTGTCGCAACCCTGGCAAAATCCGCCGCCAAAGTGGCCAGAGTGACCTGCAAAGCGACCTCCGGCGCGATGTCTGTGCCGTCGCGGTCCGGCAGCGGAAAGGCGATCAGCGCGTCTTCGGCGACGGTCACGCGAAAGCCCAGATTGGCCGCTTGGCGCACGGTTGAGGCCACGCAAAACGCCGCCACGCCGCCCGCGACCACAAGATCGGTGATGTTATGGTCGCGAAGATGCTGTTCAAGCCCGGTGCCGATAAAGCCGGATGACCCCGGCTTCCAGAACACCGCTTCGCCCTCATGGGGTTCAGCGCATGCCATCGGCTGCCCACCGGGTTGATCACGGCGAAAGGGAATGTCCGGCGCGCTTTCCTCGTGATGTAGCACATGCAGCACCGGCAAGGATTTTGCCCGGAACGCGGTGGTCAAATCGGCAACCTGCGCTGAAAAATCAGGATAAACAACCGAGCGCCCGGCGGCGATGCGGTTGTTCATTTCTTCCTGAAGATCGATCAATAAAAGCGCGCTCTGTCCCATGCCCTAAACTCCGAAACTGCTCTTAACCCGCGAGGTAGGGCGCAATAAAATCCTTGCAAGGATTTTGCAAATTCCGTGCACGGAATTTGAGCGTCGCGCCTGGTTTGAGGCAGTCAACTGCTCAAACGGCAGGGGAAAACCGGAGCCGTATGTCCTCCGAACCAATCAGACCGATACCAGACAAAACTGCCATTGGACAAAAAGTGCAACCGCCACCAGACCAACTCTCCTGCAGGATTTCTCCAGATTTCCTGATCAAGCGACATGTCGATATAGTTCTCACCATGGCCTAGTACTGTGTAGGTTGCAAAGTCCATTGCAGTACCACGCACCATCATTTCAGAACCAGTTTCGACACGGATCGCCTGTCGGTCATCACTAACGGTATAAAACTGCCCATTTTCGCAAGAGGCCGTGTGCTCCCGTCCCCAAACCCACCGACTCGCTTGTAGGCGATCAAAGGGATCAGCCTGCACGTTTGTCGCAAACAGCGCCGAAACCACTGCACCACACACCATGAAAGAAAAGGGCGTCATCAAACGCCCAAGCACCAGCGCATCACTGCCTTTTGCGCGTGCAGGCGGTTTTCGGCTTCGTCCCAGATCACCGAATTCGGGCCGTCCATGACTTCGGATGTCACCTCTTCCTCGCGATGGGCGGGCAGGCAATGCATAAAGAGCGCGTCGGGCTTGGCGGCCTCCATCAAGCGTTTGTTCACCTGGAAGGGGCGCAGCATATTGTGGCGGCGTTCCTTGGCCGATTGCGCGTCATGCATCGACACCCAGGTGTCGGCGACGATCAGATCCGCGCCCTCAACCGCTTTGAACGGGTCGCGTTCGATGGTGATGGTCGAACCTTCATTTCGGGCAAAGCCGACAAATTCCATTTCCGGATCCAGCTGCACCGGGCCGGTAAAGGTCAGGTCAAAACCGAACTGCCCCGCCGCATGCAGGAAGGAGGCGCAAACATTATTGCCATCGCCACACCAGACGACCTTTTTGCCTTTGATCGGGCCGCGATGTTCCTCAAAGGTCAGCACATCGGCCATGATCTGGCAGGGATGGGTGCGGTCCGTGAGCCCGTTGATCACCGGAACCGAAGCATATTCTGCCATTTCCTCGAGCACCGCCTCGTCAAAGGTGCGGATCATGATCATATCCACATAGCGGCTGAGCACGCGGGCGGTGTCGGCGATGGTTTCACCATGGCCAAGCTGCATGTCATTGCCCGACAGGACCATGGTCTGACCACCCATCTGTCGCACGCCCACGTCAAAGGACACGCGGGTCCGGGTTGAGGGTTTTTCAAAGATCAGCGCCACCATGCGCCCGTCCAGCGGGGTGTCATCATCAGGCATGGCTTTGGGGCGGCCCAGGCGGGCCTGTTTCATCGCGCCGGCCTGGTCGATGATCGCGCGCAGGTCAGCTTTTTCAGTTTTGTGGATGTCGAGAAAATGGTTCATCGGTTTTGCTTTTTGGTAAGGGGGGAGTGGGGCGCTGCCCCGCCCCGCGCCGAGCGCGGGCCTCCCCGGGATATTTGGGGCCCAGAGAAACCTTAGGCGTGTTCCGTTTCGAGAGAGGTCGCCGCAGCATCGAGGCGGGCAAAGGCGGCGTCGATATCCTCGGATGTGATGTTGAGCGCGGGCAGCAGGCGGATCACGTTATCTGCGGCAGGCACGGTGATCACGTCCTGATCATAGCCTGCCTGGACCACATCGCCTGCAGGGACCTTGCAGCGCAGGCCCAGCATCAGACCCGATCCGCGCACCTCTTCAAAGATGTCGGGATGGCTGGCCACCAGCCCTTCGAGCTTTTGACGCAAGAGGCCTGCCTTGGCTTTGACCTCGTCGAGGAAAGCCGGTTCGGCGACAATGTCCAGCACAGCTTTGCCCACAGCGCAGCCCAGAGGGTTGCCGCCATAGGTGGAGCCATGGGTGCCTGCGACCATGCCCGAGGCCGCCTCTTCGGTTGCCAGAACCGCGCCGAGTGGGAAGCCGCCGCCGATCCCCTTGGCCACCATCATGATATCCGGGATGATCCCGGCCCATTCATGGGCAAAAAGCTTGCCCGTGCGGCCGACGCCACATTGCACCTCATCCAGCACCAGAAGGATGCCCTTGTCGTCGCAAAGCGCGCGCAGGGCCTTGAGCTCGGCATCGGGCAGCGTGTTGATGCCGCCCTCGCCCTGCACCGGTTCGATCATGATCGCGCCGGTGGTTTCGGTGATGGTGGCATTCAGCGCCTCCCAATCGCGCCAGGGCACCTGGGCAAAACCGGGCAGCAGCGGGCCAAAGCCTTCGACCATTTTGGGTGTGTTCACCGCCGCGATGGCCGCAGAAGACCGGCCATGAAACGCGCCGGTAAAGGTGATGATGTCGGTTTTCTCGGGCTGGCCTTTGTCATGCCAGTACTTGCGCGCCATCTTGACCGCCAATTCACAGGCCTCGGTGCCGGAATTGGTAAAGAACACCGTATCGGCAAAGCTGTGATCGACCAGCTTATCCGCCAGCGCCTGCTGTTGCGGGATGTCATAGAGGTTGGAGACATGCCACAGGTTTTGCGCCTGATGGGTCAGCGCGTCGACCAGCGCCGGATGCGCATGCCCCAGCACATTCACCGCAATCCCCGAGCCCAGATCCAACAGACGTCGCCCGTCCTCGGTATATAGCCAGCTGCCTTCACCCTTGCTGAATTGCAAAGGGGCGCGGTTATAGGTCGGCAAGACGGAAGAGATCATGTCCTTGTCCTTAGTCTGAGGCCTGCAAATGCCACGTGGAGAAGCCCGATTGGTGGCAAGGGCGCAAGAGCCTGTCAAGTTGAGATGAGAGTGAGAAGACGCAAAGCGATGCGGCGCGCCCAGAAAGGCACGCTGGAGGAGGAACTCAGGCTCGTCGGAGGGTCGCTTTGATCATCATGCGCAGCCGTTTAGGGGCGCGCGCGGGCAAAAGCAAGCGAAATTGTGCGATTGGGCTGGGCAATTTGCGGGGCGGTGGGCGTTGCTGGCTCGCTGCCCCCTTATACGGCGCAATCATACGGCGCAATGGCGGATCACTTGGCCGCTGCCCAGCGCGCCTTGGGCGATGTCTTCGCTGCGGCACCAGATCGAGACGCCGTAGAAATGTTCGCATTGCGTGCCAAGCAAGGCGTCACTGGCGATGCTGACGACGCTGTCTTGTCCGCGCCTGTCTTCGCTGTTGTTGGGAAATTCCGGCTCGATCCCGAACAGGCGATGATTGCGCCAACCGGTGGCATAGGTTTCGGCAAAATCGCGATAGATTTCATTGATCTGCCCGATTTTCTCTGGGTCTGAAACCATGTGATCGATCCCCTCCCACAGCGCCAGATGAGACCCTTCGAGCAAGCAGGATCGCAGGTTTTGCCCGAAGACCTCGACCGAACTGGGTTTCAGATTGCTGGCGAAACCTGCCCGTTGCACGAAATGGGCGCGCAGGGCTTCGGGATCCACGGGGTCCAGGGGCGGTTGCGCTGCCGCATGATCCCGCCAGGCCGCCAGCGCCTCAAGCAGCTCCGGGCCGTGATCGCGAAAGGCCAGAGCCTCGTCATATTGCGCGCGATAGGCCCCAATTTGCGGCATCTTGGTCAAGCGGCCTTGCAACTCATCAAGCTTCAGCTTGCCGCCCGCGCCCAGCCATCCGCGCAGGTACGAGTCGAAATGGCGCATGGTTTCCGCCGCTTCCTCGGCGGCCAGCCCCCAATTTCGAAGCCATTGATCGGGCTTGTTCATCGCATAGGGCACGCCTTTTGGCGGGCGCTGTCCGTCATCCAGAAAGGCAACCAGATCCACGCCCCGTTTTGGAAAGCAAGGCGCGGCGGTAAAGAACTCCATGCGCTGATCCAGCGGCGCAAGATCATCCGGGATCGGTTGTTCCACGGCGACTTGCATCTCTTCCTCGGACAGGATTTTGCAGCAATATCCGTGATCTGGCCCATTTTCCGACCAGGAATAGGCCAGAAAGACCAGCAAAGCGCCCGATTTGGGCAACCCATGGGCATCGCCCTCCCCCAAAGCTGCAAGGTCAATCTGGGCCAGGAAATGCTGGCGCGTTCCATCGGGATGGCGGGACCAGTCGAAACCTGGGGGTGCCTTAGGCACGCCACCGATCCAGGACCGGGGATTTTCGGGCGGATCAAAGGGCGAGTGCAAAAGCAAAGCCCAGGCGGTGATTTCCTTGGCGCGGCTTTCATTGCCAGCGCGCGCCAGAAACGCCTCAGCCGCGTCTGCACCGGATTGCGCGGGGCGCGGATCTGATGTTCCCTTGGCCGTTTTGGAATGCGGCCCGGCAAAGCGTTTGGCCCCGTCGCCGTTTCCAAACTTGCCGCCTTGCGCCTTGGATCTTTTGCGAATGCTCTCAGCTCCAAAGATCGAGTTCAGAAAATTGCGCATCAAGACATCCTCATACCGCTGACCACCGAGGCTATTTGGCCCATCTTTCCGTCAGGAAGTGAGCCACGCCAAGGCAAAATTGCGGTTTTCTGGGTTTTGCTTGGAGCTGCGCGAAGGGGTCGCACCCCCAAGGCAGCGCTCGGTGCTGTAAGGGTTTGCTCACCCGGCTGCGGCAAAACCGATGCCGGTACCACGAAAACAGGATCATCCCGATCACCGGGAATCGCGATTCTTGTAGCGCGGCGGGGAAACTCGCCACAGGGGCAGGCCCTGGCAAGGCCTGCAATCGATCCGCATTCGGCGGCCGCCGTTTTCCTTACGGCTTAGAGAGTTGAACATGACCACCCGCCCAGCGCTTTGGCTGATGGCGGGTAAAGGTGCGCGGGCCGCAACATCGCCGTCCCGCGGGTTGGCGAAGCAACCCGGATTTCTGCCACTTTATCCCAGCCAAGCACCTTCCAACATCCATGTTCACCCAGACAATAGTGAAATCGCCATCCCGTCCCGCCAAAGGCGGGCTAATTCTTATCGGCGCACCTTTGGTGCGACGGGGCGGGACGGCGATGGCGCGGCGGCCCAAGGGCCTTGATTCCGCGCAAGTTGTCCGGCTGACACCGTCACATCACGCGCAGTGAAAATATCTCAAAAGACAGTACACCTTCGAGTTCCTTGTTAACGAACATCTGAAGCGTAAAGTCCGTCATCCCTTGTTCTTCCGAGAAAACAGGCAGGTCCACAGACCAACCTGACCCATCTTCCAACGTGGTAATATCATTCGCCTGATTGGGAAAATTGGGCGGGTAGGTCAGGGTCAAACCGATCTCGACAACATCTTTTTCGAAGTCATCAAACCATTTGTCGTGGTTCTTATTACGCGCGATAATTTCTGAATAATTCCGGTCCACAAGCAGTTGAATGACTTTGTTGATGACATCAACAGGATTACTGGTCAGGATCTCGTGCACTGATAGAGCCTATGCTTCTAGAACGTCCCGATCAGCTTACCCTGAAACGGATCATCCGGATAGCCCACTCCGGTCAGGTACAGCCCATCCCCCGGACAGACCGGGCCGCAGGCAGAGCGGTCGCAGGCCTCAAGCGCCTCTTTCATGCGGATCGGCTCCCAGGCCCCTGCCCCAACCCGCTCCAATGACCCGACAATGCTGCGCACCTGATTGTGCAAAAAGCTGCGGGCGCGCAGGCGGAATTGGATCTCAGGCCCGGCCAGCCCGTCCACAAGGTCGATCTTGATCTCGTCCAAAGTCTTGACCGGCGATTTCGACTGACACATCACGCTGCGAAACGTTGTGAAATCATTCAACCCGATCAGATGTTTGGCCCCCTCGCGCATCGCCTCGACGTCCAATTCATGATTGACCCGCCAGACCTGCCCGGCCTCCAGCGTGCAGGGCGCACGGCGGGTCAGCAGGCGGAACAGATAGCGCCGCTCGACCGCTGAGAACCGCGCATGCCACTCATCGTCCACCGCCGCACAGGCGCGGATCGCCACGGGGGCGGGTTTCAAATGATAATTCAGCGCCTCGCCCAGCCGGAACGGAGCCCACTCCTTCTCCATGTCGCAATGGGCCACCTGCCCGCGCCCATGCACCCCGGCATCGGTGCGCCCGGCAGCGGCGATGGTGTGCTCGCGCGGTTCAAGACGTGCCAAGGCCGCCTCAATCGCCCCCTGAACCGAGGGTTGATCCGCTTGGCGCTGCCACCCGGCAAAGGGGCGGCCATCATATTCAACAAGAAGGGCATATCTGGGCATGTGCGCGCCATAGCGCGATGCGGCCACTCAGAGCAAGTGCCTCACCAGAGTTTGTGATCCTCAACCAGCGCAACCACCTTGCCCTCGGCCTCGGCCCATAAATAGCGATAACTGCGCCCCACAGCCTGCGCGACCAACCCGTCATTATCGGCCCTTTCTGCCCAGAAAAACCGGCAATCAACCTCGGCGCAGGCGGCGCTGTTCACCAAACCCTCAGCAATGGCGGGGTTGGGATAGCTGCGCGCGCCCGTCTCGGCCTGCCATTTACCGTCGCTATAGCTGCGCAGATCAAACCGGTTCTGCGTGGCGAATTGCATGGCGTTCTCGGCGCGACTGCCAACCAGAACATGCTCGGACACCGCGCTTGCCTCGGCATCGGGTAACACGGCCAGTGGCAGGCGCACAGCAATCCCGAGCAACAAAGGGGCCGTGGCCAGCGCAATCAATTGTCCTCGGCTCAAATTCATCTGCATCCCCCGGTTTCATGTGGCAAAACTCACATGGTCCGGCGCTCAAATCCAGTCAGGAAATCCGCAGTTTCCGCCAGCCATATAGCGCCAGACCCGCCATGCCCGACGCCGCCAAAAGATAAGGCAAGCGCAAAGCCAGCTCGCGCCCCAGCACGGTTTCGAACAGCGAGACCAGCAATCCTCCCAACAGCGCGCCAATCGGAATGCCGCCCCAGCCGAAAAAGCGATAGACGCTGTTGACCCGCCCCAACAGCTCGTCCGGGATCACCCGTTGCCGATAGCTGACCGTGACAATGTTCCAGACCAGCGCCGCGACGCTTTCCACAAACAAGGCCACCGCCACAACCCAGACCGAGGATGTCACCGCTATTGCCAGCATCGGCATCGGAAACAGGGCCAGCGCCAGCCAGACCGCGCGTTCCTGCCCGATCCGCTTGATCAGGCGCGGGCCAAAGACACCGCCCGCCACGCCCCCGGCCGCGGCGGAGGTCATCAGCACCCCGTGCCAGAACGCATCAAGTTGCAGGATCTCCTGGCTCACCAGAATGATCAGCGTCATGCCCATGATCGACAGCCCATTGAGCAGCCCCAACATCACCGCCAGCCGCAAGATCACCGGATGCGCGCGCATCCAGGTCCAGGCCTCGCGCATCTCATCCCTTGGTTTGCGCAAGGGCCGGGCAGCGCGGGGCTTAATGGCGATGCCCGCCACCAAAAGCGCCGCGATGGCAAAGCTCACCGCATCCAGCAGGAATGGCAAAGGCAGGGCCAGCGCGATCAGCACCCCGGCCAAAGGCGGGCCAATGAAATGGCCCATGATGTTCTCGACGGTCCAGAGGTTGCCATTGGCGGCTTCCAGATCGTCCTTTTGCACAATCGACGGCAGCAGGGTTTGCGCCGCGTTGTCCCGCAGCACCTCGGCCAGCCCCAAAGCAAAGCCCAAGCCGGTGAGGCCCGCAATATAAAGCCCCTCACGCGCCGGTGGAAACTCAACCACCGACAGGATCAGCGCGACCACGGCCAGAGTCAGGACAAAGCGCACGGTATCACTGCCAACAATCAGCCGTTTGCGGTCATGGCGGTCGGTGATCACCCCGGCGGGGATGGAAAACAGCAGCCAAGGCAGGCGCACCGCCGCGCCCACCATGGCGATCAGCAGCGGGTCACGGGTGATCAATGTGGCCAGCCAGGGAAAGGCCAGCGCCGACACCCCGTCGCCCAGATTGGTAATAGACGAAGCGGCCAGCAAACGGCCATAGCCCGGATTTCGCTTGGAAATAGTCAGATCAAAAATACTCATGCCTGTAATCTGCGCCCAGAGCGCGCGACATCAAGGCTCGGGATCGGGCAAAGCTGCATCCACCTTGTCGATTTCCGCCTCATACCAGGCAATTGTGCCTTTGGGGTCACTGCGAAACGCCTTGGCAAAGCTGTCGGGGGCCTCGGTGCAGCTGTCATATTCCGTCGACCAGACCATGACCCCCAAAAAGGCCGGAAGCAGCGCGCGGGATTTGGCGGTGGGGCGGTAAAACACCTTATTGCGCGAGGTGCTGTCGATATGGCGGGTCAACATCCCGGTCTCGACCAGATGCGCCAGCCGATTGGCGAGGATATTGGTCGAGATCCGCTCTTCTGAGCGTTGAAATTCGCCATAATAGCGTTTGCCGTGCAACAGCACGTCGCGCAGCAGAACAAAGCTCCACTTATCGCCAAACACCCCCGCCGCGTAGCGCACCGGGCAACCGTTCCATTCTTTGTTCCAGCCTTTGGGTTTTGAGGGGCCAGCAGACCCGGCAGTGTCAGCTTTTGTCATGAACCTGACTTAGCGCGAAAAACTTTGCTTGCAAATCAAAAGTGAATCGCGCAAGCATCTCACTTGCATTTTGCAAGTAATATTCCAACAGGAGAAACAAGATGACTTCCCCCTTTGTCTGGTTCGACAATATCGGCCCCGCCCGCGGCAAAACCACCGATTTTCTGGCGCAAACTTTTGGCTGGACCACGCAGGATATCGGGCCGATGACCTTCCTCACCAATGGAGGCGAGATGCCCTTTGCCGCCACGTGTGACGCGATGGAGGGTGTCAGCGGCTGGGTGCCTTATATCGAGGTGCAGGATCTGAGCGCCGAAACCCAAAAGGCCCGTGATAACGGTGCTGACATCCTGGCCGAGGCGCTGGAAGGACCGGCAGGCACGGCCACCTTCCTGCGCGACCCGGGCGGCGCGGTGCTGGCAATCTGGAAGCGGAACGCAGCATGACGCCCTTGATAACGCTCTATTTTGTTGCCGGATTCGCGCTGATGCATGTGGTGATCACCATGCTGGTTGGGGCAGCCCGGGTGCCCAATCAGATCCATTTCTATGACGAAGGTGACCTGAACCTGCGCCGCAATCAGCGCGCCCATGCCAATTTCTGCGAAACCGTGCCCATGGCGTTGATCACCATGGCCGCGGCGGAAACTTCTGGCACACCGGCAAGTTGGATCATCACCGGCGGGCTGGTGATCGTCGCGGGGCGGCTGTTGCATTACTATATCATCCGCGTGCGCGGATGGGGCAATGCGCGGGCGGTTTCCATGCTGATGACACTGATGCCGATCGTCGGCTTTGCCGGTCTGACGCTGTGGAACCTCTCGGCATAAAGTCTGGAAACGAAATTCTCGTCATCGAGATAAGGCCCCGGATCGCCTGCGATCCGGTTCGCGCCCGACCCCGCCCCCAGGGCGGGCGCGAATTCGTTTCAACGCTTCAACTAGATGCACAGCTATCTGGTACCACCACCCGTGTACCAAGTTTAGACACGCCCACCCTCGGTGCCGGGCGCGAACCTGTGTGGTTACAAATTGTCTATGTCGCGTATCAGTTCCATGAGACTAGCCTCAAAGCCCTGACCCTCCAAAGGTCAGGGCCTCCCCCATCGCGAAAATTCCCCCTGCCCTCCCCTCTGGTGGTTCCGGTCCGGGATGACTAAGTTGCCGATGAACAATCAGACTTGGGCAACTTAAATGGTTATCGGCGCATTAACAGACACATTGACCCGCTCTGTCAGCGATGTGACCGAGACCCTGACCTCGCCCTTTACCGATACGACCATTCGTCTGGGCGTCACCGGGTTGGCGCGGGCGGGCAAGACCGTGTTCATCACTTCGCTTGTGGCCAATCTGCTGGATCGCGGACGCATGTCGCAGTTGGTTGCGCAAAACGAAGGCCGCATCCTGTCGGCCTATCTGCAACCGCAACCCGATGACACGATCCCGCGCTTTGACTATGAAAACCACCTTGGCGCGCTGACCTCGCGCACGCCCCATTGGCCCGACTCGACCCGCGCTGTGTCCGAGCTGCGCCTGTCGCTCAAGGTACAGCCCAGCGGCATGTTGTCGGGCTTTCAGGGGCCGCGCACCATTCATCTGGATATTGTTGACTACCCCGGCGAATGGCTGCTGGATCTGTCTTTGCTCGATAAATCTTATGAGGATTGGTCGTCCGAGATGCTGACCCGCATGGGTCTGCGCCCCGATGGCCCGGAATTTGTCGAAATGGCCCAGGCCGAGGACAGCACAGAGCCGCTGGACGAGACCCGCGCCCGCGCCTTGGCCGAGGCCTATACAAAGGCGCTGCAGACCGCCCGCGCCGCCGGGTTCTCTGATTGCTCGCCCGGTCGCTTTCTGCTGCCCGGCGAACTAGCTGGCTCCCCGGTGCTGACCTTTGCGCCCCTGCCCCCCAAGGGCACCGTGCCGCGCAAATCGCTTTGGCGCGAGATGGAGCGCCGTTTCGAGGCCTACAAATCCCGCGTGGTGAAACCGTTCTTTCGCGATCATTTCTCGCGGATTGATCGCCAGATTGTGCTGGTGGATGCGCTTGGCGCGATCCATGCCGGGCCACGGGCGCTGGATGATCTGCGCCAGACCATGGCCGATATCCTGACCGCCTATCGCCCCGGTGCCAACGCCTTTCTCACCCGGCTCTTGCTGGGCAAACGGGTGGAAAAGATCCTGTTTGCCGCCACCAAATCCGACCATCTCCATCACAGCCAGCACGGTCGCCTCACCGCCATCATGGAGGCCCTGACCCGCGAGGCGCGCGACCGCGCGCGCTTTGCCGGGGCCGAGACACAGGCGCTGGCGATGGCCTCCTTGCGGGCCACGACCGAGCAGACCATCACCCATGGCGGCAAAGAGCTGGATTGCGTGCGCGGCACCTTGCTTGAGACCGGCAAACAGGCGGCGTTTTTCCCCGGCAACCTGCCCGAAGACCCCAGCCATCTGCTGGGTCCGGCCCGCGACGGGGCGACGGGCTGGCTGGAACAGGATTACAAGATCATGAATTTCGCCCCCGCGCAGCTCAGCACCAAACCTGGGGACGGCCCGCCCCATATCCGTCTCGACCGCGCCGCGCAGTTCCTGCTGGGAGACAAGCTATGAGCGGCGTTTTCCTGCGCCCGGCAAAACCCACCGATGCGGGCAAACTTGGTGCGATGATCACCGACGCGGTTCAGGCGCGCGATTGGAAACCGGTGCTGTGGACGGCGGCGCAGGACGTGGCCCATGCGGGCATGTTGATCGATCGCGGCTGGGTCACCGTGGCCGAAGACGCCGAACACCGGGTTCTGGGTTTTCTCGCCCGCGAGGGGGAAATGGTGCATTCGCTCTTTGTGACACAGGCGGCGCAGGGCCATGGCGTGGGTCTGGCCCTGCTCAATCACGCCAAGGCAAGCAATGCCCGGCTTGAGCTTTGGACCTTTGTCGCCAATCACGGCGCGCGGCGGTTTTACAAGCGCGAAGGCTTTGTCGAGGTGGAGCGCACCGATGGCTCCACCAATGATGAGCGCCTGCCGGATATCCGTTTTGAATGGCACGCGCTTGGCGTCAAATCCCCTGCCGCCGGGCCCGTCCTAAACACACAATCCCATCACTCCGAGGAGGTGCCACAATGAGCGCGCCCAAGGACACCAAGTCAGGCCCGGTTCTGATCGAGTTGGAAGATCAAGGCACTGCAGCCCCCTCACCGTCCGAGGCACCGCCAGTGCCCGATACGGCCACGGATCTGTCGCCGCGCGGTCAGGCCATGACCACCGTCGCGACCCTGGCCGCCCGCCAGCCCTCGGCCCTGGCGCGCTGGTTCTGGCGGCTCTTGCTGGCCTTGCTGGGCACGGTGATTTCGATTGCCGCCTGGAACTATGCCACCGGTTTGATTGCCGCCAACCCGCTGCTGGGTTGGGCGGTGACCGGGTTGATCGGGCTGTTCGTCTGGGTCTGTGCGCTGATCGCGATCAAGGAACTGGCCGCCTTTCACCGCCTGTCACGCATCGACTCACTGCATCGCGCCGCTGACACTGCGCTGGCGGACGAAGATCTTGAGGGCGCGCGCCGGGTGACCGAGCAATTGCTGACCCTCTATCGCGGCCGCGATGACACCCGTTGGGGTCGTGCCCGATTGCAGGAGCGCAAGGGCGAGATCTTTGACGCCTCGGGCTTGTTGGGCCTGGCGGAAACCGAGCTGCTCGCCCCGCTGGACATGGCCGCCGAGCGCGAGGTCGAGGCGGCAGCACGTCAGGTGGCCACGGTGACCGCGCTGGTGCCCCTGGCACTGGCCGATGTCTTTGCCGCGCTGACCGCCAATCTGCGCATGATCCGCCGGATTGCCGAAATCTATGGCGGGCGCTCGGGCACCTTGGGCAGTTGGCGGTTGACCCGCGCGGTGATGACTCATCTGGTCGCCACCGGGGCCGTGGCCGTAGGGGATGATATGCTCGAGCCGATCCTGGGTGGTGGCCTGATTGGCAAACTCTCGCGCCGCTTTGGCGAAGGGCTGGTCAACGGCTCCCTCACCGCCCGCGTCGGCGTGGCCGCCATCGAAGTTTGTCGCCCCCTGCCGTTTACAACTGCTGAAAAACCCTCGGTCCGCCGGCTGATCCGCCAGGCTCTCGGCGGGCTGTTTTCGTCCGAAAAAACCTGACCCTCACGGCTGGGTGATCCAAATTCCGTCGACGGAATTTGCAAATTCCATGCATGGAATTTGGAGCCGCGCGCCGCGAGGTCGGGTATCCCGCACCTGTTCAGCAGGGCCGCAAAACGGTAGCCTTTTGACAGCAAAAGGGAAACGCGTTCATGGAAGCCTTGTTTGTTCTGTTGGGTCTTGCTGTTCTGGCCTTGCCGATTGCCGTGATCGCCCTGATCGTTTCACATCTGACATTGCGCCGGGAAACCAAAGAGTTGCGCGCATCCGTGGCCGAACTGCGCCACCAGATGGCCATGCAAACCCCTCCTGAACGTCCCATCGCCCCCGCACAGCCCAGCCCCGAAGCGCTGGCAGCCGAGAATGTCGTCGCGCTCAGCCCCGCGCCCAAAGCCGAGGCCAAGACCGAAGCACCGCAACCGGTCTGGGACGGCCCGCGCGTGATCAAACCGCCCAAGCCCGAACCACAATCGGTGGTCTTCAACTCTGAGCGGTTCAAGGCGCTTGGCACCTGGCTGCGCGAGAATTGGTTCTACGTGGTCGCCGCCTTTTCGCTCGCCTTGTCGGGCATCTTCCTTGTGCAATATGGCATTGAAACCGGGCTGTTGACCCCGCGCGCCCGTATCGGTGCCGCCCTGGGTTTTGGCCTCCTGCTGATCGGGGCTGGCGACTGGATCCGCCGCCGCTTTGGCGATGACGCGGCCAGCGCCACGGCCTATCTGCCCTCGGTCCTCAGCGGCGCGGGGCTGGTTTCGTTGATGGGCGCGATCCTGTCGGCGCGGCTGCTCTACGATCTCATCGCCCCCGGCCCGGCCTTTGCCGCGCTCTTTGCCATCACGCTGTTGGGGCTGGTTCTGGGCTGGATGCATGGCGCGCTTTTGGCCGCAATCGGGCTGATTGGTGGGTTCGCTGCGCCCTTCCTTGTCGGCGGGCAAAGCGACACGCCGGAATGGCTATATGCCTATTTTGCCCTGCTCACGGCGCTTGGCCTTGGCATTGACAGTTTGCGCCGCTGGGCCTGGATCAGTGCGCTGGCGCTGATTGGTGGGGCGGCGTCGGGCCTGACCCTGGCGGTGCTGCTGCCCAGTGATGGCAGTGTTGCCGCTTTTGCCGCCTATGTTGCCGGGCTGGTCGTGCTCGCGGTGCTGATCCCGGCGCGCGCGCTGGTGCCCGACCATCAAGGCCCCAACACCATCGAGGCGATCACCCAGTCGGTCCTGCGCGTCAAAGGGCGCAGCTGGCCGATTTTCCCGGCACGCCTGTCTTTGCCCACCTTGCTATTTGCCTGCGTGATGCTGGTGCTGACCGCCTCGCAAAGCGCCCAGCATTTCTGGATTTCCCTATCGCTGCTATCCGGTCTGACCCTGCTCTTTACTTACTGGGCCAAGCCTGCCCCGGCCCTGCAGGATCACGCGCTGTTTTCCGCTCTGGCGCTGCTGGTGTTGATCGCCTTGCCCGATGCGGGCGCAGCGGTGCGCATTGCCATGAACGCCACCCTAGCCGCGCAAGAGGGGCAGACCGAGGTCCGGATGCTTTGGGATGTCAGCCTGATCCTGTGTGCAGCCACGCTGGTCGGGATCGGCGCGGCCTGGCACAGCCTGCGTGCCCCGGAATTCAGCGGGTTCTGGGCCGGAGGCGCGGTACTGGTGCCGCCTTTGGCCGGGCTGGCGCTTGAGCTGAGCTGGCGACCGGTCACCTTGATTGGAGCCTGGCCCTGGGCCTTTCACGCGCTGGCTTTGGCGGCGCTGATGACCTGGCTTGCCACCCGCTACGCAGCCGCAGACGCCAAGGATAAGATCCGCCCCGCCATCGCCGCGATCTCTGCACTGGCCTGTCTGGCTTTTGCCCTGTCGGTGGTGCTGTTTGACGCGGCGCTAACCCTGGCGCTGGCCGCCACCGTCGCCGCCGCTGCGGCGCTGGATCGGCGTTTTGATCTACCCTTGATGGGGGGCTATATCTCGGCCGGAATCATCGCCTTGGGCGTTCGGCTGGTCTTTGACCCCGGTCTTGACTGGGCAATCTCGGCCCCGATCCTGCAAATGTTGGCGGGCTATGGTGGCTCGCTGCTGGCGCTGATCGGTGCCTATTGGCTGCTGGTACCGATCGAGCGTCCGCGCTCCAAGGTCTTTGTCGAAAGCGCGATCCTGTCGGTGGGTGGCATGACGCTCAGCCTGACGCTGTACCAGATCTTTGACACGCTGGTTGGGCGCGGGGTGGACAGCCTGCATTGGGAATTTGGCCTGCATGCCACGATCTGGATTGGTCTGACCCTGACACAATTGATCCGCCTGCAATTGGGTGGGGCCATGGCCTGGTTGCGGATCGCTCTGGCGGCGCTTTATGCGCTGTTTGGGCTCGGCGCGCTTGGCTCGGGCCTGATCCTGGCCAACCCGCTGATCGACTTTCAAAACATCGCGGGCATTGCCCTGTTCAACACTCTGGTCCCGGCCTATCTGCTGCCCGCATTGGCGCTGGGGGCCGGGGCCTATTTCCTCAAGACTCAACCGCTCTGGATCCGTCTGGGTCTGGCGGTGCTGGGGGGCGCAACATTGGTGATGTGGATCGGGCTGAGCCTGCGACATGGGTTTCGCGGCAGCGACCAGATGCTTTGGCAATATGGCACCACCCAGCCCGAGCTTTACTCCTATACGCTGGCGCTTTTGCTGGCCGGGGCGGCGCTGTTCTATCAGGCGCTGGCGCGCAATTCCGACCATCTGCGCCGCGCCGGGGTTGCTCTGATTGCGCTGGCGGTGGCCAAGGTGTTCCTGATTGATATCTCTGGATTGCAGGGGCTGGTGCGGGTGTTTTCCTTTATGTTCCTCGGCCTGTCACTGGCTGGGCTGGCCTGGCTCAATCGCTGGGTTCAGCTGCGCTCTGGCCCACCGCAACAGCCGCCTTCAGAGCCAGATACAACCCAAGAGCCAGACCGGGTTTGATCCAGCGCATGGTGCCTTGGCCGCCGCTGTTCCATCCTGAGGTTGGATCAGCCAGGGCAAAGGACACCGCATGCCAGATAGCCACTCCGTAACGAACGCTTTGGAACACGGTCACAGCCAGCAGGAAATCGACGCGCGCCTGTCGCAGCCTCCGGGCCGAGGCGACCTGCGCGACAGTGTCTATGGCGCGATTGACGGCTCCATCACCACGTTTGCCATTGTCGCCGGGGTGGCCGGGGCCGGTTTGTCGCCCTTTGTGATCGTCGCGCTGGGGGTGGCCAATGTGCTGGCAGACGGGTTTTCCATGGCGGCGGGCAATTATTCCGCCACCAAGGCCGAGCTCGACAATATCAACCGATTGCGCAAGGTCGAAGAGCGTCACATCGCGCTGAACCCTGAGGGCGAAAGGCGCGAGCTGCGCACCATTCTGGCGCAAAAAGGGTTATCGGGCGAGGTTTTGGAGGGCGCGGTGGCGCAGCTCAGTGCCCAGCGCGAGAGGTGGATCGCCACCATGCTGGAGGGTGAATATGGCCTCGCCTCGGTCGATCCCCATCCGCTGCGCGCTGCGCTGGTGACATTCGCCGCCTTCCTGATCGCCGGTCTGATCCCGCTTTTGCCATTTCTGATCGGCTGGGGCGAGGCGTTTTCCGCCTCGGTCGGGCTGACCCTGCTGGGCTTTTTTGCCATTGGCACGCTGAAAAGCCGCTGGTCGCTGAGCAGCTGGTGGCGGTCGGGCCTGGAGACCCTGGCGATTGGATCGGTGGCGGCGGGAATCGCCTTTGTGGTTGGGTCGCTGTTTCATATGTAACCGGGTTTGCGGGGCGCTGCCCCATCGCGGGCAAGCCCGCGATTCCCCGGGATATTTTTGGCCCAAAGAAACCTTGGGACGTCTTCTTAGACGAGCTTAGATATGCGGCGGGAGGAGATCGCCGCAGACCAGCCGGGTCAGGATGCGGCGCATCATTGGGCGCATGGCCAGCGGGGCAAGGACGCGGTCCCGGATCAGGGGCAAAGCGCGGCTATCTGATTGATACATTGGGGTAAAAGCCCAGCTCATCACCTGATAGGCCCGCACATGCCAGCGCCTTTGACTGGCATAAAGCTCGGCGGCGCGCCCTAGGGCATCGGGATGGGTTTGCAGGGCGCGGGCCAGAATGGCCGCGTCGAGCAGGGCCATATTGGCCCCTTGCCCCAGTTGCGGGCTGGCCCGGTGCGCGGCATCCCCGATCAGGATCAGGTCGCGCGTATAAGGGCGGCGCAATGTGCCGTGGGAATAGCAGGCCATGGTCATCTGATCCGCGCTTTGCACCTGATCGGCAAAGGGGCTGAAGTCGGGCCAAAGCGCCTTGGCCTCATCGCGCCAGGCGTCGATCCCCTTGGCGCGCCAGGCCCGGTAATGGGCGGTGGGCAGAGACCAGAATATCGCGGTTTTGCGCTGGCTGTCGCGCTCGGTCATCTGACCAATGGGCAGCACGCCAACCATATGATTGGCCTTGTCATAACACTGCCGCAGCTCATCCAGAGGCGTCGGTGCCTGGTCGGGCCAATCCACCGTCGCCCATAGCGCCCCAAACGGCAATTGGCGCGCCGAAAGAGGCGACAGGCGCGATCCGGCCCCGGAGGCATCGACCACCAGATCAAAGGGCCCATGGCGCGTTGCGGCGGTTTCGACATGGTGTTTGTCCGCCGCGATGACCTCTTGCCCGGATTGAATATCGACGCCCGCGGCCAAGGCGGCCTGAAACAGGCAATCAAACAGGGCGGCGCGGTGAATGGCCAGACCAAAGCGCGGCTCGCCGGGCGCGTCATAGGTCACGTCCAGAACCTTGATCCCATGGCGGATCTCATGCCCAGCCATGCGATAGATCTTATTGCCCAAAGCCTCGGCCCGTTCCCCAACGCCCAAACCGTGCAAGACCGCCTGCCCCACCGGCTGAATGACAAGCCCAGAGCCAACCGGCGCGGGCGTATCAAAGCGATCAAAGACGCGCACATGCCAACCGGCCCGCCGCATAGCCAGGCCAAGGGCCAAGCCGCCGACACCCGCGCCAATAATGGCCAGATCTTTTGAACGTTGCGCACACATAACCGCGCCATGAATGCCGCCCCTGCGCGATATAGCAAGCGACGTGCTGACGCAGGGGCGCAGATGTCGCGCAGATATGACATCGCTTGACCTTCGATTGGGCATGGCCTGTTATGCCCGGTGACAAGATAGGTGGGTTTTCGGGGGCCTATGCCAAGGCAGGTTTTGACATATGGCACGGCTCTGGGTGGGGTGATCTGATGGGGCAACGGGTTCTGGTTTTGGGGGGCTATGGGTTGATCGGGGCCGAGATTTGCGAAGCCCTGGATCAGGCCGGCCATGAGGTGATCGTGGCGGGGCGCAATGCGCAAGCCGCGGCACGACGCCTGCCCGGTTTGGCCTTTCATCACATTGATATGGCGCGGCGCTTGACGGCCGAGGCGTGGCAGGCCGATCTGCAGGGCATCGATGTGGTGGTGAACTGCGCCGGAGCGTTGCAGGATGGCGGGCAGGACCATCTCGAAGCGCTGCATCACCATGCTTTGGCCGCCTTGGCCGAGGCCGCGAAAGAGCGCGACAGTCTGGTGATCCAGATCTCGGCCATTGGGGCACAATTGGACAGTAAGATCCTGTTCCTGTCATCAAAGGCGCGCGGTGATGCGGCCCTGCTGGGATCGGGCGCGCGGGCGGTGGTCTTGCGCCCCGGGTTGGTTCTGGCGCGCGGGGCCTATGGCGGCACAGGTTTGATCCGCATGCTGGCGGCACTGCCATTGCTACAGGCCTCCGCCCTGCCCGAGGCAAAGATGCAAACCGTTGGGGCAGCGGATGTGGCGCAGGCCGTTTGCCTGACGGTGGCCGGTCAGGTGCCGCTGGGGCGCAGCTATGATCTGGTCGAAGACACCCCGCGCGCCCTGCCCGAGATCATCCGCGCCCATCGCACCGCACTGGGCTTTGCACCGGCCCGAATAGAGCTGAACGCCCCGAATTGGGGTCTTGGCGTCGGCACATGGATGGCGGATCAGCTGGGGCATCTGGGCTGGCGCAGCCCCTTGCGCCGCACCGCGACCGAGGTTTTGCGGCAAAACATTTTGGGTGATCCAGGCCCATGGAAAAGCGTTGGAAAACCAGTGCAAGGTATGGAGAAAACCCTGCAAAACCTGCATCTTGGCCCAGAACACCGTTTGCAGGCACGCATGTTGCTTTTGATGCCGATCTGCGTGGCGGTGCTGGCGCTCTTCTGGCTGTTTTCCGGCGGGATCGGGCTCGTCAGCCTTGATCAGGCTGCCGCGCAACTGACTGCGCAAGGGTGGCAGTTGGGGCTGGCGCGGGCATCGGTGGTCTTTTGGTCGCTTGTCGATATTGGCCTTGCCACTGCGCTGCTTTATCGCCCCTGGGCGCGGCGCGCCTGTCTTGGCATGGCGATGGTCTGCTTGATCTATCTCAGCCTTGGCACCTTGGTCACGCCAGCGCTTTGGCTCGACCCGCTGGGCCCCTTGGCCAAGATCCTGCCTGCATTGATGCTATCCCTGATCACCTGGGCCCTTCTGGAGGAGCGCTGATGCTGTACGAACTGGGCTTACGATGGGCGCATATCGTTGGTGCCACGGTGTTGTTTGGCACCGGTGCGGGCATCGCGTTTTTCATGCTTATGGCGCATCTCACCCGCGACGCCCGCCTGATCGCCCATGTGGCGGGGACTGTGGTGCTGGCCGATACGCTTTTCACCGCGACGGCGGTGGTGGTGCAGCCCCTCACCGGTTTTTTGCTGGCGCAAGAGTTGGGCTGGGAGCTAAGCGAGGGCTGGATCCTGCTATCGCTGCTTCTTTATGGGCTGACCGGGGCGTTTTGGCTGCCGGTCGTCTGGATCCAGATCCAGTTGCGCAATATCGCGCGTGGGTGCGTGGTCGAGGGCACCGCCCTGCCCGCGCGCTACTTCATACTGTTCCGCATCTGGTTTGCCTGTGGTTTCCCGGCCTTTTTCGCGGTTGCGACGATCCTCTGGCTGATGTTGGCGCGACCGGAGATAAGCCTTTTTTAGGTCTCGTTTGGCAGCAACGTCGCTGGGGCGCTGCCCCGCCCCGAGCAGGCTCGGGACTCCCCGGGATTTTTTTGGCCCAAAGAAGCCTGGGGGCGGTGCTTTGGCTTCTTCTTGGTGAAAATACTCCGGGGGTGAATTGGCCCTTGGGCCAAGAGGGGGCAGCGCCCCCTTCCCCGCCCGCGGCACGCGCCTTAGCGCAAGATCGGCACCCCATCCGCGCCAGTTTGCTTTTCCACCACACCGGCCCGCAAGGAGCGCCCGATGCGATGCGCGAGAGCAGACCAGGCCGCCGCTTGGTCGGGGCGCAGCTCACGCTTTAGCACGCTGTCAAAGAGGCCAAGCCAGGCGTCAAACATGCCCGGCCGCACGTTTCCAGCGTCGCGATGCACGGCCAGCGGGTTCCCGTCATAGCTGCGCTCATGCAAGATCGCATTGGCCCAAAAACCGACGATCTTGGCCTCATGCCTGTCCCAATCCTTGACATGCACCGCAAAGACCGGTCCCAACCCGGGATGGGCGCGCACGGCCTCATAAAAGGCGGCAACAACCTGAGCGATCTCTGCTCGGGTGATGTCAAAACGCGGCGGGATCGTGGGCATTTGGTGTCTCCTTCCTCTTCGAAATAAGCATCAGCGATCCTCTTCGCATTGGGCAGATTGGCGCAGGGGTTGTGGTTCATTACAACTCTTGGAAGAGTGGACCCATTAAACGAGGGTGAATAATGAGCAATGACACTGTTAAAGCCGTGGTTGACGCGTATTTGCAGCGGGAAGACCCTGGCTATGCCCTTTTGATCGACGCCCCTTGGGGCGCGGGCAAGACGCATTTTATCAAGCGTTTTATAAACCACGAAACCAATGATCCGCTTTATGTGACGCTTTATGATGTTCAAACAGCGGAGGCCTTTGAATGGGCTTTGGTGCGCGCCGCCCTTCCCAAGGAGGATGCGCGCGGTACATTCAGCCGCTTATTGGAATCATTAGGCAACCTCAAGGTCGGCGATGGAAATGTGAACCTTGGAAAACTTGGAAGTGTCGGGATGACACTTTGGACCGAACACCGCCTGGCCAACCTTCCGAATACTCTCATTTTCGACGATATTGAGCGCTGTGGCTTGTCGCAAAAGCAACTTTCGGGTCTGATCAATCGCTTTGTGGAGCATCAAGGCAAACGCGTCATCCTGCTGGCGAATTCTGACAAGCATTCCGACAAGGAGAGTTTCGATACAGGACGCGAGAAGCTGATTGGCCAAACAGTGACGTTAAAGGCGGATCTGAACGCAGCTCTTGCAGCGGTTTGGGCGAAAATACCGGATGGTCAGGGCAAAACGGTGCTGCAAGACCGTCAGAACCTGATCAAGGAGACCTTTGACGAGGCCAAGCACCAAAACCTCCGCCTTACCCTGCGCGCGGTGCGGGATTGTGCGGTGATGTTGGATGCTTTGACGGAAGAGATGTTAGGGTTTGAGGAGGCGGTAGAGCGCCTGATCCGCACCCATCTGGCGCTGCATATGGCCTATCATGGGGGGGAGATCGGGAAGGAGGATTTAGTAAGTCGAAACAAAAGCTATGATAAGCTACCGCGACCCAAAACGGATGAAACAAAAGCCGAAAATACGGCTTCTCAAACATCGGTTCCCCCAATCATTTGGCCGATTGTTGAAAGACATCCTGGAGCGGATATTCATCTACGCGTTAGGCAGGGCTCATTGGGCATTATCTCGGTCGAGCTCGGGTGCAGCCTCTTTTTCGATGGCTATGCATCAACAGAACTTACTCTGCGAGAGCTACGTGAGACACATCTATTCACCCCGCCAGCGCAGCGCCCCGATTGGGTCAGGCTTTGGCATTGGGATGAGGAGAGCGTCCACGATCTCAAGTCATTGCTGGATCGTATTGAGGACTCGATCAATAACCACACGCTGGTCGAACCGGGTGAAATCCTACAAGTTTATGCCGTGCTGAACCGTTTCGGAGAATATTCCGAGAGATTTCCTGAAAAAGAAAACACTCGCCGTTTCTGTGCCTATATCAACGCGCTGATCGAAAAGGATCTTATCCGAAAGCGATCCCCGCAAGGAGGTGATCACGGCAAGTACGGGTTCTCTTTGGAAACTGGGACTATTTCATATGGCGGATATGGTTTCGAACCGGATCTCCGTGCTAGGATATTGGCCAAAAAGCTTCGGGGCGCGATGGATGCTGCCTATGAGCGGGATCTGCCGCAGATAGGCAGAGATCTGGTAAACGACCTGCGCGATGATCCAGCGCAGTTTCAGGCGTGTTTTGACTATCAAACAAAGGGTTTGAATTTCTCCGAAGCCCCCATCCTACAGGCGTGCGATGTGCAGGCCTTCGCCTCGGCCCTCTTGGAGTGGTACGAGAAAGACAAAGGCGTCGCGCAAAATATTGCCAAGGTGATTGGCAAGCGCAGCGCTGGCATTCGTCAGGAACTCGCTCTGGAACATCCTTGGATCGAAAACCTGAAATCCGAATTCATCACCCAAGCCGCCGCCAAAGATCGACTGCTTGCCGCGCAGGTAAAACTGTTCATCAAACGTTATATGAAGCCTGATTGACCCTCTGGACCCCAGCAAAACACCGGCCTATAACGCCCTCATGATGTACCCAGTCGCGATCATCATTCGAATTATATACCCGGCGCTCCAAGCTTGAGCCGCCGGGACAAGGCGTATGGAACACCGCGCCGCCCCACATTCTTCCCATATGCCCGAAGTACAGGACGCTCCACATGTGCGCCGACACACCTGAAACACCTGAATACAAACACACTCTGAACCTGCCTAAGACAGATTTTCCCATGCGCGCGGGCCTGCCCAAGCGCGAGCCACAATGGCTGGAACGCTGGTCCAAGATCGGGGTGTATGACCGCCTGCGCGAGAAAGAGGGGCGTACGCCTTTTACCCTGCATGACGGCCCTCCCTATGCCAATGGCCACCTTCATATCGGTCACGCGCTGAACAAGACCATCAAGGACATGATCGTGCGCAGCCACCAGATGATGGGCTATGACGCGCGTTACGTGCCGGGCTGGGATTGCCACGGTCTGCCCATCGAGTGGAAAATCGAAGAGCAATACCGCAAGAAGGGTAAGAACAAGGACGATGTGAACGTTGTCGACTTCCGTCAGGAATGCCGCAAATTCGCTGAGGGCTGGGTGGATGTGCAGCGCGAAGAATTCAAGCGTCTGGGCATCACCGGCAATTGGGCTGACCCGTATCTGACCATGGATTTCCACGCCGAACGGGTGATCGCTGAGGAATTCATGAAATTCCTGATGAACGGCACGCTCTATCAGGGCTCCAAACCCGTCATGTGGTCCCCGGTGGAAAAGACTGCCCTGGCCGAGGCCGAGGTGGAATACCACGACCACAAGAGCCACACGATCTGGGTGCCTTTCAAGGTGACCAAAGCTGATCCCGAGGGCGCAGTTGGTGCCGAAGAGGCTGCCATTGCTGCGACCAATGCGGATGAGCTGGAAAAAGCCCGCGTCGTCATCTGGACCACCACCCCCTGGACGATCCCGTCGAACAAGGCCGTCGCCTTTGGTCGCAAGATTGCCTATGGCCTCTATGAGGTCACCGGCACACCGGAGGAATGCTGGTGCGCCGTGGGTGACACATACATTCTGGCCGATGCCCTGGCCGAGAGCGTGCTGAGCAGTGCGCGCCTTGAAGACGGCATGTTCAAGCGCGTGCGTGATGTCTCGGCTGAGGAGCTTGACGGGCTGACCCTCGCCCACCCGTTCCGGGGCATGGAAGGCGCAGACGGCTTCTGGGATTACGACGTGCCAATGATCGACGGTGATCACGTCACCGATGAGGCGGGCACCGGTTTTGTCCATACTGCGCCAAGCCATGGTCAGGAAGACTATGAGTGTTTTGTGGCGCGCAACTGGCTGGATCGCATGACCCATAATGTTGGTGAGGAGTCCGAATTCCTGGCCCATGTGCCCTTCTTTGCGGGCCTGCAAGTCATCGACAAAAAGGGCAAGGAAGGCAAAGCCAACAATGCCGTCATCGCCAAGCTGGTCGAGGCCGGGGGGATCATCGCGCGTGGGCGCATGACCCACAGCTATCCGCATAGCTGGCGCTCCAAGGCACCGATCATCTATCGCAACACGCCGCAATGGTTTGCCTCTGTGGATCGCGAGGTTGGCGACGGGCAAGACACCCATGGCAAGACCATCCGCGAGCGCGCGCTAACTTCGATCGACGCGCTGGTCAAGTGGTGGCCGCAGACCGGGCGCAACCGGCTTTATTCCATGATCGAAGCCCGCCCTGACTGGGTTCTGTCGCGCCAGCGCGCCTGGGGTGTGCCCCTGACCTGTTTCACCAAGAAAGACACGCTGCCCACCGATCCTGAGTTTCTGCTGCGCAACGAGGCGGTGAATGCCCGCATCTCTGAGGCGTTCGAGGCTGAGGGCGCGGATTGCTGGTATGCGGACGGTGCCAAAGAGCGCTTCCTTGGCTCGGATGTGAACGCGGATGAGTATGATCAGGTCTTTGACGTGCTCGATGTGTGGTTTGATTCCGGCTCCACCCATGCCTTTGTGCTGCGCGACCGCGAAGATGGCACCGAGGACGGCATCGCCGATGTCTATATGGAAGGCACCGACCAGCATCGCGGTTGGTTCCACTCCTCGCTTCTGCAAGCCTGTGGCACGCTGGGCCGCGCGCCCTATCGCAATGTGGTCACGCATGGCTTTACGCTGGATGAGAAGGGCAACAAGATGTCCAAATCTCTCGGCAATACCATCGTGCCGGAAAAGGTTGTCCAGCAATATGGCGCGGATATCCTGCGTCTTTGGGTGGCGCAGACCGACTACATGGTCGACCAGCGCATCGGGCCGGAAATCTTGAAAGGTGTCGCCGACAGCTATCGCCGCTTGCGCAACACAATGCGTTATATGCTGGGCGCTTTGGGTGATTTCAGCGAGGATCAGCGTGTTGCGGTTGAGGAAATGCCGGAACTGGAGCGTTGGGTGCTGCACCGCCTGGCCGAGCTCGATCATCAGGTCCGCAAGGGCTATGCCGAGTTTGATTTCCAGGGCGTGTTCTCTGCCGTGTTCAACTTTGCCACCGTGGACCTGTCGAGCTTTTACTTCGATATCCGCAAGGATGCTTTGTATTGTGACGGCGACAGCCTGCGCGCCAATGCCTGCCGCACCGTGCTCGACATCCTGTTCCACCGCTTGACCACCTGGCTGGCCCCGATCCTGGTTTTCACCATGGAAGAGGTCTGGCTTGAGCGCTTCCCGGGGGATGACAGCTCGGTCCATCTGGTGGATATGCCCGACACGCCCAAGGATTGGCTGGATGAGCCGCTGGCCGCCAAATGGGAGCAGATCCGCAAGGTGCGCCGCGTTGTCACCGCCGCTTTGGAGGTGCAGCGCACCGACAAGGTCATCGGCGCCTCGCTTGAGGCGGCGCCGGTGGTGCATGTGCGCGACGCCGAGGTGCTGGCCTCGCTGAAATCGGTGGAGTTCGAGGATGTCTGCATCACCTCGGCCATCTCGCTGACAGGTGATCCGCAGCCCGCCGAAGCCTTCCGCCTGCCCGAGGTTGAAGGGGTCGGCGTGGTGTTCGAAAAGGCCGACGGGGCCAAATGCCAACGCTGCTGGAAGATCCTGCCAGATGTGGGCCGCTTTGCCCATGCGGGCACCTGCCAGCGCTGCAACGACGCGCTTGGCTGATCACGTTAGACTGAGTTAGAAAAGGCGGGGATTCACCCCGCCTTTTTGTATTTTGCCTTTTAAATTTACAAATAGTGACTAACTGACCTTTAGGTGCGGCGTCATAAACGTGATCATGGCCTGGTCCAACACTTGCTTAGGCTTGTGATGGGGCTAGTCCGCACCCTGCAAGGATGGCAGGCCTATCTTAGATCGCGGCTCCGTTATGAACTTAGCCCAGTTCATATCAGAGATGGAATGATGCTGAAAATTATAAAACTTGTGGCTGAATTGGTGTTTTTCTTGGCCGCGTTGGTTACCATCATCCAGGCGGTTCACGAGTTTCTAACCATAGCCTAAAAATTCGAGAAGCAAGTATTCCGATATTTGCTTCTCGAACTTTAAACTCCGCCAATGATATGGATTTCTGAAATCGGCTTTGCCGAAACATTGTTTTCCGAAAAAATGCACCACCCGGCCTCGGGCCGGGCAGCCCCCGACCGCCCCCACGGGCGGGGGCTTTACCCCCACCCGCGGTCGGGGTTGCCCTTTGCGTTCAATTGGAACCTATCCTCTTAAACCATTTTTTGGGCTACAACCTTTTCTCCCCTGCCCCCAAACGAAAAGGCGGAAGGTGATCCCTTCCGCCTTTTCTTTTTGTTTCCGTCGAAATCCGCAGCTTAGCCGCCGAAATCGTCCAGCATGATGTCTTCGCGATCCACGCCCAGCTCGAGCAGCATGTTGATCACGGATTGGTTCATGATGGGCGGGCCACACATGTAGTATTCGCAATCTTCTGGGTTCGGGTGGTCCTTGAGGTATTCTTCGAACAGCACGTTATGGATAAAGCCGGTCAGGCCTTTCCACTCATCCTCGGGCAGCGCATCCGAAAGCGCGACATGCCATTCAAAATTGTCGAACTCTTCGGCCAGTTGGTCGAAGTCTTCGACAAAGAACATCTCTTTCTTGGACCGCGCACCATACCAGAAGGTGATCTTGCGATCACGGTTCTTGAGGCGTTTGAGCTGGTCAAAGATGTGGCTGCGCATCGGGGCCATACCGGCACCACCGCCGATAAACACCATCTCTTTTTCGGTCTCGCGGGCAAAGAATTCGCCGAAGGGACCTGAGATCGTGACCTTGTCGCCGGGCTTCAGGTTGAAGATGTAGGACGACATCTGACCCGGAGGCACGTCCTGACCCGGAGGCGGAGAGGCCACACGCACGTTGAGCATGATCAGCCCCTTTTCATCGGGGTAGTTCGCCATGGAATAGGCGCGCTCGATCGGCTCATCAACGCTGGATTTGTACTGCCACAGGTTGAACTTGTCCCAATCTTCGCGATACTCGTCCTGAATGTCGAACTCGGTATATTCCAGCGTGTGCTTGGGCGCTTCGATCTGGATATAACCACCGGCGCGGAAGTTCACATCTTCGCCTTCGGGCAGTTCCAGAACCAGGTTCTTGATGAAGGTCGCGACGTTCTCATTCGAACGAACGGTGCATTCCCATTTCTTGACGCCGAACACCTCTTCGGGGACTTCGACTTCCATGTCCTGCTTGACCGCCACCTGGCAGGAAAGCCGGTCGCCACAGGCCGCTTCACGCTTGGTGATGTGGCTTTCTTCCGTGGGCAGGATCGAGCCGCCGCCGGAATGGATTTTCACCCGGCATTGCGCGCAGGTGCCGCCACCGCCACAGGCTGAGGGCACGAACAGTTTCTGTTCCGCCAGCGTCTGCAACAGTTTGCCACCCGCCGGAACGGAAATGGTTTTTTCGCCGTTGATGGTGATGTTGACATTGCCGCTGGACACAAGGCGCGAGCGCGCCAGCAGAATGATCGTGACCAGGGCCAGAACGATCAGGGTGAACAAAAGGATACCAAGGCCGAAAGTTGCCATCAGTTGATCTCCTCGGAGTTCTTAGTTGTGTTTCGAGCGATTTTTGCAATGAGGCCGACAACTACACCCGCCACAAGCCATAAAATGCCTTGGTCGATTTGTTCGCCCGTCGTACCAGAGCCAAGATATGCCTTTGTCGCCGCTTCTGAACCATCAAGGTAAATCGCCACGAACAAGCCCATCAAGACTTTCCACCCGCCCAAGACAATCAAGGCAAGCGCAAGAAAGTTTCCACTTTTTATCACAGTGCGCCCCCTTAAAGCTTAACACCAGAGAAGGACATGAAGGCCAAAGCCATCAGACCTGCGGTGATGAAGGTGATGCCGAGCCCCTGCAAACCATCCGGAATGTCAGAGTATTTCAGCTTTTCACGCACACCCGCCATGGCGGTGATCGCCAGCGCCCAGCCAAAGCCGGAGGAGACACCATAGGTGACGCTTTCGGCCAGATTATAGCTGCGTTCCACCATGAACAGCGAACCACCCAGGATGGCGCAGTTCACGGTGATCAGCGGCAGGAACACGCCAAGCGCGTTGTAGAGCGGCGGGAAGTATTTATCCAAGACCATCTCAAGGATCTGCACCAGCGCCGCGATAACCCCGATGTAAGAGATCAGACCGAGAAAGGTCAGATCCACATCCGAGAAACCCGCCCAGGCCAAAGCACCCGGAGCCAGAAGATAAGTCAGGATCAGGTTGTTGGCGGGCACGGTGATCGTTTGCACGATCATCACCGAGATACCCAGACCAATCGCTGTCGAGATCTTTTTGGAGACCGCGATAAAGGTACACATACCCAGGAAAAAGGACAGCGCCAGGTTCTCAACAAAGATCGCCTTGACCGCGAGGGAAAGGAGTTCTTCCATCAGTGTGCCTCGACCACTTGGATTTTGTATTCACGCTCTTCGACTTGGCCCGGCTTCCATGTGCGGAAGGCCCAGATGATCAAGCCAATGATAAAGAACGCCGATGGGGGCAGCAGCAGCAGGCCGTTAGGCACATACCAGCCACCATTATTGACCGTCTCAAGGATGGTGATCCCGAACAGGCTGCCCGAGCCGAACAGCTCGCGGATCACACCGACCAGCATCAGGATCAGACCATAGCCCAGACCATTGCCCACCCCGTCGATAAAGCTGTCGAGCGGCGGGTTTTTCATGGCAAAGGCTTCGGCGCGGCCCATGACGATACAGTTTGTGATGATCAGGCCGACAAAGACCGACAGGGTCTTGGAGATTTCAAAGGCATAGGCCTTGAGCACCTGATCCACCAGGATCACCAGCGAGGCGATGATTACCATCTGCACGATGATACGGATGCTGCCGGGGATGTGGTTGCGGATCATCGAGATGAACATCGACGAAAACGCCGTCACCAGCGTCACCGCCAGCGCCATCACGAATGACACCTGCAAGGAGGATGTCACCGCCAGCGCCGAACAAATGCCCAGCACCTGCAAGGTGATCGGGTTGTTATCGACCAGCGGATCGACTAGCATTTCTCTGCGTTTATGTGCCATCTAGATCTTCCCCGCTTTCAGGTTGGTCAGGAACGGAGCATAGCCTGCCTCGCCCATCCAGAAATTCACAAGATTGTGGACACCGGCAGAGGTCAGCGTGGCACCGGCCAGCGCATCAACATGGTAATCAGCCCCAGCTGCAGGCGCGGCCTTGGTCACGCTGATCTGCAATTCGCCGGATTCGTCGGCCAGCTTCTTGCCCTTCCACAGCGCTTTCCAGCGTGGGTTATCCACCTCGGCACCCAGACCCGGTGTTTCTGCATGTTCATAGAATTGCAGACCAAAGATGTCGTTGCCGTTCTCTTCAAGCGCGATAAAGCCATAGAGTGTCGACCACAGACCATAGCCATGCAGCGGCAGGATCACCTTGTCGATCGCCCCTGCCTCGTCACGCAGAATATAGACTGTGACGAACTGGCCCTGACGCACGATGCCCGCCGGGTCGTCAGCCAAGGCAACCGAAGTTGCTGGATCTTCGGCGGCGGCACGGTCGTCAAACTCGGCCGCGACGAACTGATCGGTGAACTCACCGCTGGCCAGTTCCAGAACCTGCGGTTCAAAGGCTGCGAAAGCCTCCAGAACATCGGTGTTCGGGTCATAGATGCCCGCGACCTGCAGAATGTTGATCTGCTTGTCTTTCAGCGCGTTCACCGCCTGGATCGGGCGCAGAGCCACAGCCGCTGCGGAGACGATCATCGAGGCGACAAGGCAGACCGCCACGGCGACAAAGATCGTCTTGGGAACGGAATCTGCGGGCAGAGCCAGAAAGCGGCGCAGCGCCCCTTGGGGTTGTTGATCCTGCTCAGACATTGCGCTTGGCCCTCCGCCGGATATTTGCCTGCACGACAAAGTAGTCGATCAATGGCGCGAATACGTTACCAAATAGGATGGCGAGCATCATGCCTTCGGGGAAGGCCGGGTTCACCACGCGGATCATCACGACCATAAAGCCGATCAGCGCACCGTAGATGTAGCGACCCATATTGGTATGCGCGCCGGAGACGGGTTCGGTGACCATGAACACCAAGCCAAAGGCGTAACCACCCAGCACCAGATGCCAGTACCACGGCAGCGCGAACATTGGGTTGGTGTCGGACCCGACCCAGTTCAGCAGCGTCGAAAAGCCGATCATGCCGACCAAACAGCCCACCACCATACGGTAGTTCGCGATCTTGGTCGCAAGAAGGAAGGCCAGGCCGATAAAGCAGGCAATGGCCGAGGTCTCGCCCATCGAGCCGGGGATCACCCCGACAAAGCTGTCCCACCAGGTCATGCCGCGCGCGGCCAGTTCCTGGAACCCGTCAGAGGCAGTCACCGCCAGCGCGGTTGCGCCGGTGAAACCGTCAACTGGCACCCAGACTGAATCCCCCGACATTTGCGCCGGATAAGCGAAATAGAGGAAAGCACGACCGGTCAGCGCCGGGTTGAGGAAGTTTTTGCCAGTGCCGCCAAAGACTTCTTTGCCAATCACAACACCAAAGATGATACCCAGTGCCACTTGCCATAGCGGCGTGGTGGCGGGAACGATCAGGGTGTAAAGCATCGAGGTGACAAGGAAACCTTCGTTCACTTCGTGCTTGCGCACGGTGGCAAAGATCACCTCAAAGATACCACCGGCAACCAGCGTCACGATATAGATCGGCAGGAAATACAGCAGCCCGTGCAGTGCGTTCGCCACCGGGTTGGCGGCGTTGAAACCGATGCCCAGCCCTTCGATAATGGCCGCGCGCCAGCCGCTTGCGCCATGTTCGGCGATGGCCATATTGGTTTGATAGCCCGTATTATACAGCGCCATCAGGATACAAGGGATCGTCGCGATGACCACATAGGTCATGATCCGCTTCATATCGATATAGCTGCGCGCATGCGGCGCGGCTGTCGTCACGGTTTTAGGCGTATAAAGAAAGCTTTCCACCATCTCATAGATGGGGAAATAGCGCTCCCATTTGCCGCCATTCATGAAATGCGGTTCGATCCGATCAAAGAAATTCCGAAGACCCATTGCTTTAGCCCTCTTTCTCGATCTTGGTCAGGCAGTCACGCAATGCCATCCCGTATTCATATTTTGCCGGGCAGGCAAAGCCCACCAGACCCAGATCTTCCTCGTCCAACTCCAACGCGCCCAGCAACTGGGCCTGGTCGGTGTCCATGACCAACAAAGCGCGCAACAGCTGTGTCGGCAGGAAATCCTGTGGCATCAATTCTTCGAAGGTGCCCAGAGGCACCATCGCACGGCGACCGCCATTGAGGTTCGAGGTCAGCGGATACAGCTTTTTGCTGATCGCCGAGCCCAAAACCGGCTGCACCGCGAATTTCGAAAACATCGGGCGGATCCACCCCATTGGGATCTGCTTGTGATCTTCTTCGATCAGGGTGATCTGACGTGCATAGCGCCCCAGATAGGCCGCCGGACCTTCGCCGCCACGACCGCTCAGGACCGAGCCCGAGATCATCCGCACCGGCAGATCGCCGGGCAGGTCATTCGCGGCCAGATCCGCCATCGAGGCACCGGCAACGGTGCGCACCAGACGGGGATCTTTGCAAACCGGCCCGGTCAGGGCGATCACGCAAGAGGCATCATACTTACCGGTCAAAAGCAGACGGCCAATGGTGATCACATCCTGATAGCCGATGGTCCAAACCACCTTGTCCCCGGCAATCGGGGTCAGGAAATGCAGATGTGTGCCCGCCAGACCAGAAGGGTGCGGACCGCTAAAGCTGACCGCTTCGACACCTTGCGCATCATGTCCGGGCAGCGGTTGGCCCTGGCCCTGACAGAGATATGTGGTGCCCTCGGTCAGCGAGGCGATGGCGGCGACGCCTTTGGCAAAGGCGTCGGCATCTTCCTGGATCGCCAGTGTTGGATCGGCGGCCAAAGGCTCGGTATCCATGGCGGTGATCAGGATCGCCGCGGGCGCGCTGTCGGGGCTTGGCACCTTGGAATAGGGGCGCGTGCGGAACGAGGTCCACAAACCGGCAGCGCAGAGTTTCTCGACCAGCCCAGCGCGCGTGGTCGCATCTCCGGTATCGGAGAAATCAACGCCCTCGCCGCCCGCTGGATCAACATCAATCTCAATGCTGATCAGCTTGCGCCGAGCGCCGCGATTGATCGCCTTGACCTTACCCGCAACGGGCGAGACCACCTGGGCCTCTGGCATGTCTTTGTCAAACAGTACCGGGGTTCCTGGAACGACCGCGTCTCCTTCGGCCACGAGGATACGTGGCTTTAGTCCGACATAGTCCTCCCCCAAGATCCCGACGGTGCTCAGATCTGGCGCAGAACCGATTTCGGGGCGGGCTGCCCCGGTGATCGGCAAGTCTAGGCCTTTTCGCAGCTTGAAGTGCTTCAAGTTTCTCTAACCCCAACCGGTGTGTCTTCGACGAGCGTGCAGAACCCGCCAAATTGGCGAAACCGCGCTCTGGGGTGCGTGCTAGTGCCTTTGAGCGGAAATTGCCATATTGGACTTGAAGATTTTCCGCGATTTCGTCAAAAGCGTGTCGAAACTTCAGACAAGGATCACATTGTGAGCAGCTTGACCACGTTCTCCCGCCGCGCGTTTCTGGTAATGCCATTTGCATTGGCCGCTTGCTACAATCGCACACAGGTTATTGAGCTTGTTGGTCAAACCATGGGAACGACCTACAAGGTTGTGGCCGTTGATCACAAGAACGCCGTCGACAAGGCAGAGGTCGAAATGCGCATTTCCGCAGCGCTGGCGGATGTGAACAAAGCCATGTCGAACTGGGACGATTCGTCGGAAATCTCGCGGATCAACGCCGCACCAGCAGGTGCGCGGGCCGATATGTCGCAGGAATTGGCGCAGGTCATGAATGCCGCTGCCGACGTGAACGCGGCCAGCCAGGGTCGATTCGACACCACAATGGGCCCACTGATCGAGCTTTGGGGCTTTGGCGCGCCGGGCCAAACCGCGCTGCCAAGCGACGCTGCCATTGCGGCGGCGCAAGCCAAATCAGGTCACGCGAACTCGCTGCTGCTGACCGGTCAGAACGTCGAAAAGACCCGCGAAGATGCGCAGGTTTATCTGGCGGGGATCGGCAAAGGGTACGGTGCCGACCATGTGGGTCGCGCGCTCGAAGATCTGGGCCTGAGTGATTACATGGTTGAGATCGGTGGTGATCTTTACGCCTCGGGCCGCAACCCCGAAGGCATGGCCTGGCAGATCGGCATTGAATCGCCCGATCCGCTGGCGCGTGGCGTCATGGGCGTTGTGGGCGTGTCCGGCATGGGCCTCGCCTCTTCCGGGGATTATCGCAACTATTTCGAGGCTGACGGGCAGCGCTTCTCGCATCTGATCGACCCTGTGACTGGCCGTCCTGTGGATCACAACACCGCCTCGGCCACCGTTCTGGCGGATAACGCCATGCTGGCCGATGCCTGGTCGACCGCGATGCTGATCCTGGGCCGCGAACGTGGCCTTGAGATCGCCGAGCAGCATCACATTGCCGTGCATTTTGTGGATCGCAACGCCGATGGGTCCTATGTGACTCATCAAAGCGCTGCCTTTGCATCGCAGCTCGCCTAACCCTCGGTTGAAAGGCAGTCCATGGCCACCTTCTTTCTGACCTTTGCTGCTTTGTTGATCATCATGCTGGGCATGTCGCTTGGCGTGATCCTGATGAACAAGCGGATCAAGGGCAGCTGCGGGGGGCTGAATGCGATTGCCGATGCGGATCAATGCCTTGTCTGTAACAAGGAAATCGATCCCAACAGCCCCCTGCGCGAGCGGCTGGCCTGCCCACGGGCACGCAAAATGCTTGAGCAAATGGAGAATGATCGCGTAGGCTGATCCGTAAGGAGGAATTGCCTATGCCATCATCTTACCAGTCCCCCATGCGACAAGATCAGGATGCCGCCGCTGGCTCAAAGAGTCAGACCGTCAATGTATCCGATCAGAATGCCACCGTCGCGGATGTCCTTGCGGGCAAAGGGGGCGAGGTGTTTTCGATCAAACCCAATGAGACGCTGGGCACCGCCGTGCAAGAGCTGCGCGATCGTCGGATCGGCGCGCTGGTTGTCACCGATGATGCCGGTGCCTTGGTCGGGATTCTGTCCGAGCGCGATATCGTGCGCAAACTGGCGGATACACCGGGCCAGACCCTGCCCCAGCAGGTCGGCGATGTCATGACCAAAGACGTGCAGACCTGCGGGTCAAGCGCGCCGCTGGTCGGGGTGCTCAAGCAAATGACCGAAGGCCGCTTTCGCCATATGCCCGTGGTCACCGATGGCCAGCTGGTTGGCATGGTCACCATTGGCGACGTGATTCAGCACCGTCTGACCCAGCTGGAACACGAAGCGCTGCATCTTAAGCAGTTGATTATCGGGTAATTTTACCCGGCGGTCTCCATTGGTACAAAGCCAAGGATGATCAGCCCCGCCGCCGCAATGATCCCGAAGACCCAATATTGATACTTTGGGCCTTCGGCCTTCCAGACGCGGCGATATTGGAAGCCTGCCAGGCAGGCAATCACAAAAATCAATGTGGCCCCAAAGGGGCTGAGCGTGAGATCTGCCATGTTTTGGCGGGCTTTCTTGTGTTCGGGTTTCGATGACACTGCAATGCCAGTTTCTTGGGTAGAAGACCAGCCAAGCCGCCGGGCGGCGGCTGATTCCCTTGCCCCTAGATCGCCCGACCTTAAACTTGAGACACGAATACCCTGCCACGCCTTCGGCGCTCTCGGGACATTCGTGTCGCTTGATGATTCAGGTTAAAGGCCGGACGCTTTAAACAAAATTCACCTTGATCACCTGATCAATGAGCAAAGAGTTGCAACACCCTAAGGTGTATCTTGACCTCAGGTTAAACCACCTTAAGGTGCATTTCAGCTCGGCATTGTAACCATGGGGATATTGATTGTGCCGGGTAGATACCCCTGTTTTAAAAGGAAAAGTCATGACTCTGATCAAGAGCCTCTCTACTGCCACCATTATGATCGCCTCCGCCTCTTTCGCGCTGGCCGAAGGTATTACTGAACAAGATGTTATTGATGCACAGGCCGCCTGGGGCCAGGGGATTGTGGATATTGCCAAGCTGCACAGCGATGGCGGTGACTTTGCGGGACGTGCCAAGGAGCATCTGGATGTGCTCTATGCCTATGACAGCGAAAAGGTCATGTTCAAGCCGACTTTGGCGTCAGAGGATCAGTTCCGCGAAACCTTTGACGAGGCGCTGAGCTATTTCATCGGCACCGAGGGCAGCGAAGACAAGGGCTTTGCCATCAAGGGTTGGACCAAGGTGCGGTTTGAAAGCAACGGGATCTTTACCTCGGGCGACGCGGCGACCGCCATGGGCAACTATTACTTCACCGGCCCGGATGGCACTGAAACCAAAGTGGAATACAGCTTTGGCTATGTGCGTGGGGATGATGGTGCGTTGAAGATCAACCTGCACCACTCCTCCCTGCCCTACGCCCCGCAGTAAGGTCTTGAAACAAATCAGGCGGGCAATGCCCGCCTGATTTTTCGTGTCGGTTTATGCTGGAACTCACCTCCGGATTGCTTGCAATCCGGTTCGCGCCCGACCCCGCCCCCCTGGGCGGGCGCGAATTGACTGGCAGGTCTCGGCAATCGTCAACGTTCACTAACCCTTAACCCGGTCTCCAAGTTCCAATGCGCCCACCCACGGTGCCGGGCGCAAACCTCTGTTGGTGTTCAAAGCAGTCTCTGCAAACCTCACTAAGGTATCAAAAACAACGTGATCGCCGGGAAGAGCACCAGGATAACCACGCGGATCAGGTCGGAGCTGACGAACCACATCACCGCTTTGTAGGTCTCAACCATAGGGGTTGAGCGGTCCATCGCGTTGATAATGAACAAATTCATCCCCACCGGAGGCGTAATCAACCCGACCTCGACCACGATCAACACCAGGATGCCAAACCAGATCGCCACATGTTCCGGGCTCATGCCGAAATCAAGCGCCTGGATCACCGGGAAGAAGATCGGGATGGTCAGCAGGATCATCGACAGCGAATCCATCAGGCAGCCGAACACCAGGTAAAAGGCCAGGATCAGGATCAGCACGGTCCAGCTGCTGAACCCCTGCCCCACAACCCAGGATGACAGCTCTTGCGGCACCTGTGTGAGCGCGAGGAAGCTGTTATAGAACCCGGCCCCAAGCACGATGAAAAAGATCATCGCAGTACTGGTGGCTGTGGCAATGATGCTTTCCTTGAACACCTGCCAGTTGAGATTGCCCGAGACCAGCGCAATTACGCCCGTCCCCGCAGCGCCAACTGCCGCGCCTTCGGTCGGGGTGAACCAGCCCAGATAGATGCCGCCCACAACCAGGCCAAAGACCAGAACCACCGGCCAGACATCCATCATCGCCTTGATGCGTTCCGCCATTGGCACAGGCGGGCGTGTGCCCGCGCTTTTGGGGTTCATGCGCACATAGAGCGAGATGGTGATCATATAGCCAATCGCCGCCAGAATGCCGGGCACAAAGGCCGCAAGAAACAGCTTGGCGATGTTCTGCTCGGTCAGGATCGCATAGATCACCAGAATGACGCTGGGCGGGATTAGAATGCCAAGCGTGCCGCCCGCCGCCAGAGTCGCGGTGGAAAACCCGCCTGCATAGCCATATTGGCGCAGCTCTGGCAGAGCGACGCGGCTCATGGTGGCGGCGGTCGCCAATGAGCTGCCACAGATCGCGCCAAAGCCAGCACAGGCCCCGACCGCGGCCATGGCCACGCCACCGCGACGATGCCCCAGCCAGCTTTCAGCCGCCTTGAACAGCGCCGAAGACATGCCCGACAGGGTCGCAAATTGCCCCATCAGCAGGAACATCGGGATGATGGTCAGCGAGTAGCTGGAAAAGGTCGAATAGGTCTCGTTCTTGAGCTTGGCCAGCACCATCGTGCTGCCGCCCATGGCAAAATACAGCCCGCCCATCCCGCATAGCATCATCGCAAGGCCAATTGGCGCGCGCAAAAAGATCATGCCCAACAGGATCGGGAAGGACAGATAGCCCATTTCTAACATGCTCAATGGGAGGCTCCTTCGGAATAGGGCAAGAAGTGGCGCTTGGTCAGGGTTTCAGCGATCCGCCCGATGGCGGTATAAATCGCGGTGATCGTCGCCACACAAGCCGCAACAAAGCTGGCCGCATAGGCCCACCAGATCGGGAATTGCAGCAAGAAGGTGGTTTCCCCATATGACATCTTGCTTTGCATGCCTTCATACAGCCGCCAGGTGATCAGGATCAGCACAATGGCAAAGATCACTTCCCAGAAGGCTTGAATGATTTTGTTCAGTTTTTGCGACAGAAACGAGGTGAACACATCCACCGTCGCATGGCCGCTATAGAGTTGCGCAACCGGCAGGAAGGCAAAGATGGCAAAGGCCACCCCGGCTTCGACCAGTTCGAAATCGCCAGTGATCGGGCCGACACCCGTATTGATCAAGGTCTTGCCCAGCGCTTCGGGCATCCAGCCGGCATGACCCAGCGTGTTCAGCCCACGCCCCAACACGCTGATGCAAGTCAGGATCACCAGGGCGGTCAATACGATCCCGCCCAAGATTGCCATAACCCGCGCCAAACGCTCCATCCATTTCAGCATCAGAGGTTCTCCGGATAAAACATGCCCCCGCCCGGTCAGGCAGGGGCATCTTTTGTTTCGCTTGTGTCAGCCGTTTACTGGCTGTGCTTGGCGATCAGTTCGGCGGCACGCGCCTTGAGCGCGGTTCCGTCCAGACCTTTTTCGTCCATTTCCGCCACCCAATCGGCTGTGGTGGTTTCAGCGGCCGCTTTCCATTCGGCAACCTGATCGGCGTTCAGGGTGATGATATTGTTGCCACGCTCCATCGCCGCTTTGGCCGGGCCGGCATCATCCATCTGCATCTGTTTGCCGGCAAAGCCGCTGAATTCCAGACCGGAATTCGCATCAATCACCGCCTTCAGATCATCAGGCAGCGCATTGTAGCGGTCTTTGTTCATCGCAAAGATAAAGGTGGTTGTGTAAAGCGTGTCATCGCCAAAGGTGGTGTGGTTGCCCACCATTTCATTCACCTTCAGCGCGCCGGTGACTTCCCAAGGGATCACGGTTGCGTCGATCACGCCTTTGGACAGCGCCTCTGGCACGGCAGGAACAGGCATGCCGACCGGGGTTGCGCCCAGATTGCTGAACATCTTGTTGGTCACGCGGGTTGGCGCGCGCAGTTTGACACCATTCAGGTCGCTGACGCTGGTGATCGGCTCTTTGGAGTGAATAAGACCCGGACCATGCACCCAGAGACCCAGCACTTTGACCTGCTTAAAGTCTTGATCCATCATGGATTCTTCGGCCAATTCCCAATAGGCTTTGGACACGGCCTCGGCATTGGTCATGGTGAAGGGCAGTTCAAACACTTCGGCGCGCGGGAAGCGGCCCGGTGTGTAACCGGCAACGGTCCAGGTGATATCGGCAACGCCGTCAACAACCTGATCAAACAACTCTGGTGGCTTGCCGCCCAGCTGCATGGCCGGGAAACGCTGGATCTCGATGCGACCGTCGCTTTCGGCTTCGATCTTGTCAGCCCAGACATCCAGAATGTTCTTTGGCACATTGGCCTGCGCGGGCAGGAACTGGTGCAAACGCAGTGTCACATCGGCAGCAAAGGCGCTGGTGGCCAGAGCCCCGGTTGTAATGGCTGCCAGGGCAACCGATTTCAGAAAGGTCCTGCGAACTTGGGTCATATTATCCTCCCTTATGACCTTTTTCGGATCAGATGGCGCATGGCTGATGCGCCCTCTGGATTGTCTCACGGCCCCGGATCGGGGACCGTCACGCTGTCGCAATCGCGATGCTCAAACGCAGTCTGAGACAAGAACGTTTCAATTGCAACAAATTTTCAGCAGCGCCATAGTGAAGCATCTGCGTCACATTGGATCAGGCCCTTGTTTCTTGTTTTTTGCAAGAATAACGCGCAAAACCACATAAGATATGAAGTATACCTAACAGAAATTCATCTATCCGGTGATTTTGGCACATTTTGTCGCAAAATCACGATATGTGAATACGAGGTAGTTTCAAGTTAAAATTCGCGTGATGATTGTGGTAGCGCTGAGAGTACCCAAATCGCGTGTCCCAGCGACCCGAGTCCCGATTCAGTCAATTGATGCCATCGACGACTCGGCTTGCGGGTCACCACGCCTGACCACTATTGTCCGCCCTGCCCCTGTCCCCCTGGCCCTTGTTCAATCCTGATGCAAGTTTGACATTCCTCAATGAAGGGGTCAGCCATCGCAGATAAGGTCAGGATGCAAGATAGGAGAGTTGCCATGAAAATCGCCTTTGTCAGCGCGCCGGGAAAAGGCGAGACCGACAGGCTCCTGACCCAGGCCGCGCAGGCGCTTGAGGCGCGCGGGTTGGCGCTGAGCGGGATCGTCAAGGATATGTCTCATGACAGCCGCTTTGAGAATGGCTGTGACATGAAGGTGCGGGTGCTTTCTGATCACAGCATCATCCAGATCACCCAGGATCTGGGAAGCGGGTCAAATGCCTGCCGCTTGAATCCCACGGCCATTGCCGAGGCCGTTGCCCGTGTCGAAGCCAGTGACATGGCCAAAGCCGATTTTTTCCTGCTGAACAAATTCGGCCCCGAAGAGGCCGAGGGGCGCGGATTTGTTTCGGCCATCAGCAAAGCGCTTGAGCTGGATATCCCGGTTCTGGTCGGCGTCAGCCCCGCCAATCGCGCGGCCTTTGACAGTTTTGCCGGTGGTTTGGCTGTCGAGTTGCCAAATGATGCAAATAAGATTCACATTTGGTGTATGAATGCGCAGGGCGAGGTCAACAAATTGAGCGCTGAGTAAGCCGGACATTTTCCTTTGGATCGTGAAGGGCTTGGGCTAAGGTCACGAGCAAAGCCTTTCAAAGAGATCTTTTTGATGCCCAATAGACGCGGCACTGAGCCCAATAATCTCCTTCGCAAAAACATACGCAAGCATTTCGAGCCCTTTTTCAAAGTCCTTATCGCGGCTTTTACAATTGGGCTCTTGATCAGCTTTCACCGCATTCACGCCTTGGGGTTTTCCTTTTATTGGTTGGCGCAGTCGCTGATGATCGTGGTGACGATCGGGCTTTTGCTGAACCATCACCGGTTCCGGCTCAAGGTCCTGACCCCGATCATACTCGCCTTGATTTATCTGATGAGCGTCATCGGGCTGGCGCGGCTGGGGCTGGCAGCGGGCTCTTTTCTTGTGCTGTTTGTGATCCCGATGTTCCTGGTGGCGCTGATCTCGTTTCGCGCGGCGATTTGGTCGCTGATTGCCATTGCGGTGACTATTTTGGCCCTGGGGGTTCTGCACGCCACCGAGATAATCGTGCCTGTGATGAATATCAGCGCGTTCAACAGCCATTGGGGGCATTGGCTGTTCTTTGCCTTCCTGTTTTCGGTTTCGGCCTATGCGGCTGTTTATGTGACCCATATGCTGCGCAGCTACTGGACGGAGTCCTACACAAAGCTCAAGCAAAGCCATGAAGAAGTGCAGGCGCTGATTGATCATTCGCCCGGCGGCATCCTGATTTACGACCTGAACCTTGAACAGTTCACCAGCGCCAACCCAACCGCCGGAGAGCAATTTGGCGCGGACCCGCAAGAGCTTTTGCAGGGGCAAACCTATGATGACCTGTTCTCGGACCTATCGGATTATTCAGACCCCAAGGCGATGACCCTCAAGGATTACGTCCAGGCCGCCTATGAAGGGGAAACCAATCTGGTCGAGGCTGAGCTGCTGCCGCTTTCAGGGCCGCCTTTGTCGGTGGATCTGACGATTTCGCATTTGCCCATCCCGGACCGCGATGTGGTGCGCCTGACCAGTGTCGACAACTCGCGGCGCAAATTTGCGGAACTAGAGCGCCAATCGCTCGAGGCGCAACTGGCGCAGTCGCAACGGCTTGAGGCGGTGGGCAAATTGAGCGGCGGGGTGGCGCATGATTTCAACAATCTGCTCGCGGTGATCCTGGGCAATGTGGAATTCCTGCGCGAAGAGACCACCAATCCCGAACATATCACCATGCTGAATGCCATTGCCAATTCGGTGCAGCGCGGCTCGGATCTGACGCAGAACATGCTCAGTTTTGCCCGTCAGGCCCGTCTGACACCGCAAGAGGTCAAGCTGAACGATGTGGTGCGCAATATTGAAAACTGGGCCGGGCGCACCCTGCCCGCCAATGTCGATGTCGAGGTCTCGCTGCTGGCCGGGCTTTGGAGTATCGAAGCCGATCCAAGCGCGCTGCAAAACGCCATTCTCAACCTGTTGATCAATGCCCGCGACGCCATGCCCGAGGGCGGCAAGCTGACCATCGAAACCGCCAATCTGCGCATTGATGATGACTATATCTTTGAGCGCAGCGAAGAGGTGCCGCCGGGGCGCTATGTCATGCTGGCCATTTCTGACACCGGCGCGGGCATTCCGGTTGAGATCGTCGAGCGGATTTTCGAACCCTTCTTCTCGACCAAACCGGCGGGCCAGGGCACCGGGTTGGGCCTGTCCATGGTTCTGGGCTTTATGCGCCAATCGGGCGGCACCATCCGGGTCTATTCCGAACCCAATGAGGGCACAACATTCAAGCTCTATTTCCCGATCAGCGCCGGTGCGACCAAAGATCTCCCCGCCGCCGGGGCGACGGTGGCAGAGCGCAAAAAGCCGTTGCTCAGCGGTGAAACCGTGTTGGTTGTCGAGGATGAGGACGAATTGCTGCATCTGCTCGAGGCGACCCTGACCAAGGCCGGATATAATGTCATTACGGCCTCTTCGGGGGACGAGGCTTTTGACAAGTTCAAAACCCTGCCCCATATCGACCTGCTGCTGACCGATATCGTCATGCCGGGAACACTTCAGGGCACCTCGCTGTCCAAGGCCCTGCGCAAGATCGATCCAAAGCTGCCCGCAGTCTTTATGTCGGGCTATGCCAGCGAAGCGACCGTGCATGGCAATGGGTTGCGCCCCGAGGATATTCGCCTGATGAAACCGGTCACCCGGCAGGCGCTGCTCAGCGCTCTGGAACAGGCATTGGCACATGCCAAGGGGCGTACCAATGCCTGATGGCCAGTATCAGACCCTAGTCATCCGGAATTGAAATTCTTGTCATAAAGGCAATATCCCCGGATCGCCTGCGATCCGGTTCGCGCTCATGCCAGAGGCATGCTTTCAGCATGACCCCGCCCGTCAAACCAAAGGTTTGCCTTCGGCAAAACGGCGGGCGCGAATTCGCCTCAACGTTTCAACAAGTTGCACTGTTATTTGATGCTACAACCCGTTTGCCAAGTTTCAACGCGCCCACCCTCGGTGCCGGGCGCGAACCTCTGCAGTTACTAGTTGTCTATGTGGCGAGTTTCAGTTCCGTCTGACTCGCTCTTACAAAATCCCCGGCAGGGTCAGCCCGTGCTCACGGGCGCAGTCCTGGGCGATCTCGTAACCGGCATCCGCATGGCGCATCACGCCGGTTGCCGGGTCGTTCCACAGCACATTGGCAATGCGACGATCCGCATCTTCGCTGCCATCGCAACAGATCACCATGCCGGAATGCTGGCTGAACCCCATGCCGACACCGCCACCGTGATGCAGCGACACCCAGGTCGCGCCTGAGGCGGTGTTGAGCAGTGCGTTCAACAGCGGCCAATCGCTGACCGCGTCCGAACCATCTCGCATCGCCTCGGTCTCGCGATTGGGGGACGCCACCGAGCCGCTATCCAGATGGTCGCGCCCGATCACCACCGGTGCGCTCAGCTCGCCGGTACGCACCATCTCGTTAAAGGCCAGCCCCAGCTTGTGGCGCACCCCCAGCCCGACCCAGCAAATCCGCGCCGGAAGCCCCTGAAAGCTGATTCGCTCGCGCGCCATATCCAGCCAATTATGCAGATGCGGATCATCCACCAGCTCTTTGACCTTGGCATCGGTCTTGTAGATATCCTCGGGGTCGCCCGACAGGGCGCACCAGCGAAACGGGCCAATCCCCTTGCAAAATAGCGGGCGGATATAGGCGGGCACAAAGCCGGGAAAGGCAAAGGCGTTTTCCAGACCCTCTTCCAGCGCCATCTGTCTGATATTGTTGCCGTAATCCACAGTCGGCACGCCGACCTCGTGAAAGCCGACCATGGCGGCGACCTGCACCTTCATGCTGGCGCGGGCGGCGGCTTCGACCTCTTTGGGGGCCGTTTCGGCTTTGGCGCGCCATTCCGCCACGCTCCAACCCTGTGGCAGATAGCCGTTGACCGGATCATGGGCGCTGGTCTGGTCGGTGACGATATCGGGGCGCACACCGCGTGCCAAAATCTCGGGGAAGATATCCGCCGCATTGCCGATCAAAGCCACCGATTTCGCCTCGCCCGCCTTGGTCCAGGCCTCGATCATGGCCAGCGCTTCGTCCAGCGAATGGGTCTTTTCATCGACATAGCGGGTGCGCAGGCGGAAATCGGCGCTTTTCTCGTCACATTCCACCGCCAGACAGCAGGCCCCGGCCATGACAGCGGCCAAAGGTTGCGCGCCGCCCATGCCACCTAGCCCGCCGGTCAGGATCCAGCGCCCCTTGAGGTCACCGCCATAATGCTGACGCCCGGCCTCCATAAAGGTCTCATAGGTGCCCTGCACGATGCCTTGCGAGCCGATATAGATCCAGCTGCCGGCGGTCATCTGGCCATACATGGCCAGGCCTTTTTTATCGAGCTCGTTGAAATGATCCCAATTGGCCCAATGCGGCACAAGGTTGGAATTGGCAATCAGCACGCGCGGCGCATCCTTGTGGGTGCGAAACACACCCACCGGCTTGCCCGATTGCACCAGCAGGGTTTCATCCGCGTCCAACCCCTTGAGCGTCTCCACGATCAGGTCGAAATCCTTCCAGGTGCGGGCCGCGCGCCCGATCCCGCCATAGACCACCAGCTCGGCCGGGTTTTCTGCCACATCCGGGTGCAGGTTGTTCAGCAGCATCCGCATCGGGGCCTCGGTCAGCCAGCTTTTGGCGCTGATCTCCGGGCCGGTCGGGGCAATAACGGTGCGGGAGTTGTGACGCGGATCGCTCATGATGTGCCTTTCGGGGTCGCAGATGTCGGGTTTGCAGTTAGGGAGGGGGCCAAATCGGCAAGGGATGTCAGGATATCGCGCAACAAACCCCGTAATTTCAGAGCCTTGTCGCTGTCATAGCTCCAGGGCGGCTCCTCGGCTGTCAGATAGGTCGATTGCGCCAATTCTAGCTGGATCGCGTGAACATGCGCCTCGGGTTGGCCGTAATGGCGGGTGGTCCAGCCGCCTTTGAAACGGCCATTCAGAACTGCGCTGAACTCCGAGCCTTCGCAGGCCTGCCAAACCGCATCCTGCACCAGGGCGGCGCAGGTCAAGCCGCCATTGGTGCCGACATTCAGGTCCGGCAGCACCCCGTCAAACAGAAACGGAATCCGCGAACGGATCGAATGGCAATCAAACAAGATCGCCACCCCATGCCGCGCCTTGACCCGGGCAATCTGCTCGGCCAGAGCAGCGTGATAGGGGCTGTGAAAGGCCGCCTTTTGCGCGGCAATATCCTGTGTGCTTGGCGGCTGGTTCCAGATCGGCGCTCCGTCAAAATCCGTCAGCGGCACCAGGGTTGTGGTGTTCTGACCGGGATAAAGACTGACACCAGCGGGATCGCGATTGGCGTCGATCACATAGCGGTGGAAATTCGCCCGAACATAGGTCGCACCCGGCAACAGCCCATCATAGAGCTGATCCACATGCCAATCCGTATCCGCCAGCGCCTGCCCGCGTTCATTCAGCGCTTGCGCGACCTCGGGCGGCACAAATGTGCCCGCATGGGGCAGGCCCAGAATGACCGGCCCGTCGCCCTCTTTGACATTGACCGGGCTCATGCGGAGGTCTCCAGCAGTGGCAGGTCCAGCCCTTTGGTCAGCGCTCCTGTTGCCACCATTTGGCTGGCAATGGCCAGGTCCGGGGCGAGATAGCGGTCTTCTTTGACGCTGGGGGAGACGCTGCGCAGGCGGGCCGCCACCTGTTGCAGATCCGGCGAGGTCGCCAAGGGCGCGCGGAATTCGATCCCCTGCACAGCACAGAGCGCCTCGACCCCAAGGATCACCGACAGGTTGGCATTCATCCGCTCCAACCGCCGCGCCGCATGGGCGGCCATGCTGACATGGTCCTCTTGATTGGCCGAGGTCGGGGTGGAATCCGTGGTGCAAGGATTGGCCAAATGTTTGTTTTCGCTCATCAAAGCGGCTGTTGTGACCTCGGCAATCATCAAGCCGGAATTGAGCCCCGGTTCAGGCGTCAGAAACGGCGGCAGATCAAAGCTGAGGCTGGGATCGACCATCAGCGCAATGCGGCGCTGCGCAATCGCGCCGATCTCGGACAGGGCCACGGCGATCTGATCAGCGGCAAAGCCGACAGGTTCCGCATGAAAATTGCCCCCCGAAACAATGCGCCCTTCGGCCACCAGAACCAGCGGGTTATCGGTGACGGCATTGGCCTCGATCTCAAGGCTGCGCCCGGCAAAGCGCAACAGATCCATCGCCGCGCCAACCACCTGCGGCTGGCAGCGAATGCAATAGGGATCTTGCACGCGGGTATCGCCCTCGCGGTGGCTTTCGCGGATCTCGGACCCGGCCAGCAGCGCACGCTGTGCCCGGGCGAATTCAATCTGTCCGGCATGGCCGCGCAGGGTGTGGATGTCATCCACCAAAGGCGCGGTCGAGCCCATGATCGCATCGGTCGACAGCGCCCCGGTCACCACGGCAGCGCGCAGATTGTCCCAGGCGGTCCACAGCCCGACCAGGGCGCAGGCGGTGGAAAACTGCGTGCCATTGATCAGCGCCAGCCCCTCTTTCGGGCCAAGGGTAATCGGGGTCAGCCCGGCCTTGGCCAGCGCCTCGGCTGCGGGCAGGACCTGCCCGTCAAACTCGGCCTCACCGGCCTCAATCATCACCGCCGCCATATGGGCCAGCGGAGCCAGATCACCCGACGCCCCGACCGAGCCCTGCCCCGGCACCACCGGAGTCACGCCGCGATCCAGCAGGGCTTCGATCATCTCGACGGTCGACCAGGGCACGCCCGAGGCTCCGCGCCCCAGCGACAGCAGTTTCAGCGCCATCATCAACCGCGTTGTGGCGCGATCAAGCGGTTCACCGACACCACAGCAATGGCTGAGGATCAGGTTGCGTTGCAGGGTGGCGGTATCTTTGGGTGCGATCTTGATATGGGCCAGTTTGCCAAAACCGGTATTGACGCCGTACACCGCTGTGTCGCCCTCAGCCGCCTGACGCACCAGCTCAGCCGCGGCCTCAACCCCGGGGCGGGCGCTGCGATTGAGTTGCGCGGGGGCCTCGCTGCGCCACAGATGTTCCAATTGGGACAAAACCGTTTGCCCCGGATCAAGCGCCTCCATCAGAGCACTCCATTTTTGATACGTTTATACAAGGGGTTAAAGCCGATCCGATAAGCCAACTCGCGCGGGTGGGTGATATCCCAAACCGCCAGATCCGCGCGTTGACCCGGCGCGATCACGCCGCGATCCGACAGGCCCAGCGCCCGGGCCGCATTGCGGGTCACCCCGGCCAGCGCCTCCTCAGGCGTGAGCTGAAACAGGGTCGCGCCCATATTCATGGTCAAAAGCAGCGAGCTGAGCGGCGAGGAACCGGGATTGCAATCCGTGGCCAGCGCCATATCCACCCCGGCCGCGCGAAAGGCCTGTAGGGGCGGCAATTGCGTTTCGCGCAGGGTGTAAAAGGCCCCCGGCAGCAGCACGGCAACCGAGCCTGCTTGCGCCATGGCCTGCGCATCAGCGGCGGTGGCATATTCAAGATGATCCACCGACAGCGCCCCGAACTCCGCCGCCAAAGCCGTGCCGCCCTGATGGCTGAGCTGCTCTGCATGTAGTTTCACCGGCAGGCTCAGCGCCTGCGCGGCCTCAAACACCCGCCGCATTTGCGCAGCAGAAAAAGCGATGTTTTCGCAAAACCCATCCACCGCATCAATCAGCCCCAGACCGGCGGCTTCGGTCATCAGGGGCAGAACCACCTCATCCAGATAGGCATCCCCCTGCCCGGCAAATTCCGGCGGGATGGCATGGGCGGCGAGGTACGTGACCTGCACATCCACATCGCGATGATCCGGGATCTGGCGGGCCGTGCGCAACATGCGCAGCTCTGTCTCGCGATCCAGGCCATAGCCGGATTTGATCTCAACCGTGGTGACGCCTTCGGCCAGCATGGCGTCCAGCCGTGTCAGCGCCGCTTGCAGCAGCTCGGCCTCGCTGGCCTGTCTGGTCGCGGTGAGGGTGGACAGAATACCGCCCCCGGCGCGCGCAATCTCTTCATAGCTGGCCCCGGTGAGACGCAGTTCGAATTCCTGCGCCCGGTTGCCGCCAAAGACCAGATGCGTGTGGCAATCGATCAGGCCCGGCGTCACCCAGCGCCCGCCAAGATCCGTCATCGGCCCCGAACGGGCCGCCTCCGGCACCCCGCCCGCATTGCCAAGCCATTGCACCCGCCCTTCTTTGATCCAAAGGGCAGCATCGCAAAGCGCGCCATAGGGCGCAGGTCCGGCCATGGTGGCGATATGGCAATTTGTCAGAAGCATAAGATTCGCCTTGATTGACGCAGTTATATTTTGTTTATGTATAGACATATTGCAAGTCAAGCAGAGAGACAGCAGATGGAAACGCTCTGGGCGGAACAGGCATTGATTGCGGATGAATGGCGCAAGGATGTGGCACTGACGATTGACGGGGGCCGGATCACGGCGATTGCCGAAGGTGCCCCGGCGCAGGGCCATCGTGTCGGCCTGCTGGTGCCCGCCCCCTGCAACGGCCACAGCCACGCTTTTCAGCGCGCCATGGCAGGTCTGTCCGAGGCGCGTGGCCCCGAGGCGGACAGTTTCTGGACCTGGCGCAGCCTGATGTATCGCTTTCTTGACCTGCTGACACCGGATCAGGTCGAAGCCATCACCGCCATGGTGCAGATGGAGATGCTGGAGGCCGGGTTTGGCGCGTCGGTCGAGTTTCACTATCTGCATCATCAGGCGGATGGCCGACCCTTTGACAACCTCGCCGAGATGAGCGAACGCGTGGCCGCAGCAGCCGAAATATCGGGCATCGGGCTGACCCTCTTGCCGGTCATGTATCAATATGGCGGCTGTGATGAGCGGGCCCTGCAGGGCGGGCAGCGCCGCTTTGGCAATGATCTGAACCGCTATGCCAATTTGCTAGAAGGCGCAAAGGCCGCGCTCACCCATCTGCCGCCGGATGCCCGGCTTGGGGTCGCGCCGCATTCCCTGCGCGCGGTTGCGCCGGGGGATCTGATGGCCGTTGCGCAGATGGCGCAGGGCGGGCCAATCCACATGCATCTGGCCGAACAACTCCCCGAAGTCGCCGAGGTCGAGGCGCATTTGGGCGCGCGCCCGGTGACTTGGGCGCTGGACAATCTCGACATCGACGCCCGGTGGAGCCTGATTCACCTGACCCAAATGACCCCGGCCGAGACCCGGGCCATGGCGGCCAGCGGAGCTTCGGCGGGCCTATGTCCGCTGACCGAAGCCTCGCTGGGGGATGGGATCTTTGACGGGGTGCGCTGGATGGCGGGCGGCGGACGCATCGCCATTGGGTCCGACAGCAATATCCGCATCTCGCTGGCCGAAGAGCTGCGCCAGTTGGACACGTCCCAACGCCTACGCGACCATTCCCGCGCCGCCCTTGCAACGCCCACCCTCTCGACCGGTCGACGGCTGATGCAGGCCGCCGCGCAAGGGGGCGGGCAGGCCTCGGGGCGCGGATCAGGACGGTTGGAGGTCGGCGCATGGGCCGACCTGCTGGCCCTCGATCTCGCCCATCCGGACCTGGCCGGGCTGGCCCCGGATACGGCGCTGGATACATTCGTCTTTGCCGGTGGGCAGGAAATGGTGCGCGATGTCTGGTCCGGCGGGCGTCATCTGGTGCGCGACGGGCGACATATCGCACGCAATGCGATCCGCCAGAGCTATGCGATCGCGGTTGCGCCTTTGCGCTCCGCATCCCTCACGCGCTGACAAATTCCGTCGACGGAATTTGAAAATTCCATACATGGAATTTGGTGCGCCCGCCTCTCTCTAATAGGTTGTTTTCATCCGGTAGCCCGGTTGAAAGCACATGCGCACATAGGTCACTGCCTTGCCCTCAAACCAGGTGCTGCGTTCCATTTGAAACAGCGCCTCACCGGCCTGGCATCCCAGAAAACCCGCTAATTCCTCTGAAGCAGAGACTGCCGAAAATCCGATCTCGACATCGGAAAAGGGCACGGTTTCGACCAGCCATTCATTGGGCCCGACCTCTTCGAAGCGCTGCTCGCGCGCCTGTGGCAAGGTCTCGAGATTGATCCAGCGCGCCTCATGCTGAAACGGGGTGCCATCGGCAAAATGCATGCAGGTCAGCTGCACCACCTGCGCGCCCGCTTGCAACCCCATCCGCGCCCGCAACCAATCCGGGGCTGGCTCAATCGCGCGTTTGACCAAAGCGTAGCGATAGCTGGCCCCGTTACCTTCGACCTCCAACCGGGTCAGGGGAATGTCGAACCGGGCCTGGCGCAGCGGCACCGCGCGCACCCGCGTGCCGGATTTGCGCTTGCGATCCAGCACGCCCTCATCCGCCAATTCCCGCAAGGCCCGGTTCACCGTGGCCCGCGCACTGCCGTATTCGTCGCACAGCTCCAGCTCACTTGGGATCAGATGACCGGGCGGCCATTGGCCGCTGGTGATGCGCCGCAGCACATCCGCCTTGATGTCACGATAGCTCATGGCAATGCCCCTTTTGTCTGCACCTTATAGCAGATTGCGCAGACAAAACAGGGCTATCCCCAAGGCCCCCCAAGCTACTTTCGAGCTCAATAGGTGGAAAACACGAACCCTTCGGGCATCGTCATGCTCTCAGCCGTCGCGTTGCGCGCCTTCATGCGCTCAAGATTGACGATGGTCGACAGCATGATGCGATCATGGCTCCAATCCGCCGGGCGTTGAATCAGCAGCGCCGTGGCAAAGGTCAGCGAGACCAGCGACAGAGACAGCATCATCCAACCCATCCGTGCCTCGCGCGAATTACGCGCCACAGTTGCCGCTTCAATACGGCGTCGCAGGGTCGCCCCGCGACGCTTGGCGCGCAGATCAACCAGACCAACGGTCGGCGTCGACAATTGCACCCCACGCTGCGCAGCCATGGCCCGCTCACAGGCCCGGATCAGACATTCGCAATAGGCCCGCGCGTCAAACCCATGACGGCGCACCAGCGCCTGGTCACAGGCATATTCCCGCATGGCGCGGATTTCCTGCCGCCACAGGAAAAAGGCCGGGTTCCAGAACAACAAGGGGCGCAGCGCCTCAAAGAGGAACTCCACCTCAACATCGCCATGGCGGAAATGCTGCAACTCATGGGCGACTACCATTTGCAGGTCCTCCCCAGCCTCCAGCATGGCTGCGGGCAAAACCACATAACGTTTGCGCAAACCCCGGGTCGAAAAGGCGACGCGGGTCGTGTCAGACACGCGCAGTTCAACCTGACCAATCTTGCGCAACAGGTAAGAGCGTTTGACAATCCCGCGCAGCGCCAAAGCCGCGCGCAAAGTAAACAGCACCGAGACCACCGCCCCAAGCGCCAGCCCCGCCCAAATCACCTGAGCCAGCCCGGATTGCCCCAGCAGCATATCGCGCTCGAACCCTTCGCGCGCGCTCAGCCATCCCTGGAAATCCTGCGCGCTCATCCCGACATTGCCGTTCAGATATTGCGCCACCAGCATATCGCTCAGGTTTGGTGCCCCGGTGATCAGCGATCCGCTCAGCCAATCCGCCAGAAGCGGGGCCAGCAACAGGCCCGCCACCATCCAGGTCAGCACCTTTTGCTGGCGAATGAATTCCAGACCCAGCTTGGATTTGGACAACACCCATCGCAGCGCCAGCCAAACCCCAATTCCTGCCACCAGCAGCAGATTAAGGTCGATATATACGTTCAGAACAGCATCAGCGTTCATTGTCCTCCCCCAACCTTTCCTCAAGCAGCGCCCGCATCTCCTTGAGCATCTCCTGGGTCACGTCCTCGTCCTCCACAAGGCGCGCAACCAGAGCTGCGGGGGCATCGTTGAAAAGCTTGCTAGATAGGTTCTTCAGGCTTGCCTTTTGATAATCTGCCTTCGGCGTCGTGGGCCTGTAGACCAAAGACCGCTCCACCCGGTCGCTGGCCAAAAACCCCTTCTGTTCCATAATCTTGAGCACGGTCGCCACAGAGGTATAGGCGCGTTCCTGAACCTCGCCGCCCTGGGCATTGACCGCGGCATGGATCTCGCGAACCGTGCCTTGGCCCAGGTCCCAAATCACGTTCATGAACTCGAGCTCAACCTCGGTCAGAAGGGATTTGTCGTGTTTCTTGCGCATATGCTGTGATGTCCACTCAGAACTGGTTTCAGATGACGGTACACGATCCTTGCCCCTGGGCAAAACTATTTCTTTAGTTGGGCAAAGGGGGCCAGCCCCCTCGGCCTGCGGCCTCACCCCCGGAGTATTTGCCACCAAGAAGAAGCCAATAGCGCTCTGGCCTTCTTCTTGGTCAAAATACTCTGGGGGTCTGGGGGCAAAGCCCCCAGCCGGTCGACGCGCCTTGGCGCGGCGAAACCTCTTACACTTTCCAGAAACAGAACACGCCCCACGCGATGGACAGGCCCAACGGCGTCCACAAGGGAAACCCGACCAAGCCCAACCAGGCCAGAAAGATATAGCTGGTGCCCAAGAGCGAGATGAATAACCGGTCGCCCCGGGTGGTGGTGAGGCCAAGCACGCCTTTGCGCTCATCCCCGCCGGGGTGGCGGATTTCCAGGGCGATCAGGACAAAGATCGCGCTGAAAATCCCGATAAAAACCAAACCCGTCGGCCAGGTCCAAGCCATCCATGAAAGCATCACACCCTCCCCATCGCGAAGCCCTTCGCGATATAGTTGCGGACGAAGTAGATCACGATTGCGCCCGGAATGATTGTCAAAGTTCCCGCCGCCGCCAGCAGACCCAATTCATAGCCCGCGCTTGAGGCGGTCTTGGTCATGGTGGCGGCGATAGGTTTGGCGGCCACCGCTGTCAGGGTCTTGGCCAGCAGCAGTTCCACCCATGAGAACATGAAGCAAAAGAAAGCCGCCACGCCAACACCGGCTTTGATCGAGGGCACAAAGATCGTCGCGAAGAAACGCGGGAAGGAATAGCCATCGACAAAAGCGGTTTCATCCAGCTCTTTTGGGACACCGCCCATGAAGCCCTCGAGAATCCACACCGCCAGCGGGATGTTGAACAGGCAATGCGCCAGAGCAACAGCGAGATGGGTGTCGAAGAGACCCACAGCTGAATAGAGCTGAAAGAAAGGCAGTGCAAAGACAGCGGCCGGGGCCATGCGGTTGGTCAGCAGCCAAAAGAACAGCTGCTTGTCGCCGAGAAAGCGGTAACGGCTGAAGGCATAGGCCGCTGGCAGCGCCACCACCACAGAGATCACCGTGTTGATCGACACATAGAGGATCGAGTTGATGTAGCCCCAATACCAGCTGGGATCGGTAAAGATGGTCTTGTAGTTTTCCAGCGTAAAGGTCTGCGGGAACAACGAAAACCCAGCCAGAATTTCATTGGTCGTCTTGAAACTCATCGCCACCAGCCAATAGATCGGCAAGAGTAGGAAGAGGATATAGACGATGGGGACGATGGATCGTTTTTGCATCGGATCGGTCCTCAGTTCAGGTCGTCTTTGGTCATCAGCGTGTAGAACAGCCAGCTGACCAACAGAGTGATTGCGAAATAGATCAGGCTCATGGCGGCTGCCGGGCCGAGGTCAAACTGACCAAGGGCGATTTTCACCAGATCAATGGAAAGCAGGGTCGTCGAATTGCCGGGGCCACCGCCGGTGAGCACGAAAGGCTCGGTATAGATGTTGAAACTGTCCATAAAGCGCAGAAGGATCGCGATGGTCAGGACGGTTTTCATCTTGGGCAGTTGGATATAGCGGAAAACGCTCCAATTGCTGGCCCCGTCGATTTTCGCCGCTTGGTAATAGGCATCGGGGATCGAAACCAGACCGGCATAGCTCAGCAACACCACAAGCGAGGTCCAGTGCCAGACATCCATGGTGATGATGGTTACCCAGGCGGCCAGCGGATCTTGGGTCATGTCATAGTTGATGCCCAAAACATGGTTGAGGAAATAGCCAAGCAAGCCGATATCCGGCAGGGTAAAGATGTTCCACATCGCGCCCACCACGTTCCACGGGATCAGCATGGGCAGCGCCATCAGCACGAGGCAAACCGGCACCCAAAAGCCTTTGCGCGGCATGGACAGAGCGATGGCAATGCCCAACGGGATCTCGATGATCAGGATCAGGAAGGTGAACAGAAACTGTCGCCCCAGCGCCGAATGGAACCGGTCCGAGCGCAGGATTTGCTGGAACCAATCCAGGCCTTGCCAGAAAAACACATTGTCGCCAAAGGTTTCCTGGACCGAGTAATTGACCACCGTCATCATCGGGATCAAGGCGTTGAACGCCACCAGCACCAACACCGGCGCGACAAAGAACCAACCTTTGTTATTTTCGGTTTTCATGGCTCAGCCCTCCTGCGGGTTGGTTGCGATCCAGCCATCGACATACAGCCGTGTCTGGTCGGGGCGGAATTGCAGATGCACTTGCGCGCCTTTCTCTGGCGGGGTGCCGTTGATCACAGCGCTGACAGTTGTGCCGTTCAGATCCACCTCGACCACCATGTGGCGACCCAGGTCCGAGACCTTGGTAACCGTGGCAGGCAGGCCGGTTTCGGCGAGCGAGACAAATTCCGGGCGTACGCCGATCTCGGTCTGGCCTTTGGCCTCGCCCTGAATGGGGCCTTCCAAAGCAACCGGCTGCCCCCCTAACAGGGCTTGCCCAGCAGAAACCTCGCAAGGCAGCACATTCATACCGGGCGAGCCGATAAAGTGGCCGACAAAGGTATGCGCCGGGCGCTCGAACAGCTCGACCGGGGTGCCGATCTGCACCACCTCGCCCAGCTGCATCACCACCACCTGATCGGCAAAGGTCAACGCTTCGGTCTGGTCATGGGTCACATAGATCATCGTGGCTTTGACGCGCTGATGCAGCTCTTTGAGCTTGCTGCGCAGCTTCCATTTCAGATGCGGGTCGATCACGGTGAGCGGTTCGTCAAACATCACAACGTTGACGTCCTCGCGCACCAATCCGCGCCCCATCGAGATCTTTTGCTTGTTATCCGGGGACAGACCAGCGGCCTTTTGATCCAGCATATCCGTGACTTCGAGCATCTCGGCAATCGCCATGACCCGTTTGCGCACAGTGTCCTCATCCCGGCCACGATTGCGCAGCGGAAAGGCGAGGTTGTCGTAAACGCTCATCGTGTCGTAGATCACCGGGAACTGGAAAACCTGCGCGATATTGCGTTTGTCCGGGGCCAGTTCGGTCACGTCCTGACCGTCAAACAGAATGCGCCCCTCGGACGGGACCAAAAGCCCCGAGATGATATTGAGCAGCGTGGATTTTCCGCAGCCCGACGGGCCCAGCAGCGCATAGGCCCCGCCATCAGACCAATCCAGATCAATCTCTTTCAGCGCATAATCTGATGGGCTGGACGGATTGGGATAATAGCTGTGGCGCAGATTGGAGAGAGTGATTTTCGCCATGATTTACGCCACCCGTGTGCCGTCAGGTGCAAAGAAATAGCACTCAGACGGATTCATATGAAAGTCATGCAGCTCGCCCACCTCATAGGGGTGAACACCGTGCGAAAGAGAGACCCAGGATCCCTGCCCCATCTCGAAATGCGCGCTGGATTCCGAGCCGGTGAGCTCGGTCACCTGCACGCGGCCGGACATATGCACGCTGGTCGCCTCGGTGCTGACTGGCAGAACGTGATGCGGACGGATTGCGATGATGTAATCGCCATCCGCCAGGCCCGCAGCGGCACCGCTGGCGGACCAGCTCACCCCGGCATTCAGGCGGACCTGATCACCTTGTTTCACAACGGGGGCCGTGTTGATCGGCGGATCGGAAAACACCGCTGCCGCCTGCACATTGGCCGGGTTGCGATAGATATCTGCCGTCTTGCCAAATTGCGTGACCGAGCCGTCATTCATCAGCGCGGTTTCGCCCCCCAGCATCAGCGCCTCTTCGGGCTCCGAGGTGGCATAGACCACCACAGCGCCGCGCCCGGCGAACAGTTCGGGCAATTGCGCGCGCAGCTCTTCGCGCAGTTTGTAATCGAGGTTGGCCAGCGGTTCGTCCAGAAACACCGCGCGGCTTTCCTTGGCAATGGCGCGCGCCAAGGCGCAGCGCTGCTGTTGCCCACCCGAAAGCTCATGCGGGCGGCGATCCAGCATCGGCCCCAGCTGCAACAGGCTGGCCGCCTCTTCGACCCGGCCCTCAAGCTCGGATTTCGCCATGCCCGCCACCTTCAAAGGCGAGGCGATGTTTTCGCGCACGGTCATATGCGGGTAGTTGATGAAAAACTGATGCACCAGGCTGATCTTGCGCTTTTGCGTCGATAGGCGGGTCACATCCTGCCCATCCATGATCACGCTGCCCTCGGCGATGGGATCAAGGCCAGCCATCAGCTTGATCAGCGAGGTCTTGCCCGATCCGGTCGCACCCAGCAGCACGTTGAAATGACCGGTCTCAAGGGTCAGGGTGACAGGCTTGATATGTAACGCGCCGCCGACACGTTTCGTCACCTGTTTGAGTTCGAGGGCCATAAGGCGTCTCCTTTGCTTGCCAGGGCCACGCGGGGCCGCAACAAGGCTCGAAATCTTGGGGAAAGTGGCCCCGGTGGCGTGCGCGCCCCGGGGCCTATGGGAGTGAACAGACCCGAATAGGAGGAGGTTCCGATCTCGGGTCTGTCAGGTCTGGGCGTTATTCAGACGCCCAGCGCGCCACCAGCTCGTCATAGTTGACGGTTTTGCCCTGTGGCTTTTCGTTCTCCAACGGAGGCTTGGCACCGCCATTGGCATACCAAAACTCGGCGTCTTTTTCCTCGTTCAGGCGTGGGCCACAGCCGCCATAGACATTGGCCTGCTCGTCTGCACGCTGCATACGGGCCATGGTGATGTCCATTTCCTCGGCCAGACGGTCCATCGCTTCCTGCGGGGTAAAGGCACCCGAGTTCACGTCACCAATCTGCTGCCACCAGATCTGCGCCAGCTTTGGATAATCCGGCACGTTGATGCCCGTTGGGCTCCAGGCCACACGATCAGGCGAACGGTAGAATTCCACCAGACCGCCGAGGTTCTCGGCACGTTCGGTAAAGCTCTCATGGTTGACCGAACTGTCACGGATAAAGGTCAGACCCACATGGGATTTCTTCACATCAACCGTTTTCGAGGTCACGAACTGAGCATAAAGCCAGGCCGCTTGTGCGCGATCAGACGGGGTGGATTTCAAGAAGGTCCAAGACCCCACATCCTGATAGCCAACCTTCTGACCTTCTTCCCAGTACGGGCCATGCGGGGATGGGGCCATGCGCCAAAGCGGCTTGCCGGCTTCATCCACGGTGTTATTGCCCTCGGACTGCGGCTTCACCATGTCGGCGGTAAAGGCCGTATACCAGAAGATCTGCTGAGCCACATTGCCCTGAGACAGCGCAGGCAGCGACTGGTAGAAGTCAAACGATGCCGCACCGGGAGGCGCATAGTTGCGCAGCCATTCATCCCATTTGCGGATCGCATAAACCGCCGCTGGACCGTTGGCCGCACCACCACGAGACACGCTCGCACCGGCCGGGTTGCAGGACCCAGCTTCCATACGGATGCCCCATTCGTCGATCGGCACGCCGTTTGGCTCCCCCTTGGAACCCGCACCAGCCATGGACAGCCAGGCATCAGTCATACGCCAGCCCAGATCAGGCGCGCGCTTGCCGTAATCCATATGGCCATAGATCGCGGTACCGTCGATCTCTTTGACATCTTTCGAAAAGAACTCGGCAATGTCCTCATAAGCGGACCAGTTGACCGGCACGCCCAGATCATAGCCATATTTCTCTTTGAACGCCGCCTGCAGATCTTCACGGTCAAACCAGTCTTTGCGGAACCAGTAGAGGTTCGCGAACTGCTGGTCTGGCAGCTGGTACAGATCACCATCCGGACCGGTGGTGAACTGGCTGCCCATAAAGTCATCCAGATCCAGCGTCGGCGAGGTGGTCGCCGCCCAGTCACCGGCCATCTGCTCGGTCAGGTTATAGGCCAGCTGAAGGCGCGAATGGGTGCCGATCAGATCAGAGTCATTCACGTAACCATCATAAAGGTTGCGCTTGGTCTGCATCTGGGTCTGCACCGCCTGCACCACTTCGCCCTCACCAAGGATCTGGTGGTTGACCTTGATACCGGTGATTTCCTCAAAGGCTTTGGTCAGCACTTCGGATTCATAACCGTGTGTCGGAATACCCTCTGACAACACGTTGATTTCCATGCCTTTGTAAGGTTCAGCCGCGTTGATGAACCACTGCATTTCCGACAGCTGTTCCGCTTTGCTCAGGACAGACGGCTGGAATTCCTCGTCGATCCATTTCTGGGCCGCGGCTTCATCCGCATGCCCCATTGTTCCCGCAATCACAGCCGATACTGCAACCGCGGAGAAAAGATACTTCCGCATCTTTGCTCCTCCCTGAATGTGATGCCACCGGGTGTTCCCTTTGGCTGACATATGGGTGTCACATCGATGCGCGGCCTGTCAAACTAATTTTTTAGTAGAGTTGCGTCACACAGTTTTTCCCAACCTTTTCAGCGCGCTAAAACGTCAGATGGACCCAATCCCTCAGGATCGCCCACGCCACCAGCTTAGAAAAACCGAACAAAAACGCAAATCATTTCTTCGTATTCGAAAGATTCGGAACGCCAAATCACGCCCGTTCCGCGTTTCTTTGGGCCCAAAATATCCCGGGGTGAATTGCTCGCCTGCGAGCAAGAGGGGCAGCGCCCCTGCCCCGCCCGCGGCACGCGCAGGCGGTGCAATCCGCATGAGTCAAAAATCCTGAAATCAGCTCTTGGACATAGACCTAAAGCCCATACATCCGCTTGGCCCATTGAAACCCGATGATCAGCCCCTTCATCCGGGGCAGCATGATCAGACTGCTGCTGATGGTCAGCGCCAAGCCGATCATCACCATGGTCAGCGGCTCCGGACGCCAGGCGACAAAGGCAAAATGCATGCCAAACCCCAGGATATGCCCGACAATCAGAATGGTCATATAGGCCGGCCCATCATCCGCCTTGGCCCGTTTCAATTCCAGCCCGCAGCAGTCACAGCTCTCATTCACTTTCAGATAGGAATGCAGCAGCTTGCCTTCGCCGCAATTGGGGCAACGCAGGCGCAAACCGCGCCAGATCGCGCGTTTCACTTCGCGGGTCTCATCCTCGATCATCTGATTTTGCACATCCGACATGGCGATTCTCCTGACACGCGCCCGAATTCTGTGTCGCACAGATATCTTTGCCAATGATTGATTGCAATCATTATGCATACAAATTGATTGCAATATTGTCGCATCCCGCGCTAAAGCACCCCCATGACGCAGGCCATTCCGCAAACCGCCCCCCATTGGACGCCCAGCCTGACCGGCTCCGGCGCGCCGCTCTATATCGAAATTGCCGAGGCGATTCAGGCCGATATGCAAAGCGGAGCGCTGCGCCCCGGTGACCGCCTGCCGCCACAACGGGCGCTGGCCCAGGCGCTGGGGGTGGATTTCTCAACCATTTCACGCGCCTATGCCGAGGCGACGCGGCGCGGCTATACCGAAAGCTTTGTCGGGCGCGGCACTTTTGTTGCCAGCCAGCCCGCCGCCCCGATCCAGCCCCCCTTGCGCCAGATCGAAGACGACCCGCGCATGAATATGCCGCCCGAGCCAAGCGATCCCGATCTGCTGGCCCGGATGCAGGCGGGCTATACCGCGCTCGCCCCCCAGCTCCCGGCGCTGCTGCGCTATCAATCCACCACGGGCCTGACCCAAGATCGCGAAATCGCCGCCACTTGGCTGGCGCAAAACGCCCTGCCCGCCGATCCGACCCGTCTGGCCATCGCCCCGGGCTCCCATGCGGCCATCCATGCCATCCTGTCCCTGCTCGCCGATCCCGGCCTGACCTTGCTCTGCGAAGACCTCACCTATCCCGGCATCCGCGCCATCGCCGCCCAGCTCGGCCTCACGCTGGTCGGCCTGCCCTCGGATGACCAGGGCATCTTGCCCGACGCCCTGTCCGAGCACATCACCAAACACCGCCCCGTGGCGCTCTACCTCAACCCGACCCTGCAAAACCCGACCACCAGGACCATGCCCGCCGCCCGGCGCAAAGCCATCGCCGCCACGCTGCACGTGCATGACCTGCCCCTGCTCGAAGATGACGCCTATGCCTTTACTGCCACAGATACACCTGCGCCGATCTCTTCCCTGATCCCCGGCCTCTCCTGGCACATTATTGGCCTCTCAAAACTGCTCGGGGCCGGTCTGCGCCTGGCCTATGTCACGCCGCCCAGCCGCGCCCATTTGCCCGAACTCGCCGCCGCCCTGCGCGCCCAACATGTCATGGCCTCGCCGCTCACCCTGGCCCTGGCCCATCGCTGGATCAGTGACGGCACCGCCACGGCACTCCAAAGCTTTCTGCGCCGCGAAGCCGCCGCCCGCCACAGCCTCGCCGCACAATGCCTGCCCGATATCGACATCACCGCCGATCCCAACGCCTATAACCTCTGGCTCACCCTGCCCAAGGGCATCAGCCGCGCCGAAATCCTCTCGCGCCTGCCACAGCTGCAAATGGGCCTCATGCCCTCGGATGCCTTCTGCTCCCACGGCCCCGCCCCCGAAGCCCTGCGCGTCTGCCTTGGCGGCCCGATCACCCGCGCCGACCTGCAAACCGACCTGCTCGCCTTGCATGACGCGATCATCCGCCGCGACTGGCTGGGCTGAAACGCACGCCGCACCGCAACGATGCAATTCCCAGTAATATCAGAAGAAAGTGGTACTCCGTAGGGGAATCGAACCCCTCTTTCCAGGTTGAAAACCTGGCGTCCTAACCGATAGACGAACGGAGCGCCGGTGCCCAAGAGCCCTGCAAGAGACCTCTCGGAAAAGCGCCAATGGTACTCCGTAGGGGAATCGAACCCCTCTTTCCAGGTTGAAAACCTGGCGTCCTAACCGATAGACGAACGGAGCGCCGTTTGGCGTGAAGCGGCTTTTAGAATGTGGGCGCAGAGCGCGCAAGAGGATTCTTGAATCTTTTTGCTCAAAAATTCCAACCGACCCGCAATTTCTCGCCGCCAAGCCTCAAAATCCCCACCCCAGGTTTCTTTGGGCCAAAAATATCCCGGGGAATCGCGGGCTTGCCCGCGATGGGGCAGCGCCCCAAACCAGGCCAACCTCAAACACCATCAGGCATTGGCCGGGGCGGCATCCTCCAGGCGCAACTGCGCCGAGCGCCGACCGCCCCATTCATTCACCTCCAGCTTGCCAGCCAGATGGAATCGCGCGCCACCATGATTGACCAGGGCCTGGCCCAGCTCACCGTCAAAGGCGCCAAAGGCAATCCCTTCCAGCCGCCCGCCAACCCCGTCATCACAGGCAAATTTCAAATGGCCACTGCCCACCTGCTTGGTAAAGGTGATGCGCGCATCGGCAATGGCAAAGCGCGGCCCCGGCGCGCCCTGTCCAAAGGGCCCGGCCTGCTCCAACTGTTCGATCAACTCCACCGTAGCTGCGCCCGGCATCAACATGCCATCCAGCCGCAGATCCGCGGCACCGCCCTGTCCGGCCCCCTGCTTCTCCAGCAGCGCGCCCAGCCGCGCCATCGCCGGTTCCAGCTGATCCTGCGCCACGCTCAACCCGGCGGCCATCTTATGCCCGCCCCCCTTGATCAACAGCCCCTCACTGGCCAACCGCTGGATCGACGCACCAAGATCGACCCCAACAACAGAGCGGCCCGAGCCCTTGCCCTCGCCCTTCTCCAGCCCGATCACCACCGCCGGGCGGTTGGTCTGCTCTTTCAAGCGCGAGGCCACAATGCCAACCACACCCGGATGCCAGCCCTCACCCGCCGCCCAGACCAAGGGCCCGTCCAGCCCGCGCTCTTCGGCCTGCGCCAAAGCCGCTGCGCGCACCGCCGCCTCAATCTCGCGCCGCTCGGCGTTAAACCCCTCCAGCCGCTCTGCCATGGCCTGGGCCTCATGCGGATTATCCGTCGCCAAAAGCCGAGCGCCCAGATCCGCCTGACCAACCCGGCCCCCGGCATTGACCCGAGGCCCCAGCACAAAGCCCAGATGATACGACGAGGGCGCGGAATCCAGCCGCGCCACATCCGCCAGCGCCACCAGGCCCGGCCGCGCCCGCCCCGCCATCACCTTCAGACCCTGCCGTACCAGCGCCCGGTTCACCCCCTTCAGGGGGGCCACATCAGCCACCGTCGCCAGGGCCACCAGATCCAGCATCGCCATCAAATCCGGGCCACGCGCCCCCGCCTCGCGCAATTGCCGCCCGGCCTCAACCAGCATCAAAAACACCACCGTAGCCGCACAGAGATGCGCCAGATCGCCACTTTCATCCTGACGGTTCGGGTTCACGCAGGCCACGCAATCAGGCAGCGTCTCGCCGCCCAAATGGTGATCCAAAATCACCACATCCGCGCCCTTGGCAGCGGCAATCGCCTCATGCGACAACGTCCCGCAATCCACGCAGATGATCAGATCATGCTCCGCCGCCAGCGCCGCCATGGCCGGCTCATTGGGGCCATAACCCTCATCAATGCGATCCGGCACGTAAAGCGTGGCCTGCCGCCCCATCTGGCGCAGCCAATCCACCAGCAACGCCCCGGAGGTCCCGCCATCCACGTCATAATCGGCAAAAATCGCAATCTTTTGCCGCTCCCGCACCGCCTGCAAAAACCGCTCTGCGGCGCGTTCCATATCTTTCAATGATCGCGGATCAGGCAGCAAATCGCGCAGCTTGGGGTCAAGGTAGGTCGCCACCTCGTCCGGCGCGACGCCCAACCGGGCCAGCACAGCACACAGCGCCAAAGGCAGCCCGCTTTGCTGCACCAACAGCTCCGCCCGCCGCTCCACCTCAACACCGGGACCAACCCAGCGCCGACCGCTCAAACTGCGCTCAATTCCCAGATATGCCATGCCCACCCCTATGCTCTCGCCCCTGCTTCTTCTTGGCACAAATACTCCGGGGAGTCACAAGCTTGCTTGTGACGGGGCAGCGCCCCATCCCTGCACTTAGGCCAGACAAAAAACGGCCCGCTCAATCGCAGGCCGCCCAAATTTTTTCCAAAAATTTGTAACCGCTCACCCTTTGGTCGGGTTGCGGTAATTCATGCGGCGCACAGAGCCGGTTTTCGAGCGCATCAGCAGCGTTTCAGTGGTGATCGCACCCGGCTCGCGCTTGATCCCCGGCAGGATCGAACCGCTGGTCACGCCGGTCGCAGCAAAGATCACATCCGCCGTCACCATCTCATCACGGGTATAGACCTTGTCGAGATCGGTGATCCCGGCCTTGGCGGCGCGGGCGCGTTCGTCATCATTGCGGAACACCAGGCGGCCCTGCATCTGACCGCCCATGCATTTCAGCGCCGCGGCGGCCAGAACACCCTCAGGCGCGCCACCCTGGCCCATATACATGTCGATCCCGGTCACATCCGGCTCGGCGCAATGCATGACACCGGCCACGTCGCCATCGGTGATCAAACGGATGCTCGCCCCGGTCGAGCGTACCTCTTCGATCATCGCCTCATGGCGCGGACGTTCCAGAATGCAGACGGTGATGTCAGACGGCGCACAGCCCTTGGCGGTGGCCAAAGCCGACACGCGGGTCGCGGGCGGCATATCCATGGTCACGATGCCCTCAGGATAACCCGGACCAATGGCCAGCTTGTCCATATAGGTGTCCGGCGCATGCAACATCGAGCCGCGCGGCCCCATGGCGATCACGGTCAAGGCGTTGGGCATATCCTTGGCGGTCAGTGTGGTGCCTTCCAGCGGGTCCAGCGCAATATCCACGCCGGGACCGTCGCCATTGCCGACCTCTTCGCCAATATAGAGCATCGGCGCCTCGTCGCGCTCGCCCTCACCGATGACCACAACGCCCTTGATATCCAGCAGGTTCAGCTGCTCGCGCATGGCGTTCACCGCGGCCTGGTCGGCGGCTTTTTCATCACCGCGGCCAATCCATTCGGCTGAGGCAATCGCCGCCTGTTCGGCAACACGGGCCAGGCCCAGAGATAGCATACGGTCGTTGAAATCAATGGGCGTCGACATGGGAGAGGTCCTCAAAGTAAATCCGACTGCCGTTTAGCCCAGCCACACCTCCGGGGGCAAGGCTGGTCTCGCTAACAGGGGGCGCGGCGGTGCATTATTGCTGCGTTGCGCTGTCGTTTTCCTCCGGTTTCGGGCTGTTTCGGATCAATCCAACCAGCAAAAACCCAACCATCAGCGCATTCAGCACATGCCACAGGAAATGTGTCCCCAGCGGAACCGCGTCACAAAGATGCAGATCCACCGTGCGAAAGCCCAGCGAGACCAGAAAGCACAGCGCCGCGCCCAGCGCCCAGAACCGCATCGCATGGCCGCGCCACAGCGTGATCGCGGCAAAACCCACCAGGGCAATCAGCGCCGGCGCATATTGTTGCGAGCCGTTCAGCGGATCATGGCTATGCCCATGCGCCTCGCCCTCTCCGCTGGTGGCCAGCACGACGATCACCGTGATCACCGCTGCAATCACCCCGATCCGCACAACCCGCCCCGGGGCCGCGCCGCCGACCAGCGCAATCGCGCTCAGCACATAGAGCCCGACAAAGCTCCAGATCGGCACTACATCGGCATATTCCGACCAGCCATTGGCAAAGGTGTGAAACAACCCCGACCCGATCCCGATCAGCGCCGCCAACAGGCACAGCACCGCGATCAGGGGTCGCCTCTGCCCCTGCTTCCCGGCCTCGTGCCAGGCCCAAAGCGCCGCCACCAGAAAAGCCAGATTGCTCAGCGCGTTAACCGGCTCGGCCCAAAGCCCGACACCCACACGTTCGCAATATAAATCAATCGGCATAGTCCACATATCGGCACCTATAGCGTCCGGCCTTTAACCTGACTCATCAAGCGACACGACTGTCCCGAGAGCGCCGAAGGCGTGGCAGGGTATTCGTGACTCAAGTTTAAGGTCGGGCGATCCAAAATAGTCTCTTGCCCCCCGCCTAGCGAACAACCAGAGCAAGAACAAGAGCCTTCGAAAATTTGCCTGAAATTGTTTTTCGTGCTAGTTTATCTGCATTTCAAACAGATCATTTCCGAGGTCACCATGCCGCCCTCCCCGCCTTATTGCTGGGCCTGCCAAACCCCGCTTAAATCCCACAGCCAAAAGCTTTGCACCACCTGCAACAGCTGGCAGAAATTCCCCCGCCGCTGGATCGGGTTTTCCACCTCGGTGCTGGCCCTCTTTGTGGCCGGGATCAGCGTCGGCACCACCTTTATCGACCGGCTGAGCACCTATCAGGACAAGCAGCAAATCAAGGTTTCGATCCGCTCCAAAAGCCTGCACCAGAACACAAACGGCTCCATCGCCTGGAATTTCACGGTTCAGAATATGGGGAAATACGCGCTTTATATCGCGCCCGAGGCCAGCTGTAGCGACGCCAGCGGGACAAGGTTTGCCCTCTCCCTGCCACCGCAATTGATGTTGCACAAACCCTATATGGCTGCTCCCTTAGAGGCGTTCTTTCTGTTGGACGAGGGCCAGGCCACGCCCCAGCCCGGCCCGCATACATGCGTTTTGACCTTGGAAAACGAACATGGCTTTGCTCAAGAGTTCAGCAAAGACACCCGCGGCACCCCCAGCCTGGGGCAGGATTTGGTCCTGCCCGCCCTGCCAGTCAGCGACTAGTCAGCCGGAACCGAAATTCTTGTCATAAAGGTCATGTCCCCGGATCGTCTGCGATCCGGTTCGCGCTCATGCCAGAGGCATGCTTTCAGCATGACCCCGCCCGTCAAACCAAAGGTTTGCCTTCGGCAAAACGGCGGGCGCGAATTCGCCTCAACGTTTCAACAAGATGCGCGGCTAGCTGATGCCACCACCCGGTTGCCAAGGTTAGACGCGCCCACCCTCGGTGCCGGGCGCGAACCTGTGTGGTTACGAACTGTCCATGTTGCGGATTTCGGTCACAGGCTAGTTCGTGGACAGTCACATCATATTGGCGCTGGGGGCCTTGGCCAGCCCGTCACCGCGATCGGCAATATCCACGCCAGCGGCAAAGACCGTGCGATCCGCCGTGGCCCGCATCCGTGCTTTGACACCATCCGCGCTCAGCGGAACCGGGGTGCCCGACAGGGCCTGCCACCACAATGCTGCGACCCCGGCCACATGCGGACAGGCCATCGACGTGCCGTTAAAGGCCACCGTGCCCCCACCGACCGCCGCCGATTCGACATTGACGCCGGGGGCGGACAGGATCGGGTTGGTGTTGGAGAATCCCGCAACCGTCAGCCCATTGCCGCCCTGCTGCAATGCCCCGACCGAGACCACGCCCACCGCCGCACTGGGCAGCGAGGCGCTGACCTCGAAATTCGGGTTCTGGTCGCGACGGGATTCATTGCCCGAGGCCGCCACAACCACCGTGCCGCCATCAAACTGCGCCATGGCGCGGAACATGTCCATCAACGCATCAAAGGCGCGCAGATTGGCGCGATAGGCCTCAAGCCCGGCCGAGGCCGCGAGATCCGTGGGCCAGCCTGCATCAACCAGCCGCTTGACCATGCCGGGAAAGTCAAAGCCCAGCGACATGGAGATCACCTTGGCCCCGCCTTGCTGCGCCCATTGCATGCCTGCAAACAACATTTCAGAGCTGCCGCCACCGCTATCGGCCAACACTTTGCCGATCATCGCATCGGTGACGCCGGTGGCCACCCCAATGCGTTTTCCACCGGTATCACGGCCAAAAACCGTTCCGGCGCAATGGGTTCCATGCCCTTGCCCATCTGGCGTATCGTCCGGCCCGCCGGTGAAATTCTTCATATCCAGAGTGACGCCGGCAAAGGCTTCGTGGTTTGGATCGATCCCGGTATCCAACACGGCGACCTTGACCCCCGCCCCGTCAAAGGGGCTGTCAACGGCCCCGACCTCGGCCACGCCCCAGGTGGCATTCGCGGCATCGGCGCCTTGCCCTGCCATCGGTTCGATCAGCTTGGTCGGCATCGGCGCGGCCACGGCGCGCACCGCCGGATCCCGCCCGAGATCACGCATATCAGCTTTGGACACATCCTCGATAGACAGCGACGGCGCGGGTGGGTCCCCTGCGCCAAGCCCCGACATCGGCGCGCTTGGCCCCATGCCAAAGGTGAACGGGTCGCCCCCCTGTGGACGGCCAAAATTCTCATCCCTCAAAATGATCAACTTGCTCATGGCAAGACCTCCTGAAAATGGTTTGGTCAAATCAGCGCACGTAATAAGTGCACAGCCCCACCATACCACATCTCAGGACTGAAGCGCCTGTCACGCCCTCTCAGCGATCCAAGTGAGCAGTTTCTTGCCCGCTGCATCGCGGCACGCGCCGCCAAATTCCGTCCACGGAATTTGCAAATTCCATCAATGGAATTTGGACCCGCCCGCGGCCAACGCTGCGGGTCCTAACACATGTTCAGACTTCTTCGATGCGCAGCGCAACGGGGGCGCCACTGACGACTCCGGTCTCTGGCAAGGCCCCCAGCGCATCATCCAGCGCCGCGCGCGTCGTCTTATGCGTCACGATCAAAACCGGCGCAGTGGCATCCTCGTGGCTATATTGGCGCATGCGATCAATGCTGACCCCAGCCTCACCCAGCGCTGCTGCTACCTTGGCCATGGCACCTGGCTTATCCTCAAGCGACATGCGCAGATAATACGGGGCCGCCACGGTGGCCTTGGCCGGTTTCGCCGCCACAAGGCTGGTGGCAGGTTGACCAAAGGTACTCATCCGCAGGCCACGGGCAATATCCATCACGTCCCCCATGACCGCGCTGGCAGTCGGGCCTTCGCCCGCACCTGCGCCGCGCAGCACAACCTGACCGACCTGATCCCCTTCGACCACCACCATATTGGTGCCGCCCTGCAGCTGCCCCAAAGGCGAAGTCGCAGGCACGAGGCACGGTGTCATGGTCTGCTCTAGCCCGCGCCCGGTCAAACGGGTCACACCCAACAGCTTGATACGATAGCCCATATCGGCGGCCTGAGTGATATCCTCGATGGTGACACAGCCGATGCCTTCCAGCTCGACCCCGTCAAAATTCACCTGGGTGCCAAAGGCGATCGAGCTCAGCAGCGACAGCTTGTGCCCCGCATCAATCCCGCCCACATCCAGGTTTGGATCGGCCTCAAGGTAGCCCAGCCCATCCGCCTCGGCAAAAGCCTCTTCATAGCTCAGCCCCGCATCCTCCATCCGAGTCAGAATGTAGTTACAGGTGCCGTTCATCACCCCCATAATGCGTTCGATATCATTGCCCGCCAGACCTTCGGTCAGGCTCTTGATGATCGGGATGCCCCCGGCCACCGCCGCCTCAAAACGCAGCACCGCGCCATTGGCCTCGGCCAGTTCCGCCAATTCCTGCCCATGATGGGCCAGCATCGCCTTATTGGCGGTGACAACATCCTTGCCCGCCTTCAGCGCCGCCTCGGTCGCCGCCTTGGCCGGGCCATCACTGCCGCCCATCAGCTCGACAAACACATCCACATCATCGCGGGTCGCCAGCGCCACCGGATCATCTTCCCAGGCATACGCGCTCAGCGACACGCCGCGATCCTTGTCCCGGTTGCGCGCCGAGACCGCCACGATCTCAACCTTGCGCCCCGAGCGCTGCGCCAGAACATTGGCCTTTTGGCGCACAATCTTGATCACACCCGCGCCCACGGTCCCCAGACCGGCAATCCCAAGACGCAAAGAGGTTTGCTGTGGATCGGACATGTCAAAGGCTCCTTCAAGACTGTGGTCGCGCGGCTGCGCACGGCTCTTCTGCCGCCTTAGCCCTCCTCGCGCGCATCTGCAACGGGTCACATGCCACACCGGCCCAAATTACCGGATCAAACGGCTGGCATCGCCTATTGCGCCCACAACTCAGCCGCCTTCTGACGCAAGCGCGCCACACGCCGGTCAATCCCCGGCCCCGGGCCAACCCGCACAGCCCGCAGCCGCGCCGCCCGTGCCCGCAGCCCGCTGCTACGCCCTTCGACCCGCGCGACCACCTCAACCGTGGCCGTCGGCTCTGGCCCGGTCAAGAGCTGCTCCAGCGGCACCAGCCGCGGATACTGCGCCTCAGCCACGCCCGGAGTCTCGCCCGCCTCCAGCTCTGGAAATTGCGCGCACCCGGCCAGCGCAAGCATCACCAGCCCCGCCATGCCACCGATATGTTTCACCAAACCCATATCCCCGTTCTGCCGCATGCGCGCTGCCCCCGCAACACCCTATCCCGCCGCCTTGCCAGATCCTGCGCATGGCTCAGGCCCCAATCCTCTTGCCCTGAACACCCGTTCAGTTACAAATACCCCATGGCACGTACCCAAGGCTCCCATTCCGAAATCACCGGCCCGCGCATCCGCGCCGCCGCTCTCAAGCTGTTTGCCGCTCATGGCTATGCTGCTGTTTCGATGCGCCAGATCGCGCGCGAAGTCGGGCTCCAGGCCGGGGCGCTCTATAATTATACCCCCGACAAACAGGACCTGCTGTTTTCCCTGATGAAAGCCCATATGGACGAGCTGCTCTCGGCCTGTGCAAGCCACGTCACCAGCGGCGATGCCACCACGCGGCTGAAGAATTTCGTCGATTTCCACATCCAGTTCCATATGGGCCGGGCGGACGAGATCTTTATCGCCTATATGGAGCTGCGCAATCTCAGCCCCGAAAATTTCGAAACCATCGAAGCCCTGCGCCGCGCCTATGAAGACACGCTCGGCGCCATTCTCGAGGCTGGCCTGGCCGAGGGCGTCTTTGACGTGCCCGACCCCAAAGTCACCACCCGCGCCCTGATCGCCATGCTGACCGGCATCACCACCTGGTACCGCCCCGACGGATACCTGTCCCCCGCTGATGTCTCCGAGATCTACTGGAACATGACCCGCAAGGCGGTGGGGGTTTGAGGACACACGCAAAGATTGCAGACCTAGAACTTTTAGGCTCAGGACTCATTGAGTTTCACAGCCAGTAGATTACGAGTGCAGCCAGCGTGATGGCCGACAGGAAGACCTTGGGACATCGGTCATAGCGGGTTGCCACGCGCCGCCAGTCCTTCAGTCTGCCGAACATGATCTCTATCCGGTTGCGCCGTTTGTAGCGTCGCCGATCGTATTTGACGGTCGTCTTACGTTGCTTTCGACCGGGGATACAGGCGCGTATCCCTTTGTCTTTCAAAGCTTCACGGAACCAGTCGGCGTCATAGCCCCGATCTCCTAGGAGCCAATCGACACTTGGCAAGCTGTTCAGAAGCGCCCGCGCACCGATATAATCGCTGACCTGACCGGCGGTGACGAACAGGTTGAGCGATCGCCCTTGGCTGTCGCAGATGGCGTGCAGCTTGGTGTTCATGCCGCCTTTGGTGTGCCCGATCAGGCGCCCACGCCCCCCTTTTTAACGCCCAGACTAGACGCCGTGCGATGGGCCTTGAGGTAGGTCGCGTCGATCATCACGGTCCTTTCCTCGCCATGATCCGCGGCCAGACCGACCATCATCTGAGCGAAAATGCCCTTGTCGCTCCACCGCTTCCATCGGTTGTAGAGGGTCTTATGCGGTCCGTACTCCTCAGGTGCGTCCCGCCAGCGCAAGCCATTGCGATTGATGAAGATAATCCCGCTCAGTACCCGTCGATCATCGACACGGGGCTTGCCGTGGGACTTTGGGAAGAAGGGTTCAAGACGCGCCATCTGCGCGTCGCTCAACCAGAAAAGATCAGACATGCTCACCGCTCGTTTTCGAACCGTGAATCATGCAATCCCCGGTAAATCAATGGGTCCTGAGCCTAGGAAACGTGTCCGATTTCTTCAAAGATGTTCAATTGGTAAAGCTAGATAAGGATGTCGTAACAAACCAGTTGACCACTGCTGGCGCGCGTCAATGGATAGAACTAATGGAGCAAAAAGCGAAGGTTTTGCCGTAAACAAACGGAGACTGACGGCATGAAGTGACACGATCGAACACAAACTCCTTCCCCGATCATACACCTGCATTCACACAACTCAAAATTGACTCCCCAAGCAGCAGTGAACCTGCTAACACTCGAGAAACACATTGAAAAAGCAACCAGATGCATATTGAAGAAATTCAAATAGAGAATTTTAGGCTGCTACAAAACAGCAGATTAGACCTGAGAGAAAGCACCACGCTTCTCGTTGGCAAGAACAACACGGGGAAGACTTCGTTTGCGGTCTTGCTCGAGAAATTTTTAACCAAGGGCGATTTTCATTTTGATGATTTTTCCGTCGAGTCACGGGCGGCGCTACTGTCCTTAACACCAGAAACTAATGTCGATGAACTGAGCATAAGATTGGTTCTTAAAATCAAGTATGATGAGGACGACGATATCAGCATTCTTTCTGGTTTTATGCTAGACTTGGATGAGACAAGGCGACACACGAATATCCTCTTAGAGTGCCAGATGGACCTCGAAAAATTGGTTAGAGATCAACCAGACAGTGGCGAAAAGCGGCAAAGATTCTTCGAAAACTCCTTAAAGTCGTATCTCAAAACGAAAATCTATGCATTTGACGACTATGGATACGATAGCAAAAAACTGGGGGCTTATTACCTTAATCAGCGCAGCCAGTTACAAGACAAGGCCCCAGAAGAGCTCAAGCGATTATTGCACTTTCAAGTCATCCACGCTCGGCGCAATGTAGCCAGCTCTGAGGAGAACAGCAAAAAATCGAATCCTCTCGCCTCGATTTCCACGCAATTTTTGAAGAAAAAAAATGACGCCGATGACTCCTCAGATCATGACGCCAATTCCAAGGACGATACACTAGATCAAATTGAAGACCTATTGAGGCAAACCGATTCAAGCCTTGAAAAAGAGTATTCGGAGATATTTGGAGAGTTTCTTCAAAACGCGAGCAAGTTTCTCAACTTGAGCGAACTCAAGGTAATGTCCAACTTGCAGTCGCAAACGCTGATCGAAAACTCTTCCAAAATCGTGTATGGCGATGAAAACAACACGCTTCCTGAAAATCATAATGGCCTCGGGTATCTCAATATTTTGTATCTTCTTCTAAAGATCGAAATGGTCAGAGAAGAGTTCGAGGCTCGCCAAGCATCTCTTAACTTTCTGATCATTGAAGAGCCTGAAGCCCACACGCATCCGCAAATGCAGTACGTTTTCGCTAATCAAATAAAGAGCCTAATCAGCGATCTTCCACGCTTGCAAGCGGTGATAACTACTCATTCTTCGCACATAGTTTCAAAATCTGCGTTTGAGGATATAAGGTACTTATCCAGGATAGCGGATCAGACCAATGTGGAGATCAAAAACTTTCACACGGAACTTTCGAAGAAATTCGTTGAGGTTCATGGCGACACCGAAGGTCCCTCTCTCTTCAAGTTTCTATCCCAATACTTAAGCATTCAATCATCTGAACTGTTTTTTGCGGATAAAGCAATTTTCATTGAAGGTACAACCGAACGAATGTTGCTACCGCTCTTTATGAAGATGCACGATGAGGCGTTTGAAAAAACCCGAACAAAAGGCGACCCTCTAGGTCTTTCGTCCCAGAACATTACCGTCCTTGAGGTAGGCGCAAATGCTCGAGCCTTTGCACCTTTTTTGGAGTTTCTGAACATAAAGAGCCTCATAATCACGGATATCGATACAACGAAGAAAAATGAGAATAATAAGTTTGAGGCAGCAAAGGTTGCTGACGGAACCAACACCTCGAATACATCTCTGAAATTTTTCCTCAATGCGCCAAGCATGGAAGAAGAGACTAGTTTCTCGAAATGGGTGGAGGACTTGAAGGCAAATAGTTTGCCGATCAGGGAAGAATTCAGCAATACCCACATCGCCTATCAAACTGAAGAAAACGGTTATCACGCAAGGAGTTTTGAGGACGCGTTTATTTCTCTAAACCTAGATGCAATTTCCGAGAAATCAGACGGTATTGAGGGACTAAAGAAGAAGTCTGAACTTACTTCCACCGGGCCCAAAGATTTTTTCACCCTTACCAATAGTGTTTTGGACAAGAAATCATCCTTCGCCTCATCAGTCTTGTTTGAAGCGTTGGCAAATGGTCAGCCATGGGTAGTGCCTTCATACATATCGGAGGGCTTGAAATGGCTTCAAAAAAACTAGAGCCGTTGGATGAAATTCTAACGAACATTGAAAATCATAAGAATTTTGTTCTTCAAGGAGGCGCTGGAAGCGGCAAGACCGAGACCCTAAAACGTGTGGTGCAAAGTGTTACTCAAGGGCTGGCACCTAAGCGGGTGGTTTGTATCACGCATACGAACAAAGCGGCTGATGAGATTGCCGAGCGCGTATCTGGGAAAGTAGAAGTATCGACTATCCACGCTTTCCTAGGTGCACTTATTCGCCCATACACAGCGAATATCAAGGCAGTGCTTCCTGAACTTTTCACTTTACCACATTTTGAAAGGCTCGGAGACAAAGAGGAAGGTGAAACTTCTAAAGACAAAGCACTAAGTGAACATAATCGTTTCAAGAAAGCGCATGAAAAACTCGAAAGTCGGCGGCGAACTGTTCAGGATTTGAAGACAGATAAAGTCGTTGGGAAGCGGGATTACGATAAAAATCCAGACTTATACGTTTCCGCTCATAACACATTGATCGACGAGATAAACTCTAAGATCAAAGAAGAGATTCAATTGGTCGATGTCAGTTCAATTGAATATAATGAAACGCCCTTCAACCGTTTTCGCGACCCTTCGTTCGGGCATGACGGTTTGATTGAAATCGCAAGCATGTTGATCCAACGTCATCAAAACCTGAGAAAGATATTATCAGACAAGTTTGATTGCATATTCATTGATGAGTATCAGGACACCCATCCCGAAGTCGTAAAATCTTTAGTACAAGCAAGCTCAGATAGCTCTTTATGCCTCGGTCTATTTGGCGACTCTGAGCAAGCTATCTACAGCGAAGGAATAGGTGACGTCGAAGGCTACATTGCCAACAAGGATTTTACCCTTGTTCCTAAACAAGATAACTACCGTTGTTCACCTCAAGTTATAGAGGTAGCAAACTCTTTTCGCTGTGATGGCCTTAAACAGGAGGTCGCACTGAAGCTGTTAGCCGATGGAAACTTTGAAACAGCTTCCAGTAGAGAAGGCAGTGCTAAGTTGTATTTCGCAATGGCTCCCGAAAAGGTCTCATTGGCGGGGGAAAACAAGACGGACACAAATAGTCGATACAAAGCCGATTGCGCGGAGTTGCGCGATAAACTGGTAGATGCTGTCGTTGAGAAGCATCCTGACTTCACTCAGCTTAAACTGACGAACAAGTCAATCGCTTCGGATGTAGGTTTCGGAACGCTATGGGAGATATTCGACGCAAACTACCAAAGCCCAAGAGAAGAAATAAACCGAACACTAAAGCGGCTTCAGTTTGAACAATTGATTGAAATAGTTAGGCTACACCAAGCCTTGCCTGGTGATAGGCGCTCATACAACCGATTGATTGGCATTATCAACCGATCAGGCACAAAGATTCGAACGACAGCAGATAAATCCAAAATCTCTGGTGACTTGGCGCAACTGAGGGATCCAAGCGTTACAGCATACGAAGCTATCAAGTTTGCTATAGATCGTGGGTTTATTTCCCAATCTGATAGTCATCGGGCTTTTCTGCTGAGAGCTCAAGAATTCTTGAAGAGCTATGAAGCGGACAATCGTGCCAAAGCCTTCCAACAACTCTATGACGGCGGCGCAAACACCAAGAACCGAATGATTAAAGAGCTAGGCATCGCCCCCCAAGATCATTTAGACAAGGATTTTTTGGAAGATAACTTCCACTCTATGAAGCGAAAGTTAGAAAAACACATTTTTCTAACACGACTGTTTTCTTCGGACTTAAAGATGTCGGACGTTTTGGCTTTCTATGAGTATGAAGAGACGGATGGCATCTTTGCGACGATGCATAAAACTAAGGGAACGGGAATTGAAAACGTACTAGTCGTTTGCGATGAGTATGGCTGGGTTTCAGAATACGATTTTGCAAGCTGTTTCACGGGCCTCGAACCGAAATCAAAACGTGAAGTGCAATCTCGAAAGCTTTTGTATGTGGCTTGTTCCCGAACGGTATCAAATTTGACCTTCGTTCGTCTTGTCAAAAATGATGACGAGTTGGAGTACCTGAAGTCCGTTTTTGACAGTTTCGAAGAAGTTGCTTTAGAGGAATGATCTTCATGCTATCTCGTTTCGCGTTTTGCCAAAATTAATCATCGTCGGTTGATTGAAAGCAGTTTCTTACTTCACAAACTGAACCGCGATGCGATGCAGGGTGTTTGGATTGTCAGAAGTCCATGTATTGAGACTTTGAATGCTGGTCGGGATGCCATCAGTCGGGGCAGTGATCAGCACAAACTCATGCATGCCCTCATCATAGTTTTCGGACAACGGGTCGAGCTTTCCATCTGATCGCTTTGGCAATCGATTTTGACCTGATTGGATTAGTGCGCTGACTTCGCCACTGGAGCCAAGCGGGATGTTGTGCCATTGACCGCGCACAGCTTGGAACGCGATGGCATGGCCTTCGGTCTCACTTTCCAATTCAAAGCAAAATCGCTCACCTAGCCGAATAGTGGTATCGACTGGCTTCAACTGGCTTTCGCGCTCCACGATGCCCATCGTTAAGGGAACAAGCACAAGGCGGAAACGATCTGGGATAGCCCGTTCATTTATGATGGCTTGCCAGCGTTGCTCTGCTGTTTCGGGAAATATCGCGGGCGCTAGACGGTGGGCCAGATCGAAATGATGCTCAAGCAGCCATTGGTGGATTAGTGCGGCATATGTGGCGGCGATCTCACCTCGTCGCATGTTGCGTACATAATCCTGCCCCCGTGCTACGGGATAGCCAACGGCGTCATCCATAATCAATTCTGGCGTCTTGCGTGGATCGAGATCAGTAAGCGCTTTGAGCACAGGATAGAGCTTCGCCTTGTCGGCCTTATTCTTTGGATCAAATGACATGCCTCCTCATACACCCGTATTCACCCCCTGAACACCCGAGATAGCCACAGCCTGGCCATGCTAGGGACAGGTTAAGCGCATAGGATCATTCAGAGATTTTCCTTGCGTGGTTGCAGGGAAATGTGGTTATATGTTCTGTATTTGTTCTCATTGCGCGCCCCGAACAATTGGCGACATGAGAAAAACATTTTCCAAAAACCGATTTGAAGAAAGGAGCGCGTGCATGACCTGTCCGCCTAATAAAAACAATACGCCCACACGCCCCAGCCTCTCAGTAGATTGGGAGGTTTACGCCGCAATGCTGGAAGACCGCGATATGCCGCTGGATCAGCAACAAGAGCTGATCGAAACCCTTTGGTCCATCGTCGTGATGTTTGTTGATCTCGGCTATGACATCAAACCCGTTCCCCAAATCTGTGGAGAAGATCAGGAAGCATTGGATCAGGATTCCAGTGATTTGGTATCCTTGTTGAACAACGAATGGGCGCAGACCCGCGCAGAGGAGGACCAATGGCAGGAGTAACGACAACAAAACCAACAAAAGCGGTGATCTATGCCCGCGTGTCGGGGGCCAAGCAAGTCCGCGAGGGTGACGGCCTAGCAAGCCAAGAGAACCGCTGCCGTGAGTATGCGACTTACAAGGATTACGATGTCGTCGAAGTGTTCAAAGACGATATGTCAGGTAAGTTCGAGCGTCGTCCAGCTATGGATCGAATGTTGGCTTTCCTGCGTCTGCATCCCACGGGTAGCGTGGTGGTCATCATTGACGACATCAGCCGCTTTGCGCGTGACGTTCAAGCTCACATCTCTCTACGTCAAACTCTGAGCGATGCAGGCGGCATCTTGGAAAGCCCGTCCATCGAGTTCGGCGAGGATAGCGACTCCCGCCTTGTCGAACACATGCTGGCCTCGGTCGCGCAGCACCAACGCGAAAAGAACGCCGAGCAAACCTCCAACCGCATGAAGGGGCGGATGATGAATGGCTATTCCGTCTTCTCCGCGCCTGTGGGGTACACTTACGAGAAAACCAAGGGCCATGGGAAACTGCTCACACCAGATGGACCCGTCGCCTCCATCGTCAAGGAAGCGCTGGAAGGTTATGCTTCTGGCCGTTTCTCTGGACAGGCGGACATCAAGCGCTTCTTGGAGGCTCAGCCAGAGTTTCCAAAAGACCTGCCCAATGGGCAAATCCGCCAACAGAAGGTGACGGATATGCTCAACCGCGTGATCTATGCGGGTTACATTGAGCATGAGCCTTGGGGCATCACACGTCGCAAAGGACATCACCAAGCTTTGATCTCATTGGAGACTTATCAAACCATCCAAGAGCGTCGGAACAGCAAAGGCATCGCCGCCAAGCGCCCCGACATCAGCAAAGACTTTCCTTTGCGTGGTTCAGTCAATTGTGCCTGCTGTGACAAGCCTATGACGGCCTATTGGTCGCGCAGTGCGACGGGGAAGCGTTACCCCTACTACAACTGTCAAACCCGTGATTGTTCGGAGTATCGCAAGAGCATCCGCGCCGAAAAGATTGATGCTGGGTTTGAGAACATTCTCCGTTCGATGACGCCAAGCAAAAACATGCTCGATATCGCTATGTCGATGTTGAAAGACGCATGGGATCAACGGGGTGATCAGGCCAAGCAGGCAAAGGCTGAAATCAGACGCCAGCACACAGAACTGGATAAGCAACAGGATGCGCTTGTCGAACGCATGGTCGAGACCTCGAATCCAAAGGTCATGGCGGCACTCGAAAGCAAGATTGCGAAGCTGGAAGAGGACAAGCTTTTGCTGACCGATAAGCTATCCCAAAACACCAAGCCTAAGAACGCACTGTCCGAAATTATCGAACTTTTGAGAGGATTCCTCTCAAACCCTTGGAATATATACGAAAAGGGATCACTAGAAGTGCGGAAAACCATCCTGAAAACGGCTTTCAAGGCACCATTGGCATACGACCGCCAAAATGGCTATCGAACTCCACAAGTGTCTGTAATATTTGATTTTTTAGCGGATTTCACATCAAAATGTGAAATGGTGCCCCCACACGGCACCTAAATTATCCTTATTTTCATAACTTTATTTGGATTTGAGCGTGATTCCTGCGTGATTGAAAACCAATCATATCATTTCTGATCTCAAGTCAAACGGATGGCGGGAGTCAGCCCTAAGCGGACCTGATCGATCTGCGTTTGAGCGTAAGCGGACCTTCGCTACCCGCGCGTGCCAAAACCTTGTTGCAGTTCCAGATCGATGGGAAAGGTTCTTATCGACGAGAAGAAAAATCTGGTTAAGGTAGAAAAAAGCGAAATTTGTATTGTAGGAAGAAACTAATGTTCTCGTTTTTGGCAACAATTTTTTCGGGCAAACTTGCGAAAACGATGGTTGCGATCTGGACCGGCGACGGAGATCTCATTGGAACGGCGACTGAACTCGGTGCCGAGTACTTTGACGCGAAGCTTAACGACTATCAAGAAGCTCGAAAAGCAGAGCGTTTCTTTGCGGAAATCGAGGACGAAGTTTTCGAAAGCATTCAAGCCTACGTCGAATCTGAATTTCGGTCGATTTTGCCTGGCGACGTCAAACTTTCGATTGAGACTGCGCTGACCTACGTTTGTAGCAAGAAATTCTTAGATACCTGTTTGGAGCACGGGTTGCGAGCTGAGGTGATTCTAGATGTTTTCCAGAAGGAAAACATAACAAAGCCATCCGAACTTTGCTTGGATGAAAACGTTTTCTTTTCATTGAGTAAACATGTCGTTGCTAAAGTCCTTTCTTGTATCGATGCATTTCCAAAATTCTCACTTGAAGCTTTAAAGGCAGTATTGGCTGACACGTCTGAAATTTTAGACCGCATGTCTCGCATCGAGTTGTTGGTAAATGACCTTCACCACACCGCAGTAAAGCCCAAGTCCCCGAACGAAGTTATTTATCGAACTGCGCTCACGAACAAACTTGGTAAGGTCAACATATTTGGTGTAGACACCACGGGTTTGCCGAAACGTTATGACCTATCGCTTGCATATGTCAATTTGACGATAACTGGGCGTGAAACAAAAAAGACCGAAAGTTCGATAAAAGTAATCTCCCTTGCGCTCAAAAACCCTCGACCGCTAACTGTCGTGACGGGCGAACCAGGGTCGGGGAAGACTACATTACTCTCTTGGCTTCTGCTTTCAATGGTGAAGAAACAGCTTCCCGACCAACTCAGACATTTAAACGATTTTTTCCCGGTGTTTGTCCGGCTTAGAGATTTCGCTGGACTGCCTTTTCCACAGGGTGCCGAACTTGTAACCTGTTCGCTTGGTGCATTCGGAGCCAAACTTGACACTGATTGGCTCAGTGACATTGTTAAGAACCGGAAGCTCCTTTTTATGCTTGATGGATATGATGAGCTACCTGAGGGCTGTCGAAGTCGAGCGTCACAATGGGTGGAAGAACTCTTGGCAGCATGGCCTGAGTCGAAAGCCATACTCTCATCAAGACCGTATGCCGTTGCAGAAGTCGAACAGCTGGTTAGCGAGTTCGGTACACCCAACCGCGAATTAAACGTTCAACCTATGGATCTTGATCAGGTAGGTCAGATGATTTCTAGGTGGTACAGAGCCTATGAACATCAGGTTGCTCATAATCAAGAGAATAATGAAAACGACCTCAAACTACTTCAGGCACGACTCATCAAGCAGGTTTTTTCAAACAGGGTCTTGAGAACCATCGTACGCAACCCATTGATTTGTTCTCTACTTTGCTTTGTAAATGCTGATCGCAAAGGCATTGTCCCAAGCGACCGAGGCGAATTGTACAGAATAGCGACAAGCGCGTTAGTAGCGCGGAGAGACGCAGAAAGAGGCATCGAGGCCGAGAGTGGCGTCGTCCTGACCGACCGGCAAAGCACAAAAATTTTGTGCTTCATCGCAGAATACTTTTATCTGCGAAAAAGCTTTCAAGTAAAGCTTGATGACGTCGAGGGAAATCTTAAAGAGTATTTACCCTCCCTAGGCATTGAACCCTCGAAGTCTGGTGATATTTTAAGATATCTCGCTGAACGAAGTCATGTCCTTAGAAGCCCAGCAGTAGGCGCGATCGACTTTTCTCACAAGACGTTTCAAGAGTACTACTATGCTTTACGCATTGTGGAAAAGGGAATGGTTGAGTGGGTAAGAGATAACTTCACCAATCCAGACTACAATGTCGTTTGCGCTTTCGCTATGTCGCTTTCGACACCGGCTTTTGCAGATCAACTAGTTGCTGACTTGCTCGAAAAACTTCCAAGTTTGGACGAAGCAGATCGCCGGCATTGCTTGTTGGTATTACAAGGGTCAATTCGTGACATTGCAGAACTGGACCCAGAGCTAAGGGAGACAGTGAGAGGCCATTTAGCGGAAGTACTTCCCCCTAAGAACAGCCGAGAGGCCGATGAGCTTTCCGGCAGTGGAGCGATTATCGTGGAACCGTTAGGAGAGTTTGCCGTCGAGGAATCCAGACAGTTCTGGCCCTTCTGCATTGAAGCACTCATTGGGTCGATGGAACCAGACGCGTTGTTTGCCCTTGAAAGGTTCGCTGAGCTGGGTGACACCAAGGTAGACCAGCTCCTTGCAAACGGAAGATCTTTGTTTCCCAACAACGCCTATAGTCGTGTAGTATTGGCAAATTGCACGACATTGTTGGCCATGGAAATTGAGACAAAAGAGGACGCGCTTGTCGCCCTCCAGCTCCCCAAAGTACAGCAATTAATCGTCAAGACGGATCTTGATGAAGATACGTTGCAGAGTTTGGCTTGTTTGAAATCTCTAAGACATCTAGTTATTCAAAAGAAATGCGACCTTCGATCACTTTCTTTTTTGGGCAACTCTAAACAAATTGAGTTGCTGGAGTTGTACGGTGCAGAAGCACTCCCTGCGATGGAATTCAATAAAATTGGACTCTGCACCAGTTTGACAAAATTGATTGTTCATTCTGGGAGGCTCGAAACTGTAGAGTTTGTAAAGAGCTTGCATCACCTTGAGTTTATTGATCTTAGCGAGTCCCTGAATTTTACAGACCTGTCGCCTCTCCGACGTTCTAATGGACTTCGCACAATCAAACTCCCATATTCTTGGATGTATGATCAATTTGACTTTGACCCAGACGACATCACAATGAACAGGCTCCAGAAAGAAGTGGGAAGCACCGATGATGAAATTTTCGATTTTATAGGAGATATTGATGAGTTCAGTGAGAATGAACTGATTTCCCAAAGACTAATTGATCAACTTGTGCAGGAAGATGCCGAGTATATGGGGTTTGATGAATTGGATTTTAGCGTTTGAAACAGACGTTCCTTTTGGTTTGGCGCTATGGCCTAATACTTGGTTAACCGACACTCATCGTTAAATAAAAAGGATGGCATAACCTCGTGATTAGCGCGTAACAAAGCTTTGGACTTCTAAGCTTAGGGTTCTTGACGACTGTAAGTTGAGGTTTCTGTTTTGGAAAACTGCACCGCAGTCGCTAACCTATAACGTAGGTTGGCTTTGGGACGGTCGGGCTGCGAAATTTTCTTGTCCGCGCCGACTTTGCAAACTCCGCTTCCTGCGCAAAGCTGAAATTCCCCACCTCAACAAATATAAACGCCCCGCCAAGCTGGCGGGGCGCTCTGTCAGTCAAAAATCGCAAACACGGCACCTGTCGTGCGCGGGCCGAGACCGTCAATGGCACGGTCACTTGAGCATGGGCGCACACCGTTTTTCCAGAGCGCCTCTTGCGTGAACATCTCGCGCCCCTCGCCAACAAAATCGAATGTGCCGCTGCCGTAGTAGTAAACGCCCACACTGGTTTTGTGGCACCACCCGCCCGGTGAAATCCGTCGCATGGTCAGGCGCGGCACTTCGCTGGACAGGTCAATTGTTTCGCCATGATACACAGGGCCATCGCCCACCAGGATCGCGCCACCGGGAACCATCGAAAAGACGAATTCAACGTCAGGGCATGTCACATGCAGATGATAGCCATCCAGCCAATTCCCCATAATCGCAGACAGGCGCGCAACAAGGGTCACATGGTCAACCTTGGCGCTTGGATTTGCCTTAACGCCATTGCCAATTTCCAGTTGCTCCGTGTTTTCCGACACGATCACAGAGACCGTAAACGGCAGAGGAGCGATAGCGCGGCCAACAGCGGCTGCCAGATCTGTAAGCTTGCTCATGTTCAGATACCTTTCTGCGCCGATTGCTTGGCGCGCATAGTTTCCGTTGCTTGGTTCAATCGTGCCATCAGATCCGGCGGCGAAGGGCGCGGGCGATCATCAATCGCGGTGCCTTGGATCTGCGCATCCCGCAGGACAGCAAGCGAGGTGATCGCCTTGGTGAGGTGTGACAAGCCGCTATCAGGGTCGATATCCTCGCCCTCAACAAAAGCCGCCAAATGGCGCATGGCCGCGCCGTAATAGGTGGTTGCAACCACCCTCCCCTCGCGCCAGTTGAAGGGGCCGTATTTGATCGCCCCCTCGCCATGGGCTACGGCCATTTCAGCAAGAACCGCCATTGGCAGGAACTGAAACGGCACCTTGCGCATTCCGGCCTCTTGCTTTGGCTCATTGGGGTTTGGTTGCAGCCCGGCAGGCGGTTGGATCGGGACACCGTTCACGGTTTCAGAATTGGCGCTCATTTTGCTGCATCCTCTTTGGTGAGATTGACTTGCCAGCGCGACCACTCGCCATGCTTGGCGTGATAAGCGATCCCCATCATGGACCGGCCAGAGACATAGCCAGCGCCCGCGTGATAGGCATCTTTGGGAGCAATGGTTTGAAAGCATTCCACAGGCACGCCCATGTTTTCGATCACACGGCGGTGATGCAGGTGCCCATGCAGAATGTAGCGATGCGCCGTGACTCCCCACTCAGAGGGGCGCTCAGCCGCCATAACGCCCGGCATGTTATCCGCCTTGCAGGTGTGGCCATGGGTTGCCCCCAGCAGAGTTTCCCCGTGGCGATGGAACCACCATAGAGAGGGGCTATCATCCACCGTGACGCGCGGGTGATCTTGGTAGAACACCGCCAGCGCAACAGACAGCGCGGCGGCGGTTTGCTCATCATGATTGCCTTTCAGCAAGCGCACCGTAACCTTTGGAAACTTGTCCAAAGCCCGATCTATTGCCCAGATCAGCAAGCGAATGGTTGAAGTCAGCACCTTTTGGTGACGCGTATCCACATCCAGCGGGTTGCCGCTGCGCCGGGTGGTCGCGGTTTCATCATCCGCATGGGTGATATCGCCAAGGCCAAGGATGATAGCATGTTGCGCAGAGGCGGCGCGCTCCAGCAGCTCGGAAAACGTCTTGCGCACCAAATCCTCAGCAATGCGCAAATCGTAATCCTGCCCCGTCTCATCGCCCCAGGCGAACATTCCAAGATGAAGGTCCGGCCACGGGAAAACATTCAACAGATCTGCATCAGCTTTGGTTTTGGGCGGCGCGACTTGCGCGTCACTGCGCTGATCGCCAATCGCCTCCTGCACCGCCGCAAGAACATCAGGCAGCGAAAACCCGTCCTTTTGTGTCTTGATCCAGGTCGCAGCAATCTGGCCATTGCGGTCAACAAGGGTTGAGGTGCCTTTGATCACCTGACCCGGCGGGATCGGGATCGGTGAAGATCCGCCAAGCCCTCGATCCGCTGCGCGCGCACGACGGTGATGTAGTGAGCTACGCGCAATCCCAAGGGCCTTTGCAGCCTTGGTCAGGTTTCCGTCATGTTCATCCAGAACCTTCAACGTGTGCTTAAGCTGTTCATCTGACAAGGGAAGCTGAGGCATTATTCATCCTCCTGATGATCTTTGAGGATTTCGCGCTTGATCTGGATTTCCAGCCAGTATTTCCAAATGGTCAGGACCAGCACGAAAAAACCCAGAACGGGCACCGCAATCTGCAAGGCCGGTTCCAGCAGGTGCAGCCAAAAAGGCGAGGTTAGAAGCGTGCCGCCAGTGGTCGCAGCAACAACATCGGTCTGCATTCTTGAGACCTCCAAACAAAAGCCCCGCACAAAGCGGGGCAAGATCACAAACAGGGCGCTGGATGCGCCCTATTCGATAACCGTCAAAGGAAAGAGGATTTCGCCCCGGCTGATTGGCGAGGCCCCCTTGTCATGTTCCGCCTCAAAGGACCCCTGATCAATTGACCAGGCCACGCCGCCCAAATCATCATCCGGCGTCAGGATCGCGGTCACGAATTGCCGCGCAATGTCATGCAACCCGCTTTCAGATTGCGCTGGCGGATGCGTGGCAATCTCAATCTCAAGCTGCCCCTCATGCATCCACTCACCGTCGCCCATGCCGGTGCGTTCAGAGTCTGTGTAAACGACCTTAAGCGCGAAGGCGGGCAATCGCCCCTCATGCACCGGGTGGACGGATCCGGTAGCATCGCGCCAATCTGGCAAGGCGGCAGTGAGGCGCGCAAGGGCGGCGGTCAAAACAGCCTCACTCATGACGCCCAATCCTTTTCGCGCCGATCAATCAGGGCAAGTGCGAGACCTGCCTCGCGCTGGATTTCCTCCAGGGCAGCCGGGCCAGCCTCCGAGGCCTTGCGCTGGATAATCTCCAGGTATCGGCGCACTTTTTGACAGGCCGGGCGATACCCGGCCTTTACCTTGTCAGGCTTTTTCATGTCTCACCTATTCGCTGATTTCGATCACGGCCCAGTCACCCGGCCCGTAACTCTCTGACACTTGCGCCACGCGGATCTGATAGGGCACGGTTACGCCATCTGTGGCGGCCATTGCGGCGCTATAGAGGAAGCTTGGCGCGCTCAGATCCTCTGACCTGACCACCTCACCACCGCTCACCACCTCAAGGCGATAGGCTTCTGACACCTCACCAAGAGGCACATCAGACACCCCGTCGCGCCAATCCGCATCGCCATCAATTCGGCTGCGCCTGATCCAGCTCAGGGACAGATCCCAGCCACTATTTTGCACCCGAAAATGACAAGGGGCGTAGGGTTTCAACCCCACACCTTGCGCCGTAAACCCACGCACCTGATGGCGATCCGGCGTCACATCCACCGGGCCGCTACGGTAGTAAAGCGGCATACCCAATTGCGATTGTGGCAACTCCAGCGGCGTCAAACTGTCATCCAACACCACGACCGGGGCACCCGTTGTCAACGGATCGCTACCCATGACACCATCTGTGCCCAAGCGGCCCCGCAAGAGATGCGAAATCCGCCATTCGCCCGGCCCGACAAGCTGCGCATCACGAAATTGCAGGATTTCCCACCCCTCAGGATGCAACACAGCAAGCGCGTTTGCACCGTTCAGCACGTCCAGCTCATCCCGCCCCACCAGTGAGCCGGAATAGAGCTTTATGGTGACGCCTGATCGCTGCCAAAGCGCAGCACCGACGGGTGAAAGATCGCCGGTAAGCTCGCCCATATCCGTGGACAAGGTAACATCCGCCAATGTCTCAAATCCTGCCTGAGGATCCGCGCTTTGCGCCACAGATACCTCACCTGGCCATGGGCTTGCGTGACAGGCAATATAGGTATCCCAAGGTGACGCCTGACTACCCGGCAGGATTGGCAGATCCAAAAAGCGCACCATGACAGACCCAGACCCTTGCGCAGGTATGGTTGGTGCAGAGCGCAACACGCCCCCGGTTGCGGCGTAAGCTGCAAAGCTGAAGCTTTTCAACTCAACCTGGCGATCCACTCCGTCAACAATCCGCTCAACCATCATGGGCAGCGTGGCTTCCCCTTTGATGGATAAGGGGAGCACCACGCCCGGTCTGATCGCCGTAGCGCTGCGCGGCAGTCGAAAGGTGATTGCCTCGCGCCCATCCGCCGCTGCCCTCAGGGTCCGCTCATTTGCCGCGAAACCGCGCTCATAATCCATGACCAGATCCAGAGACGCCCCCGCCGTTCCTTTCTCGCGTCCAGCACCGATACTTGCGCGGGCCGGGCGGCGTTCATAATCCCCCATTCCATCAATGAAACTCAGAACAGAGACCGCCGCCACATCATCCAGCGCCAGGCGCTTGCGCTCATACAGGCTGTTTTCGCCCGCATCGACCATGACAGCCTCAGTGGCGGTTTGCGCAACCTTGGCGGCAGACCGGCTTTCTACAACCAACTTGCCGCCATGCTCAAAGGCATGAAGCCCCATTCCGATTTCAATTGGCTGGAGCCAATCCCGAAACCCGATTGGGGCCGTGGCAGGGTAGCCATCTATCTGACCAAAGCAGGCCGACACATCCACCTGATCCGCAGACAATCCGTGGCGATCAACCAACCGATCCCGGATCAATTCAGCCGCCGGAACCGCGCCCGCACGACCATTCAGCCAATGCCCCCTATGCCAATCGCCGCCATCGCTCCAATAGGCCGACTGCACCGGGAATTCCGGCCATGGCCGCGCATCCCAAGCCCAGATCTGCACATTGTCGATATCAACCACGCCCGCGCCATTGTCGCGCCACCACTCAAGAGAGGCGCGCAGAAACTGGCGCTGCATGAAATCATCACGCACACCTTTGGAGAAATGCGGCAGCGCGGTTTCAGAGGATTTCGCCGCATAAAACACATTGGGCTGATTGGCCCCATTGTCTACGGCTGGACAGCCCAGCTCAGTAAACCAAATGGGCTTTGATCCCGGAACCCAATCCGTTGAAGTAGCAGCGCGGGATGCGCCTTGGCGCTCATGATGCGCATTTGCGTGCCAATCCCTGATTGCCTTTTGACGATAAACCCAGGGTTCCCCGTGGGCACCATCGGTAATTGGCGTGCGGATCTGCGTAGCTCGATCAGCCTCAGATGCATAGTACCAATCCCAATATTCACCGCCCTCAATATTGGCCTTGAGGTAGTCCAGCGCATAAGGTGTGGTAAATCCGGCCTCTGCATCATAATCCGCATGATCAACACCACTGCGCCAATCAGACAGCGGCAAGTAGTTGTCGATCCCAACAAAATCAATGTTGGGATCTGCCCAAAGCGGATCCAGGTGAAAGCGCAGATCTGCACCGTCTTGATGGGAGTGATACTCCGACCAATCCGCCGCGTAACTGATCGCTGCGCCCGGCAAAACTGTGCGCACATCGGCAGCGAGGGAACGAAGCGCTTGGACAAAGGGATACTGCCCCGGCCCATCCGGTGCCATGCTGAGACCGCGCATTTCAGACCCGATTAGAAACGCATCCACACCACCCGCCGCAGCCGCCAAATGGGCAAGATGCAGAATGAAACGACGAAACCGCCATTCCACCGGGCCGGAATATGACACCACATCACCGGACACTGAGAAATCAGCAGGCACGGCAGTGCCCATGAAACCGGCAATCTCATCAGAGACCGATTGACCTTGCTCCGGCATAATCCGCCCACGCCAAGGGTGTTTTGGTTGAACACCCTTCCCCGATGGATCCGGCAAGGCTTGCTCATCCGTGATATCCATCATCACAAACGGATAAAGCACCACCCGCTTTCCACGGGCGCGCAGGTCGCGGATCGCCTCTATCACCGAGATATCGGCAGGGCTTGACCCGTAGTTCGGTTCATCATCCTCAAAGGAGACAAGGTTTGCGGCAATGCGCGTCAACCCACCCGCCATCCAAGCAGGATCTGTGTTCTTGTCCCGCCGCTCCAAACGCGGCTCAATCTGGCACTGCCCTGCCCTGAGGTCAGTGCCAAACCAGGAGACGACCAGGCTTGCAGTTTCCGCTTGCGGCAATGTGGTTGCTAGCAAGTCCATTGAATGGGACCAATCGGAAACGCCAGCATGTCGCGATGCGTTTTCCGTCGCCTCATGGATCGTTTCGAACAGAGAACCGAAGCCGGGAAAGATAGGGCTTAGCGTATCGTCATATCCTGAGGGTAAGCCGTTATAAACATCGCGTTTCATAACTACATCGGGCATATAGCCCCATTCCGTGGTCCCCGGAATGACATTCACCCCACGCACAAGCTGTTCAAGCTCGCCAGATTGACCGAACACCTCTACCTTGATCTGAGGAACCCGATTACCAAAATCCTTTAAAGGCAGATCCTCAAAGACAATGTAGCACAGGCCGCGATAGGCGGGCGCAAAACCTTCAACCGCTTCAATCAGCGGATCCGGCATTTGATCCTCACTGCCCGAATAGAACCGCAGGCGGTTTTCTGCGATCATCTCGGACAGATCCACCTGATTTCCATCAATCCAGATCCGGCCAAAGCCCGCCAAAGGCCCCCGGCCCAACCCTATCGCCAAAGATGCAAAGTAAAGGTAATTCTCTTGCTTGACCTTCTGTTTTTGCTTGCCCGACCCAACCGATTTTTTCTTGGCTTTCTTGACCTCTTTTAGCTCAGTCGCCCAGATGACTTCGCCCGCCACGGCAACGCGCCCGGCAATTTCAGGAATGGCCGCGCCCTCATTTGAGGTCATCACCTCCAGGTTATCCAAGCGCGGCCCGGTTTGTTTGATCGCAGGCGACATGGCCGCCAAAAGACGCTGATCCACGGCGCGGCCCAAAGTGGCACCAATGGCCTGTCCGATCACGGCAGAGCTAACCCCAAGGATACCACCACCAATTGAGGCCCCAAGCGCACTACCCAGCCCCGCAAAAAGCACCGTTGCCATCTGCCAAATCTCCAGAATTCAGGAAAACCGCATCAGGCCCCCGCTACCTGAGGAAAGGCCCAAAGACTGCCAGGCGCAGGAAGCCCCCCGCGCCCAATTTCGATCACGCCCAAAGCGTCATGGGCGTGAATGACGCCGCGCTCAGTCAGGATCCCGAGATGCGCGGCGCGTTTGCGACCCACCCGGAACACGGCAATTGTGCCGGGGCACGCGTCACGCACCTGCACCAGATGCGCGCAGAGGCCGCGCAAGATCGGCTCACCCGGTGCAACGGCCCAATCAGAGCGCCAGGCCGGGGGCGGCACGTAAACACCGCTCAGCTCGCGCCAGAGGCCGCGCACCAGGCCGACGCAATCAGCGCCCGCCCCACGCAGATCCCCCTGTTGAACAAAGGGGGTGCCAATCCAACCTTTTGCCGCGTGGTGGACTCGCGTCCGATCCAGAATCTCAGGCAAAACGACTGCCGCCCGTCTGACCCGGCGCACCTTGCACCGCGTATTCGCCGGTATAGGTCTCACCCGGCATATGCGGCTCACCCCTGAAATTCAGCAGGTTATCAAAACGCAATCGGCATTGCTCAGCCGTGCGATTACAGCCCGCCGTGACCGTCATGCGATCCCCCACCAGGATCGGGCGGCCCGTTTGCCGCCAAAGCGTCAGGATCAGATTGTCACCATCCCGCGCGGTTGAATGAATGTCGATTGGGTCAAAGGTGTTTGCGCCGGTGATCCAAGTGATTGTACCGCGATCAAAGATCCCGTCATCAAAGGCCGACAAGCCAGAAACCGTCACATATTCACCTTGCACGCTGACAACCTCAGCCTCGCCCTGCCAATTATTCAGATCCAACCGGCATTGATGATCCCCCAAGAGCCGGGCGCGGCAGGTGGCACTGTAAACATCGCCCACCTCTTGCTCCAGCGCCGCCGCAAGGGATCGCAACTCAGCTTTGAACGCCAGCCCGCCACGGGTGATTTCCCCAATGGCGAAACTGCCCAGGATCTTGCGCACAGATGTATCCAGAAAATTCACATCCCAAACCACGACAACCGCGCCATCATACAGGCCCGCCTGAATATCCGCCTCTGTCAGGGTGTCCGAAGACAGCGCCCCCTGCGCCTCCAGCTCATCCGGGGACAGGCCCAAGGATTGCGAGGCCTCAGAGGCGGTCAGTGCGGTGTCAGCGCGATAGGTAACCCCATCAAAAACGATATCCGTATTGTTATCCGTGAACCCCATCACAGCGCCATCAGCGCGGGTGAGGTGGAAGCAGCGACACAGGGACGTGTCGCCGGTTTTTAGGTGATTTTCGTACGCTGACACAAGATTTCCCCTTCTCAAATGAAAAACGGGCGCTAAAAAGCGCCCGTTCAACCAAGTATATGCTTTACTTAGCTTTTCTTTGATTTTCCGCGCCAAAAATCAAACATCAGGCGGAAATTTAGCTTTTTCCAAGACAACTCTGTCAGGAAAGATAGGCTCCAACGCCTATTTTTTTGTGGACTTTTCCGATTCATATTGGCAGAAGCCTGCTTATCCATAAAGTGCTCCATTAATTTGGCGCAGAGCGGTATCACTTGCTTTCCAGGGCGTGGTGATGCCGCTTTTCTTTTGCGCTGTGTGTGAGAAGCAGGATTACTTCTCTTTTGCGCAACTACGTTCGTCATGTAACGCTTACATGACAGAATTGTAACAGTTTTACGACGGAAACATGGAGGCCAGGTAACGAGATTTAGAGCCCCAAAAAAGAGCATTGATTTAAAGTCATCAAGTAAAGGTTTGTAAATAATAGAAAACATTCTATTTCACAAAATACTTCTTTCTGAATTGCAATTCATGACTCACGTTAGCCACAAACCCCCATTAGTTTGCGGCTATGTCGCAATCAAATTTCGAGAAAATAAAGCAACTTCCCGCTTTGTGTTTGCAGACGGTAAAACCGGTCAGTCAATCCGCTTCTCAACTAACCCAACATTCGGCACCGCCCCAAGCCCCCGTTGCTCAGTGAAGTAAACCCAGTCCGTAACAATCTGCGCCTCTTGGAAACGCACCGGAACATCAAAGGTGAACCCGGCTGTGAGGGTGGCAGAGTCAGGCGGCGGGGTGTCGAATTCCAATTGACCGCCAATCGCTGACAATGCCCAGCCCGAGACCAGTTCCCCTCCATTCACCGCCACACGAAACCCAGCGTGATGCGGCAGGCAGATCGGGCGCAGATAGGGGTTTAGGCTGCCATAGCGCTTGCACACCTGAAACACCCGCGTTTCGCCATCGCCCACAGCAACCCCATAGTCGCTGCTATTGGGCAGAAGCGCACCAAGCGGTTGATCCAGCGGTGTTAGACCGGCGGGCCGGGTAAAGCTCTGCCAATCCTGCCAATCGCGAAAGGCAAAGCTGTGCTTGCGCCCGCGTGCCTCCTCAAAGATCGCGACCACATGCGCCAGATCCTCAGCCGATCTGACAGCAAGCCCGGCGTTCCAGCTTCGCCGGGAATGCTGCCAGCGCTGATTGACCTCCTCATGACCGCTGGCCAGCGTCACCACCTCATCGCGCCGCTCAAGGCTGCGCTGACAGCCCTGCGCCACGTTGCGCGGGAATTCAATGTTGAGATGCGTCATGCGATCCCTTTCGACTTATCAAGAGGTGCGATCAACCGCCGCCAAGGCCCCGCGCATTTGGTAAGCAATCTGCGCTTGGCTGGATTGGAAGCCCTGAACATCCGGCGTTTGGATATACATGTTGATGACCGGGCCGCCGCCCATTGTGTCACCTTGGCGGCGCACACTAACCGTTTCCGCATCCGAGGTGCGCAAAACAGTCAGGTTGCGATCCATCCCGGCCTTGCCGCTCACCTTCACATCACCGCCGGTATCCAGCCCCAGCACGTTACCAACCCAATTCCCAACCCCGGAAATCAGGCCACCAAAGAGACCGCCACCACCGCCCGCGCCATTTCCCGCTGACATGCCCGCAAGGTTTTGAAACAAAGCATCCCAAGCCGGGGAAAAGGCCAGATCAAAGAGCCGGTCAATCGCATCGCCAAAGATGTTCTGCCAGGTTTCTTCCCAGGTCTGACCATCGCGGATCAGGGCCTTAAAGTTGTCTTTTACCGTCTGCCACCCGTTATCCTGTGCAAACTCCTGCGTTGCGCCGGTCAAATCCTCAACCGCGCCCACCAGGCCACCCTTTGCACCACCGGATCCCGCGCCACCGCCCTTGCCGCCGCCAGATCCACCGCCACCGCCAATCGCTTCTGTCAGTTTGGCCGCTGGCACGGTGACCTCATCCAGCGAGGCCCCAAGATCCACAACCGCGCCATCCGCCGTTGTGCTGATCTCGGACAGCCGCGCCATTTGCTCCTCAAGTTGCTCAAGGTGCCCCTCAGCCCGCGCGCGCGCATCCATCGCATCCGCCGCTTGCGGACCAACGATATCAGCCACGCTGCGCGGCCCCGAATAGAAGTAATCAACCCCATCGCGATCAGTGAAGCCCATATTTTTGGTGGCCTCATTCATCTTGAGGCGCATATCGGCTTTTTCTAGCTCAACCTTTGCCAAGGCTTGCGCCTCTGCAATGATCGCCTTGATGTTCTGATAGCGGGCCTGTGCCTCAACCAATTTCTGCGAGGCTGCCGTTGCAGACAGGTTGATATTGGTGCCGGTGGGGCCGATCAATCCGGTTAGCTTTTCCTGTTCTGCATCCAACGCAATATTCAGCTTATCAATGGATTCCGTCACGCTATCGGACGCTGGCCAGAGTAAACCAGCGGCAACGGTCAGGGCGGTGATACCGCCAACCACCAGCGCCAGCGGTCCCGTCAAAGCCGAAATGCCGATCACCATGAGGCCAAAAGCGGCGGTGACGGGCGGAATAGCAACCGCCAAAGCGCCCAGCATCACAACCACACGTTGGCCCTCAGGCTCCAAGCCTTGAAACCACCCGGCCACATTTTCTAACATCTCAATAATTGGTGGGAATACGTCAATTGCAACACTGCCAATGACCTCTTTGATATCACCCCAAGCGTTATCCCAGGCATCGACCATACCTGCCCCGGCTTGACGCGCGGCCTCCGCTTGTTCGCCATAAGCGCCTTTGATTTCGTCTAAGATCAGCTTTTGAGCCGAAATAATATCGCCAGTTTCGACAAAGCTCCGCACAAGATCCTTTTGCGACTGAGTAAAGGTCACGCCCGCATCGCTCAAAGCCGCAATACCAGCGATAGGATCATTCAGAGCCTTCCCTAGCATCACGGAAGTCCCCATAAGATCTCGATTCAACACGGTTGCGAGATCCAGCACGGACATATGCGCTTCTTCAAAAACCTCACCTGAAACATTTTTGAATGTCAAAAGCTGCGCAGTAACGCCATCAAGGATAGCCTCATCACCAAAGCGAGTAACCTCTTGCAATCCCGATGCCATCTTAAACAATTCGTCAGCCGAAAACCCGGCTGCGCCGCCCGTCACCTGAACAGCGGTTGCAACCTTGGTTTCGGCTTTCGCTTGCTCATCATAAAGGCCCACCACGTCACGTAGCCCGGCAACGACAGCGGCTGATCCAACGCTTCCAGCAGCCCCAAAGGCCGCCATCTTGCGACCGGCATTGCCCATGCGCTCAGAGACTTTTGCCGCAAGGCCATCGGTATCGCGCAAACGGCGGTTCACCGATCCAAAAGCCGGGCCGGAATTGTCCCGCCCGTCAATCGAAAAGAACAGATCTTTGACCTTGTTGAGCATGGATCACCTCACAGGGGGTTGCCGGTTCTGCGCTTCCCATTCCAGGAACGCATAGAGCGCCCGAATTTCTTCAATCGGGCGCTCAATTATTTCAGAGGGAAATTTCCCAAGCCTGACAGCCAGGTCATAGATTACTCTTGCGTCTGGACTGTCCCGGATGAGTTTCCCAGGTCAGTTTGCCCGGTGAATTTCATGATCGCGGTGGCGATCAGGGTCAGGATACGCCCCGGCACTTGCTCAGTCAGCGCTTGCACAGTGGCCGCATTCTCCTCAAAGAGCCGGTTGCCCGCCTCATCCTTGGACAGCAACAGCACTGTGTAGAGCGTGGTTTGCGCCGCGTTGCCTTTGGCGCGCTCGGCAATTGCATTGCCCTGCGCGTTCGTGGGCGGGGTAAAGTAGATCTTGAGCGGTTCACCCTCGGCGGTTTTAACCCCCGGCACCTCGTAACATTGCAGGCCCAAGCGGGCGAAATGATCGGTCAGGACGGAAATTGCAGATTGGGTCATGTGACGGTTGCTCGCTGTAGGGTGCCGCTTGCGTTGCGGAAATTGACGGTGCGGGTTGGGATGCCATCTTTGGAGCCTGACATAGGCGTGCCAGTCACCAGAACATCGCCGGTGAAATAGCCAGAACCAGAGGTTTCCCCACCGGGGTAAAACTCAACCGGGATCACATCACCAGCGCGGATATCATCCGCCGGATCCCCCGGTTTCAGATAGTATTCAAACGAGCCTGAATAGCGCTTGATTGTCCCAAACGCCTCCTCAGCCTCATCCCCCATGCCCCAACCGGCAACAACATCAACCTGCTCATCCAGGTTCCAATTCTGCACCTTTGGTGCCCGGTCACGGCTACTGCCATGCAGCACCGCGCCATCCTTGCCTTTCAGCATCTTACATCCTTTCCAAAATGAGACGGATCATGCCTGATCCGTCCGGTTGAACATCAGCCACACGCAGCGCGGTGCCCGCCGGAAAGCCAGGATGGCCAACCGTCAATTGCACCTGATCATGCTGCGCAGGGGTAAAGGGAAGTTGCGCGACACCAAGCGTCAGCATCGGTTCAGTGGTCGCAACACCCGCTTGAAAACCGGACGCGACAACAGCGCCCGGCGTTGTGAAGATGGCCGAAATGGTGAGCGGATCCGCACCTTGCCCGGTGAAAATCACGTTCTCACCAAACACGTCAGGATCGGTGAACACCGCCCAATCATCCGCGCCCTCAATCCCCATCTTTGAGCGCCTTTTTGACCTCGCCAACCGGGGCGCGCCCCGGTGGCTCAGCTCGATTGACCGGCGCGGAATTGTCGTTATCCCCGATCAAACGGCCCGAATTACGCAGGCGCTTCAAACGCTCCTCGCTAATATCCGTGATCGGCACATCCGCACCTTGTTTATAGGTTTTACCCTTCACCGTGACGGGGCCACCGGCTTTCATTGTTTCAGTCATCAGGTGGGTCCTTTCGGGGCTTGCCAGCGGGCGCAATGCCTTGCGCGACCAAGAGGCCGGCGATGTAAGACACGTTGAACCCATTGAGGCGGTTCGGCACCCACCAGACGCAGGCGGCTGTGAGGGTGGCAGGAGCAAAAATCACTGCGATTTGGCCCCACAAAGGCAGCCAATGAGACAGCGGGTGGATTTCGTGCAGGATGATGGCCACCATCAGGCCAGCCACCACCGAAGCTACAAAGGCCGCCATGGCCTTTGCATGTCGTTCAATGCGGATCATTGTTAGGAAGTTGTGCTCTCGGGCTTGCCCAGCTTGAAGCTTTCAAGGTTCCGAACCGCAGTATCCACATCGGTAAACACGCGCAGAACCTTGCCATCACTGGCAGCCTTGGTAGAGCGATCAACCCGCAGATCCAAACCCGACCACATGCCAATGATCAGATCTGACCAGTTGCCAAAGAAGGCCTCACCAGCCCCGGCTTGATTGGTGCGAACACGCGGATAGTCATTGGTCATGCCGTTTTTCTCAACATCCAAACGGCGGCCATCTGCATCGCGCAGCTTTTTGAGGTGGCCAGACATTTGCGCATTGTAGATGTAGGCCAGATCACCAACATCCGCGTTTGCGACTGCAACAGCGGTTTCCAGGTCAATGAGATCATCCTCATCCGGCATTGCAGCAGAATCGGCCCAGTTCAGCGCATTTGCAAAGATCTTGTCGCGCAGCCCGTCCGGTGCATCCGGCGAAGAATGACCAACCAGCGCAGTTTGATCCAACCCCAGGGCCATGCCACGCAGCAGGTCATCACGTACCAGCGCCTCAATATCAAGGCTGGCCTGTTGCGCCATGCGACGTGTGTAAGGGATAGCCATACCGGCTGAATGCGGTGTCATGCTGGTTAACCCGAAACCCGCCTCTGTATCAGTTGGCTCACCATCTTCACCAAACCAGTAGAAGGTACCACCACCGGTCTGTTTCGGGATATCGACATTGCCCGACAAGCCTTGCAACAGACGTACACCACGACCCGTCAATGCCATCCGGTTGCGCAGGAGTTCGATAAAGGATCCACCGCGATAATCCTGCGCAACCAAAACGCCCCCTTGAGCCGGGGTACCGGTGTTTTGAGCACGGGCAAAGTTGCCATCCATCAGAACATCAGAGGGAATAAAAATGCCCTCTGCCTCTCGCCCGATTGCATCCCCAACCGCACGGGACGCTTCCAGCTCAAAAGCAGCGGCCTCGCGATTGCGGTCATTCGGGTTCATCAAAAAACGCACAGCGTTACTGATAGAGAACGCTGAGACCTCACCAGAGGATAGCCCGATACGCGTGGCACTGGTGCGTTGCTCCTGCACCTCATCGCTCGCAATGTGATCCATCACTTGCTGGCGAAACGCGCCCACATCAGTGCCTTTATCCAGGGCCCGCGTTACCATTTCGGCGGGAAGATCCGGGAATTGTCGACCAATGGCGCGGATTTCGGCAGAGCGGGAACGCTCAACCGCTACCGGATCCGCTGGCGGTGTGTCGTCGCTGCGCACCTGTGCGGGGGGCGTTTCAATTTTAGGCTCGATAGTGTCTTTTGCCATGTCAGGTGTTTCCTTTTCAGTGACAGTGAGTGATTGCGCCGCGCCATAATCATCCCGCCCGTAACCAACGGACGGATCAGCGGGGATTGCGACGAATGAGATTTCTTTGGGGTGCCAACGCGTGGCGCGGATGATCGGGGTTCCGTCTTGCTCGCCAGCGCGGATCGCACGGGTGATGCCGTAACCGACTGAGACGCAGGTGATTTCCCCGGCCTGCACACGCTCATGAATGGCGCGGCCTTCTGGCGTATCGGAAAAGCGCACCAGCGCGTGACAGCGACCACCCTCCAGCCAGGCGCGCACCACACTTCCGATCTTGTTATCAATCGTGGCACGGTGATCTTTCAGCAGCGGGGCGGCACCGGAATTGAGGCGTGACAGATCCACCTCATCCGCCTTGTGACCAAGGACCTCTAGGAATTCCTCCTCGCGATCCCACTCAAAGCGGCGGAACGGGCTTTCCGAGGAAAAGGAGATAGTCACATCCCGCTCACCCCCGGAATCAGAAGGGGCAGCCGAAGCTGCCCCCAATATCTCCCCCGCGCGATAGGCGAGGTTTGCAATTTTCAAACTCATGTGGCCTCCTGTTCGGATCCCTCAGGATCATCACCCGGCGCATCCTCTGGCCCCGGCGGATCATCCTCTTTTGGTGGTTCTGGTGGTGGCGTGGGTGTTGCATCCAGCGCCCATTTGGGCACCGGCAGTTCCCGATCCTTGAACGCCTTGATTTCGGCGGCGCGCTCATCAAGCACATCATCAAGACTGCGCCCGCGCTCTGCGACAATCTCAGTCAGACTGCGCGCGCCGCTTGTCAGATCGGCAGCATTGGCTGTGGCGTCATCCTTGGGATTGACCGAAGGCCAGCCACGGGGCCGCCATGTCACACCATCCAGGAAACGCGGCAGTTGCAGCATCGGCAACATCACCTGACCTGACAGGATCGCCATGCGCAGCCAGCGCTGCACAATCAGATCATGCAGCCCCTCAAAAACAGCGCGTTGGATCATCCGCCACTCATCCCGCTCCTCACCCTTACCGGCGCGCAGGCTGGAGAAATTGGCCTTGGACAGATCCGCAGTCAGCGTTTCATAGGCAACGCCCATGCCCGCTGCCTGACTTGTGCCCATATGGCGCATGAAAGGCTCAATTGCGGCCTCTGGATAGGTTGGGACATGTGGCACCGGCTTCACACCCGGCGGCAGCATGGCTGTGGTTCCCGCTTCAATCTCATCAAAGGGCACATCATCCACGGCCCCGCCAATTTGCGCGCCTGATTGTTGCTGTTCAAAGAACATCATCTGCGCCGCGCCATAATTGGCGGCGGTCATTGCGCTTTCCTGATAGCCCTCTGACATGTTCATCAGTCGCAAGGCGGTGGCAGATCTCGGCACACCCAGCACCTGCCCGATTTCCTCAGGCACGAGCACGTAGATCATTTTGGAGGCAGGAACCCGTTCGCGCCGTTGCGCCGTGCCGCGATGCGCCTCGCTATCGGGGCGGTTCCAAATGTGATAGGCGGTGATCCGATCCGAGGCGTCAAATTCAATGCCCGCCTCAATATAAGCCCCACCGGCAAGCGGCATGGTCAGATCCAGATCCAGGCGATCAAACAAGATCGGCTCAATCTGAAACCCAAACTTGCCAGCCCCTCGCCCCTCATAAAAGCGGACAAACGCCCCACCCTCGCGCGCGATCCCGGTGGCAATTTGACATTGCGCGCCGTGCCAGCTCACCCGGCCACACCGGGTGGCGGTGCCCAGCTTGCCCCACCGGGCAAAACCGCGCTCAATCTTCTGATTAGCTGGAACGTCTTTGGATCCATCCCTTTTGCGCACATCCATTTGCAACCGGATCCCGTTAGGCCCGATCACATGGCGGCGGAACAACATCTCATAGGCGCGCTGATAGTCAAAGTTGTGCGAGGCATGGCGCGAATGATTGATCAGCCCACGAATTTCGCGGCGCATTTCGTCGCGCGTGGTCACGCTGCCGATCAGGCCAAACCCATTGGCAAGGCGATCAGGTCGCGCCGCCCGGTAGGACCGCGTGACCATCGCAGGCGCGCGGCGGTGAGAGGCGGAAGGCAGCGGGGCCGCAGACTTCGGGACCTCAGGTTCTACTCGAACCACCGGTTCTGCGCGCTTGCGAAATGGCCACATCAGAATTTAACCCTCCGATATTGAAAGCCCGATGATCCGGGGTTTTGCTCCTGCGCGACCTCAAGGCGATAGATATCGCGCAGGCGCAAAAGATCGGTCATGGGCGTGCGGGAAATGCTGCGCCCTTCAATGCTGTAACTGTCAGCGTCCTTGCTGGCGCGGCCCTCAATCGCGGCCTCAATCGCATCCAAGATCCGCTCACCACTTGAACGCTGATCCCCCGTTGACGCCGTCGGATCTGGTAGAATTTCCACCCGACCAGTGGCAACCGTCGCCCGATCACCGCCTGCGCCATGAAACCCCAAGGCAACCCAAGTGAATTGCCCCGGCGGTACAGCGGCGGATTGCGCTGATGAAAGGCGTAACTCATAGGCATCCGCCCCGGCAACCGCGTCAATTTCAACCGATGCACCGCCGGACAATGGTCGCAACACATAACGCAAAGACCATTCAGCGGGCGGGTGACTGGCAAAGGCGGCAGCATCCAGCCATGCCCAACCATCCCCTGCGACAAGAGTCGCGGGAATGCAGTTTTGAATTGTCATGAAATCACCTTTTTACTCTGTCAATGCCTTGAAAGTGCATGTCACCCTAACCATGTGACGATCAAGCGGCAGAAAAGCTGCATCGAAATAGTCGGAGCCGCCGGGCACCTCCAGCCAACTATACACAAATGGCAAACCCCGGTCGCTGGTCTAACCGCGCCCTTGACCGACTACTATAAGGACCAAGCGCGGCTAGAATGGGAGGACTGTCATGAAAATTGGCGTCTACTTCCAAGCCAGTAAGTCTAACGGCGATGAATATCGCTGCGAGATCGCTCTGAGCCTCTCGGCTCTGATCTGGCTTGCGAGCTTCTTCGTCTAAGGCGGGGAACGGGGGCTGTCTTCGGACGCCCCCCTTTTCTTCCCGAATTTACAAATCGCCCGCTTCCTAAAAAAGCGCATTTAAGGACACCTCACCCGTTTCACCAGATGCTTTCAGCTTCACCGAAGCGTCCATTTCAACTTTAGACTTATTCACTTGCATTCCCCTGTTTTGCAACCAACTTCATTCACCCGCCTTAGAACGGGATCTCATCATCAATGTCGCGCTGACCGGAACCGGACCCGCCCTGACCGTAGCCCGCCCCACCACCATCGCTGTAACCGCCGCCATTTGACCCGCCGCCATCGCCACGCGGATCGCCCAGCATGATCAGCTTGGCGTCATAGCCCTGCAAAACGACCTCGGTCGAATAGCGATCCGCGCCGGATTGATCTTGCCATTTGCGCGTTTTCAGCTTGCCGCCAATCATCACCTTGGAACCTTTGCGCAGGTAGCGCTCTGCGATACCCACCAACCCCTCAGAGAAAATCGCAACACTGTGCCAATCGGTGTGTTCCCGCCTTTCACCCGTGTTGCGATCTTTCCAGGTTTCCGAGGTGGCGATGCGCAGGTTGCACACCTTGCCGCCATTCTGGAACGTGCGCACCTCAGGATCCGCGCCAAGATTTCCGATCAGATTTACTTGGTTCAGGCTGGACATATCACCATCCTCTGTTTCGTTTTGGACGTTTCACACGCCACGCCCCGGCTTTCTTGGCCGGGGCGGTGGGTTCGGCCTGCTCGACTTGGCCTTGCTCATCAGTCACATCGCGATTTTCGGATTTGGGCAGGTCAATCGCCATCAGATTGCCCCGCCCCGGCAGTGCCCAATTGGGCGGATCATCGCGATTGATGGCCTCAGCCTCCAACACGATCACCAGCGCCAGGGAATAGACCGACAGGTCAAGCGCCTCATTGCGCACCTGACCGGGCCGCTTATCCCAACCCTTTTCGTATCGACGTTCTGCCGCGTATTCCGCAAATATCTCATGTGGTGCCAGACGCGGGATATTGAGCTTACGCGCCCCGCCCGCCTCGCGCATCAAGGATGCGGCGACCTCATCTTTCAATGGATCGGTCCCCGCGACGATATTGGGCACGTCCCGCGCCACATGTTCCTTGCCGCGATGCGCGGTTTCGGGCGTCATCAACCGCGCACGGGGCGTGGTGTCTTTGCCCTTACCCATCACCAGATAGAACCGGTTCGGATGTTCCAGCCGCATCTTGCGATAATAGTCCCGCGCCCGAGGTGTCACGCCAGGCTCACCCCGCAAATCGCAGACCACAGCCAGGATCTGGAGCGCATGGTTCGACCCGGCAACCGGATAGGATTTGCTCATCAAGGCTGTGAGCGCATCCCAATCCTCGCCATACACATCAGGCCGGATCTGGCGGCCCTCTGGGTTCGGCGCAGTTTCCGGCGGATTGACCAGATCAAAGCGATCAATCACCACCCGTTCAAGGTCCAGGGTCCAGGCCTCAACCTGCACCACAAACCGCCCCTTTTGCACATCGGCAGCGGCAGTGAGGAATGCAGTGTTCGCCGGGGCGACCTGCCACGCATGATCTGTGGCGGCCTTTTTCAGAACCTCAGCCGAAAGCCCCTCAGACACAGCCCGCGCCCGTGGCAGATAGGGCAAGCCAAGCTCAACATTGTAGACGGTCTTTAGGCTCCCCTCGCCCCCGGTAGCCTCAAACTTTTCCTCAGCCACCAGGAAACGCGACACCAGCTTAGCCCAGCTCGCCAACGCCGCCGCCGGGCCGGGTAGCCAATAGCTGACCGTGGCCACATCGCGTTTCAGATCTTCCAGCGGGACAAGCTCACCATTGATATCCTCATGAAGCCAGCGGGCGCTCATGTTCAGATCCGGTTTGTCGCTTGGCTCAATTGCGCAGCCATTGCCAGACGGGCAAAGCATGTAGGCCGCCGCGCCACGTTCCTCAGGCGTCCCTTCATCCGGGTATTCCAGCCGCTCAAACCTTGGTTCAAACTCATGACTGCAATGCGGGCAGGTCCAATAAAGCCGCGCGCGACTCCCCTGATTATAGAGCGCCAAGACGCCCCCCGACACCGGCGGGGCCTCATGTGGTGTTGCGGGCGTGTGTTCCTCATCAATGATCGGAAAGCGGGGTGAGCTTTCCACAATGGTCATTGCCCGGCTGCCCGCATCCTCTGTGCGCTTGCGCATCAGGTCAAAGGCTTCGCCCTCGCCCATCCCTTCTGAATTTTTTCCGATATCAGCCGGAAACTTGTCGTAATCCGTGCCGATACACAGGGCAATTGAGCGTTGCGCCAGCTTATCCCCCACCGGGTAATCAATGGTCAGGCGGGTGCCACCGTTGAATTTCTTGGTGAAGGTGTTGTTCGCCCCCTTCCCCTTACCCAGCTTGGCGCGCAGCTTTGGGCTGTTCTGGATCAGCTCATCAAGCGTACCCTCAGACCATTCCTTGGCCGCATTGGACGTAGGCGAAAACATCGCCACAACACGCGGGTTGGCAAGGATGGCGTGAACAATCGGATTGATCACCAACCCCTCAGATTTTGAAGATCGCGCCGGACCAACAAAGACCACACTGTCAAAGCGCCGCGACGTGGTGACATCCATTGGCTCTGTCATGTAAGGCGCAACATCTGCGCGCCATTCGACCCACTGCCCGCCCGATTTGATCATGCGCAGCGGCGCGGTTTCCGATACCGCCACCCGCGCCCGAGGTCGCAGCGTGGGCAAGGCCCGCTCAATCGCGGCCTCTACCTGTGAGAATGGCGGCAGCGGCTCAATATCAAATAGAGCCTCTACCTTCTTCGCCATTACCGATCACCTCTTGAACATTCTGCGCGGCGCGGCCCAACACATCATCACAAGCGCGCTCAATCTTTTCCAAATCGCGGCCTTGCAAGCCCAGCTCGCGCGCCAGCCGATCCGGCAAGGCGTCCAACCCGTCACGGATCGCCGCAAAGATTTCCTCAATCCCGCTCACCACATCCTCAAACCGGATCAGGTCGCCACGTTGCAAAGCTTCTGTTCGGCGCAGGGCCTCCAGCTCAATCAGCTTGCGCTGATCGGCAAGGCTCATCTTGCCCGGCGCACCCGCCGCGCTTTCCCCGCCCAGCAGAGCAAGCGACAATTGCGCGGCAGCCGCATCAGCGGCGCTCTTGGCGCTTTCCTCATCCGCCCGCATCGCCTGCATCCAGGCATAAGCAACAGACAAGCGAAACTCATAAGCCCGCCCATTCGCCCCGGCGGTTTCATAGGGGATCGGGTTTGGCGCACGCCGCAACCATGCGGAAATCGTGGTGCCCGAAACCCCCAAGGCAGTTTCCAATTGCGCCTTGCTCACCAACGCATCCGGCACCCCCTCAGGCAGCGGAAACCGCTCAACCAAAGCAACCTGATCGGCAGTGAGGGGTTGAAGCGGGTTGATTGCATCCCTGTCCATAGTACAGTGCCCCCGAGGTCGAAGTAGTGTGCCCAATGGATAAGCAAGAAAACGATTTTTCAGACGAAGTTACGGACGCAGCCAAAGCCACACAGGAAGTGGGTAAGGCAATTGGCAACCCCCTCAGTCTGCTTTTGGGGCCATCCGCAAAGGTATTAGGTGAACATTGGGCAGACCGCCTCAAAACACGTTTAACCGCTAAAGAACGAGAGAACCTAGAGGCTCTAATCGAAGACGCGACACCGGCGCTCCCCCCCCCCGGATCTCATAGAAATGGGGCCGCAAAAAGTTGCGGCGCTGATCGAATGGACGCATTATGCAAAATCGATCAACCAAGAAGCCAACCCCGAACTCAGCGAAGCTTGGCGTTGCGCTCTAACAGATATTTTTGATGAAAACTTTGAGCTCATCGGGGTTTTGTCGAAGTTTTCGGAACAACAAGTGAAACTCCTATCTGAAGGTGGCAAAGTACCAACCGACTTTCTAGATAGAGCCGCAAACCTAGGCCTTTTGTCTTTAAAGGTCCAAATTACTAATCGGCTGCTACGTTTTCTTTTCAACGAGATCGCAAACTTCTTGCTGATCCTTGGAGGATTTACTGCCCTCCTTCTTGTTACTAGTATTATTTTCAGAGAGCCAGCATTCGAAGAATTAGTGGAGGGCAATATCGCCTATTTCGTTCCCGCTGGTCTCGCTGCTCTTCTCGCCAAGCTCTTCCTAAAAAAGCACTTGAGCCATTCAAAAGTCGGAAAACCAACCCACAAAGGGGCCTATATTCTCGAAAGACTTGGGAAACGAACCAACATGGAATACTTCGAATAACAACAACCACAACCTAAAAGCCAAGCCCCTGAAAAAACAAAACTTCTCAAACACACATGCGCGCGAATTACCCATGTTGCGGCGGGCCGGAAAGGACCCGCGCTAGTTCCTGGCCCGTTTCATGGCGCGATAAAGGGCGTTTGGCAGGCGGGCGGTTGTGGTTTTGACCGCGCCCGCGATCAGAGCGAGGCGCGGCGTGTATTTTGCGCGATCCTCATAGCTGATCATCAGCTTTAGTTTCGGCTTTTTCTTTGTTCCGGCGCGGCGATAGACACCCGGCGCATTCTGCCCCTTTGGCTTACCGGAAAACACCTTGGGGCTGGCCAGCGCACGACGCACCGCGCCGCGTGGCATGTTGCCGTATTTGTTCACGCGCTGCCTCACCGGCACTAGGATCGCCCGGCCCTTGGGCTGGCGTGTGCCACCATCCTCTTGCCAGCGCAGATAGTCTGACTGGATCGACATAGCAAAGACCATGCCGCGCAGGTTACGCTTGGTCGCGCGCTTGATCCGAAAGGCCCGCATGGTGAAGGCGGTGGGGGTATCCAGCTTTCGCCGTAACTGCTTTTCCCAATTGCGCTTTACATCACGCAACACGTCATTGATCGCGACCGACATAGCAAACGGGATCTGTTTGCGGGCCGCATTGTTCAGGCCGCGCGAAAATTCCTTTGTGTTACGATTGATACGCAGATCCATGTTTGCGCCAAGCCTTGCGATGATTTGAATATCCAGACCACCCCGGCGGGGTGACGAAAGGGCCTTGGTCCATGTGGACAAGAGAACCGCCGGGGTGGTGAGATTGCCGGGGCGCTGCGTTAGAACGAGTTAACCGCGCACCTCTCCGACAATGCAAAGGGGTATATCTCACCTTTTGGCAGGTTGCGTATCTTTCAGGGACCGCTCTGCGCTTTGAGAAAATCCGCAACAATTGGAAAGGCGAAAGCCCACCTCTGAAATCCCTTGAATAACAGCATCTTGAGCGATCAGGTTTGAACGCGCGGCCCCCACACGCTCAAGAATGTCACCACGGGTGAGACCATCAATAACCGCCCAATGCGTCAGGTCGCGCAAGCTGATCCGCGCCACGCGATCACCGCGACGGATGCGGCGGGCATTCTTTAGCGGCAGCTCGATATAGGCGCGCCCAAGGGCGGAATGCATCCTGTTCAAGCGTTCAGCCGCCCGCAACGCGCGCAAAGCCGGGCCATCAGTGTTGGCACCACCTCCCCCGCCGGTCGGATCGCAGGTGCCGCCGGATGCCCCCAGCGCCTCAACTGCCTGTGAATATTGCTCCAGGGCCAGCGCCTGATCGGCGGGAAGATCCGCCAATAGGCCATTCTGCCGCTTTCGCAAAACGGTCTCGCTGCCGATAACTGCCGTAGCCTCAGGTCCGGTTTCATCAATCCCCACGCCATCAGACACAACGGTATCACGCACCAAGGCCGGGCGTGCATTGCGCGCCTCGCCCGCACCAGGATTGGCGCTCATCATCCCCCACCCCTCAGGCAGACCAAGCGCCGCCGGTTGCCGTTTTGCCCGCTTACCCATATCAATCATCCTTTCGCTTGTGGTGGTGAGGGGTGACCCCCTCTGAATTGTTCACCGATTTTTCGGCGTATATGATTTTTCTCGCGCCTATATAGGCACCTCACCCAGATCACCCACACGTCTAATTCCATTATTTTATCATATATATCTACAATTTAACTAGGGTGACCTAAGGGTGATGTAGTGGTGAAGAGGGTGAGGTATTTCCCCGATTTTGACGGATTTCGCCAATTCCTTCACCGCCGGACCACGGCGGTGGCCTTACCCCCTCTCCCCTTTTGACCCTTCGGGGTGATTTAGCTCACCCCCTTCACCGGGGCGCGGGGCGCGCAAAAAGAGGGTGAGGCGAGCGGCAGTGAGGGGCGCGGGGCGTCAGAAATCCGGCCCCTTTTCACGGGGTGGCGCATTGGCCGGGCGCTCACCTGTGGCGTCCTGAATCAGGTCGGCTGCATTGTCATTCCAGCGCAACCCTTTCCAATGGGACCGCCCACGCACAGGGCCGCGCTCAAATCCCTTTTCAACCATGATATCGCCCACTGTTTTCATCTGATAGATCTGGCGGCCCTCTTGCTCACACCACTTTTCATGCACCTTGTAGAAGTCCGAGACAGAGACACGGCCCTTGACTTCCTTGACGGTCATCTCTTGCAGGAACACCCCCACCGGATCAGCTGCCTCTAGCAGTTGATCCTTGAGCCGTGTCATGGGTTCGGGCATTTCGATCTTGCCACCCCGGTGCATAAAGTCCTGAAACCCCTCAATCATCCAATTGAGGATACCTGAACCCTCAGCCCGTAATTCGGCCTCAACCTCGCCTTGTGAGCGCTGTTTTTCTGGCGGTAAAGCCCTCAGGTTCACGTCAAAGGGGATAAAGACCAGGCGGCGGCGCGTACCCTCATCCTCATCCTTGATTTTGGGCGTTCTGTTGCAAGAGATGATCGGAATGCCCGTAGGTGTCCAAAAGAACGGATCCTGATAGTTGCCGCGCGACATGCGGCGATCACCCCCGGTCAGACCCTTGATTTTCTTGGCGCTCAGCACATCACGTGACCCCGGTTCCGTCGCGATATAGGCCCGCGCACCGGGCAAATCGACCTCCTCAGGGTTTGCGCCAGACGGGCTTTGATGGCCGGTTTCAAGGAACATATCCACCTTACAGGTGGCAGCGTAGCCATCGCGCCTCCCCAACACATGGGCCAGCGTGTTCAATAGCGTTGATTTACCATTGCCACCGGGACCGCGCAGAAACACACAGATTTGCTCAATATTTTCCCCGACCAAAAGCGCCCCAAAGACCCGCTGGACGCAGGCGCGCACCTCTGGATCCGGGATAATCAATTCCATGAATTCAAGCCATTTCGGGCAAGGTTTGGCTGGGTTGAATTCAACCCCGGCGCATTTTGTTGGTAGGTGCGATCGGTCAGTTTCCGACAGCCAAGCCTCTTTGGAATTCATGATTTCAACCGCCGTGCCCTCATAGGGCGGTTCCCAATTGGCCACGGCGCGCAGATCCAGCTCACCATTCGGCAGGGTGAGGGACCAGGCGCAATTGTCCATATCCTCAACCTCAGCACAGCGCTGATGTTCGCAGACCTCCAGGGCGGATTTCACCTTGGCTGCATTGCCGCATTTGCTGGCGTGCTTGCGCAGATGGGCCGCTGCCTGCGTCCCCATCTCTCTCAGGGCCTCCTCTGATGACCTGAAAATTACCGGCGGGCGCTTGCGCTCTTGCTCATCAATGAACTCCTCAACACGCGGCTCCGGTGCCCAATAATTCGCCTCCAGCCAATCCGCCTCCTCCAACACCAATTGCCGCAATTTATGGGCCTTTCGGCGCGCAGCCAGATTGCCAGAGCGAAAAGAAAAGCGCTGACCATCCCAAACAGCCCAGCCCTTGCCTGAGACGAAAACCAGATCCTCGCCATAAACAGCCAGGATCCGCGCGGCGTTATCCTCATCATTCTGATCCAGTTTGACGCGCTCCTGCATGGTTAGGGTGGTAGCCTTCATATGGGGGGTGAGAGGTGTACTCATGCGACACGCTCCAATTTAGGGAATTTCGGCAATGAGGGGCGAGGCAGGGTGAGCCGCCTCGCCAGATCTTGGGGCGCGGGGGTTGCGGCTAAGGTCTGGATTTGGGCGCGCGGACATAGACCGTTCCACCCTGATCAACCTTGCTTAGCTTTTCAGTCGATAGGCCCAAATGATTTGCGATTTGTTTGACCTGTGAAATCATGGTTTCACAAGCACCGCCCTTTTCGGTGCATTTGCAGGCTTGATAACCATTGGCCGCCTTACAAATGGCCCGCGCAGCGCGTTCGGTTGGGGTTCCGATTAGATCAAACATGAGCGGACTCTCTGCCTGTTTTTTTTTGCGCATCATGCCGCCAACTCCTGCATTGCGAAATCACCCCATTGCATGGCCATTGCATCGGCCACCCCCTGAAAGGTCTCACTTCGGATTTTCCAGCGGGGCACACCGTTTGCGCCGCTGGAACTGGCGCGATGGATCTTTGACCACTCTTTATGTTCCTCACTCCCCCGCTTTGGCGGAATGAGTTTGTTGGTTGGGATTAAAGGCGGCACGCCGCGCAGATAAAGGCCCGTGGCTTTGAAAAACGGCTCACCAAACCACCATGGCTGCACCGTTTGCGCCGCCGGTTCAAAATTGCGGATCCGCTGTTTCGCATGTTTATGCATCACCGGGTTTTCAACAGCGATACGCGGCACCGGTGCATTCCAACAATCTGAAAACAGCTCTGCGCCCGCATCCAGCTCAGCCCACATGAAAGCCAAACGTTCCTCGCGCGACATAGCCGCATATCGGTCCCGCACAGCTTTAGTGTAAGTTTCATTCAGCTTGCCAGGTGGCTCAGACAGCCAGCGCACACCGGAATTGCACAGGCGGGTGCAAGGTGGATGTGCCACCACCATCAAATCCCAACGGCCCGGCTGCAATAGCTCGCGCACATCGCAGATGATATGGTGATTACTGCCATCATCAGATGGCAGTAGGTCACAAGAGGTAGCGTCATGGCCGCGCCTGCGAAATGCCTCGCGCACCTTACCCGAGGTTTCGCACGCGATAAGAACGCGCAAGGCCCGCTCACTATCGGCCAGGATCCGTGACCTACTCATCCGCTGACCTCACCTGCGCAATTCCAATGATTGCGCCCGCAAAGGATGCGGTAATAGACAGGAAAGCGCGCACCCGCACAAACGCGTCATTGGGGTTATTCAGCCATGAGAAATCAAAGAGCGTGAAGGAGACCAGGAGGCCCCCAGCAACCATAACAGCCATGAACGAAAGCAAGCCTGTTGCCAGCGCCCGCCAGAATCTGGCGGCGGTCAAAAAAGAAAACATGTCATTTTCCTCTGTGTTAAAGGGACTTAAATTCTCGGGTTAGGTCACTCAGAGCGCGCTCAATCCGGTCAATCTGCGCAAAGCAGAAGTCCTCCCAATCCTTTTCCGGAAGGGTATGAGTGAAATCGAACATCGGGGGGCTTGGATCATCGAGCCAAGCGTCGCGCTCAGCCCTAAGTGCATTGAAACGTTGCTCAAGTTGCTTGGCCCGTTCAAAATCCTCAATCTTCATACAACGTTCCTTTCGACGTTAAAGGGCCTCGAATTCGCGCTCCAAGGCGGCTAGTTCGGCATCAATTCGGTCAACCTGTTTGGCGCAAAACGCGCGCCAATCATCGTCAGGTGTTGAATGCGTAAAATCGAAAAGGCTCAATGTGGGACCATCCAGCCAGCCCGCCCTTTCTGTCCGGCGACGGTCGCGTATCAGTGTGATATGCTGCGCTCTCTCAAAGCTCTCAGGCGTCATAAAGCGTTCCTTTCATTGCTAAATCCGCAAAATCCTCATCATGATCCCAAGCATCGTTTGGCACCGCCAAACGCGCACCATGCTTGCAGCACAGGCCAATTTTCTTGGCTGCACGCTCTGCATTCAGGCGCGCTGTTTCCGGGCATTTTGTGCTGGGATCCGCCAGAACCACGGCGCGATCCGTATCATCTGGCGGCAGGTATCCGGGGCGGCTGGTGTCTATCTTGGGCCAAGCGCTCGGCAGCGGTTTTCCCATGCGCCCCTTACCCAATGGGCGATGACGGCGATCCTCAGGACCGGCCATTGCATCCAATGTCAAAGCCGCCTCAGCAAAGGGGCGCGAGTTGGGATTGCGCAGCAATGCCGCCGCCAAAGCCGCAAGCACTGTCTCAATCCCCTCGCCCACCAGGAGCGTTCCGGTTGTTCGCCGTGACAGCAAAACAGGGTTTCCAACAATCTGCCCAGTCAGCCCCAGCATTTGCTTTGGAACCTTGCGACCACATTCAAGGCGCGCGCGCCCACGGCTCGGCACCTCTGGATCAATCCAGGTGCGATGCACGCCAATCAGCTTGTTGCGTCCAATAAAGGCCACCATGGCCGGGCCGGAATGGATCAGCTTGGCGCGGCCAGCCTCATCCTGCCCCTCATAGCAAGGCAGGTTCGGGTGGTATCGCAGGGTTGGAGGCACGCCGCCTATGGCGTCCAAGCGAATGCCGCGTCCCTCAAGGTAGCGGATGAGGTTGCGGTGATTGACGATGCTTGCGCGCCATATCTCGCGGGCGCGTTCATGGTTGCGATCCGCCTTGGCTGCATCTGCCCGCGCAGCCTCTTGCTGTTTACGGGCGGATTCCTCTTTGATTTCCAAAAGGCGGGCTGGATCCGCATCGCGTGATACGCCCTCGCTATCTGCCAAACGCTTTACCGCATCCGCAAAACCGATACCCTCAATCGCCATCATGAAATCAATGACAGAGCCGCGCTCTTGGCAGCCAAAACAATAGAATGAGCCGCCCGCGCCACCCTTTTCAGTGACGTGAAAGCTTGATGTTTTTTCGCCGTGAAAGGGGCACGGTGCCCACCAGTCCCCCCGCGCTTCCGTGGACTTGTGCTGATCCCAAGTGACATAGCGCTCAGCTACAGATCGCAGCGAGACCTTTGCCTTTACCTCATCCGATAACGCCATGTCAGTGACCCCCTTGGGGGCGAGGTTCGGCAGTGAGGCTGAAAAAGCGAAAAACCTGTTCTAGCTCGATTCCATAGCGCGCTGCCGCCTTCTGCGCACGGGCTTTGGCCGCCCGCTCGCAGCTCTGAGAGTCGCAAACCCAAATGCAACTCCCCCGCAAATAATCCGGCAATCCAGGCAGGGCACCAGGGCGCAAGGGAAAACCAATCCCAAATACCGGCGGGACCAGCTCACAGATTTCGCAATATCTGGACATGGGCCGCGTCATTTGATGACCGCCATTCGGTCAAAGATCCCGCAATGCGCAAGCGTCTCCAACAACAACAGGAGGACAACCTTAGCCGAGCGCTGAGTGAGGCCCATTTCCTCCTCAATTCGCTCAAAGCCCTCAATCCCGAGACAGTGACGCTCCAGGATCTCATAGGACCTGTCCCCCAGAACCTTTCGAATACCCTCAACTGCCGTGCCACCGACAAGCATGGCGGTTTGAACATCGCGCGCCCATTGCAAATGCTTATCTGACAATTGGCTCGGGTGGTCGCGCCTCAGAACCAACCTATTGATGGCCATTTCTGACATGGAAAGGGCGCGGCCAGTTGTTGCAGAACGTGGTGCCGACACCTTGGCTGTTTTTTCTCGGGTTTGCGCAGTGGTTTCAAACCCCACCGCATCCATCACCGTTTTGGCAACCTTGAACTTGCGCAGCTTTCCAGCGCTGGACTGATCGGGTGAGAACCAACCAAAACAAATGCCCGCTTGGAGAAGCGACCGTTTGAATGTCTTGATGACCTCGCCCTCAATCAGCACCCCGGCGGATGGCAATCCAGCCCCGACGATAACCGTCGCGCGGCTCTGCCGTAAAATGTTGACCAACCCGCCAATATCCGCGCTTATTTCTGACGCGGTAATTCCAAGCGCGCGCAGGATCTGATCACGATCAACCGGCGCATCAGGGGAGACATTGCAGTCAGGCGAATTTCGAAAACGCTCCAGATCATCCAGGAGGTCGGACCACTCAGGGTGATCGCGCGCCTCCTCTACTGATCGGATGCGCCGCAAGATAGTGGAACGGTGCCCGATACCTGCAAGGTTTGCGACTTGAGCGAGGGTTCTACCTTGAGCAACATGCCAAATGTAAACCGTGAGATATTCCAGAGGGATGACTTTCATCGCATCGCCCCCACGATATCCGCGCGCAGCTTTGCCACTGCAACAGCAGCGCCGAGGCGCATATGCCCCGCCTGCCGAAACCCCAGTTTGACCAATTGCGCAGCACTGACGTGGTGAAAGGCCTCCAGGACCAATAGACCGGCCTCAATACCGGCCCGCTCAGCCCGATAATCCGCAACCATTTCAGGCAGCATCTGCCAAGGGCTGTTACCTAGATCCAGGTCCATGGCGCGGCGATCATCAGAAATAGCCATTAGCTCGCCACCTCCTCAATTTCAGAAAGTGGCAGCGCGCCCAATCGCGTGTGACCAAGCCGTGTGAGGACCAAGGATGGTTGCACGCGACCCGTGGTTTCAATCAACTCCTCTCGCTGTGCTTGCCACGTCATTTGGGCAAGCTGGCTCCAGCTCAAACCGGAGGCATCCCTTAACATTGCGCCCGTCTCATTGTGGCGCTGAACGGCTGTGAGGAAGGTGAGCAGATCGGGATCACGCATGGCACACCACCTGCAAACGGGCCGCATGATAAGCAGTGATGGCCGAAATCCGAAAAGCGCGGGGAATGAGTGCCAACGCCGTTCCGGCAATCAGCTTTCCGGTTCCCTTGCGACCAGGAAGGGCACGCGCCTGCCTTGCCGAGATCAGATCGCACATGGCGCGCGGCAAAGCGGATCCGGCAACACCCATTTGTTCGGCCAGTTCAAGCAACTCGCCCGTGTCGATTTCACCATTGACCAGCAAAGCGCCAACAATGACGCGGGTAAGCGGGCTGGGGATTGGTTTCTCTTTTACCTTAGGTTGCATTCGAGGTCGCCTCTCAGAAGATTGCGATCCCCATATCCCCCTATTTGGTGAGTTGCCGTTAGCTATAATTCTGCCACTTTGGGCGTATTAGTGGTAAATATAGTCAAAAGGTAATCCAGAAGGGCCAGAACATGACAAGAAGTGTCAATATTTCCACCCTATCAAAGCGCGTAAATGAACAAGCAGAGCGGGCTGGTCTGAGTTTGACAGCCCTTGCCCAAGCCGCTGATCTGGGCAAGTCCACTCTAACAAGCTTGCTGCAATCACCCGACCGCACACCCAGACCAAGCACCTTGAACAAAGTGGCTCGGGCGTTGGATGTGGACCCGAAATATTTGCTAGGCGAAACTGACGAACCGGGCACATGGGCCACATCAAATGGAAGCAAAATCAAAGGATTGAGCGAGGGAATACACGAATACACTGCCGCAAAGCAGGGTGGAACAGTCGAGTATTTCCTTTCAAATGTCCGGGCCGGGATGGGTGCCGATGTCGCGGCTAGCGTCCTAGTTGATCCCGACGCGCCTATCGAAACCGGCACGCTTTACCTAGCAGAGTTCGACGACCAGACACGACGAATTGTCTACCTAGCAGAACCCTATTTGTTCTGGGTAGCAGAGGATGGCGAGCCATCACATGCGATTCGTGGAGAAGGGGTCGCGATCCTTGGGAAACTTCTCAACAGGAGCTAAGCAACGCCCCAAAATCACCCCAAATTGATCAATTCAAAATCCCTATTTTGGATATTTTTGAACTTTTTAGTTGAAATAGGGATGAAATTGATTCACAACCTCAAGTGTAAAATTTGAGGTTGTACGATGACGAGCGGATTCAATCCCACAACTTGTGATAGCACCCGGCCAACCCCGGCCACGATCACTGTCGAGGGACGCAACCTGACAGAAATCATTCTCGATGCAGAGCGCAAGACGCTCGCTTGGGCGATGACAGAGACACAAGGCAACCAACGCCAAGCTGCCAAGTTGCTGAATGTCAGCTACAACACTTTTAAAGCCAAAATAGCCCGCCACAACCTACGCGCGGTTTGGTCATAAGAGGCTCGCAGCCTGATCTCAGAGGGAGACAGATGGCAAACCAACTTATTGCAGTAGATGCGGGTGCCCTGGATGCGCTAGTAGCAGAAGTGAAAGCGCTACGTCAGGAAGTGCAGGCAGCGAGGATAACCCCTGAGAATGAATGGATAACGATCCCCAAAGCCGCGCAACGCTTGGAGGTTTCTGAAAGCACAATTAGGCGGCGAATTGGCTCAGGTGAGATTGAGGCCAAAGGCAGCGGGAAAATGCGCCTTGTGCGGCTCTAATCAAGACGCTTTGCAATATCCTCAGCCGTTTCCCGATAGTATGTGTTCAAGAGAATTTTCAGGTCGCGGTGTCCGCTTATTTTAGCCAGTGTCATCACGTCCACCTTTCGGGCAAGTTTGGTTAGCGCCCAAGCCCGGCTGTCATGGAATGTTAGCCCATCTATTAGCGCCTTATCCCTTGTCTTGCGCCACAAGGCGTCGAGCTGACGGGATGAAAGGTCGAAAACTGGGTCCGCCTCAGGAAGCGCTTTGATCAAGCGAACCGCCTCTGAAGACAGGGGAACATCTCGCGCTGTTCCATTCTTTGTCATCGGAATGTGTGCAACACGCTTCTCAAGGTCAAGTCGCTGCCATTCAAGGCCAACAATCTCACCTGCCCGCATGGCCGTTTCACCCGCAAACAGAAACGCATGGAATACACGCCCGGTCGCGGTTGTCAGGTCCGCCCCAGCGACATGCTGCAATCTCTCGATTTCTTCGCTGTCGGGCAGACGGGTCCGAGCGGCAGGACGCTTGGGCTTGCGCACATCGGTCAGCGGATTATGAGACAGTAACCGCCATTCCTTTCTCGCTTGCGTAAAGACTGCGCTCAACAAACTCATTTCGCGTAGAACCGAACCAGCAGAAACCTCCCGCACTCTCCTGTCTCGCCAATCTGCAAGATCTGTCGCGGATATGTCCGCAAGCTGGATGCGCGCGATAGGATCACGTTGAAGCTTTTCGAGCCGCACCACTTCCCATTTGCGACCGGCCTTAGTTGGACTAACTTCTCGCGCATATCTGTCAAACAGCTCACGAAGCGTTAGCTTTGCAGCAATCTTGTCCCCATTCAAAATCTCATATTCCGCCCGAGCCGCCCAGTCCTTGGCTTCTCGCTGAGTGGGGAGAATCTTGCTTTTGCGTGTTCCCTTGCGGAATACTTCTGCCCGCCAACCGGATTTCACTTTTCGAATCGACGCCATGATTACGCACACCCCGCAAAATGCGTGAAAACTGCGTAATAGAATGCGTAATCTTGCCTGTCAGGGGAAGTCAGTTAGTTAAAAATCTCTGAATAAACCCATGTTTTCAAGGCAACCTTGAGCATCCGTGAGCAAAGATGTAAATGAAGTGGTGCCCCCACACGGACTCGAACCGCGGACCTACTGATTACAAATCAGTTGCTCTACCAGCTGAGCTATAGGGGCACCGTTCGGTCGAAATAGGACAAACCGCCTACCCTTTGCAAGCCCCAAAATCACCTATTTGCGCGTGCAAGTAATCCGACCGCTGCGAGCCCCGTCAAAATCACCAGAATTGCCGCCGGGGCGGCGTCTCCGAGGGCTTCGAGAGAGGCCTGTTCGTGCACGCGGGTGGCCAATGTGTCAAAGTTGAAGGGGCGCAACAAAAGCGTGGCGGGCAGTTCTTTGACGCAGTCCACAAAGACCAAAAGCAGCGCCGAGGCGACAGAGGCGCGCATCAGCGGGTAATAGACCGTGCCAAGCACCTGGCCCTGATTGCGGCCCAAAGACCGGGCGGCCAAGGCGAGGTTTGGCGACACGCGCCCCATGGCCGCATCCGCCGCGCCCTGGGCGATGGCAAAGAAGCGCACGCAATAGGACAGAATCAGAGCAAAGGCCGAGCCGGTCAGAATCAGCCCGATATCAACGCCTGTGACCGCCAGAATGCCATCCGCCATGGCGTTATCCACCACCGCGAGGGGAATCAGGATCCCAACGCCCAAAACTGCGCCCGGAGCTGCGTATCCAATCGTCGTCACCGGCAGCAGAAGACGGGGCAATTTGCGCCCGGTCAAGCGCACGCCATAGACCAGAAAGACACCTGCCGCGACGGTCACCACTGCGGCTGTGCCGCCCACGGTCAGGGTGTTAAATCCGGCCTCCCACAGCTCCGGATCACGCCAGTTTTCGGCATTGTCCAAAGCGTGGCTCAGGATCACCCCCGCCGGCAACAAAAAGCCCATGAAGAAGGGAATGAAGCAGGCCAAGAGCATAAGCCAGCCCAAGCCGCGGCTGACCTCTTTGCGCGCCACGGGGCGGTGCCTGGTTGAGAGGTTGAAATAGCGCATGCGACGGCGCGAGATTTTCTCGAGCGCCACCAGCATGATCACCAGGATCAACACCACCGAGGCGATCTGCGCCGCGCCACCCGCGTTATTGGCCTCTAACCAGACGGTGAAGATACCTGTGGTCAGGGTCTGTACGGCGAAATAGTCGACGGTGCCGAAATCATTGACGCTTTCCATCATCACGATGGCGACACCGGCGGCGATGGCCGGACGGGCCAAAGGCAGGCCAACGCGCCAGAACCGCCCCCAGGCCCCTGCCCCAAGCGACTGGGCGACCTCTTCGGAGGCCGCGCTTTGTTCGCGAAAGGCGGCGCGGGCCAGCAGATAGACATAGGGGTACATGGCCGCCGCCAGAACCAAAATGGCCGCGCCCATGCTGCGGATCTCGGGGAACCAGTAATCACGCGAGGTTTTCCAGCCAAACACCTCGCGCAAGGCGGTTTGCACCGGCCCGGCATATTCCAGAAAATCCACCAGCGCATAGGCACCGACATAGGCCGGGATCGCCAGCGGCAACAAAAGCAGCCATTCCAACCAGCGCCGTCCGGGAAATTCGTAGCGCGCAATCAGCCAGGCCGCCCCGGTCCCCACCATCGCCGACAAAATCCCGACGCCGAACATCAGGATCGCGGTATTGCGCAAATAGCGCGGCAAGGTGGTCGAGATCAGGTGCGGCCAGATGTTTTCGCGTGGAAACAGCGCCAGCCCGAGCACCGCCAGAATGGGCGCAATCACGATCACCGCAATCACAATGGCCCCAACCGACCATTTGCTGGGCAAACGCAGGCGCGCCTTGGTTGTTGCGGGTCCGCGTGTCATGCTGGAAGAGGCCATAAGCCACACCTTTCCTTGGTCGTTACAGGGGCTGTTAACCTCTGCGCGAAAAGGCTTATACTGCAGCCAAGAGCCAACAAAAAGCCCCCAAGCCCACAGCACAAGCCCCCGAACGAGCGCACCATCCCATGCAGGTCATTTTACACGCCGGTCTCCCTTGCACAGACGACGATCGCATCCTCAAATGCCTTTTGCGCAATGCCGATGATTGGCGTCACGAGGGGGTCTCGATCCCTGGCCCGTCCAAATACCGCAAATTCCTGCTTGAGGCGGTGAACAGTCTCAACCGTTCCGGGACATCGGATGACACGCGCGAGATTGTGCTGGATGCCATTCTGGACGATGAACATACGCAGGTGGATCGGCTTTTGCTGTCCAGCAACACGTTCTTTTCCGTGCCCAAACTGATGTTTTCCGGCGGGCTCGCCTTTCGAAAGGCGGAAACCCGGCTGCGGATATTGCAGCAGATTTTTGATCGCGACGAGGTCGAGCTGTTTTTGGGTCTGCGCGATCCGGCGACCTTTTTGCCCGCCGTCTACGCCATCACCCCGCACACGGATTTTCACGAATTCATGGCCGGGGTCGATCCGATGCATCTGCGCTGGTCCGACATGATCCGCCGGTTGCGCGACCATCTGCCTGACATGCCCATCACGGTCTGGTGCAACGAAGATACCCCGCTGATCTGGGGCCAGGTAATCCGCGAAATGGCCGGGATCGAAATGACCCGCAAGATCACCGGTGCCTTTGACATCTTTAGCCAGATCATCAATCCCGAAGGCATGAAGCGCTTTCGTGCCTTTCTAAAGGAAAACCCCAATATCAACGAAATGCAGAAACGCCGGGTGATGGCGGCGTTTCTGGATAAATATGCGCTTGAGGACGAGATCGAAGAAGAGCTCGACCTGCCCGGATGGGACGCGGCCTATGTGGATATGCTGACCGAGCTGTATGATGACGACATGTACACGCTGGCCAGCATGCCCGGCGTAAACGTCATTTCTCCGTGATTGGGTCTGCCCTGCCGCCTTTGGGCAGGCTTTGAAACGCCAGCCAGGCCTGTAGCAGGTTTAGCGAGACAAACAGGGACACCACGATGCTGGGGGCCAGAACCATTGGGAATTCAAAGATAAACGCGAATCCCGGCTCGCGCATCCAATAGAGCATCACTGCAAAGGTTGGCAACACGATCAGCCCAAAACCAATCAGGTTCCAAAGGATCAAGGCCCACGCCGACACCTTCTCGCGCCACAAAAGCCAGGCCATGAGCGGCGCGGACAGCCCAAAGAGAAAATCGGGAATGCCGATCCAAAAGACATAGCTCGATTGGATGTCACCGCTTAGCCCTTTAGCGATCCCGCCCAATGCCCCGATCCGCAAGCTCTGGATCAGGGCCAGCACCCAGGCCGGGGTTGCTGCGCCGGATTTCAGAATACCCTGTTGCAGGCGCGGCCATATCAGGAATGCGGTCTGCCAGATCACCATGGGCACCAGCGCCTGCCATAGCAGCGGAATGTCCTGCATCCAGCGCACATGCAGGCCCTGCAGACCCAGAACGGTGACAATCCCGACCCAGAGCGCGAAACCGGCAAACAACGCATAGCTGGCCCGCGCTTCAGACCGGGTGATGGCCTCGTTCCGCTCCGCGCGGGTGATCACGCTGAGGCAGAGGCCAAAGACGATGGCGGTATAGACGGGTAGGATCGACACAGGCTGTCTCCTTTCAGAGCATCAAAAGAGGCGTCAAACCCCAAATTCACGCGGCATCCTGATATTTCAGGATCACCATATCGGCGGCGGCTTCGCGCAGGTCCAAGAGCGGCGCATAGGCCTCAGACCCAAAGAGCGCGTCGATATCCTCGGTGGTGGGAAAGCGCACGATCACCACCAGATCATGGTCCTGATCCCCGGCAATTGGACCCTGCGCTGGCCCGCTGAACAGCATTTCAGCGCCATATTGCGCGCCCAAGGCTTTGACTTGCTGCAAGTAATCCTGAAGCTTTTCGCGATCTTTGACGCGGATGGTCGAAGTCATGAGTGCTGGCATAATATCATTCCTTTCAAGGTGTTAAGCGCAACGGTTGGTTGCCTTTGTGGAACTGTCCCGGTTGCGGGTTTTCCCCCGCCCATCATTTAGATGATTCTTGTCATCTAAATAAGATTATGATTATCATCCAAATAGTCAACCACCCCAAAACCGAGATCGACATGGCCCGCGCCACAGCTTTGGAAAAATCACGCAGCCACGACCGGATCGTGCACCAAGCCTCTTTGCTGTTTCGCGAAAACGGGATCGAGGCGACGGGGCTGTCTGAAATCATGACGGCCGCTGGCCTGACCCATGGCGGGTTCTACCGGCATTTCAAATCCAAACATGCGCTGGTCGCCGCCGCCCTGACCCATGCCATCACCGCCGCTGTGTCTGACATGGCAGAGGCGGAAACTGCGGCTGACAAACGCGCGGCGCTAGGGCGCTACGTGGCGCTTTATCTCTCGCCTGAACATGTGCAAAACCGTGCCCAAGGCTGCCCGCTGGCGGCAATGCAATCCGAGCTCGCGCATCAACCGCCCGAACTGCAAAAACCGCTTGAAGACGGGGTTGCCCATGTTCTGACCGTGTTGGCCGCCGCGATTGGCGGCTCGGCCCCTTCCCCCAAGGCCCAAGCCCTGCTGGCACATCTTATGGGCGCAGTCTCATTGGCGCGCCTGTCGCCGCCAAACGTCGAAACCGAAACTTTTTTGCAAGCCGCCCGAAAGACAGCTGCAGAGATCATTGCGTAACAAAAGAAAAGCCGCGCAGGACCCCCTGCGCGGCTCTTAAAACCGTCAAATAGACTGGATCAGGCCATGCCCAGCGCGGCCTTGTACATTTCCAGAACCGCCTCTTCTTCGGCGATATCATCGGCATCACGCTTGCGCAGCGCCACGACCTTGCGGATCACCTTGGTGTCATAGCCGCGCCCCTTGGCTTCGGCCATGACCTCTTTGATCTGCTCCGCAACTTCTTTCTTTTCTTCTTCCAGCCGTTCAATGCGTTCAATGAACTGCTTCAGCTCGCCCGCTGCGACGCCATAGCTGTCTGATCCTGAATCCTGCATCTCGATCTCCTGTTTTCACCCGAAACACGGGCCTGCCACCAAGGGCGCCGTTCTGTTTTTTGCCGCGGCCGGCTGCGCGGGACGGCTGCCCTGAAATCTGTCTCGATCACCGGACAGGCCTTTGCTACAGGGCTAAAGCGCCGCCATCAAGGGGTTGCGCCGCCCCTTGCGCTGCTTTACGCCGCAGACAGCGTAATCAGACACATGAGGGAAACATGGACTGGCTTGTTTGGGGAGGTGCTGTGCTGTCCTTTGCCGGATTGGCAGGGCTGGTCTGGTGTATCATGTCTGTCTGGCGCGCGCGTGGTCAAAACCTGCCCGATGAAGAGCTGCGCGCCGTGGTGGCCAAGATGGTTCCGCTGAATATGGGGGCGCTGTTCCTCTCGGTCATCGGGTTGATGATGGTCATTCTGGGCGTTTTTTTCGGTTAAACCAAGACGCGGGGGCGACAGGGCGTTGCCATATATGCGCGCGTTTCGCTTAGCCCCACTTAACCAATCTCTCTGAAACTCCCCCGCGGTTGACCACTGAAATCCGGATCACCCCCTTTGCTGGGGCCTGTGATACGTGCGTGTGGCAGGGCGACGCCCTGCAAAGGCCGGGGTTTAGACATGCCCCGGATCCGATCCGTTACGGCGGCCGCCGCTTTTCAGACCAGAGCAGCAAGACCAATGCCGCCGCGCTATGCCAGCGCTGCGAAGCATTGGCGTGTCATGCCAACGGCTTACACATCATCAAAGCTGCGCCCGTTCTTGACCAGATCCGGCCACAGCGCCGTAGGCTGCCAAAAGGCGCGGTCCGGGTGGCGGACGCGTTCCAGTAGTTTGAACAGTTTGAACAATCCGATCTGGCTGGCCGTCTTCATGATCCCCCCGTGTTCCTTGGGGAAATCCAAGGCCAGGAGCGAGACCAGATCAATATCCGCCGCACGGCTCGCCATACCCTCGGTCAACAGTCGTGTGCCCTCATTGGCCAGCGCTGCCAATAGCAGGTGTTGCAGGTCCTCCTGCGCCCAATCCTTGGGCGCGCGGGTACCGTTCAACAGGCGCGGGACAGCATCGCTTTGCACCGCGCCGCCATCGCCCCAATCGTAAAACCCGGCCCCAGAGACCCAGCCCTTGCGGCCCAGCTCGACCAGTTGCGCCGACCAGTTCTGCGCCCCCTCGCCCCTCGGGGCCGTGGCCAGGGCCTCAAGCCCCAGCGTGTCTCGGGTCTGAAACGGCGGTTTGGTCCAGCCCCAGGCAAGTGTGGCGGCGTCGATGTCATAGGGGTTGGCCCCCAGATCAATCATCCCATCCGCCGCGCGCTGCAACGCCGCGCTGAGACGCCCGGCAATGCTCTCGCCCGTAGAACGCACCACAACGGGAACCTTGCCCAACACCTTGGCCAAGGCCTGCGCCGCCGCCAATTGATGCGGCGTGCAATTTGGCCCCTGGACGATCTCCAACAGTTTCGTTGCAAAGACCGGCGGGGCAAAACGCAGGCCCAGCGCGTCCACCGGGGCGGCCATGGCAACCGCGCGCACCATATGGCGCGGAGCAGGCACATTGCCTTGCCCACGCGCCGCGTGCAGGATCATATCGGCCCCCTCGACCATCTCGGCGCTCTCGCCCGTTTTCAACCGCGCCAGACGTTGATCCGCCACCTCACGCGTCAAACCGCCCTTTTTGATACCATTCTCAAAAATCTCGCGGATCTGTTTGCAGCCCTCTTGCAAGGGCCCTTGTTCATGCGCGCCCCAATGCACGCCCAACCCTGCATTCAGCGCCGTGACAGTGATCTGCATCGCCAAAGGCCCCGCCCCCAGAACGGCGATGGACTTGATCTCAGGCGCAGTGGCGTCCTGGTTTGCCACCGGAGCCGGGCTGCGACGGGCGCGATGTTCGGCAAGGAAACTGTGGCGCAAGGCCTTGGCCGCATCCGAGGAGAGGCTGGTTTCATGCGCCTCCTCCTCCATGTTCAGCCCGATCTCAAAGGGCAAAAGCGGCGCGGCCTCAACCAGATCGATGATCCGCTCCGCCGCCTCATCGCCCGCTTTCACAGCGGCCCGGCGCTCCGCCACTGCACCCTGATAGGCCTGCATATCATCAAACCCGCTGCGCAATTCGCTCAGCCGCCTTGGTCCCGTCGCCTCTTTGCGCAGCTTTTGGCAGAATTGCAGGGCAGCCTGTTTCAGATCCCCATCACTCAGCCCATCAACCAAGGACTGCCCCGGGGCGCGGTCCACGACAAAGACCGCGCAATCCAGCAACATCTTAAAGGCCAGCGGCGCGCCAACCAGACGTGGCAGGCGTTGCGTGGCCCCGCCGCCGGGCACCAATCCCAGCTTCAACTCAGGCAATCCCAGCCGGGTGCCGCGCTGCGCCAAACGGTAATGCGCCGCCAAAGCCAGCTCCATCCCGCCACCAAACACAGTGCCATGCAGCGCCGCGACAACGGGTTTCTCGCTGTTTTCGACCAGGGTGCAAAGATCGCGTAAATGCGGTTCGGCCAGGGCGGCCGGGCTGTCCAGCTCGGCCAATTCTCCACCGGCGGGAAAGGTCGCCCCCTCACCCAGCAGCACGATCTCGAGCACATCCGCCGCGCTATCCGCCCGCGCAAACACGCTGATCAGCGCGGCGCGCACCTGCTGTGCCAAAGCGTTGACCGGCGGGTGTGACACGCTGATGATCGCCGTGCCATCCACGGTCTCATAACCGACAAGATCCGTCATGCCTCTGCTCTTTCTGCCCTGTGCTGACAGAGATGCGGCCTGCCTGTGCCCCCCTGTCAACGCTGCGCTTTTGCGCTTTTCTTAGGCGAATTAGACGTCAAACTGCGTCTCAAAGCAAGTTTTCCACACTCAGATGTGGAAAACGCCGGGCAAAGCGTGACCAAAGTGACTCGGGTAACGAGTCTTGGCCTCGGGCTCTGCCACGGCGTGGTGTTGGCTGGGGAACGGCCCCAAATGCTGCCTGACCGGGGTCAGACCGGCATATTGTCAAACATATCCTCAACGGCCTCGTCGACACGCGACGCCATCAAGGCCTTGGCCCAACCGGGAATGTCGACATCTTTGTCTTCCAAAGCCAGAATTACCTGTTCCAGATGGTCCAGCAGCTCTTCTCGCTGATCACCATTGGCCACGTCCAGGTCTCTGTGTAGCTCGTCTAGTCTTGTTTTCAGGTCTTCAATCATGGCGGTCCCCTCCTCTGGATCCGTCAATTACGCGCCCGGGCCTGACCTAAGTCTGGCCTCCTGCACATTTCACACAAGCCGCCGCATCCGGCAAAAGCTCAAGTCGTTTTTCCGAGATGTTTTCACCGCATTTTACACAAATGCCGTAATCTCCGCTCTCCAAACGGGCGAGTGCACTTTTTATACGCGCAATCTCAGCTTGCCCGCTCTGTCCGAGTCGCTCAAGAACTTCCTCGTCTTCGCGTTCCACGGCCGCCTCTTCCCAATCTTTAGAATGCGGCGCTTCCAACGCGTCCTCAATCCCGTTCAGGCGAACACCCAGTTCCCGCAAACGGTTCAAAAGAGACAGTTTGTTTTTGTGGTGGGACATTCGTACAATCCTTTCGCATTGCGTTCCATATACTGGCAAAAAGGACCGATGCGGGCCTTGATACAGGTCAACAGACAGCAAAAATCTTACCGCAGCCTTGCAATATATTCTATTTATCGTATATGTTTTCCGAAACAGAAAGAGAGGTTGATCATGACCCCTGAAGTAACCGGATTTTTCGACGACGCCACCAATACGATTTCCTATGTCGTGCGTGATCCCAATGGCACCTCTTGTGCCATTATCGACAGTGTTCTGGATTTTGATTATTCCTCGGGGCGCACCGATACACGGTCGGCGGATGCGATCATCGCCTTTGTTCAGGACAAGGGGTATACCGTGGATTGGCTGCTCGAAAGCCATGTGCACGCCGACCACCTGTCAGCCGCGCCTTACATTCAGGAACGTGTGGGCGGCAAGATCGGCATTGGCGACCGGATCACGGTTGTGCAGGACACGTTCGGCAAGGTCTTTAACGAAGGCACCGAGTTTCAGCGTGACGGGTCACAATTTGACCAGCTGTTTCAGGAGGGCGACAGCCTGATGATCGGTCAGATGCGCGGGGATGTGCTGCACACGCCGGGTCATACGCCGGCTTGCCTGACCTATGTGATTGGCGATGCGGCCTTTGTTGGCGACACCTTGTTCATGCCTGATTTCGGCACGGCGCGTTGCGATTTCCCCGGCGGCTCCTCTGAGGTGCTGTTTGACTCGGTGCAGAAAATCCTGTCCCTGCCGGATGAAACCCGCATCTTTGTCGGCCATGATTACAAGGCACCGGGCCGCGATCATTATGCCTGGGAAAGCACGGTGGGCGAACAAAAGGCGGCCAATGTTCATGTGGGCGCGGGCAAATCCAAAGAGGATTTTGTCGAGATGCGTGACACGCGTGACGCCTCGCTGGATATGCCCAAGCTGATTATCCCCTCGCTTCAGGTGAACATGCGCGCCGGGCAGATGCCCGAGCCGGATGAGCAGGGCGATGTCTTTCTCAAGGTGCCTGTCAACAAACTCTGACGGCGGTCACGCCGTCAAACGCAGCACGACCCTGCCGCGAACCGGGGCGTGAGGCGCAACCCAAGGATCAAAGGGAACGCAAACAATGGAAATGGATTGGATTTGGGGGCTGATCGGCGGCTTGCTGATCGGCACCGGCGGAGCAGTCTATCTGCTGGGCAATGGCCGGATTATGGGGGCTTCGGGAATTATCGGCGGGGTGGTCGATGGCTCCGGGCTGGATACCAAATGGGAACGGCTGGTCTTTCTAGCCGGTGTCGTGCTGCTGCCGGTCTTGCTGATGCCCTATTACGGATCGGTCGACACGCATGTCACCGATAATTACGTGGTTCTGATCGCCGCTGGCCTGCTGGTGGGCATTGGCACCCGACTGGCCAATGGCTGCACCTCTGGTCACGGGGTCTGTGGCATGTCCCGCCTGTCCTTGCGCGGCTTTGTTGCCACCGGGTTCTACATCGTGGCTGGCGGTATTGGTGTCATTATCTTTCGCCATCTTCTGGGAGTGATCTGATGTATCTTGTCATTGCTTTCATCGCCGGAGGCTTGTTCGGCGCGGGTCTGTTCATCTCGGGCATGACCGACACCACCAAGGTCCAGGGCTGGCTCGACGTGTTCGGCAATTGGGACCCGACGCTGGCCTTTGTAATGGGCGGCGCGATGATCCCCATGGCCATCGCCTGGCTGATCCGCAACCGCCGTGTCACGTCGCTGGTCGGCACCCCCTTGCCCCCGCCCCCCTCGACCAAGATTGACGGGCGGCTGGTCACTGGCTCGATCATGTTCGGCATCGGTTGGGGCTTGGCGGGCTTGTGCCCGGGTCCAGCGATCGCTTCGCTGACCTATGGCGGTCCGGGTCTGTATGTTTTTGTGGCAGCCATGCTGGCTGGCATGATTTTCGCCCCGGCCCTGCGCGCCCGGCTGGACAGGCCTGTTCCTGCGGAGTAAGTCAAAACCATGGATATTCGCCAGATCACACCGAGCTATTTCGTGTCCCCGCAGATTTCCCCGGAAGACGCGCAAACGATCAAGGATGCGGGTTTTGTTCGCGTCATCTGCAACCGCCCGGATGCAGAGATCCCGCCCTCTCATCAGGCTGACGCCATGGGCGAGGCCATGCGCGCCGCGGGGCTTGAGTTTGAGGTCTTGCCTTTGACACACCAGACCATGACGCCGGAAAACGTTGCGCGTCAGATGGAATTGGCCAGCGCCGAGGGCCCGGTTTTGGCCTATTGCGCCTCGGGTACGCGCTGCACCGTGATTTGGGCGCTGTCTCAGGCAACGGAGAAATCCGCTGACGAGATTCTGAGCACCGCCGCCAACGCGGGTTATGATCTGGCCGGGCTGCGCCCGACTTTGGATGCGATTGCCGCGCAGTAATAGCGATCAGCCAAACCAAAAAGTAGGAAAGCCGGGGACAGCCCCGGCTTTTTTGTTTTCTGCTGAGGGGCCTAACTTTCCTCAATCTCCAGAGGTTCCGAGGCAAAGTCGAAATCGCCAAGGTCAGCCATGGCCGCCTCGCCCATTTCGCCCATTTCGCCCTCGCCCCCTTCGGCGGCAAGGTCCATGTCAAAGGCGGCGGCATCAGCCTCAAAATCGAGATCGGGCAGGTCAGACATCTGGTCCTCGGTGCTCATGTCGCCAATGCCGATATCGGGAAGGTCGCCACCGAAATCACCGCCAAAGTCGCCGCCAATATCGGGCAGCTCGGCCTCGCCGCCCATGCCGCCACCGATATCCGGCAGGGCTGGGCTATCCATCTCGGGTTCTGAGGCGAACCCTTCGACCAGATCACCGCCCATCATGCCCGCCCCGGCATCTTGAATGGCGGGGGCTGCGGCCTCGGGCCAGGTCAGACGGACGGCGCGCTGATTGTGCATCTGGCCCAACCGTCCTTTGGCCACCACCTGATTTCGCCCGGCAATCAACTCGACCCGATCCAGAACATCGGGCGGCAATTGCAGCAGGTCGCCCGCCTGCAATTGTTCGGCCTCGCGCAGAGTCATGGTGACGCGGGTCAGAACCGCATCCAGTTTCGACGGGATTTTGCCCAGCACATCCTCATGCGGGCCCGGTGCATTCGGGTTGTCGGCCCCCGCCCCGGTGTTTTGTGTGGGAACACGTTCGGGCAAGAAAATCGACAACGCCCCCTTGCGCCGCCCCAAGGCCAGATCGATTTCGGCACGGAAGGTGCGATAGCTGGAGGCGTCCAGCAACAGGCCAGCAGCGCGCGCATCTTCGACCATGGCCCCAAAACGATACCCTTCAAGCTGGGCGGTTATGGGATGATCTTCGAGATTGCGCACCAACAGATCCAAGGTGCCATCCAGCAAGGGGGCCATCATGGCGGCATCGGTCGGGGTCAGCACCCGTTCCTCATCAATGGGCATTTGCGTGACCTGCATTATGGTCTGCACCTCGATGATGCCAGTCATCACCTCGCGTTCAATAGCGGCGATTCCCAATGCGCCATCCGGCCCATCCAGCAGCACCAGCAGATCCTTGGCCCCAAGGCCATCAATCACACCATCCTGATCATGCATTTCGACAGAGACGGCCTGCGTGACCAAGGCAAGGTCCCACAGCACGTCGGCCGTGCGCGAAAGCGCCCTGCGCAACGCCTTGGACGGCGACATGCCGCGCGCTTCGAACGCACGTTGTGCCGCTTGCGCCTTCTGGCCCAGAACGTCCTGTCGTGCCCCATCTGCCATATTGAGAATGCACCCGTCGTAAACTGTCTTTGCAATCGTTATGGACGGATTTGGTTACCAAGCACTTTACTGCTGCGTTGAATTCTTAGGATTTATTGCGCGGCCAGTGCTTTTTCCAAGGGCAGAATGACGCGGAAAGCCGCACCAGACTGGCCGGAGAGATAGGAAATCTCTCCACCTAGGCGTGTAACAATCTGGCGCGAGATCGCCAATCCCAGCCCGGCCCCACCCGCTTTTTGATCACTTACACGGGCAAATTTCTCAAAAATCACGTCCTGCGCTTCGGGGGCCACGCCTGATCCATTGTCAATAAAATCAACGGTCAGCGCCTCTCCCTTGGTCACAACAATCGCCAGGGCCGGCGATTCGGCGTCACAATATTTGCGTGCATTGGAAATCAGGTTGATAAAGACCTGGCTCAGCCGTTCCGTGTCGGTGTTCAGCCAGACCTGCTCGCTCTCGCGATCCCGTTTGATCTGCAAGCCGCGTTTGTCATCATGGGCCAGCGCTGCTGCCTCGGCCCGGTCCAGCACATCGCTCAACATGCCTTCGCCCAGGTTCAAACTGACCTGCCCGTTTTCCAGCACGCTGAGATCCAGCAAGTCGTCCAGAAGGCGCGTCAAACGGATCGCTTCGTCATGAATGATCGAGGCATATTTGCTTTGCTCTTCGGCAGTGATCCCTTCGCCATCACGCAGAATTTCCGAAAACGCCCGGATCGAGGTCATGGGCGTGCGCAATTCGTGGCTGATCTGGCTCAGGAAGGCATCCTTTTGCACCGACAGCCGGGTCAGTTTGTCATTGGCGGCGCGCAGCTGGGCGGCGGTGCGTGACAATTCCTGCGACTGCGCCTCAAGCGTGGCGGAATATTCCATCATCTGCGCGGTTTCATCGGCAACCGCCATGAGGTCTTCGACGGAAATGCTCATCCCGCCAACGATTTGCCCGACCATGGCATGGGCGGTGGCCGCCCCGACCGACCCTGACAATTCACGCTCAAGAATTTGCAGGAACTCAGCAGTGGGCGCGGGCAAATGCGTGTCCGACCCCTGACGACGGGCCTCGCGCAGGAACAGCCGCTGCGCATCTGCCGAGCCAAGGATCCGCTGCGCCATGACCATCAGGTCTTCGGCCTCGGCCGAGCCCTGGCTCCAACTGCGCGCGCCGCCGGTGCCCTGCTGAATATTGACAAATTGCGCGCCCTGAAGCCGTTCCAAAGGTGATGGAAAGCTCGAAAGCGAGGCGACAAAAAACGCGACGGTGTTAAAGGTCAGGCTCCAGATCATTGTGTGCAGCAGCGGATCAATGCCCGAAATGCCAAACAGGGCCTGGGGATGCAGCCAGATCAGGCCAAAAGGCCCACCGTCAAAGAAGCTTTCCGGCAGGATCGCCGCGCCGAAACTGGGCAGATAGAGTGTATAGACCCAGATGGAAAAGCCGACGGTCAAACCAGCCAAAGCGCCAAAACGTGTCGCCCCGCGCCAGAAAATCCCGCCCAGCATCGCCGGCAGAACCTGCGCAATCCCCATAAAGGCCACCAGCCCGATTTCGGACAGCGCCGCGCCGCCGCCAGATTGCGCATAGTAAAGGTAGCCCAGCGCCAGAACTCCGCCGATGGACAGACGCCGCGACAGCAGTACGACATTGCGCACATCACCGGACACGCTGACCACGTTTTCGTTCACCCGCAGCCAGATCGGCATGACAATATGGTTCGACACCATGGTCGAGAGCGCAATCGCCGCTACGATGACCATCGAGGTCGCCGAGCTGAAACCGCCCAGAAAACTGAGCAAAGCCAGCGCGTTCTGCCCGTATTCCAAAGGCACGGTCAAAACGAACAGATCCGGGTTCGAGCCTGCGGGCAACACGTCGAGCCCGACAACCGCAATCGGCAGGATGAACAGGCTCATCAGCATCAGATACAAAGGAAAGGCCCAGGCCGCCATGCGCAGTTGCTGGTCATTGTCATTCTCGACAACCATGACCTGAAACATCCGCGGCAGGCACAGGAACGCCGCCGCCGAAAGGAACATCAGCCCGGCCCAACGCCCGCCATTAACCTCCCAATGGCCCAGAGAAGAGGCGTCGATACGCTCCAGCGTATCGGACACTCCGCCCGAAATCCCCCAAACGACAAAGATCCCCACCGCCATCAGCGCCGCCAGTTTCACAATCGCTTCAACCGCGATGGCCATGACCACCCCGTGATGGCGTTCATTGGCGTCCAGATTGCGTGTGCCAAAGATCACGGTGAAAACCGCAAGGCCCACAGCCACCCAAAAGGCGGTTGTCTGTTCTTGCTCTCCGCCCGAGGCCTGGCTGAACACTTCGACCGACAGGGTCACCGATTGCAGTTGCAGGGCGATATAGGGGGTGGTGCCGATCACCGCCAACAGGGTCACCCCAACCCCAAGCAGGTTGGATTTGCCGTAGCGCGAAGAAATCAGGTCGGCAATCGAGGTGATGCGTTGTACGCGCCCGATGCGCACCAGCTTGCGCAGCACCCACCACCAGCCGATCAAGACCAGCGACGGGCCAAGATAAATCGTCAGATATTCGAACCCATTGCGCGCGGCAGACCCAACCGCGCCATAAAACGTCCAGGCGGTGCAATAGATAGACAGGGACAGCGTATAGACAATGGGCGCGCGCAACCAATTGGCCCGCCCCCTGCGCGAGGCACGCTCGGCAAAGAACGCTACCGCAAATAGAAACAGGACATAAAGGATCGAAATCGCGGCCAGCGCATTGAGGGTTGTCATGTCTCGCCCTCATCATTGCGCGGCACACGTGGGCGGATCTTCATGATCTGGATCAGTATGCCCGCCACCAAGGGCAGACCAATCCAGACGGCAAATATATAGATCAACCCGGATGAGGCATGTGTCTTGGACTCCGGCACCGCCCAAAGCAAAGGAACCAGCCACAGCACCAGCCCCAAAACCGGCAAAGCACGCGCGCCATCCACCAGACGGCGGCGGCGATAGGTTTGGCGTTCAACAAAAAGCGGGATTTTATCCGACTTGGGGGTCGGTGCAGCGGCGGGCTGGTTTTGCGATTTGCCTGCGCCGCTCATGCCGGTGCCAGAGCGCGCACAGCCTCCAGCACTTCGGCATTGGAAAAGGGTTTGGTCATGAACCGGCTGGCCCCGGCGCGTTCGGCCATTTCCCGGTCTTTGCTTTGCCCGCGGGCGGTCAACATCAGGACAGGCAGGTTTTCGGTCTCTGCATCGCCACGCAATTCGCGCAGAATATCATAACCCGAGCGGCCCGGCAGCATGACATCCAGAATCAAAACATCGGGCGCACGCGAGCGCACGATCTCTGCCGCATCCTCTCCGTTGGAATGCGTTGCCACATGCCATCCCTCGCGGGACAGGATAAAGCTGATTGCCTCAATGATATTCGGCTCGTCCTCGATCACAAGCACATGCCCGGCCATGCATCCCCCCCAATAGCCTGACGCGTCGCGATTTTTGATTGTCCTGACGCAGGTTCCCCTACACTAAGCCCATTCATCCGCCGCTGTCAAAAGCCCGTCCTATAATAAGGTGTGACCAATTGTTCTTTTTATCCGTTCGTTTTGTGGCCAATTGCCCTGACAATTACCCTGACGAGGTCAAAATCGAGGGTTCACGCCGACCATGGCAGTCTGGTTTCGAACAAACCCGGCAATTCAGCCCGACATCTTCGGGGATGGGTAGGTTGTCCTGATCCAGGGGCATGGGGCGCACCAGCATATGCGCCTCAAAGATCGGGTCACTGTTGACGGCAATGCCACCAATCGGTGTGGCCAGGGCCTCGGCCCAGACGCCGACCCCCGCCCTGCCCTGCTGGACCAAGGGCAAGGACAGCATGACCATGGGCCGGTTCAGCGCCCGATAGAGCGGCCAGAGCGGACAGGCCGCACCAAAGCGGGGCATGGGAAAATCGGGCAAGGGTTTGCGATAGCTCAACACCCCGGATGCATCGCAGATCGCCAGACCCACCGGGTCGGGCAAGACATCCGCGGGCATGGCGGCAAGACGGCGCATGATGCGGGTCGGTTCGGCCCCGCTGCTGCGCGCCAGAACCGCCACATCGCTGCCAAAGCGTTCGGTCAGCGGCGCGAAATGCTCGATCGGCAGGGCCATGGCATCCACCGCATATCGATGCAGCCAGGCCTGCAACAGCCCGCGCGCCGCCGTCGAAAGTCCCTTGCCCAACCGCTCCAAGGCCTGCTGTTCCGGTGCGCCGCGTTCCAGCTCGGGCACGTGATGGCCCGCCGCCTCAAGCACTGCATCCAATTCTTCCTGCGGGGCCCCAGTTTCGGTGGCGGTTTCATCATCCGCCTCAAGATAGGTCACCAAACCCCGCGAAGTTTCCGCCAATCGCGCGCTGTCCTCATAGATATTGCGGTGAAAACGCGCCTGCCAATCAGGATCAATCTCGCCCGGTTCCGCCAGGATAGAGGCCGCGGATCGAATCGCCGTTACGGTTGACAACATTTCATGCAGCGATGTGGCCAGATGCGGGTCATGGGTCATGCGATCTGTCAAAGTTTCGACATTTCGCTCCAACGCGGTGATGCGCTGGCGGCAATCGGACAAAAGCTGCGCCCAGCCCGGAAAACGCCCGGCAAATTCATCGACCCGATCCAATTCCGCATTGGCCTGGGGGATGTCCGATGCGGTCTCGCGCAGGCTGGCAATCAGGGCCGCCCCGGCCCCTTCGGTCAGCAGCGCTGGTTCGACGCTCAGCACCTCGGCAATGTCCAAAAGCAGCTTGCCGCCGATTCTGCGGCGATTATGCTCGATCAAGTTCAGGTAAGAGGCCGAAATTCCGGCCTCGCGCGCAAGGTCAGCCTGCTTGATCCCCTGTGCCACCCGCCTTTCACGGATGCGGCTTCCTGTTAAGGTGTCTCTGGCCAACACGTTTCCCCTGTCTTTTCAGCGGCTTTCTGCGCCGCAATATAAAAAACTTTACAGAATACCTTAGTCCACTTTTCACCGCTTGACAAAAAAACCGTTGCGACAAAACCGCTTGTTGCGCAATTTTCTTTTCGTGCCTCATACTGAATTTGCACAAAAGTGCGCGTGCAATTCGGGAAGAGGAGCCTGAATGCACATTTTCACAAATGGGAGGATTTTCATGTCCAAGACCAACCTGACACGTCGTGGCGTGCTCAAGTCGGGTGCCGTGGCCGGTGCCGGAGTCGCTCTGCCGACAATCTTCACCGCCTCTTCGGCGGCTGCGTATACCAACGAACCCACTGGCGGCTCTGTCACCCTGGGTTTCAACGTTCCACAAACCGGCCCCTATGCTGACGAGGGTGCAGACGAACTGCGCGCCTATGAGCTTGCTGTCGAGCACCTGAACGGTGGCGGCGACGGCGGTATGCTGAACACGTTCAGCTCCAAAGCTCTGCAGGGCAACGGCATTCTGGGCAAAAAGGTCGAATTCGTAACCGGCGACACGCAGACCAAGTCTGACGCCGCGCGCGCATCGGCCAAGTCGATGATCGAAAAAGACGGCGCGGTGATGATCACCGGCGGGTCGTCTTCTGGTGTGGCTGTGGCCGTGCAGGCGCTGTGCCAAGAGGCCGGCGTTATCTTCATGGCGGGCCTGACCCACTCGAATGACACAACCGGTAAAGACAAGCGCGCCAACGGTTTCCGTCACTTCTTTAACTCGTACATGTCCGGTGCGGCCCTGGCGCCGATCCTGGCCAACAATTACGGCAAAGACCGTAAGGCCTATCACCTGACCGCCGACTACAACTGGGGTTACACCACAGAAGAAGCGGTCCGCACATCCACCGAGGCCATGGGCTGGGAAACTGTTGCAGCTGTGAAAACACCGCTGACACAGACCGACTTCAGCTCCTACATCGCGCCGGTTCTGCAATCTGGTGCGGACGTTCTGGTTCTGAACCACTACGGCGGCAACATGGTGAACTCGCTGACCAACGCGGTTCAGTTCGGTCTGCGTGAAAAGCAGATCAACGGCCATAACTTTGAAATCATCGTTCCGCTCTTCTCGCGCCTGATGGCACGTGGTGCGGGTGAGAACATCAAAGGCATCTTTGGCTCCGCAAACTGGCACTGGTCGCTGCAGGATGAAGGTTCCAAAGCCTTTGTTAAATCCTTCGGCACCAAATACGGCTTCCCACCCTCTCAGGCGGCGCATACCTGCTACGTTCAGACTCTGCTTTATGCAGATGCCTGTGAGCGTGCCGGCACATTCAACCCATGTGGCGTTGTCGAAGCTCTGGAAGACTTTGAATTCGACGGTCTGGGCAACGGTAAGACGCTGTATCGCGGCTCTGACCACCAGTGCTTCAAAGACGTGCTGGTCGTGAAGGGTAAAGAGAACCCGACATCCGAGTTCGACCTTCTCGAAATCGTTGAAGTCACACCACGTGGCCAGGTCGAGTATGATGCCTCGATCTTTGGCGGCGAGCTGGGCAGCTGCAACGCGGGCGCCTAAGCAATACGGAGGGCGCGCGGCCACCGCGCGCCCTTTCTCTCCGCTCTACCCTCTTTCAGCCCCTTGAGGGCTTTCTCTTTGCACACTCCGACACAAGGGTGGGACAATGGATGCAATAATCCTGCAAATCCTAAACGGGCTCGACAAGGGCTCTGCTTATGCGCTGATCGCGCTTGGTCTGACATTGATCTTCGGCACATTGGGCGTTGTGAACTTTGCCCACGGGGCTTTGTTCATGATCGGTGCCTTTTGCGCTGTTACGTTGAACAAGCTGCTGACGCTCAGCCATGTCGTTATCGACGAAACCAAAACCGACTTTCTTGGCAACCCGCTGAAAGTGCAGGTTCCTTATGTGAATGATATATTTGGCGAAGCCGCCGGGGCCGCGATCATTGATTGGTCTGTGCCGCTGGCCATTTTCTTTGCCGTCCCGGTCATGATCGCCATTGGCGTGATCATGGAGCGCGGGCTGATCAAACACTTCTACAAGCGTCCTCATGCTGACCAAATCTTGGTTACTTTTGGCTTAGCGATCGTTTTGCAGGAAATCATCAAGTACTTCTATGGCGCGAACCCGATCCCGACCCCGGCACCTGATGCCTTCAAGGGCTCGTTCGATTTCGGTGCGGCCATCGGCTTTGACGCGAATACGATCATCTACCCCTACTGGCGTCTGGTCTATTTCGGGTTTGCCAGCTTGATCATCGGTGCGGTCTTTGCCTTTTTGCAGTTCACCACCTTTGGGATGGTTGTGCGCGCGGGCATGGCAGATCGTGAGACCGTGGGCCTGCTGGGCATCAATATCGACAAACGCTTTACCATCATGTTCGGTCTGGCCGCCGCTGTCGCGGGCCTGGCGGGCGTGATGTACACGCCGATCAACTCGCCAAATTACCATATGGGCATGGATTTCCTTGTACTGTCCTTTGTTGTGGTTGTTGTGGGCGGCATGGGCTCTCTGCCCGGCGCTGTTCTGGCGGGTTTCCTGCTTGGCATCCTCGAAAGCTTTGCCTCGATGCGAGAAATCATCGACATCATCCCCGGCATCAACCAGGTCATCATCTATCTGGTCGCCGTAATCATTCTGTTGACACGTCCCCGTGGCCTTATGGGTCGCAAAGGCGTGATGGAGGACTGATCTATGTTCGGTCTTGAAAAGAAAGACGCCAACCTGCTGTTGTTCGTCGCAGCATTGGCGATATTCGCCCCCTTCATCCTGAACCCCTTCCCCGAAGGGTCGGCCATGGCGCAGTTCAACGCGGGCTATCCTGACCTGATGCAGCGCTTTGCCATCTTTGGCATCTTTGCCATTGGTTTCAACATCCTGTTCGGTCTGACCGGCTATCTGTCCTTTGGTCACGCAGCGTTTCTGGGTGTGGGATCTTATGCGGCGGTGTGGATGTTCAAACTGCTCAGCATGAACGTCATCCCGGCGATCATCCTGGCAGTGATCATCTCGGGCTTGTTTGCACTGGTCATCGGCTATGTGTCTTTGCGTCGCTCCGGGATTTACTTCTCGATCCTGACACTGGCCTTTGCGCAGATGTGCTTTGCCCTGGCCTATTCGGTTCTGACCCCGATCACTGGTGGTGAGACCGGTCTGCAACTGGCGCTGGACGATCCGCGGATCCTGGGCGTGAGCCAGACTCCGGAAGGCAACATTCCGGTGCCGGGCCTGTTTGGTCTGGAAATGCGCGAAAGCTTTGAGATGGCGGTAGGCCCTTGGGTCTTCACCTTCAACATTGGCTACTATTTCTGCGCCATCATCATGCTGTTGTCCTTCTATCTGGCGATCCGCATCTTCCGCTCGCCATTCGGCATGATGCTGCGGGCGATCAAATCGAACCAGCAGCGTTTGAACTATACCGGCCTGAACCCACGCCCCTACACATTGGCCGCCTTCGTGATCTCGGGCATGTATGCCGGTCTGGCCGGTGGTCTCATGGCCTCCATGGACCCGCTGGCCGGTGCGGAGCGGATGCAATGGACCGCGTCGGGTGAGGTTGTTCTGATGACCATCCTTGGTGGTGTCGGCACGCTGATTGGTCCGGTTCTGGGTGCTGGCCTGTTGAAATACATGGAAAACATCCTGTCCAAGATCAACAAAGGTGTTCTTGAAGGCTGGTTCAGCTTTATGCCCGATGGCATGTCTGACACCTTTGTCTTCCTGACCAACCTCTTTGTTGGCAAGCAATGGCACATCACCACCGGTGTGATCTTTATGCTGGTCATCATCTTCCTGCCAGGCGGTCTGGTCGAGTTGGGCAAGCGCATCTCGGGCATGTTCCGCAAAAAGGATGACGACAACACCAAATCGGCCAAAGCCGAGCCTGCGGAATAAGGAGAAGACGGATGGGAATTCTTGAAGTCAAAGACGTTGGCAAACGCTTTGGAGGCTTGCAGGCGCTGGGGGATGTCAATCTCAGCGTCAAAGAGCAGACCTGCCACGCCATCATCGGGCCAAACGGGGCCGGTAAATCCACCCTGTTGAACTGCCTGGTTGGCAAACTGATCCCCGATACCGGATCGGTGATGTTTGACGGCAGTTCCGTGCTGGGCCGCTCCCCACATGAGATCAACCAGATGGGTATTTCCCGTGTGTTCCAGACCCCTGAGATCTTTGGCGATCTCACGGTGATGGAAAACATGATGATCCCGCTTTTTGCCAAACGTGACGGGGCCTATCGTCTGCATGCGATTGAATCGGTGGACTCGGAAAAGAGCCTGATCGAGCAAGCGTTTCAGATGCTGGAAGAGGTCAACATGATCGACAAGCGCGACATGCATGCCGCCTCGATGTCTCGGGGTGACAAGCGGCGCTTGGAAATGGCCATGTGCCTGGTGCAAAACCCGAAACTGCTGCTGTTGGACGAACCAACAGCGGGCATGGCGCGGGCCGATACCAACAACACGATCGACCTTTTGAAAGAGATCAAAGAAAAGCGCGACATCACCATCGCCATCATTGAACACGACATGCATGTGGTGTTCTCGCTCGCGGATCGCATCACCGTGTTGGCCCAAGGCACGCCTCTGGTTGAGGACACGCCGGAAAACATCAAAGGCCACCCGAAAGTGCAAGAAGCCTATCTGGGCGAAACGCAACAGGTCTGATCCAAAGGGGGGTGGGGTCAAACCCCACCCTACATCTGCAATTTTCCGTAGGGTGGGGTTCCACCCCACCACTCGACAAAGGACATCACATGAACGTACGTCCGGATTTTTCCAAGAACGCCAACCACGCCGAAACGGCCCCCGCGTTCCTTTCAGTCTGGGACATGCACTCTTACTACGGTGAGAGCTATATCGTCCAAGGCATCAACTTTAACGTCCACGAGGGCGAAATCCTCGCGCTTTTGGGCCGTAACGGGGCGGGCAAGACCACCACGCTGCGCTCTATCGCCCGCATGGACAACCCTCAGGTCAATCATGGTGAGATCTGGCTGGACCACCAGCCGCTGCACTTGATGTCAAGCCACGAGGCCGCGCAGGCGGGATTGGGTCTCGTGCCCGAAGATCGTTGCATCATCCCCGGCCTGACCGTTGAGGAAAACCTCAAACTGGCCCAGATCGCCCCGCCCATCGGCTGGTCGATTGAACGCCTTTATGACCTCTTCCCGCGTCTGGGTGAGCGCCGCAACCAAGAGGGTGTGACCCTGTCCGGTGGCGAACAGCAAATGCTCTCCATCGCGCGTGCCCTTGCGCGTGACATCAAGGTGTTGCTGCTCGACGAACCCTACGAAGGTCTTGCTCCGGTCATCGTGGATGAGATCGAAAAGACCCTGCGCCACGTCAAGGAACAGGGTATGACCACCATCCTCGTGGAACAGAACGCCGTGCGCGCGCTGCAACTGGCCGATCGCGCGGTCATTCTGGACACCGGCTCCATCGTTTTTGACGGTTCCGCCGCCGAAGTTCTCGAAAACGCTGAGCTACGCGCAGAATACCTGGCCATCTGATCTAAAAAATCCGGGCTCCCGACGATGCTAGACCAAAGTGGACTTGCATTCGGGAGCCTTTCCGTTTTTCCCTAAGGGCAATTGTTTCGGGAGGAAATTCTATGTCCAAAACCTATCCACCATCATCCGACATGGTGGCGAATGCCCATGTTGACGCGTCGCGTTATGATGAGATGTATGCGCAGTCGGTGAGCGATCCTGAGGGGTTCTGGGGGGCTCAGGCGGAGCGGCTGGATTGGATCAAGGCGCCGAGCCAGGTCAAGAACGTCA
>JAGHRD010000010.1:0-146289 GCA_017744045.1 Tropicibacter sp. R15_0 | reverse complement strand
GGGCGGGTGGGCTGTGCCCTGATCGGAGTGGGGGATGCGGGGTTAGCCCTTCAGCCCCAGCACGTCCAACATGTCATATTCACCCGGCGCTTTATCCTGCCCCCAAAGCGCTGCTTTCAAGGCTCCGCGCGCAAACAAGGACCGATCCGACGCCATATGTTTGATCGAGATCCGTTCACCCCCGGTGGCAAATAAAACCTCATGCTCGCCCACAATGTCGCCGCCGCGCACCGCGTGAAACCCGATATCGCCTTTCTTGCGCGCGCCGGTGATACCATCCCGGCCACGATCTGACACCTCATCAAGATTAACGCCGCGCCCCGCAGCCGCCGCTTCGCCCAGCATCAAAGCTGTGCCGGATGGCGCATCGACCTTGCGGTTATGGTGGGCCTCAATGATCTCGATATCCCAATCCGCATCCAGCGCTGCCGCCACCTGTTTGGTGACTTGCGTCAACAGGTTGACCCCAAGGCTCATATTACCGGCCCGCACGATTACTGCGTGGCGTGCGGCCACATGGATCTTTTGCAGGTCTTCTTCGGTCATGCCTGTGGTGCCAATCACATGCACCGCGCGCGCCTGCGCGGCCAAAGCGGCAAACTCTACCGTTGCCGCCGGGGCCGTAAAATCAATCACCGCCTGCGCCTTGGCAAAGACCTCCAGCGCGTCATCGCTGACCGCAATACCCAGCGCTGCGGTGCCCATGGCCTCGCCCAGATCGCGCCCGACCCAGTCATGACCGGCCCGCTCCAATGCCCCGACCAGCCGCAATTTGTCATGCGCCAGGATCTCACGCACCAGCATCTGGCCCATCCGGCCAGAAACCCCTGTCACCACCACGCCCGGCTGTTCGGTCATTGCTTTTCTCCAAAATTTGCTTATCGCCTCCTTACCCGGCCCAAGCGCGCTTGGCAAAGGGGGGACAACCGCTTAAGTCTGACCGCATGGCAAAAAACAAATCCAAAGAACATTCCGGCCCCCGTCAACGTCAGTTGCGCGTCGCCGAGTTGATCCGGCGCAAACTGTCGGAGATCCTGTTGCGGGGGGAAATCCATGACCCCGACCTCAACCGTCTGTCGCTGACCGTCGGCGATGTGCGCGTGTCCCCCGATCTGCGTGTGGCCACCGTTTATGTCGTCCCGTTGGGCGGCAAGGGCGAAGAGGAAATGAACGCGATCCTGCGCCGCAACAAAGGCGAGCTGCGCCGTGCTGTCACCCATGGTCTCAGCCTGAAATTCGCGCCCGAGCTGCGCTTTCGCCTCGATGACACCTTTGACCGCATGGATGAAACCCGCCGCCTCTTTGAGCAAGAAGAGGTGCGCCGGGATCTGGACAAATGAGGTAACCCCGTTGCGCCTGCGCTCCCTCGTTTTCACTTTGGCCGCGATGTTTCTGGCCCCCGCCGCCGCGCAGGCGGTGGAGTGCGAGCGGCTGAGCTTCAAAAGCAACGGGTTCACGATCTGCCGAGTGGATGCCAGCACAGAGGCGCTGAGCTTGTTTCTGAACGATCAGAACGGCGCGCCGCTTGGGTCATTTGAAACCGTGCAGTTGAAACTGCGCGGATTGGGGCGGCGGCTGGTCTTTGCGATGAATGCGGGCATGTATCACGATGATCGCCGCCCGGTTGGCCATTATGTCGAGAATGGCCAGGAATCGATGCGCGTGATTTCAAACCCCGGACCGGGGAATTTCGGCCTTTTGCCCAATGGTATTTTCTGCATCCGCCCAGAGCGCGCCGATGTCATTGAGACACGCGCCTATCTCGCGCAGAAACCGCAATGCCGCCATGCCACCCAATCCGGTCCGATGCTGGTGATCGACGGGCAGATGCATCCGCGCTTTCTGAAAAGCAGCACGTCACGTTTCATTCGCAATGGTGTCGGCACCAGCGCTGATGGGAGCGAGGCGATCTTTGCAATTTCGGACAATGCGGTGACCTTTTACGAATTTGCAGAACTCTTTCGCGATGAATTGGGCACGCCCAACGCGCTGTTTCTGGATGGCAATGTCTCGCGCCTTTATGCGCCTGAGCTTGGCCGATCCGATAGCGGGCGGCGTATGGGCCCCATCGTCGGGGTTTCCATACCGGCAGGCCAATAGGGCCCGCCCCGATGCGCGACAAACCAACTGAGGATATCAGATGACGCTTTCCCCCCAAGACCTGACCCAAGCGCTTTTGGACGCGGCCAAGAAAGCCGGGGCCGACAGTGCCGATGCCATGGCCTTGGCGGGCACCTCGATCAGCATTGATGTGCGCGACGGCAAGCTGGAACAGGCGGAACGTTCTGAGGGGCAGGATATTGGGTTGCGCGTGTTCTTGGGGCAGCGCAGCGCCATTGTTTCGGCCTCAGACACCCGGCCAGAAACCTTGAAAACCATGGCCGAACGCGCGGTGGCCATGGCCAAGGAAGCCCCCGAAGACCCCTTTGCCGGTTTGGCCGATCCAAGCCAATTGGCGCGGGATTGGGATCTGGACGCGCTTGAGCTGTTCGACCCCAGCGACGAACCGGCCCCAGCCGATTTGCAATCTGATGCCCAGCGCGTCGAAGCGGCGGCCCTAAGCCAAGAGGGCATCACACAGATCCATTCCACATCCGCAGGTTACGGTTCAACCGATGTGGCGCTCGCGGCCAGCAACGGGTTTTCCGGCGGTTATCGCCGCACCTCGCGCTCAATGTCCTGCGTGGCGATTGCAGGCGAAGGGCTGAGCATGGAGCGCGATTATGACGGTGATGGCCGCGTGTTCCAAAGCGAATTGCGCAACCCCGAAGAGATCGGAGAAACCGCGGCCAAGCGCGCGCTGGCCCGGATGAACCCGCAGAAACCCAAGACCGGGGCCTACCCGGTCTTGTTTGACGAACGGATTTCATCCTCGTTGATCGGGCATCTTTTGGCGGCGGCCAACGGATCGGCCATTGCGCGCGGGGCCTCTTGGCTGCTGAACGATCTCGGTGGGCAGGTTTTGCCCAAAGGGATTGATCTGGTCGAAAACCCGCATCGCCCGCGCAAATCCGCCTCGCGCCCCTTTGACGCCGAAGGCCTGCCCACACAGGTGCGCCAGGTGATCAGTGGCGGGGTGTTACAGGGGTGGACATTGGATCTCGCCAATGCGCGCAAGCTTGGCCTGCAATCGACGGGTAACGCAGCGCGCTCAGTCTCGGGCGGGATTGGTCCGGCAACCTGGAACATGGAATTGACCCAAGGCAGCGCCAGCCAGGCGGAGCTGATGCAGCAGATGGGCACCGGGTTGTTGGTGACCTCGATGATCGGGTCGACCATCAACCCCAACACCGGCGATTATTCCCGTGGCGCGTCCGGGGTCTGGATCGAAAACGGGGAACCGGCCTACCCGGTGTCTGGCGTCACCATTGCGGGCAATCTGCGCGATATGCTGGGCTCCATCATTCCGGGCAATGATGCGCGCCCCTGGCTGACCTATGTTGTCCCCTCTCTGCTGGTCGAAGGGTTGACCCTTGCCGGCGAGTGATCTGACCTTATTGACGGAAACCGCGCTTAAAGCCGGTGAGATTGCGCGCAGTTTTGTCGGCAATGAGCTGAGCATTCAGCAAAAGCCCGACGATGCCGGGCCGGTCACTGCGGCTGACTTGGCCGTGAACACCATGCTGGAGGACCGCTTGCGCGAGGCGCGACCGGATTATGGCTGGCTGTCCGAAGAAAGCACCGATGATGACGCCCGCCAAGGCAAAGAACGCGTGTTTGTGGTTGATCCCATCGACGGCACCCGCGCCTTTATTGAGGGGGGCAAAACTTGGTCCCATGCTTTAGCGGTTGTGGAAAATGGTGAGCCGGTGGCGGCGGTGGTTTACCTGCCGATGATGGACAAGGTCTATACCGCCACGCGCGGCCAGGGCGCGCGGCTGAACGGGTTGCCCATCGGTGTCAGCGCGACGAAACAGCCGGATGAGGCCAATGTTCTGGCGGTCAAACACAGTGCGGACCCGCAATTCTGGACCCACCCTGTCCCCAATTTCAAACGCCATCACCGCCCCTCACTGGCCTATCGGCTCAGCCTTGTGGCGCAGGGGCGCTATGATGCGATGTTCACCTTTCGGCGCAGCTGGGAATGGGACATTGCCGCCGGGGCGCTGATCCTCGCAGAGGCGGGCGCGCGGGTCACAGATCGGCGTGGGTCTCCGCTTCGGTTCAACAACCCGGTGCCGCAAACCGACGGCGTGGTCGGGGCCAACCCGAAATTGCACGCCGCGCTGCTGGACCGTATGGCGTAACAGTTGGGTTGAGACCCGGTGTCTCACCCCGCTTGACCCCACCCCGAACATGACTAGGCTTGCTGCAAGCGCAAAACCCGGCCTGCTCACCCGAATGGGCCGGGGACTTCAAGGCCCTGATACCCAATTGAAAGAGGCTCCATGCAACGGCTTCATCTTGTCTTTGGCGGCGAATTGACCGACCCGTCCACCACCGTGTTCCGCAATATCGACGAAATCGACATTGTCGGGATCTTCCCCAATTACGAAGCGGCCTTTAACGCCTGGAAAGCTGCCGCTCAGCGCACGGTCGATAACGCCCATATGCGCTATTTCATCGCCCACCTGCACCGGTTGCGCGACGAAGAACAATCCGCCTCAAGCACCGAGGAGCTCGGCTAAGCCCATGTCGCGCCGCGCGTTATCGCTTGCGGCCTATTTGGCCTATGCGCGCGGTAGCGCTTTTGCAAAACCCATTTCGTTGCCGGAGCGCCCCGCTGGTCCGGTAATCTGGGCCTATGCCGAAGAGCACGAACAAGGCCGGGCTTTGGGCAGCCTATGCGCCCGGCTTTTGGGCATGCGACCCGAAATCAGCGTCTTTGCCTCTGGCAAAATACCGGCGCGCCCTGATCTGACCTACATAAGCTTGCCCGCGGAAACCGTAGCAGAATGCGCGCAATTCGCCAGCGGCCTGAGCCCTGACATCGTCTTGTGGACCGGGCGCAGCCTGCGCCCTGCTCTGCTGGATGAGCTTAAGAAACAAGGGGCCTATCTGATTGCCTTGGATGCACGCGACAAGCTGTGGCAAACCCCTGCTCCGCGCTGGATGCCAGACCCCGGCCCCGCCACGCTGACCCTGTTTGACAGTTTTTACACGGTGGATGCCTCGGCCAATCGCAGGCTGCGCAGGCTGGGAGTTGATCGCGAGCTGTTGCGCAAAAAGGGGCCGTTGATCGACAATGATCCCCCACCCCCTTGCGATGATCAAACGCACGAAGAGCTGGCGCAGATCCTGTCCGGTCGCCCGGTCTGGCTGGCGGCAAACCTGCAATCGGACGAGGCCGGAGACATTTTGCGCGCCCATCGCATGGCCACCCGCCTGGCCCATCGCCTGTTGCTGATCATGGTCCCGGCCAGCGAAGACGACTATCCGCGCATGAAGGCCGAGGCCGATGAGCTGCAAATGCGGATTTGCAATTGGGATTTGGGCGAAACGCCGGATGAGTTGACGCAAGTGCTGATCACAGAAACGCCCGACGAGTTGGGCCTGTGGTATCGGCTTGCCCCTTTGGTTTTCCTTGGCGGCTCACTGACAGCCGGGCATGGCGGACAAGACCCGTTTCTGGCGGCGGCTTTGGGCGCGGCGATCCTTTATGGGCCAAATGTTGGGCAGCATGTGGATGCCTATTCGCGTCTGGTCGAAGCCGGAGCAGCACGGATCGTGCGCGACGCTGACAGTCTGGCGGCGGCGGTCTCGCATCTGGTGGCACCGGATCAGGCCGCTGTCATGGCCCATGCGGGCTGGGATCTGGTTTCCTCGGGCGCGGCCCTTGTCGATGCGGTGCTGTCCGAGATATGCGCAGAGCTCGACAAAGAAGGAGAGCCCTGATGCGCCCGCCCCGTTTCTGGCTGACATCCCCGGACAAACCAGCCCTGCGCGCGCGCCTGCTGGCCCCTTTGGCAGCTTTGACGGCGCGTGCCACGGCGCGGCGGGTGGCGCGTGCACCCGATGTCACGGCTGATGTCCCGGTGATTTGCATCGGCAATATCAATGCCGGGGGTACAGGCAAGACGCCAACGACCATCGCGCTTGCCCAACACCTGATGGCACGCGGGTTGACCGTACATGTTGTGTCGCGCGGCTATGGTGGCAGTCTGGGCGGTCCGGTTGAAGTCGATCCCCGTCAACACAGGGCAGATCAAACCGGCGACGAGCCCTTGCTGATTGCCGCCTTTACCCGCACCTGGGTCGCCAAGGATCGCGCTGCCGGGGTGCGCGCCGCGCAAGAGGCCGGTGCCGAGATCATCCTGCTGGATGATGGTATGCAAAACCCAAGCGTGCAAAAGGACCTGACCATTGTCACGGTGGACGCGGTTGTGGGCTTTGCCAATGGGCGTTGTCTGCCCGCCGGTCCCTTGCGCGAACCTGTGGCTGAGGGGCTGAAGCGCGCGGATTTTGTTCTGTCCATCGGGCCGGACGCCGCTCAGACACGCTTTGCCGAGACCTGGGGGGACGCTCTGACCGTGCCGCACCTGACCGGCAAGCTGGAACCGTTGCAAACCGGCATGGATTGGCAAGACCTGCCCGCCCTGGCCTTTGCCGGTATCGGCCATCCTGAGAAATTCTTTGCCACCCTGGGCGGCCTCGGGGCCGATATCAAACGCGCCGAAGCTTTGGCAGATCACCAAAGTTTTTCCTCTTCGCTGCTGTCACGGCTTGAGACCGAAGCGCGCATACTGGGCGCACAATTGGTGACCACGGAAAAAGACGCAGTGCGCCTGCCGCCCGAGTTTCGACCCAAGGTTCTAGTGGTTCCGGTCAGGTTGCAAATCGCAGATACCAGCGCGCTGGATGCCGCTTTGGATCGTCTACTTGGCTGACTATTCCGCCGCCAATTGTTCCTGTTGTTGCGGGCCTATTGCGGCCAAGTCAGCTACCACACCACGCAACAATTTGCGGAAAGGGTGGAAATTGCCATTCGGGCGTACTGTTTTCTCATCCATATAGATCGAGCGATCAATCTCGATCTGGATAGCGTGCTGGTTCTGCGAGGGGCGGCCGTAGTGCTGAGTGATAAAGGCCCCGGCGAAGGGCGCATTGCGCACCACGCGCAAACCGGCCTGGGCAAAAGCCGCCTCGACCCGCTCAACAATCTCGGAACTGGCCGAAGCCCCGAACCGATCACCGATCACGATCTGTGGCAGATCACTCTTTTTGCCGCTTTGGCGCACGGCCTCATGTGGCATGGAGTGGCAGTCGATCAAGATGCTGGTGCCAAACTGCGCGCGCGACTGCACCAAAAGCTCACCCAACTTGTCGTGATAGGGCCGCCAGATCCGAGTGATTCGCTTATCCGCCTCGGATCTGGGCAATTTGCCGCGATAAATGGCGCGCCCATTGGCCACGACACGCGGCACAACCCCAAGGCCCGAAGCAATGCGCGGATTGTTCCCTACCTTGCGCACGCCGTCGATCAGCGCCGGGTCCAGCTCATCACAGGCACGGTTTAAATCCACATAGGCCCGCGGGGCCCCGGCGCGCAAAAACGCCGCACCGAATTGCGGCGCACAGTCAAACAGCCTGTCTACAAAGGCATCTTCCGAGGAGCGTATGGTATGTTCATCCAGAATCGTTCCGCGCAGGAAAGACCACGGATAATCGCGCCCGCTATGGGGCGAGGCAAATACAACGCAGGATGTAAACTCATCCGGCAAATGCAAGTGATACGACGTGCTGGGCATCCGCGCTCCTTTGTCTTGGATCATAACCAGAAAAAAACCTCTATCAACGCTCTTGATCCCCGTTCCGACTCCTTTTATAGAGCGCGAACCGGCGCGGTGATCCGCGCCCCGTTTTATTTCGGGGCTAGGAAAAGGCGCAGGCCATAGGGGCGGTTAGCTCAGCGGTAGAGCACTTCGTTGACATCGAAGGGGTCACTGGTTCGATCCCAGTATCGCCCACCATGGAATTCATTCCCGCGCAGTCCATGACGGATAGCCGGGGTCAAGGCAACCAGGCGCTCGCGCGCCGCGATAGAGGAGAGACCATCATGAAGGTCGCAAACTCGCTCCGTTCGCTCAAAAAGCGCCACCGCGACTGCCGCGTTGTGCGCCGTAAGGGCCGCGTATACGTCATCAACAAGACGCAGCGCCGCTTCAAAGCTCGCCAGGGCTAAGCCCCGAGCTTGACGGACATCCCAATTCGGGACAGTGATAAAAACCGCAGACTTCGGTCTGCGGTTTTTCTTTTTGTGTTAGATAGTTGGCCTTTTGGGGCGGCTTTCAGGACAAAGCTGACTTTGCACCCATCTTTAGTCGTGGAAATATCTAGAGAGTAGAGATGCTAGTCATAGACTGGTGTCGAGTTTTTTGACACTCTCAAGGAGGTTTCCTCATTGCTCTTTGCATCGCGAGAAGTAAGCGAAGACTGCGAACCAGTTACTGCAGATGACCTTGAGGTCGGTCAGGTTTACTTCGATTTAGGTTACGCGGATTGGGACCTTCTTATCCCATCAATGGAAACTCTGGTTTTAGTAAAAATGAGTGAAAAGGATGGCTTGAGAGTATTTCTCTTTCAAACAGCAACCGCGCATTTCAGCGGTATCCCAATCGAGGATGCCGGATCGCACGAATATCCAATGCTCCGTGAGTATGACGAAAATTCGCTCTATGCTATTTTCGATTTCGAGGGTATGTTTGAGCAGTTTTTAATCTGCTCGCTGCGCCGAAAGAAATTTGGAAGTTAGTGCTTCTGGCGCTGTTCTCGAACAGACTATTTCTTGCTGCTTTGGGCTCAGAGTGGCCCCTTGTCCCAATGTTTAACGATCAAACCCCTTTGTGACTGCTTCGTCGACACCAGCGAAAATAACCGCTTGTCTGCACCGTCCCATTACCGCCCCAGCAAGCTCCCCGCCAGCAGTTGCACCACTGTCTGTTCGTCCAGAAAGCCGGAGACCCGCAGCCCATGCGCCTTTTGATAGCGGCGGATTGCGGCGCGGGTTTGTTTGTCAAAGCGGCCGTCGACCTTGCCGGGTTTCATGCCCAGTTTGGCCAGCCGCGCCTCGGCCAACTGTCGGGCGACCGGGTTCAGGGACAGGGCCTGTTCCTCGGACAGGGCCGCCTGGCGATCCTTTTCGAACTCGGCAGCGCGCTGCAATTCTGCGATCCGCGCTTTGGCTTCACCGGCAAAGGCCCCCTCGGGCCGGGCGCGCAGATAGGCGCGCAGCGAGGCCACGGTGTCGGTCTCGCGCGCAAGGTTCCAGGCCCGTTGATCCGCCGCCGCTGCCGCGTCTCCGCGTTGTTTTTCAATCGCGCGCAAGAGACTACGTGCCTCATCGGCATGCAGACCATCCGGGTATTGGTTCAGGTAATTGCGCAAAGCCCCTTCGCTGCCCTGCGAGGTGGTCGCGGCCCAAAGAGCATTGTCGGCCTTTTCCACCAAGGCCTGACGTTTGCGGGCCTCTTCCTCAAGCTCTTCGGCGCGTTTGGCGGCGGCGGCGGACAGGCGATCGATTTCCGGTTGGGTCAGATAGGTCGAGGGCACATCGCCAATCGACTCTTGCCAGCGTACAATCGCCTTGCGTGATCCGGGGCCAAAGATCCCGTCAATGCCGCGCGGATCAAACCCGAGAATGGTGAGGTCACGTTGGATTTTGCGGCGCGCATCCCGAGTCAGCCCCAGCGCCTCTTCGGCGCGGCGCTGTTTGTAATAAGGTTCCGTGGCAATTGCCTTGAGCCGTTGTTTCGCGGCAGAGGCAAAAGCCCCGTCGCCAAAACTGTCGAGATAGGCCTGATAGCCTGCCGCACTGTCCAGCCTTTGGGCGGTCTGCCAAGCGGCCACATCCGCGTCTGGATCAACTGTTGGCTCAGGTGGCGCAACCGGCGCGACCACCTCTTCGCTATAGAGCAGGGTCAGGTCGCGGGGCGCGTATCCTTCGACCGTCAGACCATATTCATTGGCCGCAACGATTATTGCGCTGTCAGGCTTGGTCAATTCTTCGGAAGCAAAGCCAACCACATCCTTGGCCGCGCCTCGAATGACGGTCACGCCAGACGGCAGGTCCAACCGCCCTGCCCCCGGTGCCAAATAGGCCCCAAGCTCGTGTTCCACTGGGGTTTCCCCCAGAACAAGGAAACCGCGACCGGGATAGTTCTGCAAAATGCTCAGGGCAGCGTTGAGGGGAAAGCCACGGGTCAGAACCTCGGAGGTTGCCGCGCCCTCATCCTCGCCGACTGGCAAAAGATAGGCCCCGCCAAACCCATGCACAAAGGCCCCGGCCAGCAGGATCACCACGGGGCTGTCATCTGTTTCCAGTGTTTTGAGAAAATCACCCAGCCCAAGACGCATTTCATCCGATGAGGCATCCTGCAGCTCGGTAACATCCAAGCCCTTGGCGCGCAGGGCCTCGGCGGCGACATCCATGCGATCTGCGCCAAACAGGGTCTGGATGGCGTCATATTGGCTGTTGCCAATCACCAGAGCATCACCCGCAGCATGGGCTGATCCGGCCATCAGGACAGAAAGTAGAGCTAGTACAGAAACACGCATGACCAATCCTCCTGTCCCAAGCCTAGCTAGGCGCAGGCTTGGAACAAGGGGGAAAGTCAGTCGTAGCTGCGCGCGTCCTCGATCACCAGCCCATCGCGCGGCAATCCGCCGATTTCGACCAGTTCAACCTTGCCCTTGAGCTTGAGCAGCTCGGAAACCGAACGTTCATAGGCCGAGGCATCGCCGCCTGAGGCTTCGATTCGAACGGTCATGACGTCCATTTCCCCTTCACGAGAGGCGACGACACGGGCGCGGGCGATTTCGTCATGTTTGGCAACCAACTGTGCCACTTGTTCCGGGCGCACAAACATGCCTTTGATCTTGGTGGTTTGATCGGCGCGGCCCATCCAGCCCTTGATGCGCATATTGGTGCGGCCGCAGGGGCTTACCCCGTCCATCACGGCCGACAGATCGCCAGTGGCAAAACGGATCAGCGGGTAATCCGGGTTCAGGGTGGTCACGATCACCTCGCCCACCTCACCCGGAGCGACAGGATCGCCGGTGCCGGGGGTGACGATTTCGACGATGACGTTTTCATCAACGATCATCCCCTCCATCGCAGGGCTTTCATAGGCGATATTGCCAAGATCGGCGGTGGCGTAACATTGCAGGCAGGAAATGCCACGATCTGCATAATACTGCCTTAGGGATGGGAAGAGAGCGCCACCGCCAACCGCGGCACGGGTGATATTCAGCGTCAGACCAAGCGCGTCGGCTTTCTCAAGAATGATCTTGAGGTAATCCGGCGTCCCGGCATAGGCCGTCACCCCCACATCATGGGCCGCGCGCGCCTGCAATTCGGTTTGCCCGATCCCGGCGGGCAAAACAGCCGCCCCAACCGCGCGCGCGCCATTTTCGAAAATCATCCCTGCAGGGGTCAGATGATAGCCAAAGCAGTTCTGGACAATATCCCCCTGGCCAATGCCCACCGCATGCAGGAAACGCCCCATGCGCCACCAATCATGGCTAACCCCACCGGGTTCATAGATCGGACCCGGGCTTTGGAACACATGGGCAAGGTTGGATACCGGAATGCCACCAAAAGGCGGGTTTTCCGCCTGGCGTGCCACCAGGTCTGATTTCCGCAACACCGGCAGTTTGGCCAGATCCGACAGACTGCTGATCGGGCTCATCTCATTGCGCGCCAGTTGAGCATTCAGACCTTCAAGCTGGGCGGCCTCGCGCGCATCCTGGCTGCGGGTTTCTAAAGCGTCGAAATAGGTGCTCATGCTACCCTCCGTCTGTCACTTTGATTGGGTTTTAAGGAAAAAGGTCTTGCTAACTTCTGTGTATTAGACTGGCCGCCACGCGCGTTAGAGGAGAGCGTGGCATGACCCAGGAATTCAAGGACCGAGTGCGGTTCCATGACGACCTTCAGGCGATGGAGGTCAATTTTTACGGCTTTCATTTCCCGGACAGTCGGAGCGTCAATGCGGCCTATGACTGTATCGAAGACTGCATCGCCCAAAGCGGGCACAAGCATTGGTTCTTTTTGGTGAACTTGCACGGGCTTCAGGTCGACCAAAGCGCCTGGCCCGCCTATGCCAAACGTGGCAAGGCATTGAACCTTGCTCATAGTATGGGCACCGTGCGCTTTGATGCCTCCGAGGAAACCGCGGCCCGTATTTCCGCCGCTGCGCAGACCGAAAATTTTGATCCCAACCTGTTCAACAATCGCGAGGACGCGATTGAAAGGATCCGCAAACTGCCGTCGCGACGCAGCGAAGGGGCGGAAAACACCCCCAATCACAGCGCGGATGCTTTGTCTGATAGGATCAGCTTTGACCCAAGCACCGGCATTATGGAGGCCGATCTGAGCCACCTCACGCTGTATCATGGTCGCGATGCGAACGATCTTTATGACCAAATCCGTGACAAGATCGCCCAGTCGGGTCAGGACAAGTGGTACTTTCTGATCAATTACGAGGACTGCAAAATTGAACCCGGTGCCTGGGTGCAATTCGCCCATCGGGGCAAAACCTTGAACAAGGCCCACTCGCTGGGCACCGTCCGCTTTGCCCCGGGCAGCGAAACCGAAGACGAGATCCGCCAACGCGCGACCAGTCAGGAGTTTCGTCCTAACATTCGCAACACAAGGGAAGAGGCCCTTGAGCGGATAGCAGAAATGAAAGCGTCGGAACACGCTTGACCTCCTGACGTGGCACGTCATCGTTAAATTGCAGGGTTACGGTGGAGTTTGGACGTTAGGCCAGCCACCGTTTGCGACGGCGATAAGACCGCACATCGCGGAAACTCTTACGCCCATCATCCGAGACGCCGAGGTAGAATTCTTTGACATCCGGGTTCTCGCGCAACTCAGCGGCAAGCCCGTCCATCACCACGCGACCATTTTCCAGAATATAGCCGTAATGGGCGTATTTCAGCGCCACATTGGTGTTCTGTTCCGCCAAGAGGAAAGACACGCCTTCATTCTCGTTGACCGATTTCACGATCTCAAAGATCTGCTCAACCAATTGTGGGGCCAGACCCATGGATGGCTCATCCAACAACACGGTTTCCGGGCGCGACATCAGCGCGCGACCGATCGCAACCATCTGCTGTTCACCGCCTGACGTGTAACCGGCTTGCGAGCGGCGGCGCTCCTTAAGACGTGGGAAATAGTTGTAGACCATCTCCAGATCGCTCTCGATCGCACCTTTGCCATCTTTGCGCGTATAGGCACCGGTCAGCAGGTTTTCCTCCACGGTCAAGTGCTCAAAACAGTGACGCCCCTCCATGACCTGGATCACGCCACGCTTGACCAACTGCGCCGGATCCAGATCCTGAACGCTTTCGCCCTGATAGACGATCGAGCCTTTGGTCACCTCGCCCCGTTCGGAATGCAGCAGGTTGGAAATCGCCTTGAGCGTCGTGGTCTTGCCCGCGCCATTCCCGCCGAGCAAAGCCGTGATCCCGCCTTTTTTTACATTCAGGCTGACGCCTTTCAGAACAAGGATCACGTGATTGTAGATCACCTCGATATTATTGACCTCAAGAAGAGTCTCTTTGGTTGGTGCTGCATCCAGCATGATCAGTTGACCTCCGCCTCAGATCGCCCTTGGCGAACATTTCGATAGTAGATGGTTGCGTCCGGGCAAGGCCCGCCGCAGCGGCTGACAAAGGCTCGGTAAAGCCCGTACTTAAAATACAATTCCCCGTTGGAATTGGTGGTTGCCCCTTGATAGGACCACACGCGTTTTCCATTCATCCAGACATGGATAAATCCGTCTTCCCCACGTGACCATTTGGCGTTGACCTTGATCCTCGTCCAACGGTTGGTCAGTTGCTTTTGGCTGGCAAGACGGATTTCCTTGAAAGATCCGATTGGGTTCATTGGATCGCCGTCAAGCTTGTAAGGGTTGGAGAGGTTCACAAAGAACCCATCCGGGAACAGGTGAAACAAAAGTTCCGGCCCGCTCTTATCTCGCTGATGGATTTGCCCGAAGGTGTAGGTGGTGTCGCGTTTGCGTAGTTTTGGGAACTCTTTCGGAAGGAAAAAGGACCATGCGTACCACATTTCATCACCGGGGCGAATTCCTGTGCGTTTGGCGGAAAACTCAGACCGTTCCCGATCTGTTTTGCAATCGCCATTTCTTCGCGGGCAATCGCCTGCTTTCACGGTAAAGCGTTCCACCATCTGCCCATCAGAAAACTTCACCCGGGCGTAGCTGTGCTTTTTCTTCGCCGATTGCAGCTCCATACGGCCGACCCCTTCCGCGAGGCTGCTTTTTGCGAAAGCGACTTCGGGAGTGATCAACTGGAGCGCAGCAGCAAGGAGAAAAACAAAGATTTTCATCAGATTTCAGCTCTCGTTCAAGGGCATCTGCTGGCGGTCCCCCGCCAGCAGAAAGAGTTGCAAGGTTTAACCCTCGCAGGCCTCGTTCACAGCCCAAGGTGCGTTGGCTTCGGCATATTCTGCCGCCTTGGCTTTGACGATATCCGCATAGGCCGAGGTGTCAGGAACCAGGTGGTCAGACACTTTGACAAACTTGGCACCATCCCATTCCAGCATCCAACCGCCGGAGTTCCCGGTGTGGTTCGAGCAGGATGTGGAGAACGGAGCAACCATGCCGGACATGCCCAGCTCGGCCAGACGTTCCTCGGTGATGTTGATGTTTTCCAGGCCCCAACGCAGCTGTTCGGCGTTGATCTCGGCGGTCTCATACTTTTCCTGAGCAACCTTGATGCCTTCGGCCAGGATCATCGACATGACCAGACCACGGCCATAGAACACGCCCTGCATTTCGGTTTCGTTGGATTCAGAGGCACCGGCATCTACAACGTATTTTTTTACGTCGGCCATGACACCCGATGCAGCATCCGGGAAGGACCAGCTAATCGACTTGTAACCTTTGCCCTTGTCGCCAACGATGGCCAGATCCGCATCATGGCCGGACCACCAAACACCGATCATCTTGGACATGTCGAACTTGGTCTTCACCGCTTCGGTGATGGCACCGGCGTTCATCGCGCCCCAGCCCCACATGACCACATAATCCGGACGCTCGCGGCGGATTTGCAGCCACTGGGCCGACTGGTTCTGCATCTCTTTCAGGCCAACCGGGATCGGCAGCAGCTCATAACCCATGGTCTCAGCCTTGGCTTCCAGCAGCGGCAGCGGCTCTTTGCCATAAGGGTGGTCAAGGTGCAGGAAGGCGACCTTTTTGCCCTTCAGGTCACCCTCAGAGGCCAGGAATTGCAGGATCATATCCGCACCATCCCAGTAACCGGATGGCATGTTGAACGCCCATTGGAAGGTTTTGCCATCCATCATAGGCGAGAAACCATAGCCCGGAGCCAGGATCGGGATCATGTCCACGTTGGTTTTTGGCAGAACCTGCAGGGTGATGCCGGTCGACCAGGGCTGGGTCACGATGGCCTTGCCTTTGGTCTTTTCGTAGCACTCAACGCCTTTTTCGGTCGAATAACCGGTTTCGCATTCTTCAAAGTCGATCTTGACGCCGCCAACGCCGCCGTCACGGGCGTTCAGCATGGCCATATAGTCTTTCTGGCCATTCATCAGCGGAATGCCGGTGGCCGCAAACGGACCGGTGCGATAGCTGAGGTTCGGCGTATACAGGCCATCGGCCACCGCCGCGCCGGCGACCACGGATGCCACAACGGCGGCCGCTGCCAGTTTTGCAAAGTTCTTCATCTTTTCTCCTCCCATGGATTTTGATGTCGTGTTGTTGCAAGTCTTGGTTTTGTTGAGCCGCCCCCGCTTAGTGCGGGAAGGGCCAGATAATGAGTTTTTCGCGGATCAGGCGCCAAAGTTGTGCCAACCCGTGCGGCTCTACGATCAGGAAGAAAATGATCAGGCTGCCGACAATCATGATGTTGAGATGTTCGACGGTGGCCGAGCTGATCGGAATACCCAGCGCGCCAGGCACAAGGTTCAGGATCACCGGCAGACCGACAATCAGGATCGCGCCAAGGAAATTGCCCATGATCGAGCCAAGGCCCCCGATGATGGCGATGAACAGCACGCGGAAGCTGAGCGGGATGTCAAAGAGGTTCGGCTCAGCCGCACCGCGCCACATAAAGACGAACAGCGCCCCGGCAACGCCAACAATATAGGATGAAACGGCAAAGGCGGTCAGCTTGGATTTCATCAGGTTGATCCCGATGAGTTCGGCGGCAATGTCCATATCGCGCGTCGCTTTCCAGGTCCGGCCCAGATTGCCACGGGTCAGGTTGATGCAGACCATGGTCAGCAAGGCGACGATGAACAGCACAACGAAATACTGCACGACCGAGCTCGCCTGCGGACCGGCGATATAGACACCGAACATATCGAGGTTCGGTACCTGAATCGCGCCAGAGGCGTTGTAGTTATACAGCCAGGCCCATTTCTCAAACAGCCAAACCAGAAAGAACTGTGCGGCAAGCGTGGCAATCGCGAGGTAAAACCCTTTGATCCGCAAGGACGGAATACCAAAAGCCACGCCCACCCCGGCGCTAAAGACGCCCGAAAGCAGGATCGCCACAATCGGGTTCATCCACGGCATCAAGGTGACCATCTTGTAACAGGCATAAGCGCCCACACCCATGAACGCCGCCGTACCTAGGCTCAGCTGCCCGGCAAATCCGGTCAGAATATTCAGGCCCAATGCCGCCAGCGAATAGATCAGGATCGGGATCAGAATGGTCTGAAAGGCGAATTCAGAAGCGGTCAGCGGAAAGATCACCACCGCAAAAAGCAGGATCACCCCCAGCAGAAACGCGTCTTGTTTGATCGGGAACAGCGCCTGATCGGATTTGTAGCTGGTCTTGAACTGACCTGCGGTACGATAAAGCATCAGACCATCTCCTCATCGGTCTTGAAAACACGGTTGGCGGGTTTGGCATATCCAATCTGTTCAGAATGGCGCACCAGCCAGAGCCAGCACCACAACCCGCAAGCCGCGCCAATAACGGCCAGGATCACAGCAATGGTGGTTTGGTTGGTGACCTCGGTTCCCGCGCTAACCGCGAGAAAGCCAAAGGCCCAGAACCCGCCCCAGGCGATGACATTCAGAATTGCAATCAGTTTTGCCATTCACACCCCTCCCAAGGTGCCCGCGCCATTCCGCGGTTTGTCCATAGTCTTGCCCGATTTCCCGGGCAGGTTGCGCTCATGACGATCAATCACAGGTGCTTTCTATGATCTTTGACCTTTTCGAACGCAGCGACAGAAACGAACCGCGACCCAAAACCTTTGGCGAAGCCCTCATGCGCTTTGGCCGGGATGTCATGTCTGACACGCTGACCACCGTGCTGGTCTCCATCATCTTGGGTTTGATCGCGGTTACCATCGTTTCCTTCTATTTCGGCATTTCCTTTATGACGTCCTTGGCCGTCTGTGCCGTTTTGCTGGTTGCGTTCTTTGTCATGAATGTTTTCTCGAATTTCTAAGGTTGCGCGCCCCGCGCTGCCCTAGACCCGTTCGATGATCTTCTCCCCAAACAGACCTTGCGGGCGGAAGAGCAATACGACCAGCGCCAACACAAAGGCGAACCAGGTTTCCGTGTTGCCGCCCAGCAAAGGCTGGCCCCAGTAGATTTCGAACAGCTTTTCCAGAATACCGATCATCAGACCGCCGATGATTGCGCCCGTGATGCTTTCGAGACCGCCCAGCATCAGAACCGGCAGGGCTTTGTAGGCGATAACCTCAAGGGCAAAGCTCACCCCGGCGCGCGCGCCCCAGGCAATCCCTGTGACCAGCGCGATGATGCCAGCGATGAACCAGACCAGAACCCAAACGGTTTGCAGGCTGATCCCGACGGACAAAGCCGCCTGATGGTCATCCCCCAGCGCCCGGATCGCCCGGCCCATCTGGGTATAATTCAGGAAGGCCAACAAAGCCGCCACCAGCGCCGTCGCCACAACAACAACCGTGATATCAAGGTGTTGCAGGATCAACAGACCGCCCCAAGGCTCCAACACCGTGTCGCCGGTTGGAATGCCCAGCTCTTCTGAGATCATGACCTTGTTTTCACCGCCAAAGATGATCTCACCGCCGCCAATCAAGAACAGGGTGATGCCGATGGTGGCCATGAACAGGATAATGTCAGGCTGCCCGACCAGCGGGCGCAGCACGATGCGTTCAATGCTGACCGCCAGCACGAACATCACGCCCAGCGTCAGCACGACCGAGATCCAAGCGGGGATGCCCATCGCATGTAGCCCCACCAGCGTCAGCGCGGCAAACACAACCATGATGCCTTGAGCAAAGTTGAAAATCCGGCTTGAGCGGAAGATCAGAACAAAGCCCAGCGCGATCAGCGCATAAAGGATACCCGAAACCAGCCCTTCCCACAGCACCTGCAGCAGGAAATCCGGTGCCGAAAACATGTCGGCAAACGGCGTTATGAAGATGTCTTTCAGCATGTTTGCCCCCAGTTAATGCGGAACGCCAAGATAGGCGTCGATCACGTCTTGATTGTTGCGCACCTCATCAGGCGGGCCGTCACCGATCTTCTTGCCGTAATCCATCACGACCACTCGGTCGCTCAGATCCATCACCACGCCCATATCGTGTTCGATCAGGCAGATCGTGGTGCCAAATTCGTCATTCACATCCAGGATAAAACGGCTCATGTCCTCTTTCTCCTCAACGTTCATCCCGGCCATGGGTTCATCCAGCAGCAAAATGCTCGGCTCTGCCGCCAAGGCCCGCGCCAGTTCCACCCGCTTCTTCAACCCATAGGGCAGGCGACCCACCGGGGTCTTGCGGATGTTCTGGATCTCAAGGAAATCAATGACCTCCTCAACCTTTTCACGGTTCGCAACCTCTTCATCCCGCGCCTTGCCCCACCACAAAGCCTGGGCCCCAATCCCGGCTTTCATATGGGTCAGACGGCCGGTCATGACGTTATCCAGCACCGTCATCCCCTCAAACAAGGCGATGTTCTGGAACGTCCGCGCCACGCCCATGCGTGCAACTTCATAGGGACGCATCTGCGGGCGCTTTTTGCCTTTGTACCAAAGCTCCCCAATTGTCGGCGTATAGAACCCCGAGATGATGTTGAGCATCGAGCTTTTGCCCGCCCCGTTCGGCCCAATTATGGCGCGGATCTCGCCCTCATGGATGTCGAACGAAATATCGCTGATCGCCGTCACCCCGCCGAATTTCAACGTGATATCCTTCAGCTCCATCAGCACGCCGCCAATCTGACGACCGTCTGCGGTGACGTATCCTTCAGTCTCTGTCATGCGACCTTCTTCTCTCTGAATTCTCGCACCCCATCAGTGGGATGCCTTGCGGGATGGTGGGTGGGGCGTCGTGCCTTGCACGCGCGTCACCCCTCATTCCGCAGCCATCTTTGTGGCAATCGGTTGCACTTTGGTGTCGCGGATCTGCAAGGTCGCGGTGATCTTGCCTTTGCGGCCATCCTCATAGGTGACCTCAGTCTCGGTATAGACCTCATCCTTGCCGCCATAGAGCGCCTCAACCAGATCACCGAATTTCTCACCAATGATCTTGCGCCGCACCTTCTTGGTCCGGGTCAACTCGCCGTCATCCGCATCCAGTTCTTTGTGAAGCACCAGGAACCGGTGGATCTGACAACCCGCCAACATATCATCCTGCGCGATCGAGATATTGGTCTCCTCGATATGGCTCTGGATCGTATCCAGCACCTGAGGATGCCCAGCCAGTTCCTGATAAGAGGCATAGGCGATGTTGTTACGCTCGGCCCAGTTGCCCACGGCTGTCAGGTCAATATTCACAAAGGCCGTGCACCGATCCTTGCCGGCGCCAAACACGACTACCTCAAGAATATCCGGATAGAACTTCAGCTTGTTCTCAACATATTTCGGCGCAAACATTGCCCCATCGGACATTTTGCCGACATCCTTGATCCGGTCGATGATGCGCAGATGCCCCGTATCCTTCTCAAAGAACCCAGCATCCCCGGTCGCCACCCAGCCCTCGGCATCCTTGGTACCGGCGGTGCTTTCGGCATTGTTGTAGTATTCTACAAACACACCGGGGGACCGGTAATAAACCTCTCCGCTCTCTGCGATCTTCACCTCGACCCCAGGGCTTGGCACCCCAACCGTGTCCGAGCGCACCTCGCCATCAGGCTGCTGGGTGATAAACACCGTCGCCTCGGTCTGGCCATAAAGCTGCTTCAGGTTGATCCCCAAAGAGCGATAGAAATCAAACAGTTCCGGTCCAATCGCCTCGCCCGCCGTATATCCGATCCGTACCTTGGAAAAGCCGAGCGCGTTCTTCAGCGGACCATAGGTGGTGAATTCGCCCAGCGCATATTTCAACCGGTCGAACAACCCGACCGGCTTGCCCTCCAACAAGTCAGGGCCAACCTTGCGGGCATGGTCCATGAAATAGTGGAACATCTTTCGCTTAAAGCTGCCCGCATCCTCCATCCGGATCATGATCTGCGTCAGCTGCCCCTCGAACACCGCTGGCGGCGCGAAATAATAGCTCGGGGCGATCTCGCGCAGATCCGTCATCATCGTCTCGGCGCTTTCCGGGCAATTCACGCAGAAGCCCGACCAATAAGCCTGCCCCAGTGAAAAGATGAAATCCCCAACCCAGGCCATCGGCAGATAGGCCAGGATCTCTTCTTTCTCACTCAGACTGTCAAATTCCGAACTTGCCTTGGCCGTCTCGACAATATTGCGGTTCGACAGAACCACGCCCTTGGGCTTCCCGGTGGTCCCCGAGGTGTAGAGCATCACGCATGTGCTGTCATAAGTCAGCGCGGCGCGGCGTGATTTTAACTCTTCGATATATTCATCATAGGCCGCCCGGCCCTGATCCTGCACATGGCTGAACTGGTGCAACCTGCGGTGGTCGTATTTGCGCATCCCGCGTGGATCGACATAGAGCATATGTTCGAATTGATGCAGGTGCTCTTGGATATCGATAACCTTGTCGACCTGCTCCTGATCCGCCGCGATGACAAACCGCGCGCCGCAATGGGACAGCACATATTCCATCTCTTCGGCGACCGCATCCTGATAGAGCGGCACAGGCACCGCGCCCACCATTTGGGACGCCAACATCGACCAATACAGATACGGACGGTTGCGGCCGATAATCGCCACATGATCCCCTGAATTCACCCCAAGGTTCAGCAGACCAAGCGCCAGCGCTTCAATCTCGTCCGAGGTTTCTTTCCAGGTCCAGCTTTGCCAGATCCCGAATTCCTTTTCCCGATAAGCGGGTCGGTCGCCGAACTTTTCGACGTTGCGCTGCAATAATGCAGGTACCGAGCACAGCCCATCTGTGCCCTCAGCCAATCCAGCCACGTTTTGTCCTCCCTAATACCGGCTCCTCAACCGGTACCAAATCAGTGACCCCGTTTCGCGGGTCTGATCGTTGAAACGATTCTGTCACCATTTTGGTCAGGCTCTAACTTCCCGGTCAACTTTTTCCTGAACATTTCCCAAATCTTACGAATTGTAACAGCGCTTCGATTGCCCTTGGCCTCGCCGGAAAAACGGCGTTACTCTGGGGATAGAACACAGGGCAGAGCCTGCCGCTTTGACGCAACATCGATGCTTTCACGATCTTGCGGGATGGTGGGTGGGGCGATGTCCAAAGGACAAGCGGCACCCGACATCCCCATGACCAACCAAGCCCTCACCCAAGCCGGTTTGAACCTCATCCAACAGGCCCTGTCGATCTATGACAGCGACCTGAAGCTGGCCGTCTGCAACGCGCCCTTTGCCGAAATGTTCAACCTCCCCAAAGAGCTCACCACGCCCGGGGCTTCCTTTGCCGACACCATCCGACATCTGGTTGGCAAAGGCGAATATGGCGAGGTGGATGACGTCGAAAGCTTCGTCCAGGACCGCGTGGAAACCGCACTCGCCTTTCAACCCCATTATGTCGAGCGCACCCGCTCCAACGGTCGCATGCTTTCCATCGAAGGGGCTCCGCTTCCGCAGGGCGGATGGGTCACGGTCTATACCGACATTACGGAAACCAAGGCTCAGGAGCGCCTGCTGCGCACCCGCTCGGAACAACTATCAGAAGAAGTCCTGAAACGGTCCGAAGAGCTTTCGGCCACCAACCGCGCCCTCGCCGCCACCAACAAGGCCCTGATGGAGGCGCGGCGCGAATTGACCGAGATGGAGGCGCGCACCCGCCTCACCACCGAAATGATGCCCGCCCATATCGCCCGGGTCGATGCCAATGGCCGCTACACCTTTTCCAACCGTCGCCTGCATATGGTGATGCCCGGTCGTCCGGCCTCTATCGTCGGACGTCACTTCAGCGATGCCTTGGGCAAACAGGCCTATGCCAAGATCCTCCCACATTTCGAAGCGGCACTCGAGGGGCGGCAAAACACCTTTGAGTTTACACACGAGGCCTCGTCCCGCCGCATTCGCGTCGTCTTTACCCCCGATCCGCTGGAACCCGGGGTCTATATCCTCTCGCAGGATGTCACCGAAGAAACCCAGACCCGCGCCGCCCTGCAACAGACCCGCCGACGTGAAATGGCCGCGCAGCTGACCAGCGGCATGGCGCATGATTTTTCCAACCTGCTGACCATTATTCTGGGCATGCAATCGAAACTGGAACGCATGTATCTCGGCTCCAATGCCGAACCGCTCATCGCCGCCACGCTTCAGGCCGCGCGCCGCGGTGGCCGATTGCTGAACCGCATTGCCGACATCACCGCCCATCGCCGCTGGCAACCCGAGGCGCTGGCGCTTGGCCCGTTCTTAAGCGACTTGCAAACCCTCGCGACCCCGTCCCTGCCCTCTGGCATCACATTACAGGTCGCCGACGAGACCCAGAATCGGCTTATGGTCGATCACGGTTTGCTTCAGGACGCGCTGCTGAACCTGATCCTCAACGCCCGCGATGCCTGCAAAGATGTCGGCACCATTCGGGTGATCGCGCAAGAATTCAAAGACACCTGGTTGCAAATCAGCGTCACCGATACTGGTCCTGGTTTCAGCGAAGAGGCGCTCGACCACGCGCTTGACCCGTTTTTTACCACCAAAGGCGGCGAAGGTTCGGGCCTCGGCCTGGCCATGGTCTATGACATGACCAAGCTTGCGGGCGGCGACATGCGCCTGTCCAACACCGCCACCGGGGCCGAGATCCGGTTGCGCTTGCCACTGCGCCGCGCCATAAATCTGCCCAAGGCCGGGCTGGTCTTGTTGGTCGAAGACAGCCCCGATATCCGCACATCGGTGCGCGAAATGCTCACCGATCTGGAATTCACCGTGGTCGAGGCCGCCTCTGTCGCCGAGGCCCGCGCCCTGGCGCAAGACCTGCCCGATATTGTCCTTGTCCTGTCGGATATTTCGCTGGAGGGTGAGGAACCCGGCCTGGATTTGGCTGATCATCTGCCCAATCTGCCCTTGCGGCTGATGACCTCATTGCCGCCCGACCACCCTTTGCACGAAAAGGCCCGTGCCCGTGTGCCCGTTTTGGCCAAACCCTTTGACGCGCAGGCATTGACCCGGTTTCTCGGCCTTGGAAAGGATCAGAAATGAGCGCCCTCGTCACCATTCTCGATGATGAACCCGCCATTCGCGATATGCTCTCCGAAGCGCTGACCGAGGCCGGTTTTCGCACCCTGACCTTTGCCCGCGCCACCGAATTCGAAGCCGCCCTGCGCCGAACCACGCCGGATGTCTGCCTTGTCGATCTCGGCCTGCCGGATCGTGACGGGCTGTCTGTGGTCCACCGTCTGGCTCTGGAACAGGGCGCGACGATCATCATCATTTCGGGACGTGCGCAGGTGCAGGACAAGATCACCGGACTCGAGCTCGGGGCAGATGATTACATCATAAAACCCTTTGATCCCGCCGAGGTCGTCGCCCGTATCCGCGCCCGTCTGCGCGGCCCGAAATCGTCGGCACCGCAAGGGGATACCGCGCATTTCAACGGCTGGACAGCGCATTTTGACCGTTATGCGCTGGTGGATCAATCCGGCGATGAAACCCCGTTCAGCCATGCCGAAGGCGAGGTGCTGCGCCTGTTCTTGCAAAGCCCCAAACGCCTGATTTCCCGCGCCCATATGCAGGAAACCCTGGGTGGTGCCGCCGGAGAAAGCTTTGATCGCGCCATGGATGTGCGCATTTCACGCCTGCGCACCAAGCTAAAGGAAGACCCGAAAAACCCGCGCCTGATCAAGACAATCTACGGCGCGGGCTATATCTTTTTGGGTGATGTGGAGTGGGCCTGAATTGCCCGCCCCTTATTCCCAGCCAATAACAATGCGATCCGGGCCAGCCAAATCATCCGCCGGGCGCGTTTGCAATTTGTCCTCACCAATCCCGCGCTCAATCAGTGCCTGACGCACCGCTTCGGCGCGGCGACGGCTGAGCTGCCGATTAAGCGCCGGTATCCCGGACACACTGACTTGGGCAGAAATCACCCCGGTTTTGCCGCCAAACCGCGCGCATTGCCGGGCCACCGCAGCGTGATGGGCCAGCGGCCAATAGCTGCGAAAGGCGGGGATGAATTGCCCGCGTTCAAAGGGGATTTCGGGCGCAGCGCGGCTTTGGTGGGTGCAGGCTTCGACACTGGGTTCAAAGCTGAGCGAAGGCAGCCAATAGCCGCCGGAAAACACCTGAGCCTCGTCCAGAAACACATGCCTGCGCCTCGTTCCTTCCAAGGGGGCAGCGGCGGTATCGACGTGAACGGTCAGGCCAGGCAAAGCCCCGCGCATCCGTTCCTGCAACGCGCCCGCCTCCATTCCGGGCAAGGCCAACACCGTAAGCGATGTCTGACCTTCGTCAAAATCCAACGTGAACCCGTCAACAAGATCCATCCAGTCGGACAAACTCGCCAGGCGGGCCAACACTTCCCTACCGTCACCGTCAGGCGCGACCCGAACCGTGCCGCGCAAAGAGGGGAGCCCGAAAGCCTCGGTCAGAGTGTCTGGCGTCAGGCCTGCGGGCAGCTTGCCTGTAATCGTGCCGCCAGTGGCCGCGTCATAGGTAACGGAGAACCGAGCGGGCGCGCCATCATCTTGGAGCAGGACAGACATGGTTCCAGCTTGCCCCAGGACCTGCGCCGCTTTGCGCCGTGCAGCGGGATTTTTTGCGGTGCCGGTGATCTGGATATTGCCATCACTCAGGCTCAACTCGCCTTGATTGAGCGCTGCCAAAGCTGGCAAAGCCCGCCAAAACGGTTCCGACCAATTCCCGAGATCAGGATGCGGGGCAAAGCTCAATCTGGCCGAAACCGTCTCGGCAAAGCCCGCCTGCCTTGCCAGATATTCCTCAGGCGACAGGCCTTTCGCTTCTGCCTCGATCCAGAAATTTGCCGGAACATGACCGCGCAGCGCCAATTGCGCGCCATCCCAGGACGCGGTGAGCGTCAGCGCTTTGCCATCACCTTCTGGGACAAGGGCCAGTTGAACCGTGTACCCGTCAGGGGCTTCATCCGCGCGCTGGGTCAAACCCGCGATTTGGTCCGCCGACAAAGGGCCGCCCTGCACAAAAATCACACCGGGCGTGACCGACAGGCTGCCATGGGGCACAGGGGCAAACAGGGACAGGCCCAGCTCCAGGGCCTGCTCAAATCCGGGGTAATCCAAGGCGAAAGGTGCGTGCGTGAAATCAGCTGCAAAAGGTGACAACGCCTCGGGCAGGACATCCGGCGGCAGCTTCCCGGCGGCGCTTGCCCCCATGATTGCATCCCGCGTTAGGGTGACGTGGTACGGCAGGCCATCATCTACCGCGCGCAGATCCGTCGCACTCTTATAGCCCTCGGGCAAAGCGACCCAGCGTTGTTCCAATGCTTTCTTTTGCGTCGGCAAATGGATTTGCCCGGTTATCTGCACACTGCGCCCTGTCAACTGCGCCTCGCCCTGCATCAAACGGGGCATGTCCTGCGCCAAGCGATGGGCAACCTCAGCCCAATCGCGATCAGGCACTCCCGCCGCAACCGTCAGATCAGCCTCTTGCAGCGCAAGAGCCGCCAAAATGGCGGCCTTGCTTGGCTCATCCGGAACAAAACCTGCGACCGAAACCTGCCCGTCCTGCACCTTGAAACGAATGTCAAACGGGTCGGCATTGGGCAGGATAACCCAGTCTCCGATCACTTTTTCCACCCCATCCAAAGCAGTAAGGCGCGCCTCGATGCTGCGCGCCTCTGCTTCGGTCTCCACCCGGCCCGAGGCGGTGATTTCCCGCCCTTTGACCGTTATCCGCACGGGATGTTTTTCCTGATAGACCGCCCCATCTGCGGCGGCCTTTATCCCGGCGGCAACCAGGGCGTTTTCATCAGGAACCTGAAACACACCCAGCCCGATCACCGCCAGAATGATCGCGATTATGGCAAAGAAATCGCGCAATGTTTTGGCTTAGATCGCCGCCTTGCGGCTTTCGTCCAGATAGATCTCGCGCAGGCGCGCCGCACGGGTGCCAGGAACACCATCGCCAATGGCTTTGCCGTCGATCTCGACCACAGGCATCACGAAAGTCGAAGCCGAGGTGATAAAGGCCTCATCCGCGCCCTGTGCCTCTTCGATGGTAAAGTTGCGCTCTTCGACTTCCATCTGTGCCTCGCGCGCGAAACGCAGCACGGCAGCGCGGGTGATCCCATGCAAGATGTCAGTAGACAGGGCGCGGGTTACGATCTTGTTGCCTTTGATGAAATAGGCGTTGTTCGAGGTGCCCTCGGTCACAAAGCCATCCTCGACCAGCCAAGCATCATCGCAACCGGCTTTCTTGGCCATCATCTTGCCCATGGACGGGTAGAGCAACTGCGTGGTCTTGATGTCACGACGCCCCCAACGCACATCCTCGATCGAGATCACCTTGATCCCGGTCTTGGCGGCCGGGCTATCGGCCAAACCGGGCTTGTTCTGGGTGAACAGAACAACGGTTGGCTTGACCTCTTCGGGGTCAGGGAAAACGAAATCACGATCCGAGGCGGCGCCACGGGTGACCTGCAGATAGATCATGCCCTCGTCGATCTCGTTGATCTCGACCAGTTTGCGGTGAATATCGAGCAGATCGTCAAACGCCTCAGGCTTGGGCATGTCCAACTCGTTCAAGGACCGCTCCAACCGTTTGATATGGCCATCAAAGTCAATCAACTTGCCGCCCAGCACGCTGGTGACTTCATAGACACCATCCGCCATCAGGAACGCCCGGTCAAAGATCGATACTTTGGCTTCGGTTTCGGGCAGGTAATCTCCGTTCACGTAAACGGTGCGTGTCATGTCTTGGTCTCCGGCATGAGATGAAGCGCTGCATATTGCAGCAAGATAACGGTTTTTGCATCGCGGATGCGGCCATCGCCGATCATGGCCAAAGCCTCACCCAGCGGCAAGTCGAGAATTTCGATTTCTTCGCCCTCATCGCGAAGACCTCCGAATTTTTGCTGCGCTTCGTCTGCGCTGTATTGCGCGGCGAAATAGTGCATGCGTTCGGTGATAGATCCCGGCGAGGAATAGAGGTCAAACAGGAATTCTGGGGCAGTCAAAGCCAATCCCAGCTCTTCCTGCGCCTCTTCACAAATCCGTTGCTCCGGGGCAACCCCGTCCAGCAATCCGGCTGCGGCTTCGATCAGGTGCGGATCACCATCATAATTATAAGCGACCGGCCAACGAAACTGCCGCGCCAGCAAAACATGGCGACGCATGGGATCATAAGGCAGGATCGTCGCGCCATCGCCGCGATCATAGGTTTCGCGCCATTGCTCTGACACTGCGCCATCGGAAAACTGGAATCTCAGCCGCGTGGTCTTGAGCATCGCCCAATTGTCAGACAGCAGGCGCTCTTCCAGAATGTCCCACTTGGTGTTTAGCCCCACAGCGCTTTCTCCGGCGGATGAACCCCCGCCGCATCAAAAAGCAACGGCGTGTCCCGGTCTTCGGCCAGAAGCAGCGGGCCGTCAAGGTCTGTCACCATAACCCCCTGCGCCAGCAGCGTCGCCGGAGCCATGGCAAGGCTCGACCCAACCATGCAGCCCACCATGATGTCATACCCTTCGGCCAGGGCCGCCCTGCGCAGTTCCAACGCCTCGGTCAAACCGCCGGTCTTGTCGAGCTTGATATTGACGACGTCATATTTGCCCTTGAGCTTGGGCAGGCTGGCGCGGTCATGGCAGCTTTCGTCGGCGCAAACCGGCACAGGACGGTCCATCCCGATCAGGGCGTCATCCTCACCGGCAGGCAAAGGCTGCTCAACCAAGGCGACGCCCAGCCGCACCAGATGTGGGGCCAGTTCGGTATAAACCTCAGCACTCCAACCTTCATTGGCATCCACGATGATCTTGGCCTCGGGCGCGCCGCGGCGCACCGCTTCAAGCCGCGGCATGTCATCCGGTGTGCCCAGCTTGATTTTCAACAAAGGACGATGGGCATTGTCGCGCGCGGCCTGTTCCATATTCTCTGGCGTGTCCAAAGACAAGGTATAAGCGGTGATTTCAGGGCCCGGCTTTTCAACCCCGATCAGGTCCCAAATCCGCTTTCCGGCTTGCTTGGCTTCCAAATCCCAAAGCGCACAATCCACCGCGTTGCGCGCAGCCCCCGCCGGCAAAAGCGCTTGCAAGGCAACACGCGTCACGTCCTCTGGCAGACCTTCGATCTCGGCTGTCACACTGTCCAATGTCTCATCATAGCGCGCATAGGGCACACATTCACCATATCCCGTCACCCCATCCCGGGTCACCGCGACGGTCAGAACCTTGGCTTCGGTGCGCGAGCCACGCGAAATGGTAAAGGCTTGCGCCAGTTTGAAAACATCACGCGTGACAGTGATCATAAAATTATCCTTCAAAGTCAATGAGCCCTGCGGGAGGGCGGGTGGGGCGATGTGCTTTGCACGAGCGTCACCCACCCTCCAATGCAGGTTTAGATCGCGTTCAGCGCATCCACAAGACGGCCCGCGCCATGGCGGTACGGATCAACGGCTGGCAGGCCCATACGATCCTCGACCTCTTTCAGGTAGGCCACCGCATCCTCTTCACTCAGGTTCTGAGTATTCACCGAAATGCCAACAACTTCGCAGGCCGGGTTCGACTTGCGCGCCAATGGCAGGGCCGTGTCACGCAACTCTTCCAAAGATGGCAGGCTGACGCCAGGCAACCCGCGCATGTGCTCACGGGTCGGCTCGTGGCACAGGATCAGCGCATCAGGCTGACCACCATGCACAAGCGCCATGGTCACGCCCGAATAAGATACGTGGAACAACGATCCCTGACCTTCGATCAGATCCCAGTGATCGTCATCATTATCGGGGGTCAGGTATTCAATCGACCCGGCCATGAAATCTGCAATAACGGCATCCAGGGGCACGCCATGCCCGGTGATCAAAATCCCGGTCTGGCCCGTGGCACGGAAGGTGGTTTTCATGCCGCGCTTCTGCATTTCTGCTTCCATCGCCATCGCCGTATACATCTTACCCACGGAACAGTCAGTGCCGACAGCCAAGCAGCGCTTGCCTGTACGTTTCACGCCATTGGCAATTGGGTAGCCTACGGTCGGCACACGCACATCGTGCAGCGTACCGCCATGGGTTTGCGCAGCGGCAACCAGGTCGCCTTCGTCGCGCAGCAGGCTGTGCAGGCCAGAAGCCAGGTCAAAACCCATTTCCAGCGCTTCAATCAGAACACCTTTCCAAGCTTCCGAAATCACGCCGCCACGGTTGGCCACGCCGATGACCAAGGTTTTGGCCCCCGCAGATTTGGCTTCGGCCAAGGTCATGTCGGTCAGCCCCAGATCGGCCCCGCAACCGGGCAGACGAATCTGGCCAACGGCATTTTCCGGGCGCCAATCGCGAATACCGATCGCAACTTTGGCGGCCAACATGTCCGGCGCATCGCCGAGGAACAAGAGATATGGTGTTTCAATCATAGCGTTTCCCCTAAATCGCAGCATGAGGAGCTTGGCCTGCGTTTTCTGGGATATCCTCTCTAGTTGACCCGCAATCTATCAAACTTTCGAAGATTCCTTGGGCAAATTATCAAATAGTGCAAGATTCTCCCGCCGCTGCAGCGCAGAAGGTCGCGGATCTCTCTTTTTGCTTGCGCAGCATTGCGCAATTTAATAACCCTCACAGGCAAGAAATAGAAATTTCCTTGCCGAAAGGATTCCAGCATGAGCTTCCGCATTCAGCCCGCCGCCCCGGCCCGTCCGAACCGCTGCCAACTCTTTGGCCCGGGTTCCAATACCAAACTCTTCCCCAAAATGGCCGCGTCGGCTGCGGATGTCATCAATCTCGACCTCGAAGATTCCGTCGCCCCATCTGACAAAGACGCCGCACGCGCCAATGTGATCGAGGCGCTGAACACCGTTGATTGGGGCAACAAATACATGTCCGTGCGCATCAACGGGCTGGACACCCCCTATTGGTATCGCGATGTGGTCGATGTTCTGGAGCAAGCTGGCGACCGTCTCGACCAGATCATGATCCCAAAAGTTGGTTGTGCTGCAGACGTTTACGCGGTTGACGCGCTCGTCACCGCGATTGAGGCCGCCAAAGGCCGCAGCAAGCCGATCAGCTTTGAGGTGATCATCGAATCCGCCGCTGGTATCGCCCATGTCGAAGAGATCGCCGCCTCCTCCCCGCGCCTGCAGGCCATGAGCCTTGGGGCCGCTGACTTTGCCGCCAGCATGGGAATGCAGACCACTGGTATTGGTGGCACGCAAGAAAACTACTATATGTTGCGTGAAGGCGAAAAGCATTGGTCCGACCCATGGCACTGGGCGCAGGCCGCGATTGTGGCCGCCTGCCGCACCCATGGTGTGCTCCCGGTTGACGGTCCGTTCGGTGATTTCAGCGATGATGAGGGCTATATCGCCCAGGCGAAACGCTCGGCCACGCTGGGTATGGTCGGCAAATGGGCCATCCACCCCAAGCAAATTGCGCTGGCAAATCAGGTCTTTACCCCATCCGAAGAAGCGGTCACCGAAGCCCGCGAAATTCTCGCCGCGATGGAGCAGGCCAAGGCCAATGGCGAAGGCGCAACCGTTTACAAAGGCCGTCTGGTCGACATCGCCTCAATCAAACAGGCCGAGGTGATCGTGGCGCAGGCCGAGCTGATCGCGGCCTCCTAAGCAGCGCTGCGTACGCCCAAAATAATTTCCGACAACAGCCAATATGTCCGATTCTATCTTTGAATCGGACATATTGCCTTTATGCGATATCACCCCGTCTCTGAGGTTTTGGGGACGACAAATGTCACCTGATGGGCCTCGCGCAGGTCGGGTGGTTCCAGCTTGCGAAGAAGCGCGTAAATGACGGTTTCCGGCACCGCCTCCTTGCGTTGGCGGTTTTGCACAAACACCTCCTGCCAGTCCGGCTCGATATAGACAATTCGCGTCCGTGCCCCATAGCTGTGAAACAGGTTGAGCAGCCGCGCCCGCTGTTGCCGTGTGACATTGGTGGCATTCCAGACAAACCCCTGCCCCATGTGCAGGAACACCCGAGCGCGCGCCATCCCTTCCTGCGCAACGGGCCCTTGGTTTGCGCTCGGAGGCACGCCCATCTCGCCCCGAATCTCATCAAGGCTGATCATGGGCAGGTCAGGCAGGTTCCGCACGATCCATGTGTCTTTCCCCGCGCCGGGCAAACCGGACATCAGAACAACATCGCTGCCGAATTGCTCATGCGGCGCATAGGTCGGGTCGCGCCCCTCGCGGTTCAGGTATTCAATCCGCGCGGCATCCGAGGCAAAGTCAAAGGGCTGGTCGGCGCAGCCCAACTCCTCAAACTGAGCAAGGCTGAGCGCGGTATTGTCCAGTATCGCGGCTTGATCCGCGCAAATCCGCCCCAAAGCATCCGCCTGTGCGTGAAGACACAAAAGATCGGCGCGACAGGTCAGCGAGGTTTCGATGGCCAAGCGTGGCGGATCAGGGCGATCAAGCAACCAAAAGGGCAGTTGATGTGACCGGATCAAGGCGCAAAGCGCCTCTCGCCAATGAAACGGCACCCGCGCCCGGCCCAGCAGATGACGCGCGATCGCAGCCCCGACACGGGAATGACCGCGCGAGGTGATGCGACCGGCCTCGTGCCGGGTGGTGGCGGGTTTGCCGATGTCATGCAGCATGGCCGTCCAGAACAAGAGCGCCCGGCGATCCGGGTCAAGGATTTGCCAACCCGGCAGGGTCAGCAATGCCTCGACCACCAAGCGCGTATGGGTGCCGACATCGCCCTCGCCATGATGAATTGGGTCTTGCGGGCAGGTATCCAGCACGCCCAGCTCGGGCCAAAGCCCCCATAGCGCGGCCCAATTCGGCGATTGGCCAACGGGTGGGACAAGATCCAGAAGCTGCTGAAAGGAATGTGAAGAGTTAAGTCTCATCATAGGCCCCTTTCCCGCCAAGGGTCTGCGCCAGAATATCCACACCCGGGGCAAGCCCATTGGGCAAGATCGGGCGTGATTGCCAATGGCCATCAGAGGCGGTGATGGTTTGGCGAAACCCGTCACGCACAAATTTGTAGCGCGCAACCACCTGGTCGCCCTCTTCCTGTTTGACATAAAGCCCCTCAGCCAGATCGCTGTCTTCTGTCTGTTTAGCGACCAGTTCGGCGCGGCTATGGCTGGCCTCGGCGGCGCGCATCAACGCCGCGCGCCATGGGGGTGATTTATAGAGGCTGGTGTTGATCAAGCTCTGGAGATCGGCAGGTTTGGCCAATGGGCCATTGTGCAAGATCGGAACAGGCATGACAGGCAAGCCTGCCAGCACAGCCCGCCGGGCATTGGTGGAGAGGAACACACGCTTTTCGCGATCAAAGAGATCGAATTCGAGAAAGTAGTGCGGCAGGGTGTCGTAAAAGCAGGTGTGCTTGGCATACATCCATTCGCCATACATGACGTAACGCGCGCCCAAAACCTGAAACAAACGGGTCTGATGGGTCGCCGCCCAGGTTTTGAACAGGGCAAAATGGCGCTCGCGCCCGCCACCGGTCAGGTAATGGCCCCGGCTTTGCAGCAGAAGCTGGCCGGACGGGTCAAAAGACACAGCCGCATTGGCACCGTCGAGCTTTTCCTCAACGATAAGCGGCACGCCCGAGAGGGCGGCCATTGGCAGATGATCGGGCGTATCGCCCGTTTGCAGGCACGAGCCAGAGAGATGGCGCGTGCGCGGGAATTTCAACAGTTTCATGAGAGGTCTCAGCACGAATAAAGGACAAATCTTGATAAGGTGAGGCACAGAAAAACCTGTCACCGAGGCACGGGGCCTGGCGGGAGGGGATCAAACAGAAGCTGACAGAGATCCGAACCGGTTTTTCATCAAGATTACATTGTCCTGCCATGGGCTGAGGGTGGGTTTGTGCCCGTAACTAGCAGGGATTGGCGCATGTGGATAGGGGGTTTGGGGCGCTGCCCCGTCCTGAGCGGGCTCAGGACTCCCCGGGATATTTTTGGCCCAAAGAAACCTTGTCTAGGCGCGTTCGTCCTTGGGCGAGCCCATGACCACGTAGGAGGTGATGGAATTCACCTGTGGCAGGGTGCCGAGCACTTCGTTGTGGAAATGCTTGTAACTGGGTAGATCAGCGACTTCGACCCGCAGCAGATATTCCACCACACCGGTGATATTGTGGCATTCGCGCACTTCGGGGGCGGCCTCCATCGCGCGTTCAAAGGCGCGCTGCGCTTCTTTGGTGTGCAGGTTCAAGCCGACAGTGACATAGGCGAGAAAGCCGATACCGGTCTTGACGGGGTCCAGCACGGCGCGATACCCGGTGATCACCCCGCGTTTTTCCAAAGCGGCCACGCGGCGCAGGCAGGCGGAGGGGGACAGGCCGACACGGTCTGCCAAAGCAAGGTTGCTTTGCCGGCCATCCGCCAAGAGCGCGCGCAATATCTTGCGGTCGATTTCATCCAGATCTGACATAAGTTGCAAATCTAGACCGCAGATGACGCAATTTGCAACCTCTAGCCCCGTCATGCGCGCAATTATTGCGCCATGACTTATGAAATCTTGCTTGCGCTTGCGCTCTTTGCCTTTTCCACCGTGTTTACCCCGGGCCCCAATAACCTGATGCTGATGAGCTCGGGCGCGAATTTTGGGCTGCGCCGGTCCATCCCGCATATGACCGGGGTCGCCTATGGCTTTCCGTTTATGATCATCCTGGTGGGTCTGGGCGCGATGCAATTGTTTGACGCCTGGCCGCCGAGCTATCTGGTGCTCAAGATCTTTTCGGTCGCTTACATCCTGTGGCTGGCCTGGAAGATCGCGCATTCTGCGCCCCCAGCAGACGCGCCAAGTGATGCCAAGCCTTTGAGTTTCCTGCAGGCCGCCGGGTTTCAATGGCTCAACCCCAAGGCCTGGTCCATGGCGCTGGGGGCGATCACGCTTTATGCCACCAGCCGGGATTTGAGCGCCGTGCTGTGGGTGGCCGGGACCTATGCTGTGATCGGCACAGGGTCGGCGACGACCTGGACGGTGCTGGGCACCGGAGTGCGCAAGCTGTTGGCGCGGCCTGAACGGTTGCGGCTGTTCAACTGGACCATGGCGGCATTGCTGGTGGTGTCGATGATGCCGGTGCTGCTGGGCGGGTAAACCGCCCAACCAGCTAAAATCAGCATGAGGCCGTGCGGTCAGGAATTATGACGCCAGTGGCATACAGATCTCGGTGATCAGATCGGCGGGCGCGGTATCTTGGGGCGAGTTCAGATAGCGTTCATAGCTCGGGGCGTCGGCGGGTTCATGACCGTTTTCAGCCAGCCAAGGACCGTAGAGATAGTCATAGGCCGCCTTGAGCCCGGAATAAGGCCCCTTGTGGATCAGAACCGCATAGCGCCCGCCCTGAATCGCCACGTCTTGTAGGCTGTCGGGCATGTCAAAATCAGCCTCGACCTGAACGCCGCAATCGCAGCGCAGCTCGGCCTCGGGCGTGCTGTCGGGGTCATCATAATAGATGCCCGCCATGCCGCGCGCCTGCGGCCAGAGATTGTTGGTGGCAAAGATCGCCGCGACCTGTTCATAGGCCCGCCCGCTTTCGAGATAAGCACCGGTATGGCGGATCGCGGCGAGGCGGCGGGCGGGGAGGTCTTGGAGGTCAACGTTAAACATGGTGCTATGTCCTATTCGCAAAGTGACGTCTGGTGCCTTGGCCTGCCCCGCGGCCCGAAAGGCCGCCGGTGTCATGCCAAAACGTTTGCGGAACGAGCGGGCAAAGCTTTGGCTGTTGTCATAACCGGCGCGTTTGGCGATCTCATCAATTGACCAATCGCGCTGAACCAGCCAGCAGGCGGCACGATGTGCACGAATGCGGCGCACGGCCTGGGCACAGGTCTCGCCGGTCATGGCGTGATAGACCCGGTGCCAGTGAAAGCGCGACATGCAGGCGATATCGGCCAAGGCATCCAGCGACAGATCCCCTCCGGGATTGTCAAAGATGTATTGAACGACGCGGCGCAGCCGGGCCTCGTAATGCTGGTTCATGTTCTGCCTCCTTGTTCCACCATCAGGCATGCCTGATCTGGAATGGACAAGTCTTGCTATATGCAGCTGCGCCAGTTTTTTGGGCAGATTGGCCCAAGATCTCATGCGACAAAGTTGCATCCCGAGAAAAGCCACGCCATATAGCAGCAACATCCAATGGAGCAGCGAATGGCACATTACCTCGACTTCGAAAAACCCCTGGCCGAAATTGAAGGCAAGGCAGAAGAGCTGCGCGCGATGGCGCGGGGCAATGAGGAGATGGATATCGAGGAAGAGGCCGAGGCGCTGGATCGCAAGGCCGAAGAGCTGAAAAAAGAGCTGTATGAAAAGCTGACGCCCTGGCGTAAGTGTCAGGTGGCCCGCCACCCGGACCGCCCCCATTGCAAAGATTACATCGAGGCGCTGTTCACCGAATTCACCCCACTGGCCGGGGATCGCAACTTTGCCGATGACCTGGCGGTGATGGGTGGCTTGGCGCGCTTTAACGATCAGCCGGTCATGGTGATTGGTCAGGAAAAGGGTGACGACACCCAAAGCCGGATCAAACGCAATTTCGGCATGGCCCGCCCCGAAGGCTATCGCAAGGCGGTGCGCCTGATGGAGATGGCTGGCCGCTTTGGTCTGCCGGTGGTGACGCTGGTGGACACTCCCGGTGCCTATCCGGGTCGGGGTGCCGAAGAGCGCGGCCAATCCGAGGCGATTGCCCGTTCAACCGAGAAATGCCTTGAGATTGGCGTGCCACTGGTCTGCGTGGTGATCGGTGAAGGTGGCTCGGGCGGGGCTGTGGCCTTTGCGGCGGGCAACCGCGTGGCGATGCTGGAACACTCGGTCTATTCGGTCATCACGCCCGAGGGCTGTGCCTCGATCCTGTGGAAGGACGCGGAAAAGATGCGCGATGCGGCCGAAGCGCTGCGCCTGACCGCCGCTGATCTTTATCAGCTGGGCGTGGCAGATCGCGTGATCCCCGAACCACTGGGCGGGGCGCATCGTGACAAAGAGGCAGCCATCACAGCAGTCGGCAATGCGATTTCTGGCATGTTGGGTGAGCTTAAGGACATGTCAGGCGCAGAGCTGATCGCAGCACGGCGCAAGAAATTCCTTGAGATCGGCTCGCGCGGGTTGGCGGCCTAAACCGTTACACAAGAAGAATAAACAAAGGCGCGATCCAGAGATGGGCGCGCCTTTTGTGGTTGCAACACCCTGCATTCGGGACCACCTTTGCCAGATAGCAACGCTGTCGAGGTAGAGGGTTTCACATGCAAAAGACGCTGCTTTTGACCGGGGCGAGCCGCGGGATTGGCCATGCCACGGTGAAACGGTTTTCGCGTGAAGGATGGCGGGTGCTGACCTGTTCGCGTCAGCCGCATGATCCGGCCTGCCCCTGGCCTGATGGCGAACGCAACCATATCCAGTTGAACCTGTCTGACCCCGCAGACACGATCAACGCGGTTGAACTGATCCGCGAGCGGCTGGATGGGCCGTTGCATGGGTTGGTCAACAATGCCGGGATTTCCCCCAAGGGGCCGAATGGTGAGCGGCTGAACACCTTTACCACCGACATCATGGATTGGGGCAAGGTGTTTCACGTCAACTTTTTCGCCTCGGTCGTGCTGGCGCGCGGATTGCGCGAGGAACTGGCGGCGGCCAAGGGATCGGTTGTCAATGTAACCTCGATCGCGGGGTCTCGGGTGCACCCGTTTGCCGGGGCGGCCTATGCCACGTCCAAGGCGGCTTTGGCGGCTTTGACCCGCGAAATGGCCCATGATTTTGGCCCGCTGGGTGTCCGGGTCAATGCGATTGCACCGGGAGAGGTGGAGACATCAATCCTGTCGCCGGGCACCGAAAAGATCGTCGAGGCGCTGCCGATGCAACGGCTGGGGCAGCCCAGCGAAGTGGCGGATGTGATCTATTACCTGTGCTCGGATCAATCGAGCTATGTCACCGGCACCGAGATCGAGATCAATGGCGGGCAGCATGTTTAGGCTCAGCCTGTCAAAAGGCACGCCTTTGACACGAAAAACCTCGCGCGCCTTAACCGGAAATTAGGTCGCAAGATCAACACTCTGCCAAAACTGTAGGGGCGTTGAATGGGCGCAAGTAACACACCGCTTTATGACCTCGTCGAACTATCGTCGCTGAATGCCAATGCAACCTTTACCACTGCTGCGGGTGGCGGTGGCGACATCATTGGGCTTGTCGACAACGCGACCTATACCGATGGGGACGCGTCGAACAGTGCAACCGAAATTCAAGAGCTGAACGAGACTTTTAGCGGCAATGGCGGCACCCTGACCATCGACGGGGTGGACTACAATATCCAACTTGTCGCGCCAGATGGCAGTTTCAATGACGTAACGGTCACTTATGATGGTGGCGGGTCTTCGGTTGACTTGTCTGGCAATGGCAGCTCTTCGCAGATTGTGTTCATCGTCGCCTCGCCGGTAGGAGGCGGGTCGGATCGCTATTTTGCGGCGATTGACGATACGGTTGGCGACCTGCCGGACATCTCGTCGATACAGATCCGCAATCTTGATTGGAGCCCGTCGGGCGATGACGTCATGATCAACCTGGATCAGGACAATACCGTCACCATCTGTTTTGCCGAGGGCACGCGTATTCTGACCCCGACTGGCGAACGCAAGGTCGAAAGGTTGAACCACGGTGATCAGGTGATCACGCAGGATCACGGCCCACAACGGATCCGCTGGATTGGAGCGTCGACACTGACGCGCAGCCCAGCGCTGCAACCCATCCGTATCGCGGCCAATGCGCTGGGTCCGGGTATTCCGCATCGCCCCCTGTTCGTTTCACCACAGCATAGGATGCTTGTGCGATCTGCCATCGCCCAGCGCATGACCGGCAGGAGAGAAGTGTTGGTTGCCGCCAAAAAGCTGACCGATATGCGTGGCATTCATCAGGACACCCGGCCCGGCCAGATCCGATATTTTCACATCCTGTGCGACGCGCATGAGGTGGTTTTTGCCGAGGGGGCTCCGGCTGAAACGCTGCTTCCCGGGCCGCAAGTGCGGGAATTGCTGGGGTCGGAGCTTTGGGAGGAATTGGCGACGATCTACCCGCAAACTGCGGCTTCCTTAACGCAGCCCGATCCAGTGCGCCCGGTGTTGCGCGGTCATCAAAAAGAAAGCCTGACCCGCCGACATCGCAAGAACCGCCTGCCCTTGGTCGAAGCGACACCATGAGCGCCGAGGCAGGACGGCCCAGCCTCACAGACCTGCTGTGCCGCCCTGATTGCGTTTTGTTCGCGATCACTCCATCTGAGCGGATGGCGTCGATTGCGAGATGGCGATTTCTTCGTCGCTCATCACTTCGGGCACCCCGTCAAACAGCGGCGTTGAGAGATAACGTTCGCCCGTATCGGGCAGCATCACCAGGATGTTGGAACCAGCGCGGGCGTCTTTGGCAATCTCCATAGCGGCGGCAAAGCTGGCCCCGGCAGAGATACCGCAGAAAATACCCTCTTCCGCAGCGAGGCGACGAGACCAGGCGATGCCATCGGGGCCGGGGGTTTTCAGCACTTGATCATAAAGCTCGTCATCCATCGCCTCTTGCAGCACAAAGGGAATGAAGTCAGGCGTCCAGCCCTGGATGGGGTGAGGTTCAAAATTCGGGTGGCTTTCGGTGGCCTGATTGGACGCGTTGCGGGTGTTGATATAGCCCGAGCTGACCAGTGCTGCATTGGCGGGTTCCGCGAGAATGATCATTGTGTCCGGGCTCTCCCGCCGCAACGCCCTCCCCACACCGGACACGGTCCCGCCAGTGCCATAGCCCGTAACAAAATAATCGAGCCTCATATCGGCGAAATCGGCCAGGATCTCGCGTGCGGTGGTGTTTTCGTGGATATCGGCATTATCGGCAGTCTCAAACTGCGAGGCCAGAAACCAGCCATTGGCCTCGGCCAGTTCCTTGGCCTTGGTATACATACCAAAGCCCTTTTGCGCCTTGGGCGTCAGCACAACCTTGGCCCCAAGAAAGCGCATAAGGCGGCGGCGCTCGACCGAAAAGGCCTCGGACATGGTGATGACCAAAGGATAGCCCTTGGCGGCGCAGACCATGGCCAGGCCGATACCGGTATTGCCCGAGGTTGCCTCGACCACAGTCATGCCGGGTGTCAAGCGTCCGTCACGCTCGGCGGCTTCGATGATGTTCAATGCCAGACGGTCCTTGACCGAACCGCCGGGATTGAAGGCCTCGGCCTTGACATAGACATTCACATGCTCGGGCGCGATGCGGTTGATTTTGATCACCGGGGTGTCGCCGACCGTGTCCAGAACGCTGTCATAGCGGGTGGCGCGGCCAGAGGTGGTTCTGATGCTCATGTCTTATCCAATCTGTTGTGATCCGTGCAATTTGCGCCAACATGGCGGAAGGCGGATCAAAGCACCAGTCGCGGATTTTGCAACATTGCACACAGCGATGTGACCGCCAGTGCGCATAGGTTTAAGTGACAGCTCTGTCGCTGTGAGCGATACATGCAGCATGGAATATGTATTTGCCTATGGCGCTGGCCTGTTAACCCTGATCAACCCTTGCGTGGTGCCGATCCTGCCGATTGTCATCGCCGGAGCCTTGCAATCCGGGCGGATGGGGCCTGTGGCGATGGCTGCCGGTTTGTCGCTGAGCTTTGTTGCCTTGGGCGTTGGCGTCACCGCCTTTGGCCACCTGCTGGGCATTGATGTGCAAATGATCTCGGATGCCGGGGCGGTGTTGATGATCCTGTTCGGTCTCGCCTTGTTGATCCCGCAAGCGGGCGAAGTGCTGGCTGGGGCGACAGCGGGCATGTCGGCCCGCGCTGATGCCTCGATGGATGATGTGGACCGCGCTAGTCTGCGCGGCCAGTTTTTGGGCGGGCTGCTGCTTGGGGCGGTTTGGAGCCCCTGTATCGGTCCGACTTTGGGCGGTGCCATTGCTTTGGCCTCGCAAGGCGAAGGGCTGCTGCATGTCACCGCGATCATGCTGTTTTTCGCCCTAGGTGTGTCTACCCTGATCCTGGGCCTTGCCTATGGCACGCGCGGCGCGATTGGCCGCTACAACGCGCAGCTGCGCGGGCTGGCCGTTGCGGCGCGCCCGATGTTGGGCGGGGTGTTCATTTTTGTCGGAGTGGCGTTGCTGCTGCGCTGGCACCACGTGATCGAAGCCTGGGCGCTGCAAGTGCTGCCTGCCTGGCTCGTCGATCTTTCCGTTTCCCTCTAACCTTGCTCTGTAACACAGGAGTTTCTCATGAATCGTCGTTCCTTTCTTGCCTTGACCGCAGGCGCAGCAGCCCTGCCCGGCCTTGCCATTGCCGCCACGGATTACACCCCCGGGTTGGTGAAAAAGCATCTCGATGCCGGGGATGTTGTGTTTCTGGATTTCAAGGCAAGCTGGTGTTCAACCTGCGCCGCTCAGGAACGGGTGATCAAACAGCTCAAGGCCAAGAATGCCGATTACGCCGCCAAGATCGTGTTCATCGACGTGGATTGGGATCAATATGGCCGCTCGGATCTGGTCAAAAGCCTGAAAATCCCGCGCCGCTCAACCTTGGTGGCGCTGAAAGGCGATCAGGAACTGGGCCGCATCGTGGCACAGACCTCGACCAAAACCATCAAGGCGTTGATGGATACGGCCCTGGCCGCGGCATAACTTAGGGTCAGGATGCATTGATTTGACGCCACTGGTTTACCTGATCTTGTTCCTGACAAGGCACATCGACGCAGAAATACTGGTTGTCTTTCAAGGCGATGTAACGCAGCTCAGGGGCAAGATCAGGTAAATCTTGCAGACGCAGGAAGCGCTGCAAAGCAGCGGCTTTGACCGCTTGCAATTGACCCCGCCAGTTCCTGCGCGTCCAAAACCCCTGCTTTATTGCTCTTCCTGCGCCAGTGGTGTCAAAACAATGCATCCTGACCCTAGTTTGCCAGCATACGCAGGCCCTGAGTCACATCAGACCGCACAGCCAAACGGAGGCCGGGTTCATCCCCGGCCTTGAGGGCTGCAATGATCAGGCGGTGATATTGCGGGGCTTCGGTGCGGCGCAGGCGCCCGTAAAGCGCGCGCATGGTCGGGCCGAGTTGCAGCCAGACGGTTTCGCACATGGCCAGCATCGCCGGGGCTTGGGCGCGCAGATAAAGCGTGCGGTGAAATTCCAGATTGGTGCGGATATAGCCAACCGCGTCCCGGTTGCTGACCACATCGGCAATGCCACTATTGATGCTTTGAAGGCGTTCAATCAGCGCCATATGGGCGCGAGGCAAAGCGCGCGAGGCCAGTTCGACCTCGATAAGAGCGCGCAGGGCGGCGAGTTCCTCGATGCGCTCATTGCTGAGTTCGGGGGTGGAGACCCGCCCCGAGGTCGACATTTGCAACGCCCCTTCGGCCACCAGACGCTGCACCGCTTCGCGGGCCGGGGTCATGGAGACGTCGAACTCTTTTCCAAGGCCGCGCAGGGTCAGCGCATGTCCGGGCGCTATCTGCCCATGCATGATACGGGTTCTGAGCCCACGATAGACACGATCATGGGCCGAGGCGGTTTCGAGGGGCTTCGGGTTCTGCATAAGGCGTTTGTGATCACAAACGCATGTTGGGTCAAGAGGGGCTGTTGTCGGGGCGCTGCCCCGCCCCGAGCAAGCTCGGGACTCCCCGGGATATTTTTGGCCCAAAGAAGACCGGGGGTCTCATTTGGTTGATGGGCTTACGTGCATTTAAAGGTTCTGTTTCATAGCATCGACCCACTGCTTCCAAGCGGTGTTAGCTTGCTTCCTAGAGTCCTGGTCTTCCAAATTCAATCGTAGGGAGAAAGGCCCCCAGCAGCTTGGGATCAAATACTGGTATCCAGAGACTTCCGTGTCGTCTTTGACCAAACCCAAGCCTACTCTTGCGCCCGCCTGGTAGCCAAATACTGCTAAATCGGGATTGTTAACGTAGTCCTGTGCGTCTTCGAGGAACATCCGATCCCCGCAAGTCTTGACTGAAAATACAGTTGGAAAATCGCCAACTTCTGCTTTCCCATTGGCATAGGACACATCCATACAAGTCAAACCCGCATCAGATGTCACAAAAGCGACACCCGTTACGTTGGCCGTTCCAAAAGACAGGTCGGTCGAGCCCATTGTCTCTAAGCTGTCATAGTTTGTTTCGCCAAGATCCTGGCAAGCCGAGGCAGGAAGTGCCCACGCAGCCAATACGAAGCAAAGCAGGTTTCTCATAAGACGGTCACTCAAATTTATACCGATGCAAACCCGCGCCGTTGGCGCGCAGCCAGTCGCGGGCGGGTTTCCAATCGCCATAGATGCGTTCGACTTGGGCCCAGAAGGCGGGGGAATGGTTCATTTCGGCGAGATGGGCGACCTCGTGGGCGGCGACATAGTCGAGGATTTCCGGGCGGGCGAGGATCAGGCGCCAGGAAAACATCAGCCCGCCATCATGGGTACAGGACCCCCAGCGCGAGCGCGTATCGCGCAAAGTAAGACGGGAATAGGGGCGTCCCAGGCGGTGGGCAAAATCATCGCAGGCCTCGGCCAGCCGATCACGGGCCAAGGTGCGCAGCCACCCCTTGAGCTTGGCGGGCACGCGGGCCGGATCACCAGGCACCAGGAGCGCGTCATCCAAACGCCGCACCGATCGCCCCTGCCCCGGCTCAATGCGCAGCATCTCGCCCTCGATCGGGATCTCTGAGCCGAGGCCCACCAGAACATCGGCCTGTCGTTTGTCGAGATGGCCGCGCAGCCAGTCCTCTTTGTCACGTAAAAACGCGAGGCCTTGTGATTCGGGCACTGCCTTGGGCAAGGTCAGGGTCACCCGCCCATCCAGTTGCGAGAGGCGCAAGGACAGACGGCGCGCACGGGCGGAACGGCGCAAAACAACGTCAATCGGAGGGTTGCCCGGCAGGCGAATCTGTCCCATATGGCCCTTACACTGAATTGCCCGTTGAAAAGCCCGCAAAGGCTTTGACATGGGCGTCTTGTTATGGCAGTTGGCGCAGATTGTCGACCAGACCACGAGTTGAAGGGGACCACCCATGCCCAAGGAAGAATGGGGCGTCAAGCGCGTTTGCCCGACCACCGGAAAGCGCTTTTACGACCTGAACCGCGATCCCATTGTCAGCCCTTATACCGGCGAGGTCGTTGCCCTCGATACCGGTAAGAAATCGCTGATGGCTGCGGATGCAGAAGACCAGGCTTCGGCCAAAGCAAAAGAAGCAGATGTCGAAGACGCCGATCTGCTCGATGATGACGACGTCGATGTGGATATCGATGACGATACCATGCTTGAGGACGAAGAGGACGATAACGTTTCTCTGGAAGAAATCGCCGACGTTCCCGGCAATGACGACGAGTCGTAAAAAAACTTTGCGAGGCGGGATTTTTTCGCTTGATCCCGCCCGCAGCAAGGCGTAATCAGCGCCTCACGGCAGCAAACGCAGCCAAACATGATGGGGCCTTAGCTCAGCTGGGAGAGCGCCTGCATGGCATGCAGGAGGTCAGCGGTTCGATCCCGCTAGGCTCCACCATCACCCTTATTTCCCTTAAGATACGGCAGAAGATAGCAGCAAAAACGTTGCATGATTAGCTTCTGTGATGCTGGTCTATCGCGGGCTGTCAGGGGCTCAGCTGTCTTCGCGATCAAAGCCCAGGTCGAATTCGAAATCCTCGGTGTAATCCGCCGTCATGAAGCTGCGAAACCCGTCATGGAACTGCCGGGAATGTTCATGCGCCAATTGATCGGCCAAAAGCACATCCTGTTCGCGGATGGCGTCGATCATGTCGAAATGGGCCGGTGACAGCAGGTTGTCTTTTTCTGATTTCTGCAAAAAACCCATATGCAGATGCAAGATGCGTCGCCCATCATCCAAGAGCCGGCCATAGGCCTGCGCCATATACGGGTTCCGGCCTGCATCCGCGATGGCCATATGGAAATCGCGATTGGTTTCCGAGATCAGCAGGTGCCCGCGATCCTCGATGGCCAGCTCAAAGGCTTTGGCCTTTTCGACCATCAGGTCGAGATCTTCGTCGGTGCGATTCTCGGCCGCCAGGCGGGTGTTGATTCGCTGCAGGAAATCCAGTGCCTCGATATAGCGCGGGAACTCTTCGAGCCGCACAGGGGCCACAAGGGTCGAGCGGTTGGACAGCATGTCCACCAGCCCATCCGCCGACAGCCGCACCAACGCCTCGCGAATAGGCGAGCGCGACATCACAAAACGTTCCGCAAGGCTGGTTTCATCCAGCGGCATGCCCGGTTTCAACTGCAGGGTCAGGATTTCTTTGCGCAGAACTTCGTAGACATGCCGCGCCCCGGTGCCCCGCGTCACCCGCTGTATCGGGAGAGATTTGTTTTTCGTAGGGCCAGGCGTTTGCATCGTCTCGAGTCACTTCCAAAGGTACGAAATTCGTCCTCGCACCGTGTCAGCCTATCGCCCTGTCGGCACGTTGTCGACTGTTTGATAAGATCAAGACCTGTTTGGGCAATCTCGTATAGCGGCCCGAAAAGCAGGCTGGCGGTTACCCTATGGTCAAACAGAAAGATTGCAAGGCTGCGTTTACCTTTGACAGGGTATCACTCTCTTTTGAGACCCAGAAGCTCAAAATGTTACAAAAAATTTGCAGCTTGACCAAACCTCCATCGCTCGTCTAAGCAAAAAACACGCAGGGGGGCCCCGCCTAGGGGGCTGAGAGGCTGACGGGCATGTGCCGGTGACGCGACCCTTTGAACCTGACCCAGTTGATACTGGCGTAGGAAGCTAGGACGCGCAGCCAGGGGAGATGTACGCCCCGACCTGTGTGGACCGAAACAGGGGGCCGTACACCCTCTCGTTTTCCTCAGCCCACGCTCATCTGGTGTCTTTTTGAGTGGATCGCTTGAGGAGCACCGACATGAACATCCCCAATCCGAAAATCACCACGGGTGAATTGCCCGCATCGCGCAAGATCTATGTCCCGGGTGAGCTTCACCCCGAAATCCGCGTCCCCATGCGCGAAATTTCGACCCATCCCACCGCAGGCGAGCCGCCGCTGCCGGTCTATGACAGCTCGGGGCCGTATACGGACCCGAATGTTCTGACCGATATCAAGCAGGGTCTGGAACCGCTGCGCGCCGATTGGATCAAGGCACGCGGGGATGTGGAAGCTTATGAGGGGCGCGAAGTGACCTCGGCGGATAACGGCTTTGTCGAAGGGGATCGTCTGACGCCGGAATTCCCGATCAAACCGCAACCGCTGCGCGGAATAGATGGCAAGGCCCCGACCCAGCTGGCCTATGCCCGCGCCGGGATCATCACGCCGGAAATGGAATTTGTCGCGATCCGCGAAAACCAATTGCGCGAAACCTCGCCCTGCCATCGCGATGGCAATGATTTTGGGGCCAATATCCCCGATTACGTGACACCGGAATTTGTGCGCAGCGAAATCGCGGCTGGCCGCGCGATCATCCCGGCCAATATCAACCACCCAGAGCTGGAGCCAATGGCGATTGGTCGCAACTTTCTGGTGAAGATCAACGCAAATATGGGCACCTCGGCGGTGACTTCGTCGATGGAGGAAGAGGTCGACAAGCTGGTTTGGGCGATCCGTTGGGGCGCGGATACGGTGATGGACCTGTCGACTGGGCGTAATATCCACAACACCCGCGAATGGATCATCCGCAACTCGCCCGTGCCGATTGGCACCGTGCCGATCTATCAAGCGCTGGAAAAGGTTAATGGCATTGCCGAAGACCTGACCTGGGAAGTCTTCCGCGACACGCTGATCGAACAGGCCGAACAGGGCGTTGATTACTTTACCATCCATGCCGGCGTGCGCCTGCATATGGTGCCGATGACCGCCACCCGTGTCACCGGGATCGTGTCGCGCGGTGGCTCGATCATGGCCAAATGGTGCCTGCATCACCACAAGGAAAGCTTTCTCTACGAGCATTTCGAAGAGATTTGCGAGATTTGCCGTCAATACGACGTGTCCTTCAGCCTTGGTGATGGCTTGCGCCCCGGCTCTATCGCCGACGCCAATGACGAAGCGCAATTTGCCGAGCTGGAAACCCTGGGCGAGCTGACCAAGATTGCCTGGAAACATGACTGTCAGGTGATGATCGAGGGCCCCGGCCACGTCGCCATGCACAAGATCAAAGAGAATATGGAGAAGCAGCTGGAATGCTGCCACGAAGCGCCGTTCTACACGCTTGGCCCGCTGACCACGGATATTGCACCGGGTTATGACCACATCACCTCGGGCATTGGTGCGGCGATGATTGGTTGGTTTGGCTGCGCGATGCTGTGCTACGTGACACCCAAGGAACATCTGGGCCTGCCCGATCGGGACGACGTGAAAACCGGGGTGATCACCTACAAGATCGCTGCCCATGCCGCCGACCTCGCCAAGGGTCTGCCCGGCGCGCAACGCCGTGACGATGCCCTATCCCGCGCCCGGTTCGAATTCCGCTGGGAGGATCAGTTCAACCTCTCGCTTGACCCGGACACGGCGCGTGAATTCCACGATCAGACCCTGCCGAAAGAGGCGCATAAGGTGGCGCATTTCTGTTCCATGTGTGGGCCGAAGTTCTGTTCCATGCGGATTTCCCACGACATTCGCGCCGAGGCGCAGAAAGAGGGCATGGAGGCGATGGCCGCCAAATTCCGCGAGGGAGGCGAGCTTTATGTCCCTGTGGCCGAGGCCAAGCCCGCGCTGGAGCCGGGCGAATGATCAGCATCGCTGGGGCCGGAGTATCCGGCCTCGCCTGCGCTTATGAACTGGCGAAACGGGGGGCGGAGATCCAAGTCTATGAGCTGGGATCTGCGCCCTTTGACAACCCGTGCAGTTGGTTCGCCGGGGGGATGTTGGCCCCCTGGTGCGAGGGCGAAACCGCAGAACCAGAGGTGGTGCGCCTTGGCATTGGCGCGCTGGATTGGTGGCGTCAGATCACTGAGGTCACCGAACGCGGCACGCTTGTGGTGGCACAAGGCAGGGACCGGGCCGAGCTTGCCCGTTTTGCCCGACGTACCGAAAACCACGTGATGCTGAGCGCCAATGAGGTTGCAAAAAAGGAACCGGCCTTGGCAGGGCGGTTTCAGCAAGGGCTGTTCTTTGGTGAGGAAGCCCATATCAACCCGCGGCAAGCCTTGGTCGATCTGACGGCGGCGGTGCAGGCTTTGGGTGTCGTGATCCACTATGACACCCCTGCCCCGGCTCAGGTTGACGTGGATTGTCGCGGCATGGTGGCCAAACTGCCGGGCCTGCGCCCGGTGCGCGGGGAAATGGCCGTGATCGAAAGCCATGAGGTCGAAATCACCCGCACCATTCGTTTTCTGCATCCGCGCATTCCGCTCTACCTCGTGCCACGCGGCAAGGGGATCTATATGATCGGGGCAACGATGATCGAAGGCTCGTCAAGCGGGCCGATTACGGTGCGTTCCATGCTGGAACTGCTGGGCGCAGCCTTTGCGCTACATCCGGCTTTGGGCGAGGCCGCGGTGCTGGAAACCGGCGTCGGCCTGCGCCCCTCATTCGATGACAACATGCCCCGGCTGACCCAAATCGGCGCGACCACCCATGTGAACGGCTTTTATCGGCACGGGTTTCTGCTGGCTCCGGCCATGGCGAAACAGCTGTGCGCGCAACTCCTTCAGGACACACCCCATGCAAATCAAAGTGAATTCGAACCCTGTTGAGGTTCAGGCTGAGCGTTTGTCGGACGCGTTGCAAGAGCTTGGCTTTACCTCAGCGGCGATTGCCACGGCTTTGAACGGCCAATTTGTATCGCGTGAGCAGCGCGTCGAGATCACGCTGAGCCCGGGCGACGCGCTCGAAGTGCTTGCCCCAATGCAAGGGGGCTGAGGCGATGCAGTTTTACGGAACCGAGATCAAGAACCGCTTGCTTTTGGGCACCGCGCAGTACCCCTCGCCCAAAGTGTTGACCCAAGCCATTCAGGCCTGCGGCACCGAGATAGTCACCGTGTCCCTGCGCCGCGAAAGCGCGGGGGGCAGCGGCGATGGATTCTGGGAGGGCTTGCGCGCCACAGGTTGCAAGATCCTGCCCAACACCGCCGGATGCCACAGCGTGCAAGAGGCCGTGACCACCGCACATATGGCGCGCGAGGTGTTTGGCACCGATTGGATCAAGCTTGAGGTGATCGGCCATTCCGACACTTTGCAGCCGGATGTCTTTGCCCTGGTCGAGGCCGCGCGGGAGCTGGTCCGCGATGGGTTTCAGGTCTTTCCCTACACCACTGATGATCTGGTGGTGGGTGAGAAACTGGTCGAGGCGGGATGTGAGCTGTTGATGCCCTGGGGCGCGCCGATTGGCTCGGGTCAGGGGTTGCGCAACCCCGATGCTTTGCGGGCGATGCGGGCGCATTTCCCGGATACTCCCCTGATCGTTGATGCCGGGATTGGCCGGCCCTCGGATGCCTGTCGCGCGATGGAGCTGGGTATGGATGCGGTTCTGCTGAACACCGCCGTGGCGAAAGCGGGCGATCCGGTGGGCATGGCCTGCGCCATGGTTCAGGCGATTGAGGCGGGTCTGACCGGGTTTGACGCGGACCCGATGGAGCCGCGCGACATGGCGGTGCCCTCGACCCCGATCCTTGGCTTGGCCGAGTTGGGATGATGCACCGCAAGGTTCACGCCAGACCCGAGGGTGGCCTTCCGGCATCTGCAACCTTCCGAAATACGAAACGTTTTAAGGCACTGCGACTAGGCAAATTCACACCCGCCCTGGGGGGCGGGTCGGGCGTGAACCGGATCGCAAGCGATCCGGAAGGTGCAAACAGTCAAAGGCGAAGGATTTTCTGATGGACCGTTTTTACTTACTCGTTGGCCACGTCTCTCAGCTTGAACTACTGGTCCCGCTCGGGGTCAAGCTGGTGCAGCTACGGATCAAGGATCAACCTTTGGACGAGGTGCGCCGCCAGATCATCCGCGCCCGCGATTTCTGCGCCGTCCATAAGGCGCAGCTGGTGGTGAACGATTACTGGGAATTGGCGCTGGAAGAGCGCTGTGATTTTGTTCACCTTGGCCAAGAGGATATGGACACCGCCGATTTCGCCGCCTTGCGCCGGGCGGGCGTGCGCTTTGGTCTGTCGACCCATGACGAGGCCGAGCTGGACCGCGCCCTTGCCTTACAACCAGACTATGTCGCGCTGGGGCCGGTTTATCCAACTTTGCTGAAAAAGATGAAATGGGGGCCGCAGGGCTTGGATCGCGTCACCGAATGGAAACGCCGTGTGGGCGACGTGCCTCTGGTTGCGATCGGGGGGCTGACACCCGAACGTGTGCCGGGCGTTTTGGCTGCGGGGGCCGACAGTGTCGCCGTTGTGACGGATATCCAACAAGCGCCCGATCCCGAAGCGCAAACGCGCCTCTGGATCGAAACCTGCGAAAGCGCAGTGGAATGAGCCGTTTTGCCCGCCAAGAGCAGATCATCGGCACAAAGGCGCAGCAGGCCCTGGCCCGCGCTCATGTCTTGGTGGTGGGGGCGGGCGGCCTGGGCTGCCCGGTTTTGCAGTATCTGGCAGGAGCCGGAGTGGGTGAGATCACCTTGATGGATGATGACCAGGTCGAGGAAAGCAACCTGCACCGCCAGCCGCTTTATCGGATGGAGGATATCGGCACAGCCAAGGCGCTGGCAGCGGCGCGACATCTGACAGCCGCTCATCCGGCCACGCGGCTGCACCCGCATCTGAGCCGTTTGACCCCATCCAACGCCGAAAACGCCGTGCCCCATGTGGATCTGGTGATCGACGCGGCGGATAGTTTTGCGGTGTCCTATATATTGTCGGACACCTGCCAACGGTTGGGCAAACCTTTGGTCAGTGCCTCGGTTCTGGGCATGTCGGGCTATGTCGGGGCCTATTGCGGCACCGCCCCAAGCCTGCGCGCAGTCTTTCCCGACCTGCCCGACAGCGCCGCCAATTGCGCAACAGCGGGTGTGCTGGGGCCGGTGGTTGGCATGGTCGGCACGGCGCAGGCCCAAATGGCGATCTCGATCCTGATTGGTGCCGACCCGAGCCCGCTGGGGCAGCTTTTGACCCTGGATATGCAAAAGTTTGCCTTTGGCGGGTTCCGCTTTGACAAAGCTCAAGAGCCAACCGCCCCCCTGCCCTTTGTCGATGCCGCGCTGCTGGAAGAGGGTGACCTTTTGATCGAACTCCGCCCGGCTTCGGAATGCGCTGAGAAATTTGCCCCTGCTGCCCAGCGCCTAAAGATGGAAGAGCTGGAAGATTTCCACGTCTCGGACACCCAACGCATTGTGCTCGGCTGTCAGACTGGTCTGCGATCCTGGCGGGCGGCGCGGGGGTTGCAAGGCAAAGGGGCCAAAAACCTCGCCTTGTTTGCCCAATGTGCAGCGTAAACACAGATTTTGACGGCGGCGTAGGGCGTGTTAGGGTCAGGCAATTGCCCCCCAACAGGTTTTCCCATGTCTCTTATGCGTCTCGCTCTCATCACCTGCCTGCCTTTGCCCGCCTTGGCCGATCCTTGCGTTGACAGGCTGGCCGATATTCTGGCCAATCCCTTGTTCACGCAAACCCCGTATGAGGCCCAGGCAACTGGCAAGATTGGCGGCGGCGAGACCATCACCTTTCAGCAATTCATGAGCGACACCCATTCGCTGATCAAAACCATCACACCCAAGGGCCTGCCCGATACACTGTTTTACGAAGGCGGAACCTATCAGGCGGATGGCAATGGCGGGTGGACGCTGCTCTACAGCACGGATTTGCAACAATACAAAGACGGGCTGGCCGCGACACGCAAAGGCCAGTCCGAGAATGTTTTGAGTGCGGAATGCGACAATGTTGAGATTGATGGGAGCACTTATGACCAGATCAGCGGTGTGATCGACATAGTGCCGCCTTATCAAAGTGAATGGCAGGTGAGCTATGTGATGGACCCGGCCACGGGCCTGCCCAAGCAGTTCACCTATGCCTACACCCTGAACGGGATGGAGGCGGTGTCGCGTTTTGACTACACCGCCAAGCCGGATATGCAACTGCCCAAACCATAAGACCTAGGGGCAAGACGTTCAGACGTCAGCGGATCACGTGCACCGCACAATGCGCGTGGCGCACGACTTTGGCTGCGGTGGAGCCAAGCAGCAGATCCTGCATGCCCGGCTGGTGAGAGGCGACGACAATCAGATCAACGTCATTCGCTTCGGCCCAGTCCAGAATGGTGCGGCCGGAATGCCCTTCGACCACAAGCCCGGTGCCGCCCGGAACTTCGGCCGCCAGATCCTGCAATTCGCTTTCAAGCGCTTTGCGGACCTGAGCGGTGTAATCCGCCGGTAGATAACTGACAGCGTAGCCGGGGATTTGTTCAACCACATGCAACAGGGTCACCCGCGCACCATCAGCGGCCAGGGCCTGAGCGATTTCGATACCCTTGTGACCTTTGACATCCTTGGTGTCGTCAAAAGCGATCGGGACCAGAATATTCTTGTACATGATGCTGTACCTCCTGCCCCGTATCCTGCCGCGTTCCCCGATTTGCAACCTTGATACAAGTCAGACCAAATCCGTATTTGCGCCACATTTGTTGCACATTTCGTTTCTATCCCTAATCCAAGCGGCAGAACGTTGCTTTTCCGATCCATCTCGCAGTCAGAAGGCGCTGATCTGGATCCCGAACGCCATGTGTGTGGTCCCATTAGGGCCACGAATGGCCGGGACCTCTGGAAACGGGAGGACGACCCTATGCGCTATATGATCGCTGAAACAAGCTGGGACATGATGAGCCTGGCACAAGATATTCTGGGCACCGGAACTTTGCTGACGCGAACCGACCGGCCCGAAGATTTGATCCATTTCCTCGCTCTTGGAGTGTCGGACCTGGTGCTGATCGAAGCCGATCAGGTCGGCAAAGGCTCTATCACGCTTCGAGAACTTCGCGCCGCATCCGGCCGCACACCTGTTGTCCTTCTTTCCGCCGACGCATCTTCCAAGCAAAAGGCCGAATGGTTTGCCGATGGCGCGGATGCGATTATTGATCCCACCCAGCCCAACGAAGAGATCCTGCATCACTTGCTGGCCGTGGCCCGGCGTGCCCTTGGGTTCCCGATGGCGCAGGTGGATTATGGACCGCTGCGGCTCGACCTGAACAAACGGATGGCGCATATCAATGGCTGCCCGGTCAAGATGAGCCCAAAAATCTACGAAATGCTCGAATTCATCGCCCTGCGCCCCGGTCAGGTTGTGACCCGCGATGCGCTGCTTAATCATATCTACGGTCTGGAAGGCGAACCCGAGACCCGGATTTTCGACGTCTATGCCTGCAACATTCGTTCTTGCCTCAAGGCAACGGCCAATGCGGTTGAGTTGGAAACCGTGCGCGGAGCCGGTTTCCGGCTAAGCCTGAACGTGACAGTCACACCCGAAGCGGCCTGACGCTAAAACGTGGCTGCGACGTCGTAGAGCACGGGCTCGAACGTGCGACACAGCTCAGATATGCGCCGGTTACGCTGGCGCATTTCATCGCTGCGCAGCATCGCCTGAAAATCCTCGCGCTTTTGCCACTGCGAATAGTTGGCAATCCGCGTCTGAGCGTCATTCACATGCAGCCCGGCAGCGATAAAGCCCGGCTGTTTCGAAATGAACGACGCATAGGCGTCTTGCAGAGCGTCCAACAGATCCTGGCAGGTGCCCGGACTGGTTTCAAAGGTGGTGATGACGGTCTGGGCGTCAGAGCTGGCTGAAATATTTGGCATAGCTTCCTCCCTATCCCCTCATAGTGACAGGGTTTTTGCATCTGTCCAGCGCTTCGGTCCCCTCTAAACTTGGGAAATCCTTGACAGAACCGGCCCCAAAGGGCCAAAGATGGACCAACCCCGCGCCAAGATCGCCCCAAGGCGACAGTTATGCGCTTCCGAGCAATCAGATCACAGGTCACATTAGACATGAGCAATACGCAGCGTATCGAGGATTCCCTCCGCGAAAGCATCATTTCGCGCCCGGATATGATTCTGGACGACAAGGATCTGATGCATGCGCTGATCGCTGCGAATGAACGCGCCATGGGTGGCAATATCATCGATTTGCGCGGCATCGCCATGGAGCGGCTGGAATCCCGGCTGGACCGGCTGGAGGACACCCATCGTTCGGTGATCGCTGCGGCCTATGAGAATCTGGCGGGCACCAACCAGATCCACCGCGCCGTGCTGCGGATGCTGGACCCGGTTGAGTTTGAACCCTTCCTTAAGGATCTGGGCACCGAAGTGGCGCAAATCCTGCGGGTGGATGTGATCAAGCTGGTTCTGGAAACCGCCGCCTCGGACGGGGAAAACGTGGTGAAACGGGTGGGCGATGTTCTTTCGGTCGCCGAACCGGGCTTTGTTGAAACCTTTGTTGCCGATGGCCGCGAAGCGCCGCTGAAACAGGTGACCTTGCGCCAGCTCCATAATGGCGATGCGCGCATTTATGGCGACAAGGCCGAGTGGATCCGGTCCGAAGCCTGCCTCAAGCTTGACTTTGGCCCGGGCCGCCTGCCCGGTTTGCTGGTTCTGGGGTCTGAAGACCCGCATATGTTCACGCCGCAGCAAGGCACCGACCTGCTGGGCTTTTTCGCTGGCGTGTTCGAACGGACCATGCGCCGCTGGCTGTCGTGAGCGCGGCACCCTCACAGGTGATGATTTCCCCGGCAGCGCGGGATGCGCTGCAAACCTGGCTGGCCCATGCTCGCGCCATCAAGGCTGCGGCAGACAATACTATCGCCGCCTATCAAACCGATGTTCTGGAATTCATCGCCTTTCTGACCGCCCATCATGGCGAGCCGCAAGGCCTGACCCCTTTGGCACGGGTGACGACGCGGGACATGCGCAGTTGGATGGCGCATTTGCGCCAGACCGGCACGGGAACCCGCTCGGTCGCGCGCAAATTGTCGGCGGTCAAAAACTTCTACCGCTGGCTGGCGGATCGCGAAGGGTTTGAACCCACCGCTGTTCTACTGGCCCGCGCGCCAAAGTTTGAAAAGAAATTGCCCCGCCCCCTGGCAGAAGATGCCGCCAAGGCGATGATCGACACGGTGGCTGTTCAAGCACGTCAGGATTGGATCGGTGTGCGCGATGCGGCAGTGATCACTTTGCTTTATGGTTGCGGGCTGCGGATTTCCGAAGCTTTGGGCCTGCGCGGTCGCGACCTGCCCTTGGGCGAAGCGCTGCGAATCCTCGGCAAAGGTGGCAAGGAGCGCATCGTGCCCGTGCTGCCCGTCGCGCGGCAAGCGGTTGATGCCTATCTCAAACAATGCCCTTTTGAGATCGGACCAGATGATGTCGTGTTTCGCGGTGTCCGCGGCGGACCGTTGAACCCGCGCCAGATCAGCAAGGTTACCGAACAGGCGCGGATGCAACTGGGCCTGCCTGCCACCGCCACCCCACATGCCATGCGCCACAGCTTTGCCACGCATTTGCTGGAGGCCGGAGGGGATTTGCGTGAAATCCAGGAGTTGCTGGGGCATGCCTCGCTCTCGACGACCCAGGCCTATACAGCTGTGGATCAGGTGCATCTGATGAAAGTCTATGAGGCCACGCACCCAAAGGCGAAAGACAGCTGAGGGCGCTTGCCAATCCTGCGTGGCGGGTTAGCTTGCCCGTGACCATAGTGACGCGACAGGATTGACCCATGCAGTTGTATTTCTCACCCACCTCTCCTTATGTGCGCAAAGTCAGCGTTTTGCTGCGTGAAACCGGGCAGATGGAGGATGTCGAGCACCTCGCCATTCAGACAACCGCCCTGAACACCGATGCGGATCTGAAAACCGCCAATCCGCTGGGCAAGATCCCGGCCCTGACACGCCCGGATGCGCCGACGCTGTATGACAGCCGGGTGATCTGCCGCTTTCTCGATGCGCGGGCCGAGGCCGGGCTGTACCCGGAAGAGCGGATTTGGGACACGCTGACACTGGAAGCCACAGGCGATGGTATCATGGATTGCGCTGTGTCCATGGCCTATGAGGTCAAACTGCGCCCCGAAGAGCTGGTGTTTGACGACTGGCTGACCAGCCAATGGGCCAAGATCGAACGCGCCCTGGACGCGCTCAACAATCGCTGGATGAGCCACCTGTATGGCCCGCTAGATATCGGACATATCTCGGTCGGTTGCGCCTTGGGCTATCTGGACCTGCGCCATGATGCCCGCAATTGGCGCGCGGGGCGCGATGCCTTGGCCGCCTGGGAAAAGAGTTTCCGCGAGCGCCCATCAATGGCCGAAACCGTACCGGTTGCGTGATCGCTCCACATGAAAAAGGCGGGGTCGACCCCGCCTTTTGTTTCTTACCGATCCGCAACCGGATCAGAAGGACATCGAGATACCAATATTCAAGGCATTGGTCTTGATATCGGTTTCAAAACTGCCGCCCTCGTCCAGATCGACCTCGTTATGGGAATAGGTGAACTGGTATTCGCCAAAGACCGAATAGCGATCATTGATGGCGTAGCTGGCACCGGCCGTCAGACGCATGGCCGGGCCGGTATATTGGAACTCATAGGTGCGCGAATCCGAAGCATCATGGCGCACATCCACATGCGGGATGGCAACACCAAGACCACCGCTGACATAAGGGGTAAAGCTGCCCCATTGATCCTGCCAACGGCGCGAGACGTTCAGCGTAACGATGTTCAGACCATCGGTAAACTCAAGACGGGAAAAGCCCAGGTTTTCGCGGTCGGATCTGTTGGCATAGACTTTGTTATGCGAAAATTCGACGCCATAGCCCCATTTGTCATTCTGCCACCAGGTTGCGCGCACACCATAATAGGGCGGCAATTCACCTGAGCGACCTTCCCAGCCGAACAATTCGTTGAAATCTGCCCCCGGGGCCGCATCGCCGGTTGTGTCGCCAATGGCAAAAGCCGGTCCACCAGTTTGGGACGCATCCGTGCCACCACCCCCACCAACAGCATCACCGGGCAAAGTGCCCTTGACGCGGCTATGCGGTGCGGTTTGCCAACCGGTATAAAAGGACAGTTCAACCTCGGCCAAAGCAGGGGCTGCAAGGGAAAAACTCAGAGAACTTGTAAGCGCTGTGGTCAGAATCAGTTTGGTCATAGGACATACTCCGATCGTTACTTGGCCAGATAGGCCTCAAACCCCTGTCATGCAACCGCGACACATCCGCGCTGATTGCAAACTCAGCTCTTTGTGTTCTTTACGCCCCGAAACGTGACCGCTAAATAACGCCCCGGAAACGCCGCCGATCAAGCGGCCTTTTGTGTTGCGGTCGATTCTCTCGGCCCCGAGCAATAGCAATGGAGCAAACCTCGTGTCACAAGCAGACGATCACGAAGGCACCCGCAGGGACTTTCTGTACTACGCCACAGCCGGCGCTGGTGCAGTTACCGCTGGTGCCGCCGCATGGCCCTTGGTCAATCAGATGAATCCATCGGCTGATGTTCTGGCCCTGTCCAGCATCCGCGTGGATGTGTCCGGCGTTGAGCCAGGCACTCAGCTGACCGTTAAATGGCTGGGCAAGCCGGTCTTTATCCGTCACCGCACCGGTGAAGAGATTTCGAAAGCCAAAGAGCAGAACGAAGCCTTTCTGGCAGGCGAAGCGGTTATCGACCCGCTGGCGCGCAACGCCAACCTGAGCGACGGCGCGGCCGACGCCTCGGACGCCAACCGCACAATGCCATCCCCCGAAGGCGAAGCGCCTCAGGCCTGGGTTGTTCAAATGGGCGTTTGCACCCACTTGGGCTGCGTTCCATTGGGCGATGCTGGCGAATATGATGGCTGGTTCTGCCCTTGCCACGGCTCCCACTACGACCTGGCCGGCCGCATCCGCAAAGGTCCGGCGCCAGAAAACCTGCCAATTCCACCGGCCCAGTGGGTCGATGGCAGCACGATCAAACTCGGATAAGGGAGCGCAAGAATGTCCGGAATTCCGCACGATCATTACGAACCCAAGACGGGTTTCGAAAAATGGCTTCACGAGCGTCTGCCTGTTGTTGGCCTTGTCTATGACACCATCATGATCCCCACCCCCAAAAACCTGAACTGGTGGTGGATCTGGGGCATCGTTCTGGCCTACTGCCTGGTCCACATGATTGCGACCGGCGTCATCCTGGTGATGCATTACACCCCGCATGTCGATTACGCCTTTGCGTCGGTCGAACACATCATGCGTGACGTGAATGGCGGTCACATGATCCGCTATCTGCATATGAACGGCGCGTCGCTGTTCTTTGTCGCCGTATACATCCACATGTTCCGTGGCCTTTACTACGGGTCCTACAAGGCCCCGCGTGAGATCACATGGATCGTCGGGATGCTGATCTTTGTCCTGATGATGGGCACCGGCTTTATGGGCTACGTTCTGCCTTGGGGTCAGATGTCCTTCTGGGGGGCAACCGTGATCACCGGCCTGTTTGGCGCGATCCCGTTCATCGGGGAACCGATCCAGACCTGGCTGCTGGGCGGGCCCGCTGTGGACAATGCCACGCTGAACCGCTTCTTCTCGCTGCACTACCTGCTGCCATTCGTGATTGCCGCCCTTGTGATCGTCCATATCTGGGCTTTCCACACCACCGGCAACAACAACCCGGCAGGCGTCGAAGTACGTCGTGACAGCAAGGAATCGGTCAAGAAAGACACCGTTCCATTCTGGCCCTACTACGTCATCAAAGACGTATTCGCGCTGGCTGTGATCCTGGCTGTGTTCTTTGCCATCGTCGGCTTTATGCCGAACTATCTGGGCCACCCCGATAACTACATCGAGGCGAACCCGCTGGTAACTCCGGCACACATCGTGCCTGAATGGTACTTCCTGCCCTTCTACGCCATCCTGCGTGCGTTCACCGCCGACGTTTGGCTGGTGCAGTTTGTCTCCTTCGTGACCGGTGGCATCGTTGACGCCAAGTTTTTTGGTGTTGTGGCAATGTTCGGTGCGATCGCCGTTATGGCGCTGGCCCCTTGGCTGGACACCTCTTCGGTCCGCTCCGCCCGTTTCCGCCCAATGCTGAAATGGTGGTTCTGGCTGTTGGTTATCGACTTTGTCGTGCTGATGTGGCTGGGTGCCATGCCCGCCGAAGAACCCTATGCCAGCTTCTCGCTGATTGGGTCGGCCTATTGGTTCGGTTACTTCCTGGTGATCCTGCCGCTGATGGGTGTCATCGAAAAGCCGCTGGCCCAGCCTGCGACCATCGAAGAAGACTTCAACAACCAGTACGGCAAATCTGCCGATACACCTGCTGAGTAAGAGGACCGACAGAGATGTTCAAAAAACTCACCCTTTCGGCTCTGACTGCTTTGACCCTTGGCGCGACCAGCGCCATGGCGGCAGGCGGTGCCGGCCATGTCGAGGATTTCCAATTCTCGTTCGAAGGTCCGTTTGGCAAGTTTGACCAGCACCAGCTGCAGCGCGGCTTGCAGGTTTACACCGAGGTCTGCGCAAGTTGCCACGGTCTGCAATACGTGCCTCTGCGGACTCTGGGCGACCCCGGTGGTCCCGAGTTCACCGAGGACGAAGTGCGCGCCTATTCGGAGCAGAACTTTGAAACCTGGGATCCGGAACTGGCAGATGGCGATGGCGATTTCCGTCCGGCCAAGCCTGCTGACTTCTTCCCGGCCAATACCGGCGCTGGTGCCCCTGACCTGTCCTTGATGGCCAAGGCCCGCGCAGGTTTCCACGGCCCCTATGGCACAGGTATGAACCAGCTGTTCAAAGGCATGGGCGGCGCGGAATATATCGCCTCTTTGCTGACCGGTTATACCGGTGAGGAAAAGGAAGAAGCCGGTGTGACCCTCTACGAAAACACCGCTTTCCCAGGTGGCTGGATCTCCATGGCACCGCCGCTTTATGGTGAAGATGTGGAATATGCCGATGGCCATTCCAACTCGTTGCACCACGAAGCCGAGGACATCGCCGCCTTCCTGATGTGGACAGCGGAACCCAAGATGATGGCCCGCCAGCAGGCCGGTTTCACCGCCGTTCTGTTCCTGACCGTGCTGTCGGTCCTGCTCTACCTGACCAACAAACGTCTGTGGAAGCCGATCAAATACGGCCGCAAAGACTAAGCTTTGCGTATAGCGAAACAGAAAGCCCCGCCAATCTGGCGGGGCTTTTTTGTTAGGGCTGAGCTGTCTTCTTTCGCAAACCATGCTCACTTCTCAGTAGCCACCCCTACATACTCCCGATATGCCTCCGGCGGGTTGGCAAAGAATGCCGCTGTTGCGACCGGCAGATGTACTTTGTTTTCCGCCACCAGCACCACGTCTTCGGCAAAGCTGCTTGCATCTGCGGGGTCGTGGGTGACCATGATCACCAAGGCCCCGACATTGCCCGCCACCTCTTTGACCAAGGCCAGCATTTCCGCCTTGAGTGCCGGGCCAAGGGCGGAAAACGGTTCATCCAAGAGGATGATCGGGCGCGCCTGCAGCATCACCCGTGCCAAAGCAGCGCGGCTTTGTTGGCCGCCGGACAGGCTGCCCGGTTTGCGATCCCCCATGCCCTCTAGGCCCACCCGCTTCAGCGCCCCTTCGATACGCAAGCGATCCTGTGGCGAGGCGGCCCGGCCTCCTGGGCGAAGAGCCAATGTGAGATTGCGAAAGATGCTGAGATGCGGGAACAGATTGCTGTCCTGAAACAGGATCGACACCGGCCTTTGATCCGGCGGCAAGCGGGTCAGATCCTCGCCCGACCACCGGATTTGCCCCACCTTCAGCCCGCGAAACCCGGCCAAAGCATCGAGGAAAGTCGATTTGCCCGCGCCGCTTGGCCCCAAAACGGCCACCCGCCGCCCCGGAGCCAAGGTTAATGTCCCAGACAGATCCGAGCTGTCCATCGGGACAACCATATTCTCAACGCTCAGCATGAATGCGCCCCCCGCGATCAAACAGCCAGAACAGGCCAAAACTCAGCAATAACAGCAAGAGCGCTGCGCCTGCCGCAGCCTCCATCTGATAGGCCCCCATCAGACGATAGACCTGCAAGGGCAGCGTGGCGCGATCCGGGTCCGCGAACAGCGCTATCACGCCAAGATCCCCCATCGCCAAAGCCGCCGTCAAACCGGCGGCAAAGCCCATTGGCCGGCGCAGGCGCGGCAACCAGACCAGGCGTAACCAGGCCCAGCCGCTCATGCGCAAGGTTTGGCGCAAACGGCCAAAGTCTTGCTCCAATGTCTCGGCCTCAGGCCTCAGGATCCGCAGCGCAAAAGGCAAGGCCATCAAGGCGTTGACCACAGTTGTGACCGGCAAAGCCATGCTGAACGGGTTCACTATAGGCCGCAGGATCAGGAACAACCCGGTGCCCAGAACCAATGGCGACATGGCGATGGCAGCCACGGAGAGCAGCTCTCCACGTCGATTGGCCAAGGGCAGAGCCCAGAGCATACAAAGCGCGGTCGAGGCCAGGGCGACCTGCAACGAATGCTTGGCCGCCTGCCATGTCCCCTGCCCGGCCCCATCCAACAGGCCCGGAATACCCTTGGAGATAACCATCGCCAGCGGAACCAAGAGGAAAGCCGCGGCGGCGAGAACCCAGGTGGCATCCATGATGCGCGCCCAAGCGGCCCCGTTGGACCAAGTGGATACCGGCCTGTCGCGTCCGACACCAAACCCCTGCGCCGGGGCAAGCCGCAAGGCGATGATCCCGGCAAAAACAGCCAGGCCAAGTTGCAGCATCGCCAAGGTCGCCGCCCGAGCGAGATCAAAATCAAAACGCATAGCTTGGTAGATGGCCAGTTCGACCGTTGTGGCACGCGGCCCTCCGCCCAGCGTCAACGCAACCGCGAAACTGGTCAGGCAGATCACAAAGATCACCGCAAAGGCCCCCGGCGCAATGCGGCGGATCAGAGGCCATTCCAATGTCAGAAACCGCGCCCAGGGGCTGAGCCCCAGCGATGCCGCGAGACGAAACCGCTCACCCGGAATGGCCAGCCAGGCCTGTAGTAACATCCGTGTGGCCAGTGGCAGGTTGAAAAACACATGCGCCAGCACGACACCATGCAACCCGTATACGTCGAGTTTCGGCAGACCAAAGGCCGCCAAACTCGCATTCAACAAACCGTTTTGGCCAAACACAGCAATCAACCCCATCACAGCGACGATGACGGGTAAAATGAACGGCGCCCCCATCAGGGAAATCAAAATCCCACGCCCAGGAAACTGGCGACGCGCCAGCGCGCGCGCGACTGGAATGGCCAAAAGGACAGAGAAAAAGCCGGACAGCACCGCCTGCCAGACGGTGAATTGCAACGCCTCAAGATCACCGGGCCGGAAGGCTGACACGCCCCCGGCCCGATAAAATACCGCAATGATTGGCCCCAGCGTCAGCGCCGCCAGAACCAAACCCGCGCTTATTGCGAGAGCGCGCTGCGCCATGCCTCGATTGCATCCTCACGCAAAGCCGCAGCTTCGTTTTCGTCAAAGAACAAGACCTTTTCTGGCAGATCCAGCTTTTGGAACCCTTCGGGCCATTGCTCTTTCGGCAGGGCCGCGGGGATCGACCAATTGCCTGTTGCGATCATGCCCTGGAAATCGCCGCCCAGGACAAATTCCATGAATTGATCCGCCAGCTCAGGCTGGTCGGTCGATGCGGTTTTTGCCGCCAGTTCCACCATGAAATAATGCCCTTCCGGGAAAATCGCCGCCTTTTTGGTTTCATCGCCTTCGGCGATGATGTGATAGGCGGGCGAGGTCGTGTAGCTGAGCACCATGTCAGCTTCGCCATCGGTGAACATGCCATAGCTTTCGGACCATCCGCGCGTCACGGTGACGATTTTCGGGGCAAGTTTGGCCCAGGCCTCTTCTGCTTTATCCCCATAAACGGCACTGACCCAGAGCACCAACGCCAGACCGGAAATCGAGCTGCGTGGATCCTGAATAACCAGTCGCAGATCATCCGGCGCGTTCAAAAGGTCATCAAAGCTGGCCGGGGCAGTGTCGATCTTGGTCGTGTCATAGATAAAAGCGGTGTGGCCATAGTTGAACGGCAGGAACGTGTCATCCGACCAGTCCAAAGGCAGGGTCAGCCCGTCCAGCGTCGCGCCATGCGGGGCAAACAGCCCGGATTCGCGCGCCTTTTTGGTGACATCGGTGTTCAGGCCAATCACGATATCCGCTTCGGTCTTGTCGCCCTCAAGCAGGACACGTGGCAGCAGATCACCGGGCTTGAATTGCAAGTCGCAGCCGCATTGCGCTTCAAACAGCTCTTCGATCTTGGGGCCCGGGCCCCATTCCGACACAAAGTAGTCAGGCGCGTAGACGGTCAGCACAGGCGTTTCGGCCAAGGCCGTGCTGGCAGTCAGGCATCCCGCGACAAAGGTGAAGGCTTTCATGGTGGTGGTCACCGTGATTTTCATGGTCGTCCTCCAAGACAATGGCGCGAAGGGGTCGGCACATATCTCAAGTCCGGACCTTTCCTCCGCCGGAATTAACCGGGTCAGGTTCAACGGGTTCACCCTTGGCCTTGCGACCAGGCATCTCAGCCGGAAACCGGCACCCCGAGGTGGCCGTGACGCTAGGGGGACAGGGCGGGATGTGCAAGCAGTTTTGCCTCAATAGCGCTTGAGGCTCTGGCCGCTCTGCCCTAGGAGTGCTTGGCAAAGGAGACCCGCCCATGAGCATGAATACATTTGGTCATCTCTTCCGTGTCACGACCTGGGGTGAAAGCCATGGGCCGGCTCTGGGCGCGACGGTCGATGGTTGCCCTCCGGGTGTGGAAATCTCCGAAGAGATGCTGCAAGTCTGGCTGGATCAGCGCAAACCGGGTCAGAACAAATTCACCACCCAGCGGCGCGAACCGGATGCGGTAAAGATTCTGTCGGGTGTTTTTGAGGGCAAGACCACCGGAACATCGGTGCAGTTGATGATCGAGAATACCGATCAGCGCTCAAAAGATTACTCGGAAATTTCGCAGAAATTCCGGCCCGGCCATGCGGATATCACCTATTGGCAAAAATACGGCATTCGCGATTATCGCGGTGGTGGTCGTTCCTCGGCCCGCGAAACGGCGGCCCGTGTGGCTGCTGGCGGATTGGCGCGCGCGGCTTTGGACCATTTGGCCCCAGGTATCCAGATCAAAGGGTACATGGTGCAAATGGGTCCGCGCCGCATGGATCGGTCGCGGTTTGACTGGGATGTGATCGACACCAACCCATTCTGGTGCCCGGATGCGGTGACCGCCGAGGATTGGGCTGAGTACCTGGACGGGTTACGCAAATCTGGCGACAGTGTTGGTGCCGTCATCGAGGTGACCGCGCGCGGCGTTCCAGCAGGTCTGGGCGCGCCGGTTTATGGCAAGCTAGACACGGATTTGGCGGCAGCCATGATGTCGATCAACGCGGTCAAGGCGGTTGAGATTGGCGACGGCATGGCGGCGGCGGAATTGACCGGAACCGACAATGCAGATGAGATCCGCATGGGCCCTGATGGGCCAGTTTACGGGTCAAATCATGCAGGTGGCATTCTGGGCGGTATTTCGACCGGCCAAGAAATCGTCACCCGATTTGCAGTCAAGCCGACCTCGTCGATCCTGAACACGCGCAAGACCATCACAATCGACGGTCAGGACACCGAAATCGTGACCAAGGGGCGTCACGACCCCTGTGTTGGCATTCGCGCCGTGCCGGTTGGCGAAGCGATGATGGCTTGTGTGATCCTGGATCATCTGCTGTTGCATCGTGGTCAAATCGGCGATGCGGGCGGCAAAATCGGTCCTGTTTGAGGCCGTCGTGATTGATGACCGTCAGGGGCGGGCTCGCCCCTGAACTGTCAACATCATCAGAACTCTTTCCACTGGTCAGCATTGGCCGCAACCGGCTGATGCGGGTCCATTGGGACCGGCTCTGGCTCGGGCAGGTCAGCTGACCAGGTTTCCACATCAGCATCCACTGGCGCGGAATGTGTCGGCTGGTTCTCCCAATTGCTGTCCATGTTGTCCCCGTCCAGGTCTTGCGTCAGATCAAGATCAACCCCCGATGTTGAGCCTGCCTGTTTCAGCCCTTGCCCAAGAGATCCTGACGAGGAAACCTGTTGGGGCTCGGAATTGCTTTGCGAGGCTGCTTCGCCGCCAAAATTCGCCAGACTGTCGTGGTCCAGATCCAACTCGACAGGTTCATGCACCTCCATCGGTTCAGAAGCACCGGCAAAGCGTTCCAGAAGCTCTGTCAGTCGCGACGCCTCACCGCTCAATTCCTGACTGGAGGTCGTAGCGTCGCCGACCATGGCCGCGTTCTGCTGTGTGACTTTGTCAAGTTCAGCAACCCCAACATTGATTTCTTTGACAGCGCTGGCTTGTTCTCGGGCGGAAATGGCGATTCCCGACACCGTTTCTGACACGTTTGTCACGCTTTCCACGATCAATCCCAAGGTTTCCGAGGTCTGCTGGACAAGCTTTTCGCCATCTTCGACCTGAGCTGTACTGTTGAGCACGAGATCCTTGATTTCGCTTGCGGATTCCGCTGCTCGCTGCGCTAGGCCGCGCACTTCGGAGGCCACAACGGCAAAGCCCTTGCCGGATTCCCCGGCGCGCGCGGCTTCGACACCGGCGTTCAAAGCCAAGAGGTTAGTTTGGAAAGCGATATCATCGATGACCCCGATGATCTGAGTGATCTGATCGGATGATTTCGCGATCGAACTCATCGCCTCCAGCGCCTGATGCATCACCTGACCACCTTCTTCGGCCCGGCGGCGGCCTTCGACCACTTGCTCGTCCGCCTCCTGCGCCCGTGTTGCGGCCCCCTGCACGCTTTCCGATAACTCATCCAAAGCCGCTGCGGATTCCTCAAGCGTTGCGGCCTGCACCTCAGCTCGGCGAGACATTTCATTGGACATGTTGGACAATTCGCAGGAATTCCCCTCAACCGTCCGGGCGCTATCACGCAGAGATTTCACCAGTTCCGCCAATGTATTAGCGAGGTCATTGAAGTCCTGACACAGATCGACATAGCTTTCACCGAGATCTTGCCAGTCGTCACATTCAATCCGATCCGACAGATCACCTGCCTTGAGCTTGCTCATGGCGTGACCAAGTTCAACAAACAGTTCGGCGCGGCGCTCATGTTCGATTTTAACATTGGCCGCTGCTTTCTCACCCTTGGACAGCTTGGTTCGCAAAACATCCAACTGGCGCATGATTTCACCTATTTCATCGCGACGATTGGTGTCTGGAATTTCCTCAGCGTAGTCTTTTTCCGCGATCAGCCCGACCGAATGTGTTACGCGGCGGATGGGTGTTGCCAGCATTTTGCCAAAGACAAGAGCCAAAGCAATGCCAAGAATGGTAGAGACAACGATGCCGGCAATCACAGCGGTTGTTGTCGCCGAAACCACGCTGAGCATGTCGGTTGTTTTGGCCTCGGAATTCTGCCGCAGAACCCTGTGGTTTTCCGCCAAAAGGGCCACTTTGGCTTGCAATAGAGGGATGACACGGTTGCGGAAATCGCGGGACCGTTTGAAACCCTGTTCCGCTTGAAAGGCCGGGATCTCTTTGAACAGTGCGTCCAGTTCCGACCGGGAAATCGTCAGGTCTTGGGTTACTTGTTCTTGCACATCACTGGAAAAATCGACTTCGGGCAAACCGGCCAGCGCTTTGTCCATGGAGGAGACACTCGCCGAAAGGGTTGCGGACAGGGTTTCATAAGCCCCAGGCTCGGCCCGGTCGATCATCAGGACACTTAGCAGCGCGCCCTCAGCCGCGCTCAGCGCCTCTGACACCTGAAAATCAACTTCGGCCGCGTGGCTGGTTTCCTTTACCAAGGTCGCGACGCGTGTGTTGTTGATCAGCGCAAACAAGGCACCGCCCAGCATCAGGACTAGAAAGGCCCCCGCTAATGCAAAGATTTGGGCGCGGATCGAAAACCTGCTCATCACCAGTTTCCCCATTATGAATGCTATTGGTCAGCACAATGGGTAGGGGCATGCTATTAAGAAACCTTGGACGCCCTCAGCTTTCCGACCCGAATTTAGGTCGAATTTGTTCTTTTTCCGGAACACGAGAGAGTTGCACCGCCAAAATTCCGGTCGCGATGATCAAAACGCCCAGGTAATCCGACCCTTGCAAGGCCTCTCCCAAGAGCAGGCTGGCAAAGGCCACGCCAAGAAACGGGTTAAGAAAGTGAAAGGTAGCGGCGCGTACGGCTCCAATGCGATTGACAAGCAAGACCCAGATCACGGTCGCCGCCAAGCCCGGCACAAGGGTGGTGTAAATAAAGGCCAGGATCAGGGAGACAGACCAATCGACAACCACCTGCTCTAGCAGCAGCCCAGCAGGCCAGAGAACCGCGCTCCCCACCAGCATCTGCAGACCGACAATCATCATGTAATTGCCGCCGCTTAGCGCCCCTTTGAGCGACATCGTGGCGACGGTCAACGCGATAACCCCGATCACACACAAGCCCAAACCGACAAGATCCACGCCGCCTTGGAGACGAATGCCCATGATCAGCGCCACACCAGCCAAGCCCGCCACCAAGCCAAACAGGGCCAGCGGTTTGGGTCTGTCCTTTCGAAACATCCAGCCCGCCAAGGCCACAAGCAAAGGCATGGTCGAGGCAACGATGGCGGCCAAAGACGCCTCGACCCATTGCATCGCAACGAAATTCAACCCCAGATACAGCGCATTCTGACAAATCCCGAACAGGATTGTCGCGCGCCATTGCGCAGGGGTGAGCCGCCATGTCTGTCCCATCAACCGGGCCAGAACAACCGCAATCAAACCTGAAAAAAGAAACCGCAGCGCCAAAGCCGTCAAAGGCGGCGCAGAAGCGACAATGATGCGCGCCGAGGTGAAGGCCGAAGACCACATAGCCGCAAAGAGCAGGCCCATCAAAATAGCGCGAATATCCATGGGCCCGTTCTACCGAGAAATGCGCAGTTGGCAAAGCAAAGACCATGTGCCCCGGATAATTACCGGTGAGGGCAGGTTTACCGGAATTGGCACCCGAGAATTGGGTTGCTACAGTGCCGCTATCGTAAAGGACATAATCCATTTCACGAAGGGACACACCATGCGCAAGTTTTTGATTTCAGCAGGTTTTACTCTGCTCCCGCTCGCCGCTGCCGCACAATCGACCGTTGATGCATCCGACGCAAATGTTCTGGCTGCGCTGCTTAAGAACGAAGGGTATTTCATCGACATCACAACCGACAAGGTGGGCGACCCGCTGCTCAAGGGCAAGCTGGACGGAACCAATTACGACATCTTCTTTTATGACTGCACCAATAATGCCAATTGCCGGACGATCCAGTTTCAGGTTGGCTATGACATGACCAATGGCATGTCCTTGCAACGCGCCAATCAGTGGAATTCGGACATGCGCTATGCCACGGTGCATCTGGATGATGAAATGGACCCGTTCCTGCAGATGGATCTGAACATCGATTACGGCGTTTCCTCCGAAAACTTTGTCGATAATTTCAAGATGTGGGCCAATGTCCTTGGTCAGTTCGAAGATTTCATCGACTGGAACTGACACGCTCCGCTCAAAACGAAAAATGCCCCGCTTGCCGGAAAACCTTTCGGACAAGCGGGGCCAGTAGATGCCTGTGATGACTCACATGGCACCGGCGGTGTTCTTGAATTTATTGAAACTTTTGAACCCGAGGCGGATCAGTTCGTCTGATCGTTCATTTCTGCCCGGATCTGCTGGCGCAGCACGTCAATCGGAACAGTTTTGCCGTCACGTTTGAAGCACCAATAGGTCCAACCATTACAGCTTGGTGCGCCTTCAAGCTTGGCACCAACCTGGTGGATCGAGCCCTTGATATCGTCACCAATCAGGGTGCCATCGGCGCGGACCTTGGCCTTGTGACGGCCATTCATCGACCAAAGCTGTTCGCCCGGGCGCAGCATGCCGCGCTCGACCAATTGGCCAAACGGCACGCGAGGCTCGGCACGTTTTGAGGTCGAAACCTGCAACGCGTCCTTGTCGAATTTGCGGATGTCGTTGATGCGCTTGGTTGCGATCTTGCGATAAGTCTCTTCGCGTTCGATGCCGATCCAGTCACGACCCAGCATCTTGGCCACAGCGCCGGTGGTGCCGGTGCCAAAGAACGGGTCCAAAACAACGTCGCCAGGGTTGGTCGAACCAACCAGAACACGGTGCAGCAGCGAGTGTGGCTTTTGCGTCGGGTGGGCCTTGTCGCCGTTTTCGTCCTTGAGACGCTCGCCGCCATTGCAGATCGGCAGCACCCAATCGCTGCGCATCTGGATGCCTTCGTTGAGGGCCTTCAGCGCTTCGTAGTTAAAGGTGTATTTGGCACCCTCAGATTTGGACGCCCAAATCATTGTTTCATGCGCATTGGTGAACCGTTTGCCGCGGAAGTTTGGCATCGGGTTCGACTTGCGCCAGACAACATCATTAAGGATCCAGTAACCCGCGTCTTGCAACGCCGCCCCAACCCGGAAAATGTTGTGATAAGAGCCGATTACCCAAATTGCCCCGTCGGGTTTGAGCAACCGGCGCGCCGCTTTGAGCCAGTCTTGGGAGAACTTGTCATAGGCGGCAAAACTGCTGAATTGGTCCCAGTGATCGTCCACGGCATCCACCTTGGAATTATCCGGGCGGTGCAGCTCGCCTTTGAGCTGCAGATTGTAGGGCGGATCGGCAAAGATGAGGTCGACCGAATTGGCCGGGAGGCTGTTCATAACCTCCACGCAATCCCCTTCCAGAATCGTGTTTAGTGGGAGCGCATTTGCACTCGTCATCTTGATCATCTTCGTCATTTTCTGCCTCAATCCATGCCGCGTTTTTCGCGATCGTTGGTTGAGCCTAGGATGAGTCATGACCGAATCAGGGTCAAATTCTTTATTTAATCAGGGTGTTACGATTTACTCTTGATACAAGATATCGCGTACCGGCTTGAACGAACGTCTATGGTGTGGGGTTACCCCCAAATCTCGGAGTGCAGATTTGTGACATTTCGTGGGGTATCCGGCGTTCTTTTCCCACCCATATCCTGGGTAGTGTTGCGCGATCTTGATCATGACATCATCTCGCCACTTTTTGGCCACAATTGAGGCCGCTCCGATGGTTTGCGAAAGAGAGTCCCCCTTGACGATTGCAGAGGCCGGGCACGGGAGCCCCTCGGGCAACCGATTCCCATCCACCAGCAAGTGATCGGGGCGAATCGGCAACCCGTCGACCGCGCGGCGCATCGCCAACATACTGGCTTGCAGGATATTGAGTTGGTCGATTTCCTCGACCGTCGCCTCGGCGATGCTGACATGAGCGGTCTCGCGGATCAGAAGATCCAGCGCATCGCGTTTCTTGGCTGAGAGCTTCTTGGAGTCCGCCAGACCTTCGGGGATGTTATCCGGGTCCAAGATCACCGCACAGGCCACCACAGGGCCCGCCAGAGGGCCACGGCCCACCTCGTCAACCCCAGCCAGCCGCAGACCGCGCGCATGGTAAGGGGCGTCCATGTTTTCTGTATGTGTCATGCTGCCAGAAAACCCATCTGCCCCGGCCATACAAGGGGAAGGGTTTCTCAGCAGTTGTTAGCGAGCGCGTCAGCGTCGTTTAGATCGCTTCGTCCTGGTCATCAGACCGCATCTGGCGCAGGGCTGCATCCACAAGGGACAGCGCGGCCACCTCTTCGCTGACATCACGCCCTGCGATGCGTTCAGAGAGCTGCATCCGCTCTTCGAGGGACAAGGGGATTTGCAGTGGCTCAGAAGAGCCGGTTGCGACATCTGTCGTCCAATCCAGCCCTTCGGCCAGCGCCTTTAGCAGGGATTGGCGCACGAGATATGCCATAGGAAGGTTTGCCGGAGACATGTCCAGCAGCTGTTTGCGCAGCCCGTCCGGTACGCTCACAGATAAACCTTTTCTTAGATTATGGCAGCTCATTCGGTCCCCCAAGAAATTCCATCTTAAGATGAGCTAGGTTAACAGATTGCTTTCCAAAGCAGAAGTCCCTGTCTGTTTTTTGCCAATAGTATTTCGTGGCAGGAAAGCCAGGACAACGCGATGTGGAAAACGCACGGTCTTTCCGCAGTTAGAGCCAACCAGACCGCTCTCGTGACAAAGGCGCCCCGAAGGACGCCTTTGCACAGTCGTTTATCGACAGGTCTAAAGACCAGTTGATTACATCATGCCGCCCATGCCGCCCATGTCGGGCATTGCAGGTGCGCCAGCAGCGCCTTCTTTGGCGGGCTTGTCTGCAACCATCGCTTCGGTGGTGATCAGCAGGCCAGCAACCGATGCCGCATCTTCCAGAGCGGTACGGGTCACTTTGGCAGGGTCGATCACACCAAAGGAGAACATGTCGCCATATTCTTCGGTCTGAGCGTTGAAGCCAAAGGAGCTTTCGTCGCTTTCGCGAACCTTGCCGGCAACAACCGCACCGTCAACACCGGCGTTTTCGGCGATCTGACGCAGAGGCGCTTCGATGGCTTTCTTAACGATGGTGATACCGGCGTTCTGGTCAGCGTTTGCGCCTTCCAGACCTTCCAGTGCTTTACCGGCCTGAACCAGGGCAACACCACCACCAACGATGACACCTTCTTGAACAGCAGCGCGGGTTGCGTTCAGAGCATCGTCAACACGATCTTTGCGCTCTTTCACTTCCACTTCGGTCATGCCGCCAACGCGGATCACAGCAACACCGCCTGCCAGTTTGGCAACGCGCTCTTGCAGCTTCTCACGATCATAGTCAGAGGTGGTTTCTTCGATCTGAGCGCGAATCTGGGAAACGCGTGCTTCGATCTCAGCTTTCTCACCAGCACCGTCAACGATGGTGGTTTCATCTTTGGTGATCTGAACTTTCTTGGCGGTGCCCAGCATGTCCATGGTCACGGATTCAAGCTTCATGCCCAGATCTTCGGCAATCACCTGACCACCGGTCAGAATTGCGATGTCCTGCAGCATGGCCTTGCGGCGATCACCAAAGCCAGGAGCTTTGACAGCAGCGATTTTCAGGCCGCCACGCAGTTTGTTGACAACCAGAGTCGCCAGCGCTTCGCCTTCGACGTCTTCAGCGATGATCAACAGAGGCTTTTGCGACTGGATCACAGATTCCAGCAGAGGAACCATTGGCTGCAGAGAAGACAGTTTCTTTTCGTGCAGCAGGATCAGGCAGTCGTCCAGCTCGGTGGTCATCTTGTCAGCGTTGGTGACAAAGTAAGGCGACAGGTAACCGCGGTCGAACTGCATGCCTTCAACAACATCGGTCTCGGTTTCCAGACCTTTGTTCTCTTCAACGGTGATAACGCCTTCGTTGCCAACTTTCTGCATCGCGTCTGCGATCTGCTGGCCGATTTCGGCTTCGCCGTTTGCGGAGATGGTGCCAACCTGGGCAACTTCTTCGCTGTCTGCAACAGGGCGAGCAGAGGCTTTGATGCCTTCAACAACCTTGGCAGTTGCCAGGTCAATGCCGCGCTTCAGGTCCATTGGGTTCAGGCCAGCTGCAACCTGCTTCAAGCCTTCTTTGACGATGGCTTGTGCCAGAACGGTCGCGGTGGTGGTGCCGTCGCCGGCTTCGTCATTGGTGCGCGAAGCAACTTCTTTCACCATCTGCGCGCCCATGTTCTCGAACTTGTCTTCCAGCTCGATCTCTTTGGCAACAGAAACACCGTCTTTGGTGATGCGTGGTGCGCCGAACGACTTGTCCAGAACAACGTTGCGACCTTTGGGGCCCAGGGTCACTTTGACAGCATCTGCCAGAATGTTGACGCCTGCCAGCATACGGTTGCGGGCGTCGGTATCGAATTTCACGTCCTTAGCGGCCATGTGTATTCTCCTCAGAAAAAGTAGAAATTGAAGCGATCAGATCAGGATGTAGGGTGGGGTTTCACCCCACCGCCCTGCTCTGGACAGCGGCGGTTCAGCCGATGATGCCCAGGATGTCGCTTTCTTTCATGATCAGCAGCTCTTCGCCGTCCAGCGTGATCTCGGTGCCGGACCATTTGCCGAACAGGATCTTGTCGCCTTCTTTGACGTCCATCGCGATACGATCACCGTCTTCGTCGCGCGCGCCCGCGCCTACAGCAACAACCAGGCCTTCGGCTGGTTTCTCTTTTGCGCTTTCAGGAATGATCAGACCACCTGCGGTCTTTTCTTCGCTTTCAACGCGACGAACAACCACGCGGTCGTGCAGCGGTGTAAATGCCATCTTCGAGTCTCCTTGGCTCAAAGTTAATCTCGTTGACCCCTGTTTCGGGGCCGTTAGCACTCACCCTTGTTGAGTGCTAACGGCGTATAGCTAGGCAGGTCAAACTCATGAGTCAACACGGAGTGGTGAAAAATATTGTTGGATTTTGGCGTAGATCAAATCATGGTTTTGCCGGGCTGGTTTATGGTTTGTGAACAGGCGCTGCTCACGTTTGAAAATGTTAGCGCAACCATTTGAGCAAGGAGACGAGTCATGAAAGTCGGGATCATCGGGGCGGGAATGGTTGGCTCGGCCGCCGCCTTTGCCTGCGTCATGCGCGGAGCGTCGTCACGGATCGTTTTGGTTGATCTCGACACGGCCCGCGCCCGGGCCGAAGCCGAAGATATCGCCCATGCGGTCCCCTTTGGTCACACCGTGCAGGTTGATGCTGGGGATTATGACGATCTAAAGGGCGCAGGCATTGTCATTCTAGCCTGCGGTGTCAGCCAACAGCCCGGCGAAACGCGGCTGGAACTGCTTGGCCGCAATGCGCGGGTCTTTCGCTCGGTCGTGGGCGAGGTGATGCGCGTTTGTCCGGATGCGATTTTGCTGATTGCCTCCAACCCAGTGGATATCATGACACAGATCACTCGCGACTTGTCCGGTCTGCCGGCCAGCCGTGTGATCGGATCCGGAACCATTCTGGATACTGCGCGGTTTCGCTGGCTTTTGGGGCGGCACTTGGGCATCGCACCGCGTTCGGTGCACGGTTATGTGCTAGGAGAACACGGCGATTCCGAAGTCCTGGCCTGGAGTTCGGCGCGGGCAGGCTCGGCCTCGATCACCAGTTTTTCGCAACAGGTTGGCCGCCCACTAACCACAGAAACACGCGCGAAAATCGACACTGGCGTGCGTCGGGCCGCCTATACGATCATCGAAGGCAAAGGGGCGACATGGTACGGGATCGGCGCGGGCCTGGCCCGCATCGTCGCGGCCATTGCCAGTGACGAGCAGGCGGTTCTCACCGTTTCTTGTGTGTCGGATGTCTTGGGCGTCAAGACCGTCGCCTGCTCCATCCCCCGCATCGTTGGCGCGCAGGGGGTCAGTATGGAGTTGCTGCCCGATCTGTCACCGGATGAGACCGAGGCCCTGACGGCCTCAGCTCAGTTGCTTAAGGATACCGTTACTCAGGTTGCGGTTTAGGCCCCTGCCTGTGGCGAGCGGCGTTTTTGGCGTCGTGCCTTGGGCTTGCCCGCCGGTTTCCCCGCCGCATTGCCAGCGCCACCACGGGGCTTGCCGCGACCACCGCCGCTGCGCCCGCGCCCGCCACGCTGTGGTTTGGGGCGATCCACGGGCTCGGGCTCAACACCCGAAGCCACCGGAATATCCAGCTTCATGACCTTTTGGATCTGGCGCAGCAGCAGCACCTCATCTGCGGCGCAAAAGGCGATCGCCTCGCCATCACGCCCGGCGCGGGCCGTGCGTCCAATCCGGTGGACATAGTTCTCGGCCACTTCGGGCAGGTCAAAGTTGACCACATAGGCAACCCCCGGAATATCAATGCCACGCGCAGCCACATCGGTGGCCACGAGGATGTTGATATCGCCGTCACGAAAACCTTTGATGGCGCGGTCCCGCTGGCCCTGGCTTTTGTTGCCATGGATCGAGGCTGCGTTGAAACCATCGGCCACAAGCCCCTTCATCAGACGTTCGGCCCCATGTTTGGTGCGGGCAAAGACAAGGGTCAGCGCGTCGGGATCTTGGGAGAGGATTTCGCGCAACTTGCCCGGCTTGCCAGCCTTTTCAACGAAATGCACCGATTGGGTGATCTTGTCCGCCGCCTTGCCCGGAGGCGAAACCTGTACCTTTTCGGGATTGTCGAGATAGGCGCGGCTCAGCTCCTCCATCTGCTTCGGCATGGTGGCCGAAAACAGCATGGTCTGGCGCGGTGTGCCCAGCGCCGGGGCGATTTTGCGCAGCGCATGGATGAACCCCATGTCGAGCATCTGATCGGCCTCATCGAGCACAAGATGTTTGACGGTGTTCAGCTTGACGGCTTTGCGATCCATCAAGTCGATCAAACGACCCGGAGTCGCGACCAAGACATCCGCCCCACGTTCCAGCATATTGATCTGGCGGTTGATCGACTGACCACCCACCACAGTACGTACCTTGAGGTGAGATTTCTGGGTCAACGCTTTGAGGTTGTCGGCAATCTGGTTCACCAATTCCCGCGTCGGAGCGAGGATCAGTGCCTTGACACTTTTTGCGGCCGGTTTCACCGGGTCCGACATCAGCGTGTTCAAGAGCGGCAGCCCAAAGGCCAATGTTTTCCCGGTTCCGGTCTGGGCAAGTCCCAACACGTCGCGGCCCTGCAAGGCCAACGGGATTGCTTTTTCCTGGATCGGAGTCGGTTTGGTTAGCCCTGCTTCGGTCAGGGCTTTGGTCAGGTTCGGCATGATGCCGAGTGGTTCAAATTCAGACAAAGTCATTCCTTTGGGGCACAGGGGCAATGCCCGGCTGCGCCATTGGTCAATCCCGCACATCGCGTGCGGGTATCGGAGGGTTTGGCAAAACCTCTGGCCAGTCAGGCGGTTCCCGCGCTGTCCGGTCTTGCCAGTGCAACCCTGCGTGATGGGGAAACTGTTGTGGTGACGCTGAGGGCAAAGGCCCGGCATGCTCACGCGGCAGCGCAGCGACGATGCGGCAATGGCGGCTTTTTAGCGCCGCGTCAACCGGATTCGCTGTCTTCCCAGCTGTAGGCCCAATGTTTTAACCCCGCGCGCCCCGTTTGGTTGAGCACATAGACGCCCTTTTCCACCTTGTCGAACCAGCCATAGTGATTGCTGCGCATGATCGTGGTCGCCTTGGCGACACCTGTGGCCTTGGCCACATCCTTACCCCGGCTCGCTCCGACCTCAGCCAGCATGGCGGCGCATTTCAGAGCGTCCTGCCGGTAGCCGGTGACAATCCCGTGACGGGTTGCGCCGCCCTTATTCGGATCACCATCCAGCCGCTGAAACTCGCGCAGCAACCTGGTCTGACGTTTCTTATTCTTGCGCGGCGCATAGGGGCCGGGATCGCAATGCACCTCGACCGTGTTGTCCGCTCGCACGGTAATAAAGCCCAGCCCAAGACGGCGGCACATGGCCAGATTGTCCTTGAGCGCACGCTTGGCGGTTTTTCCCTTGGGCTTGGGCACGGCGATATAGACCGTATCCGTCACCGATAAACGCGCAACGGCCTGGTGGTATAGCGACAGGGAAATTGTCAGCTTCAACTCAACGATCACTGGCGGCTCGTCAGCGCGAACGGCCATCACATCAACAGCCCCGACTTCGCCCTTGACCTCATAGCCCTGCTTTTCCAGCAGGACCTTGATTGGCCCGTAAAGATCGCTTTCCCGCCTCATCCCTGCCCGTTTTCGCCTGTCTTTTCCGCTCTGACCTGCCTAATCTGCACCAAGTTCACAGTCGGAGCCACCATGTTGCGTTTTCTTTTGTCCTTCGCCGTCGCAATGACCCTTGCCACTTCTGTTTCTGCGGCCTGCCTGGGACAGGATTTGCGGCTCGGCCTGACGGATGCCCAACGGGCTGAGATTGATACCCGGGTAGAGGCAACGCCTTATGCGGTGGGCAATCATTGGACCGCAACAAAGGGCGATGAGACCATCCATATCATCGGCACCCTGCATCTGGACGATCCGCGCCTGGATGCGCCGGTTGCGCGTATAACGCCATTGATTGAATCCGCTGGTGTGCTCTTGCTTGAGGCGACGAAAGAGGATCAGGACAGGCTTCAGCGCCAGCTTGCCGCGGACCCGTCGATTTTGATGATGCAGGGGGAAACCCTGATTGACCTGATGCCACCTGAGCAATGGCAAGCACTGGCTGATGCGGCCAAGTCGCGGGGCATCCCGCCCTTTATGGCGGCCAAGTTTCAGCCCTGGTACCTGTCCCTGACTCTGGCCATGCCCTCCTGCATGATCGCGGAAATGCGCGAAGGTCAGAATGGGCTGGACAGTCGGTTGAACAAGATCGCGGATGCGGCTGGCGTGCCGAGCCAGTCGCTGGAAGACTTCATGACTCTGTTCAAGATTTTCGGGCAAGAGCCAATCGAGGTGCAGATCAGAATGCTCTCTGCTGGAGTCCTGTCGGATGAAGATAGCGAGGATCAAATCGCCACGACGCTGGCCAGCTATTTTGATGAACAGGTGGCTGAGAGCTGGCAGATGAGCCGGGTGCTGGCCCCTCAGTTTTCGACCTTGCCCAAGGACGAAATCGACGCGGTTTTCGACAAGCTGGAAGAAGAGCTGCTCAACAAGCGCAACCGCGCCTGGATCCCGGTGATCCTGGAGGCCGCCGATGCGCATGATGCCCCTATCGTCGCAGCCTTTGGAGCCGCGCATTTGATGGGCGATGACGGTGTGTTGAACCTGCTGGCGCAACAGGGGTTCACCCTGAAACGCCAGCCGTTCTAAGCAACCTCTCGCAGCGCGCTTCCAAATTCCGTCTACGGAATTTGCAAAAGTTTTAGATAAAACTTTTGGTGCACCCAGACGCGATCAGGCCGCCAGACCTCGCCCCTTTAGCAAAGCCTCAACGCCGGGCATGCGCCCCCGAAAGGCGGTATAAAGCTTTTCTGCCTCCTGCGACCCACCCGCCGAGAGGATAAAGCGTTCAAGTTTTTGTGCCATATCAACGTTAAACGGGTCTCCAACCTCTTCAAAAGCGGCAAAAGCATCCGCATCCATGACTTCGGACCACATATAGCTGTAATAGCCGCTGCTATAGCCATCGCCCGCAAAGACATGGGCAAAATGCGGGGTGGCGTGGCGCATGGAAATGGCGCGCGGCATGCCGATCTGTTCCAAAACTTCGGCCTGTTTCTGCATCACATCCGCCGGGGCTGGTCCGTCATGAAAGGCCAGATCAACCAAGGCCGAGGCCACATATTCCACCGTCTGGAACCCCATATCGAAATTCGCAGCACCGAGCACTTTGTCCAACAGCTCCTTTGGCATCGCCTCGCCCGTTTCGGCGTGCAGCGCGAATTTTTCCAGAACCTCAGGCACATCCAACCAATGTTCATATAACTGGCTTGGCAACTCAACAAAATCACGCGCCACGGAGGTGCCCGAAATCATCTCATAGGTGACATCTGACAACATCTGATGCAGGGCATGGCCGAACTCGTGGAACAAGGTGCGCGCATCATCATAGGACAAAAGCGCCGGGTCACCTTTGGCGAAGTTGCAGACATTAACGACAATTGGGATCTGCACATCTGGAAACTTTCGCTGCGCGCGGATTGCCGAGCACCAGGCCCCTGAACGTTTCGACCCACGCGCGAAATAATCACCGATGAAGATCGCGACATGTTCGCCATTGCGCGTAACCTCCCAGGCGCGCGCATCGTCGTGATACAAAGCCACATCCAGCGGGGAGAATTCCAACCCGAACAATCGGTTGGCGCAATCAAAGCTCGCCTCAATCATGCGGTCGAGTTGGAAGTAAGGCTTGACCTCGGCCTCGTCCAAATCATGCTCGGCCTTGCGCCGTTTTTCCGCGTAGTAACGCCAGTCCCAAGCCTCAAGAGGCCCCTCAAACCCGTCAGCACGCAGCATATCCTCGAGGATTTTGGCGTCGGCATCGGCCTGTGCTTTGGCAGGCTCCCAAACCGCCATCAACAGCTCGCGCACGCGCTCGGGTGTGCCTGCCATTTCGGTTTCCAGTTTGAAGCCCGAGAAATCATCATAGCCCAGCAGGTTTGCGCGCTCTTCGCGCAGAGCCAGCGTTTCATTCGCAATCTCGCGATTGTCGGTTTCGCCGCCATTGGCACCGCGCAATCCCCATGCTTGATAGGCTTTCCGACGCAAATCGCGCTTGGGTGAAAACTGCAGGAACGGCACGATGACGGAACGCGACAGTGTCACAACCGGGCCCAGCCCCCGCTCTTCGCCCGCTGCGCGCATGGCTGAGATCACAAAATCCGGCAGGCCTTCGAGATCTGCCTCGGTCACTTCCATGACCCAATCGCGTTCATCCGCCAAAAGGTTTTGGGTGAAGGATGTCCCAAGCACAGCCAGACGGTTCTTGACCTCGGTCATGCGCTCAGACGCCTCGCCCTCCAATCCGGCACCAGCGCGGACAAAGTTGCGATGCAACAGCATCAGCACCCGCGCCTGCTCTTCGCTCAGATCCAAGCTTTCGCGCTGATCCCATACGCTGCGAATGCGGTCAAACAGGGCTTTGTTGGAATAGATCGCCGAGGAATGGGCCGAGAGTTTCGGGGAGTATTCCCGCATCAACGCCTCACGCGCCTCATTGCTGTCGGCCCCCGCAATGTTGAAGAAAACCGACGCCACCTTGTCCAAGGCCGCCCCTGTGCGCATCAATCCTTCGATCGTATTGGCAAAGCTGGGCGCGTCGGGATTGGCAACCAGGGCTTCAACCTCGGCCAAATCCTCTGCCATGGCCGCGTCAAAGGCCGGGCCAAAATCCTCGTCCGAAATTTCCTGAAACGGTGGCAGACCAAAGGGTGTGGTCCAGTCCTGCAGCAAAGCGTTGCTCATCAAAAACTCTCCGATTGTTTCCTTGGAACGTAGGGGGCACAACCAAGGGCTGCAATAGCACCCATCGTTCAAAGTTGAATATGCAGGTGATCATCATGGCGCGCAGCGCGGCAGCCCTGAAAGCGTAGTTTCTGGCCTTTCAAAGACAGGCTCTCTGTCATGGGCGGTTCGAGAAACAGTTTCGAGATACGCGGATCAGCCGCCAAAATCTGAACAAGGGCACCGGTGCGCACAGGTTCCAAGGGGCGTTTTGCCCATAGCGGCTGCAGCCACGCAAAATCCCACCGCAATGTCGGCCATCTTTCAGGGCAAATGTGCTGGTCCAGCGCCTCGAACGCCCAATAGCCGATCAGAGACCGGGTTTTCCCAGGCAGGTAAACCCCCAGTTCGTCAGTGTAGTAGAAAGCCAGATCCAGTTTTTCACCATCATTATGGGACAGATGTGGCAACAGCGGAAACCCATCCCAAAACGGCAAATTCGCATCCAGATAGAGTGTCACCGTCCCCGGATAACGCTGCGCCATTTCATCCGCTGCATCCTGTGCGACCTTCGCCAAATCCGGGGACACATAGTGCCGGGCCGTCGCGCAATAAAACAGCGATTGCGCCCGCAAAGCCTCGCCATAACAGGGCAGTGGCACGCGCCCGAAATGTGGCGCAACGACCAAGGTCGCCGACCAAAGCCCAACATAGATCAAGAGAAACGCAAGCAATCGGCGGCGAAACATCAGAGCGATGATCCAAGCCAGCCCGCCGATCTGAGTCAGCAAGGTCGCCAGCAGAATACCAAACCCATGGCCAAAAACCTTTAGCCAGAACAACAGGGGCAGCCCTCGCGCTTTTTCAAGGTGATCTTGCGGGTCTCCCCCCAAAGCGCGTCATAAATCAACATCTCGCCGCGCAGCGGAGCCCCCGCCCCGGTGATCAGCTTGACCGCCTCAACCGCCATCATCGACCCGACCACGCCGGGCAAGGGGCCAAGCACGCCAGCCTCGGCGCAGCTGGGGGCCAATTCTGGTGCAGGCGCTTCGGGGAAGATGCATTCATAGCAAGGGCCATCATTGGCCGGATCAAACACCGAAACCTGCCCTTCCCATTGGCTCAGCGCGCCTGAGACCAGCGGGATGCCCAGTTTAACGGTCATGTGATTAACCAGATAGCGCGTGTCGAAATTATCGGTGCCATCCAGCACAAGATCATATTCCCCGATCAGCTCCTCTGCGATCTCCTCGCTGAGGCGGCGCTTGTAAGGGCGCACCTTGAGATAGGGGTTGATCGCCTTCATCCGCGCCTCAGCGGAAAACACCTTGGGCGTATCAATGGCCTCATCAGAATGGATCACCTGACGTTGCAAATTGCCTGCATCCACCTCGTCATCGTCAATCACCCCAATGGTCCCGACCCCTGCCGCCGCGAGATAGAGCAAGGCCGGTGATCCCAGCCCCCCTGCTCCGATGACCAAGACCTTGGCCTCTTTCAGCTTTTTCTGCCCCGGCCCGCCCAGCTCGCGCAGGACGATATGGCGGGCATAGCGCTGCAGCTCTCCGTCAACAAAAAGGCTGGCTTGCTCTGGCATGGTGGTCTCCTGCGGCTGGGCCTTGGCGCGCAATTTGGCCAGCGCTTGCCGGTAAATCCAGACCAAAGCTGCAAAACCCAACAGGATCAGCCAAAGTGCCGCGCTTTCACCCGTCGCCATGCGCAGCGGATGCCCGTCAGGCAGAACGAGATGCACAAGGATCACGGCCCCAAAAAGCAAACCTACCAGCATGGCCCGCATAGATGACGGCATGCGCAACACATGGCCCAGCCCCCACAAACAGGCCGCGAGGCTGAGGACCAGAACCATCTCAGCGCCGCCCGGTCGAGCCGAAACCGCCATCTCCGCGCGCGGTGTCATCCAGCGCATCGACCAGGTCGAACCGGGCCAGGATCACCGGGGCCACCACCATTTGCGCAATCCGATCGCCGTGACGGATGGTAAAACTCTCTTGTCCGGCATTCATCACGATCACCCCAAGCGGGCCGCGATAGTCACTGTCGATTGTGCCGGGGCTGTTAGGCAGGGTGATCCCATGCTTCAACGCCAACCCGCTGCGCGGGCGGATCTGTACCTCATAGCCTTCGGGAATGGCCATGCGCAAACCGGTCGGCACCAAAGCACGCGCCCCCGGAGCCAGGTCGATCTGACCGCGATCCGGCAGGTTGGCCCGCAAATCGGCCCCTGCTGCCCCAGCAGACGCATAGCTTGGCAGACCCAGATCCCGGTCTGCCCCTTCATCCCAGATTAGCTGAATCGCAACCACGTCCGCCCCTTCTTCTTGGCAAAATACTCAAATTTCGACGGATCAACCCGCGCTCAATGCTGATGCGATGCGCTTGGCCAATTCCTTGGCGACCTTAGCCTTGCCCATACGCGGCCAGCTCTCGGCCCCGTCTTCGGAAATTAGCACAACTGCGTTTTCCGATCCGCCCATGATCCCGGCTTCCGGGGAAACATCATTGGCGACGATCCAGTCACAGCCCTTGCGCTGACGTTTGGACGTGGCGTTTTCGACCACATCATCGGTCTCGGCGGCAAAGCCGACGACCAAGCCGGGCCGCCCTTTGGCAAGTTGCGAGACCTTGGCCAGGATGTCCGGGTTTTCGGCGAATTCGAGAACCGGCAACCCGCCCTTGGTCTTTTTGATCTTGCTATCCGAGGCGCTGGCGACACGCCAATCGGCCACCGCCGCCGCAAAGACACCCGCATCAACTGGCAGCGCTTCCATCACCGCATCATGCATGTCGCGCGCGGTTTCGACCTCGACAATCTTGACGCCATCCGGGCGCGCGGCCTCTGCCGGGCCGGTGACAAAGACCACATCCGCCCCGAGCGCGCGTAAGGCATTGGCAATCGCCGTGCCTTGCGAGCCCGAAGAACGGTTGGCGATATAGCGCACCGGGTCAATCGGCTCATGGGTTGGTCCCGAGGTCACCAGAATCTTGCGCCCCTTCAATGGCCCATCTGACAAGGCATCAGAGATAGCCCCGACGATCTCCATCGGTTCCGCCATTCGGCCAGGCCCATATTCACCGCAGGCCATGTCGCCCTCATTCGGGCCGACAACCGTCACGCCATCCGCCACAAGCTGGGCCAGGTTGCGTTGGGTGGCCGGGTGATCCCACATGCGCACATTCATGGCGGGCGCGATCATCACGGGCGTGTCCGTGGCCATCAACAATGTCGTAGCCAAGTCATTGGCCAAACCATGGGCCATCTTGCCCATCAGATCCGCCGTCGCTGGGGCCACCACCACCAGATCCGCCACGCGGCTGAGCTGGATGTGCCCCATCTCCGCCTCTTTGGTCAGGTCAAACAGGTCGCGATGCACCTCTTCGCCCGCCAAAGCCGACACTGACAGCGGAGTAACAAACTCTTCGGCAGCGCGGGTCATGACAGGTGTTACCGCAGCCCCGCGTTCGCGCAGGCGACGGATCAGATCAAGGCACTTATAGGCGGCGATCCCGCCACCAATGATCAAGAGAATGCGTTTGCCTGTCAGCATGGATCACCTGCAAATTCCCAAGCCCGGTTTGGGCCATATCTGTGCGAGTGTTACGCGCGCACGGTCCAAGTTTCAACAAATGGGTTTTACTTGAAGGCGTTGCAGGGGTCTTCACGCTTGGCTGGCGGGCTAAAGACGATCTCGTCAAATCCGCCTTCGGGGGCACCCGCGCCCTCTTCCCCTTGCCCGAGCGAGAACAAGTCGAGTTCGGGAGCAGCCAAAGCCAATATGGCCGGAGCGCCCCAATCCTTGCGGGCGTGGCCATTGCCGGTGATCACGGCCACAGGGCCGCCCGTCTGTTCAAACGCGCCTAACACCGCCCGCGCCAAAGCCGCATCGCGCAGGCGCTGCATATTCACCATCATGGGCAACATTTCAGCAGGAAGGGCATCACAATGCGCCGCCATTTGCATGGCCTCACGTTCGGCTTGCTGTTCTTCAGGTAGCGATTTGGTCAATCCAAACCCCTCAGCATCGGCACCAAATACCGCCTCAACCGGTTCGGACATCAAGCGCCGCACGTCATCGCGCGGAACCGCAGCGCCAAAGATTGCGGCCTCGGGGGCCGCTGCGAAGATCGGATAATACATTGAGAAATTAGGCCAGCCGGAGCGGTCCCATTCCAGCGCATCCCGCATCGCCTTTTGATCGGCGCGCAATTCCGGCGTGATCCTTGATGCTTTCGCTTCGGTCAGCATTTCAAAGACCAGCGCTTTGGGGCTCAAGGCTGCAACACGCTTAGCCTGCTGCACGTGATGACCCGGATTGTCATGCGTCTCGCCCAGAAACACCACATCCTGTGCCGCCAAAGGGGCGGCAATCACGGCCATGGCCAACGCAATAAATCCCTGTTTCATAGCAGGAACTGATGCACCTCATCGGCGTTCTCTTCAAGCGTTTTGCGCATTTTGCCCATTGCCGCTGCCTCGACCTGACGAATGCGTTCTTTGGACAGGCCCAGCTCTTCGCCGAGGCTTTCCAAAGTGCGTGGATCATCTCGCAGTTTGCGTTCGCGCACGATATAGCGCTCCCGCTCGCTCAGCAGGTCCATGGCGGCGATGATCCAGTCGCGCATCTGTTCGGTGTCGTGGCGATCCTCGACGATTTCAGCCGCCTGCGCCCCGTCATCGGCCAAGGCATCAATCCATTCCCGCCCCTCATCTTCGGTCGATTGCGTCGCGTTGAGTGAAAAATCAGAGCCGGACAACCGCCCCTCCATCATCTCGACGTCGCGCAAAGGCACACCAATTTCCGAAGCGATCCGGTGGCGCAATTGATGGCCGTCCAAAGCCTCTCCGCTTACCGACGCCTCGCGTTCAATTTGGGCCTGCACGCGCTTCATGTTGAAAAACAGAGATTTCTGCGCGCTGGTCGAACCGGTACGCACCATGGACCAGTTGCGCATCACGTAATCCTGGATCGACGCTTTGATCCACCAGATCGCATAGGTCGAAAAGCGCACGCCGCGATCCGGATCAAACTTGTCAGCCGCTTTCATCAGGCCCAGCCCAGCCTCTTGGATGAGGTCGTTCATTGGCGCGCCATAGCGTTTGAACTTGGCCGCCTGGGCAATCGCCAGACGCATATATGCGTTGATCAGGCGGTGCAGTGCCTGCTCATCCCGCTGGTCCCGCCATGCGCGGGCAAGCTGTAATTCGGTGTCGGCATCCAGCAGTTCCGCCTTCATGGCTTTGCGCGGCAGATGCTGATCGGTCATTCCATCAAGTGCCATCGTAAATTCCCTGTCGTTACGCTGTTCACTTTTGTCTACGGTCGTAATCGCCGTTTGGATTACATGTGGGGCATAAATATCTTTGAACAACCCCAAGCTGTCAAAGCTGTGATCAATGTTTCTGATAATAGCGCGCACAATTTAGAATTTCACATTGCGGGCACAGGTTGCAATCATGGCCCGAGCGACAGGAGTTACGATGAATTATTCAATCTTTATTGGGGATTACACCTATTCAAGCTGGTCACTTCGTGGCTGGCTTTTGCTGCACCGTTTTGGCCTTCCCTATACGTCCAAAATGGTCCCATTCGACAAGGACAGCGTTGCCAACCAACTGGCCGATCTGAAACCGGCAAAAACCGTGCCCACCGTCGTCACCCCCGAAAGCGACGTGATCTGGGACAGCCTTGCCATCGCCGAGGAACTCGCCAGCCGCCATCCCGAGGCTGGCATTTGGCCCAGCGACCCAAGCCTGCGGTCACTAGCGCGCAATTTGGCGGCGGAAATGCATTCCGGGTTCATGTCTTTGCGCGACCAATGCCCGATGAACCTGTCTGTGTCCTATTCTGACTTCACTCCCTCAGAGCAAACACAGGTAGACCTGGCGCGCCTTGACCTGATTTGGTCCTTTGCTTTGGAAAAGTCCGGCGGCCCTTGGCTCTGTGGCGAATACTCGGCGGTTGATGCATTTTTCGCGCCAGTGGTAGGCCGCATTGCGGGTTATGGTTTGAAGGTTAATGCAGCGGCGCAAGCCTATGTTGACCACCATCTCGCTGACCCGGCCTTTCGGCAATGGCGTGCCATGGGCACCGCCCGAAATGTTGGACTGCCCTGGTATTCGCGTGACTTCACGACCAAGCCTTGGCCCGGTCCAGCGCCTTTGAACGCTCGTGTTGTCGAGAAAGGTACGCCTGAAAATGACGCATGCCCGTATTCAGGCAAACCGGCCACGCATCTGTTCGAGGTCGAGGGGCGCGTATTCGGCGTTTGCAACGATTTTTGCCGCGCCAAGACCGTTGCCGACCCCGCAGCTTGGCCCGCTTTCATGGCTTTGTATAACAAAGCCTAAAGAAAAAGCACCGCGGGTCACGCTGACCTGCGGTGCAAAACATCCAACGATTGTTCGTTTATGATCCCAGCGGCATTTCCAAGGTATCGAATGATATTAGAAACAAGCGAAGATCGCGGAGCCTAATACTGCTCCGATCGCCAACTATGTTAGTGCGTCCAGGGGGCCTTGCGATCCACCGCGAAATTCTCCGCATAGCCGCGAGCGCGGATATTGGGCTTGCGCTTGTTGGGTTCAACAACCTGCGCCTCAATCCCATTTTCCTTGGCGTAGTTCAGCGCGCCCTCTTTGGTGTCAAAGCGCATCTTGACCTGGCTTTGCGTATCCGAGGACGAGGTCCAACCCATCAGCGGATCCACCTCACGTCGCGACGCAGGCGCGAATTCAAGCACCCAGAACTTGGTCTTGCCCTGGCCCGACGACATGGCGGTTTTGGCTGGCTGATAGATGCGTGCACGCATGGCTAAACTCCTTAGACACACGTGGTTATCGGAGATTCCCGCCCCTAGCGCAAGCGTCAGATCCAGCCCTTTTGTCACATATTGAGAATTGAGAAGGGGAGGCAAGCAGCGGTTCAGAGGGTAATCCGGCCACGGGGAGCGAGGGGTGGGTAAATTGCGGCACAGGAGGACCGCCAAACCGACTGCTTCCTTCAAAAGATACATTTCGCGCAAACTTTCTCGCAACAGTGTTTTCCGACCGTTTCGGACAAGCTGCCCGGTCCAAACCGTTAACAAACTGATAACAGGTGACTTTAGGTCAACTGCGGCATTTTGTATTATTTTCACGGGCTTGCTGCGCGGCAGCATTCAAACCGCTTTGAGGGGTTGAAAACCGGACAAATGACGACAATTCTACTTTTGTTCTATTGCGAGAATCGCCATGCCCTACGCCCATTCTGACAAGATTATGCCGGTCCTGAACTCCCCTGCCCCGGATGTGAAAACCCGTGAAAAGCTTGAGGGCGGCAAGCGGTTTGTCATGCAAACCGAATTCGAGCCAGCCGGGGACCAGCCAACCGCCATTGCAGAATTGTCGTCTGGTGTTCTGGCCGGGGATCGCGATCAGGTTCTTTTGGGGGCCACCGGCACGGGTAAAACGTTTTCGATGGCCAAAGTGATCGAGGAAACCCAGCGCCCCGCCATTATCCTGGCCCCGAACAAGACGCTGGCAGCCCAGCTTTATGGCGAATTCAAAGGCTTTTTCCCGGACAACGCCGTCGAATATTTCGTGTCTTTCTACGACTACTACCAGCCCGAAGCTTATGTGGCGCGCTCGGACACCTATATTGAGAAAGAGAGCCAGATCAACGACCAGATCGACCGGATGCGCCACGCGGCCACGCGCGCGCTGCTGGAACGTGACGATGTAATCATTGTGGCCTCGGTCTCATGCATTTACGGGATTGGGTCGGTCGAAACCTATGGCGCGATGACCCAGGATTTGCATGTTGGCAACGAATATGACCAGCGCAAGGTCATCGCCGATCTGGTTGCGCAACAATACAAGCGCAACGACCAAGCCTTTCAGCGCGGTACATTTCGTGTGCGCGGCGACAGCCTGGAAATCTGGCCCGCCCACCTTGAGGATCGCGGCTGGAAGCTGTCTTTCTTTGGTGAAGAGCTGGAAAACATCACCGAATTCGACCCGCTGACCGGTGAGAAAACCGGCACGTTTGACCGCATCCGCGTCTATGCGAATTCGCACTATGTGACGCCGAAACCGACCATGCAGCAAGCGATTATCAGCATCAAGAAAGAGCTGCGCCAGCGGCTGGATCAGTTGGTGGGCGAAGGCAAGCTGCTTGAGGCGCAGCGTCTGGAACAGCGCACCAATTTCGACATCGAGATGCTGGAGGCGACCGGCGTCTGTAATGGGATCGAAAACTATTCACGCTATCTGACCGGCCGCGCCCCGGGTGAGCCGCCGCCCACCCTGTTCGAATTCATCCCCGACCATGCCATTGTTTTCGCAGATGAAAGCCATGTCTCGGTGCCGCAGATCGGCGGGATGTATAAAGGCGACTATCGCCGCAAATTCACCCTTGCGGAGCATGGCTTCCGCCTGCCCTCCTGCATGGATAACCGCCCGCTCAAGTTCGAGGAATGGGACGCCATGCGCCCGCAATCGATCTTTGTCTCGGCCACCCCCGCGGCTTGGGAGCTTGAGCAATCCGGTGGTGTCTTTACCGAACAGGTGATCCGCCCCACCGGTCTGCTTGACCCACCGGTTGAGATCCGCCCGGTGGACATGCAGGTCGACGACCTCTTGGATGAAATCCGCAAGGTCAACGATCTGGGCATGCGCACGCTGGTCACCACGCTGACCAAGCGTATGGCCGAAGACCTCACCGAATACCTGCATGAACAGGGCATCAAGGTGCGCTACATGCACTCGGACATCGACACGATCGAGCGGATCGAGATCCTGCGCGACCTGCGCCTTGGAGCCTTTGACGTGCTGATCGGGATCAACCTCTTGCGCGAGGGTCTGGACATTCCCGAATGTGGGCTGGTTGCCATTCTGGACGCGGATAAAGAGGGGTTCCTGCGCTCTGAAACCTCTTTGGTGCAGACCATTGGCCGCGCAGCGCGAAACGCCGAAGGCCGCGTTATCATGTATGCGGACCGGATCACCGGCTCGATGGAGCGTGCAATTGGCGAAACCAACCGCCGCCGCGCCAAGCAGATCGCCTATAACGAAGAACACGGCATCACCCCGGAAACGGTGAAAAAGAATGTCGAAGACATTCTGGCCGGTCTTTACCAAGGCGACACCGACCAATCCCGCGTCACCGCCAAGATCGACAAAGGCTCTGCCGGCGGCAACCTGCAAACCGTACTCGAAGGACTGCGCAACGATATGCGCAAAGCGGCTGAGAACCTTGAGTTCGAAGAGGCGGCGCGTCTGCGTGACGAGATCAAGCGCCTGGAGGCGGTCGATCTGGCCGTCGCCGATGACCCATTGGCCCGGCAAGCCGCCGTGGCTGCGGCATCTGAGGAGGCGGTGAAGTCTCAGGGGCGCTCAACGGCTGGCAAACCGGGGCAGCGCGGTGGGGTTAAGCGGCGGCGAGGGCGGTAATCTCGCGGCTGCAAAGGCCATCAAAAGGTAGGTTTGAAACTATGGAAGATCTTGTGCAGCCATTGTGGCTTATCGCGATGACCCTAAGCGCTACGCTTAGCTACCTGATTGCTCGGGATCGATCACCCGACAAATCCTTACAAGCTGTTCTTTGGGGCTACCTGCTGGGCCCTTTCGGCGTCGCAATAACCTTTCTGATCACCCAAAAGGTGGACACGTCAGATGGCTACGAACGACCGCCGACTGCGAATACCAAGTCGGTTGAAGAAATTCGAAACGACCTAGATCGCCTGCGTTCAAACTTGGAATAGACGAACCCTCAGTAACGCTCACATCAACGCCCGCCGCAGCAAGTTCGCCCCGGCCACCAGCAGCACCACCAAGGTCGCGCGTTTAAACGCCGCTTGGTCGATCTGGTCTTGCAACCGGCTTCCGACCCACATGCCCAGCACGGCCGGGATCACCATCAGCGCGGAAAATTGCGCCGTCTGCGCGTTCAAAATCCCCGAGCCGATATGCGCGACGACCAGCGCGACCGCGCCGAGCCCGTAGATCACGCCCTGCACCCGCATCTGTTCGCGCTTTTCCGTCCCCAGGGCCGTCAGATAGGCCACGGTCGGCGGCCCCCAGACGCCGGACATGCCGCCCATAAAGCCTGCAAACACCGCCACGCTGACCTCAACCCGGCGCGTGGCTTGCAAGACCGGCTGCCACCCCGCCAACTGCATCGCGCAAAACAACACGATGGGCACGCCAATCACGGCAAACATCACTTCGACCGGCAGGATTCGCACAAATTGTGACGAGATCAGGATCATCACACCACCGACCACCAGAAACAGTCGATATTGCTGCACCGTATGCCAGGCCGCCTTGCCGCCTTGCCGCAGCGCCTGCATGCCGTTGGTGACAACTGTGGGGATGATCAACCCGGCCAGGGCCAGCTCGGGCGAGATAAAACTGCCCAACCCGGAAATGAGAATCATCGGCATGGCAAATCCCACGATGCCCTTGACCACGCCAGCCAAAAGGCCAACTCCAAGGCATAGGGACAAAAGTGGGATATTAGAGAAGATCGTGTCCATGCCCGTGATTTAACACGTCATTCTTCGCTGCACCGCAAAAATCCTTTGCGCAATTTTTGAACAACAGCGCCGCAGCATTGGTATTTTTGTTGCGCTGCGCTTGCAAAATAGCTAGACCCTTCACAAGATAAGTTTGAGGATCCGACAGATGGCACATGATGGACAAGACCCCAGCCTTGGCAGCGTAATCCTGCCTGACCTGCTGACCCTGACCGGCGCGGCGATTGCCCCGGTCGAAACCGTGTTCGAAGCGGCGCGCAACAGCGTGCGCGAGATGGTCAGCAAGGATGGCCGCGTTTCCGGAGCGTTGATCGAAGCCAACCAGACCGCCGCCCATGGCCTCGCGTGGTTTGCCACCTATCTCGAAAGCCTGCGCCAGATGCAGGGCTGGGCAGAGCGTTTGCAAGCCGAGGGCAAATTTGGCGAGCTTGAACAGCTGATGCACCAGATCGCCTTTGGCGAATATCTCTGGCAGATCTATGGCGGCATCCAGATGAACCAGGGCGAAATGGTCCGCCTGCAGGATATGGGCCTGTCGCAGGACGATGCCCGCGCCCTGATGAATGACGCGGTCATGACACTGACCCAAGGGGCCAACACCCAGGCCGCGCGCACCCGTCTGGTTGACGTGATCCAGCAGCGCGAAGGTGACATCACCTATGGGGTAACCGGTCTGGACGAGGAACTGGAAATGTTCCGCGAACAGATGCGCCGCTATGCCGTTGATAAGGTCGAACCTTACGCCCATGAATGGCACCTCAAGGATGAGCTGATCCCGATGGAGATCATCGAAGAGCTCGCTGAAATGGGCGTGTTTGGCCTGACCATCCCCGAGGAATATGGCGGGCTTGGCATGTCCAAGGCCTCCATGTGCGTGGTGTCCGAAGAGCTGTCGCGCGGCTATATCGGAGTCGGCTCGCTTGGCACCCGCTCTGAAATCGCGGCCGAATTGATCATTGCTGGCGGCACCGAAGAGCAGAAACAGAAATGGCTGCCTGCGCTGGCCACTGGTGAAAAGCTGCCCACCGCCGTGTTCACCGAACCCAATACCGGTTCCGACCTCGGCTCCCTGCGCACCCGCGCGGTCAAGGATGAGAACGGCGATTGGAACGTCACCGGCAATAAGACCTGGATCACCCATGCGGCCCGCACGCATGTCATGACCTTGCTGGCGCGCACCGATCCAGAAACAAGCGATTACAAAGGCTTGTCCATGTTCCTGGCGGAAAAGACACCGGGTGACGACGCCAATCCTTTCCCAACCGAGGGCATGACTGGTGGTGAAATCGAGGTGCTCGGATATCGCGGCATGAAGGAATATGAGCTTGGCTTTGACAACTTCCATGTCAAAGGCGAAAACTTGCTGGGTGGCGAGACCGGCAAAGGTTTCAAACAGTTGATGGAGACCTTTGAAAGCGCCCGTATCCAAACCGCCGCCCGTGCCATTGGTGTGGCGCAATCGGCCATGGATGTGGGGATGAAATACGCCCAGGATCGCAAGCAATTCGGCAAATCCCTGATCGATTTCCCGCGCGTCTCTGGCAAGATCGCCATGATGGCGGTGGAAATCATGGTTGCGCGTCAGCTGTCCTACTTCTCTGCCCGCGAAAAGGACGAAGGTCGTCGTTGCGACCTTGAGGCTGGCATGGCCAAGCTGCTTGGCGCACGCGTCGCGTGGGCCGCTGCCGATAATGCGCTGCAAATCCATGGTGGTAACGGCTTTGCGCTGGAATACACCATCTCGCGCATCCTCTGCGACGCCCGAATCCTTAATATCTTTGAAGGTGCCGGAGAAATTCAGGCCCAGGTCATCGCCCGCCGCCTTCTGGGCTGACTTTACAGTTTCACTCTCCAACTCATGGCCCCGCGCGAATTTCGCACGGGGCTTTTTTTCGCGCATCATCTCTGTTTCTTCTTGGTCCAAATACTCCGGGGAGTCCCGAGCCCGCTCGGGACGGGGCAGAGCCCCTGCCTTGTGCAAAACATGATCAGGATCAAAGAAGACATTCCACCATTGTGATGTGTGAAGCCAAACACATCTCAGGAGCACGATATGAGCTGGTCAGATAAACTCAACGACACCAAAGCGCAGCTAAAACAATTGAACGGAGCCATACCCGAGACCGTAGCCGGGTTCGGAGCCATTGGAAAATCCGTCAAAAAGGATGGCGCACTCTCCTTCAAGGAAAAGGAATATGTCGCCTTGGGCATCGCGGTGGCCACACGTTGCGAACCTTGCATCCTGTTTCACACCGAAGCCTTGGTGAAACTCGGCGCGACCCGCGACGAAGTGGCCGAAGTACTGGCAACTTGTATCCAAATGGGCGGCGGTCCGGGCCTGATGTATTCCGGAAAGGCGCTGCAGGTTTTTGACGAACTCAGTTCCAAATCCTGAGCCTGCGTCAGCCTGTCGCGACGGAACGCCAAACACATTCCGTATCACCTATATGAAAATCAGTTAGGAGATCCGCGATGATCCGTTTTGCACTTCCCCTCATCCTTTTGGCAGGCACAGCGTCGGCACAACAAATGCCCGGAGCACATTTTCTAGAGAACTGGGACCTGAACGAGGATGGTCAGGTCACAACCTCCGAGGCGGCAGAGCGCCGGGGCGATGTCTTTGTGACCTTTGATTCCAACGATGACGGGTTTCTGGACGCCGAGGAATACATCGCCTTTGACGAGGCGCGCGAGAATGACATTCGCGAACATGCGCAACCGGGCAAGGGGCTAGGCCGACGTGCAGCAGATGATCTGGCCTTGGGCCCGAATGATCTGAACAAGGATGGCAAGGTCAGCCGCGAGGAGTTTGTCAGCCGCGCCGAAACTTGGATCGGCATGATGGACAAGAACGGCGATGGCGTCATTACCATTGCGGACTTTGGCCGTGGCAAAGGCACAGGCGGCGGTCAAGGTCGAGGCAAAGGCTAAGCCCCAACATAAAAGGGCCGGTCATATCGACCGGCCCATTTGCGTTCCTTTGGGTAGGGTGGGGTTTTACCCCACCATTCAACCACGCAATTCGCCGCCAGTGGCTTTGGTCACCTTCTCGACGATCTTCGCCGCGACCGTCTCGATATCCTTCTCTTTCAAGGTCTTATCGGTCGGCTGCAATCGCACTGTAATGGCAAGGGATTTTTTCCCTTCACCCAGATTGCCACCGATGAATTCGTCAAAAACCCGCACCTCTTCGATCAAGGCTTTGTCTGCGCCAGCGGCCGCGTTGATCAGGGTCAGCGCTTCGACTGACGTGTCGACCACAAAGGCAAAGTCACGTTCCACCGCCTGCAAATCGTTCAGTGCTAGGGCCGATCGGGTCGCATTGGTTTTGCGCGGCATCGGCACCTGTTCTGGATACAGGACAAAGCCCACCGCAGGCCCTTTGACATCCATGGCGTCCAGCACTTTGGGGTGCAACTCACCAAACACGCCCAGCACCTTTTTCGGCCCCAAGCAAATGCGACCATGGCGGCCCGGATGCCACCACCCTTCGCCACCACGCAGGATCTGCACCTTGGCAGGCGCACCAATCGCGCTCAGCACTGCCTCGGCATCCGCTTTGGCGTCGAACAGATCAACGGCCCGCATCGCGCCATGCACGTCTTTGGGGCCAGAACGACCAACCAAAAGGCCAGCAATCTGCAAATTCTGCTCTTCGGGCTCACCGCCGTGGAACGCATGGCCAACCTCGAACAGGGCCAGATCATTGTAGCCGCGCGCCTGATTGCGTGACGCTGCCTGCAGCAAACCCGGCAGTAACGAGGGGCGCATATGGCTCATCTCAGAGCTGATCGGGTTCGCCACGCGGGTCACATCCGCGCCACCGCCAAACAGCTCAGCCGCTGCCTGATCGATAAAGCTGTAGGTCACGCATTCATTATAGCCCAACGCCGCCGTTGTGCGCCGCGCGGTGCGCTCGCGCTTTTGCATTGGCGACAGGATCGGCTTGGGTACACCAGCCTGAGGACGTGGGAGTGGCTGGCTTTGCAGCTTGGTCAGGGACGCAATCCGCGCCACCTCTTCGACCAGATCCGCCTCGCCCTTCACATCCGGACGCCAGCTTGGAACAAAGGCTTGGTCCCCTTCCATACGAAAACCCAGTGCAGTCAGCGTTTGGCGCTGCACAGCTTCGGGGATCTCCATCCCGACCAGCGATTCGACCCTTTTGGCGTCCAGCGTGTAACTACGTGTGGTGTCAGGCACCTGCCCCGCCACCACAACTTTCGACGCCTCACCGCCGCAGAGATCAAGGATCATCTGCGTCGCATCTTCCATCGCCTGCATATTGTATTCGGGGTCAATGCCACGCTCATTGCGGTAACGCGCATCCGAATTGATCTTGAGCGCGCGCCCGGTATGGGCAATCTGAACGTGATCCCAAACCGCCGCCTCGAGGAAGACATTCACGGTCTCGTCGGTGCAGCCCGTGGTCAGCCCCCCCATGATGCCGCCAATGCTTTCGATGGCCGCGTCATCAGAGATCACCACTTGACCGGCGCTGAAGGTGTATTCCTTTTCATCCAGCCCGACCAAGGTTTCACCACCCGCCGCGCGATGCACACGTAGGTTGCCTTTGACCTTATCCGCGTCAAACACGTGCAAAGGGCGGTTGCGGTCAAAAGTGAAGAAGTTGGTGATGTCCACCAGCGCAGAAATCGGGCGCAAGCCAATCGCCGTCAGGCGCTGTTGCAGCCATTCGGGCGACGGGCCGTTCTTGACCCCCTTGATCAGGCGACCGGCAAAGACCTCACAGCCATCCTTGCGCGTGTCTTCGTCGATGGTCACGGTGATTGGGCTGTCAAAGCTGCCCTCAACCGCCTCAACCTTGAGCGGTTTCAGCGTGCCAAGGCCGCGTGCGGCCAGATCACGAGCAATCCCATGCACGCCCAGCGCATCCTGGCGGTTGGGCGTGATGGCGATTTCGATCACCGGATCGACTTTTTCCGGCATATTCGCGCCCAGCCAATCGACAAAGCTGTCACCCACTTCACCGCTGGGCAATTCGATGATGCCGTCATGATCGTCGCCCAGCTGCAGCTCCTTCATCGAGGCCATCATGCCGTGGCTTTCGACACCCCGGATCTTGCCCACGCTGAGGGTGATGTCGAGGCCGGGCACATAGTCACCGGGTTTACACAACACCACGGTGATGCCCTCGCGCGCATTGGGTGCGCCGCAAACGATCTGTTTGTCGCCCTCATCGGTGGCCACGGTGCAGACGCGCAGGCGGTCAGCATCAGGGTGCTGTTCGGCATGGGTGACCTTGGCGATGGTAAATTTGGCCAGCGCCTGAGCCGGGTTTTCGATGCCTTCGACCTCAAGGCCAAGGTCGGTCAGGGTCTCGGCGATCTCATCGACCGAGGCCGTGGTGTCCAGGTGGTCTTTCAGCCAGGAGAGGGTGAATTTCATGCGCCGCGCCTCGGGTAATAGGTGTCAATCGACACGTCCTTAGCGGATTGGCGCGGGGGAGAAAAGAGGCTGGCCCGGGAAAGCCGGGCCTATTGCTTATCAAGCTTCTTCGCGCAGGTCTTGGCCTCATTGATCAACTGGCGGCGCGAGCGCAAATAGGGGGTAAATTGACGCCTCCCGCTGCGCTCTTCGATATGTTCGCGCAAGACCGTGGCGAGCGTCAGCGCATTCTCGGCAAGAGCTCTGGGCGGGCGTCCCGTTTTTGCTTTGCTGCGAAAGCGCGCAACGAGCCACATGCTGCGTTCGAACTGTTCGTAAAGATCTGCCTTTGAGAGATCGCGTGTGGCGTGGAAATAGGCGCGACGTTTGCGATGGTCTTTGGAGATATGCAGGCAAATTCCCAGCAGGCAAAGTGCAAGTGTGATGGTGAGGGCGGATTGCAAAACAAGGGCAAACCCCGAAAAAATCATATCACGCTCCAGACAAACCTGAATCTCGTTTACCCCCCAGAAAAGTCACACGCAACAGAGCCGGTCTGCGCCCGACCTGGAGGGCGTTTGATCGGTTTGTGAGATGTGTCACGTGTGACGAGTAGAGCTTGGTTAGTGTGACTTAGGAGATCACCAATGCGCCCTCCGGGGGGAGGTCGGGCGCTGCCCGGCGTTGCCGAGCGTGCCCCTATTTCTTTAGCCTAAACACAGACGCTAACCACAAAGCAACCAAGGTAGAAATTACGGAAACTAGAATTGTCGAAACGTTTGAGCGAATGTTGCGCCACGACTTGAGATACCGAGGCTCAAGTTGTTCTCTTCCAAGTGCGGTTATTCTATAGACAGTCTCAGAAGTAGTCAGCCTGCCGTCGTCCCCGGACGGCAGCTCCCTTTCGTTGATAAAAGACCTTGCATCCTTGACTTCAACGAAATCTTTGTCCGCAGCTAAAGCGAAGAGTGTTTTTCTCTTCCGCTCCGTACTGCTTTCATCAACATTAAGGAACCGCGATCCAGTCGTGATCTTGCCCCTCGAACTCGCGCAAAACGACAATACAATCGTCCTGCGAAACCCGACTCACTTACTCAACCCACCATGCAGCGTCGGCGTATCCAGTGGGGTGAACCCGTAATGCTTCAACCACCGCAGGTCTGAGTCAAAGAAGGCACGCAGGTCGGGGATGCCGTATTTCAGCATCGCCAGACGGTCGATGCCAATGCCAAAGGCAAAACCCTGGTATTCCTTGGGGTCAACGCCGGCATTCTCCAGCACCTTTGGATGCACCATGCCCGAGCCGAGGATCTCCATCCAATCGTCACCCTCACCCACTTTCAACACGCCATTATCCCAGGTGCATTGAATATCCACCTCTGCAGATGGCTCGGTGAAGGGGAAGTGCGAGGCGCGGAAGCGCAGCTCCACATGGTCGACCTCAAAAAAGGCCTTCACGAATTCTTCGAGGCACCATTTCAGGTTCGCCATCGAGATGTCCTTGCCGATGCACAGCCCTTCGACCTGATGGAACATCGGCGTGTGGGTCTGGTCGTAATCGGCGCGATACACACGGCCCGGCGCGATCACGCGGATCGGCGCGCCTTGCGCCTCCATCGAGCGGATCTGCACCGGCGAGGTATGGGTGCGCAGGATATGCGGCGGGCGATTATCACCCTCCGCGCGATGCATATAGAACGTGTCCATTTCGGCCCGCGCCGGGTGGTGGCTCGGGATGTTGAGCGCGTCAAACACGTACCAATCGGTGTCGATCTGCGGGCCCTCGGCGACGGCAAAACCCATATCGGCAAAGATTGCGCTGACCTCTTCGGTGACCTGGCTGATCGGATGGATCGTACCGCGACGTTGCGGACGCGCAGGCAAGGTGACATCCAGCCATTCTTCGGCCAGACGCGCCTCTAGCGCCGCATCCGCCAGCGCAGCTTTTTTCGCAGTCAAGGCGCTGTTGATCTCATCCTTGAGCGCGTTCAGCGCCGGGCCTGCGACCTGACGCTCTTCTGGGGTCATCTTGCCCAGCTCGCGCATTTTCAGGCTGATCTCGCCCTTTTTGCCCACCGCCTGCACGCGCAGCTCTTCCAGCGCGGCTTCGTCACCGGCGTCGTTGATAAGGGTCAGATACTTGTCGCGCAGATCGTCCATCGGGGCCTCCTGATTTCGCCCTCTGCGTTACCGCGAAGCTGGGCGGGTGGCAACACCCCTAAACCTCTGAAACGCCCAGTGCTGACAGACGCGCGGTGAGAAAGGCTTTTTCTTCGTCCGACGGGGCCATCTCAATTGCTTTGACATAGGCTTGGCGCGCGGCGTCGATTTTGCCGGTGCGTGACAAAAGATCGGCGCGGCAGGAATGGAAGGGTTGGTAATCTTTCAGATGTTCCCCTGCCCCGCTGGCTTCGAGTTGCTCAAGCGCGTGCGAGGCCCCCGCGGCGTAGGACAAGGCCACCATCTGGTTAAGGAAGATCACCGGATTGGCCTGTCGGCTGAGCAGCAATTCGTATAGTGCAACGATCTGGCGCCAATCGGTGGCGGCGAAATCGGTGGCTTGGGCATGAAGCGCGCTGATCGCTGCCTGGATCGCGTAAGGCCCCGGAGAGCCCTTAGACAGGGCCTGTTGCACAAGGGCCGTGCCTTCGCTGATCTTGGCCCTGTCCCAGCGCGCCCTGTTTTGCTCTTCGAGCGGTACAAAGTGACCATTCTCGGTGCGCGCAAGACGTCGGCTTTCACCCAATAACATGAGGGCCAGCAGCCCCTGGATCTCAGCATGATCGGGCATCAGGCCAGACAAGATACGGCCAAGGCGGATCGCTTCGGATGCAAGGTCGCCGCGTGTCAAAGGCCCGGAGGTCGCGCGGTAGCCTTCGTTGAAAATCAGATAGATAACCTTGAGCACGCCATCGATCCGCGCTGGCAGATCCTCGGGCTCTGGCGCGCGAAATGGCAGATTGGCGCTTTGGATTTTCTTTTTCGCCCGCGTCAGACGCGCGGCCATGGTGGCGGGTTTGTCCAGAAAGGCGGCAGCGATCTCATCTGTGGTCAAACCGCCCAATGCGCGCAGAGTCAGCGCGATGCGCGACTTATCATCAAGGATCGGGTGGCAGCAGATGAAAATCAGCTCAAGGCGATGGTCAGGGAGGGTTGTGGGCTCCGCCTCCTCGGCTTGGGTTTGTTCAACCCAAAGCGCCAATTGATCGGCCTTGTCCTGCGCAGTTTGCGAGCGGCGGAATTGATCGATCATCTTGCGCCGAGCCGCTGTTAGCAACCAGGCATCGGGGTTGTCCGGCACGCCAGAACGCGGCCAGTTCTGTAGCGCGGCAAGCGTCGCCTCTTGCAAACATTCCTCAGCCAGAGAGATATCGCGGCACCCGGCCACAAGGACGGATAAAAGCCGCCCCCAATCTTCGCGGATCAAACGGTTGATCTGTTGGTCTATCGGGGACGGCATTTTTGTTAATCAAACACCATGACGGGGCGCACCTCGACGCGACCATGTTTGGCCGTCGGGATTTCAGCGGCGCATTTCAGCGCGTCGTCCATATCGTCGCATTCCAACAGGTAATAGCCGCCAAGCTGCTCTTTGGTTTCGGCAAAGGGGCCATCCACGGTTTCCATCTTGCCGGTTTCCAGCGACACGGTGGTCGCGGTAGCAATCGGTTGCAGCGCATCGCCAGCGACCAGCTTGCCTGCCTCCTTCATTTTTTGGGTATAGGCCATATAGGCCTGAATATAGGCCCCGAACTCTTCGGTTCCGGGCTGTGGGCCACTGCCTTCGGCACTGTAAATCAAACACATAAATTGCATGGTCTCTCTCCTGTTAACTCGAAAAGCAGTTTTGCCTTTCTGACTAACAGACGGGTGACGAATGACCAAATCGACAGCGGGAGAAAAATTTTTGAAAAAATTTTCGCACGCCGCGCTGTTGTGCCACGAAAAAAGCCGCAGACCTTGCGATCTGCGGCTTTTCTATTTCAAACGCTCGTCAGCTTATGCTGGCAGTGCGCCTTTGGCTTGATCCACGATCGCAGCAAATGCTTCGGGCTCGTGAACGGCCAAGTCCGCCAGAACCTTACGGTCGACTTCGATGCCGGCCAGGTTCAGACCATTGATGAACTTGGAATATGTCAGTGCTTCGTCATGCGCACGAACAGCCGCGTTAATACGCTGGATCCACAGGGCGCGGAAATTACGCTTGCGATTCTTACGGTCGCGGGTTGCGTATTGGTTTGCCTTGTCGACCGCCTGTGCCGCGACCTTAAAGGTGTTCTTGCGGCGGCCATAGTAACCTTTGGCCTGCTTGACGATTTTCTTGTGACGCGCGTGGGTGACGGTTCCGCCTTTTACTCGGGACATAGCTCTTATCTCCTCTTAGCGGTCGTATGGCATGTAGCCCTTGACGGTCTTGGCGTCAGGAGCAGACAGGGTGGTGTTACCGCGAGCGTCGCGGATGAATTTCTTGGTGCGTTTGATCATGCCGTGGCGTTTGCCAGCCTGACCAGCCAGTACTTTGCCGGTCGCAGTGACCTTAAAGCGCTTCTTGGCGCTCGACTTTGTCTTCATCTTGGGCATTTCGGTCTCCGTCTTTTGGCGCGACTCGGCATGCCACATGGGCCGGACGCGCGGTTGAGACGCGCCGTATAGGCGGGGAAAGGATTTTTGGCAAGCCCGGAATCAGGTGAAAGCGCTGAATTTCACTGCTTAGCGGCTTAATTCGTGAATTTGGCCACCACCTGAAAGAACACCTCAGGGATATCCTGCATGCGATAGCCCCCTTGCTTGGTGTTCAGGGCGTAGATAACCAATCCGCCCGCAATCACCATGACAATGGCCGCAACACGAGGTGTGCGGCCATCGGAAAAAGCTGAAATAATCGCAGGCAGCGAAAACACCGCCATAACCAACCCTGCGATCAACGTTGTATCTGGATCCATGACACCAGACCCTCAATGAAAACACCTGAGAGCAGGTTATTCCGGATCGGTGCTGTAAATCAAACGTTCATCACAAGGGGCGACGCGAAGAATGTTGGTTGTGCCCGGAATATTGAAAGGAACACCGGCTGTGACAACAATCTGATCACCTTCGTCGGCGAAACCACCTTTGCGGGTGGCGCGGGCCGCATTGACCACCGCCTGTTTGAACCGCTCTAGCTCGCCGGTCATCACGCAATAAGTCCCCCAGCTCAGCACCAAGCGGCGGGCCGTAACGCGTGACGAGGTCATGGCGATGATCGGAACACGCGGGCGTTCGCGCGACACCTTGGTGGCTGTGGTGCCAGACGAGGTAAAGCAGCAGATCGCCTTGATATCCGTGGTTTCCGCGATTTCCCGCGCGGCGGCCACAATCCCGTCAGCCACAGAATGACGCTCGGCCTTGCGGCTGGCTTCGATAATGTCGCGATAGGTCGGGTCGCCTTCGACTTCGACGGCGACGTTGTCCATCGTGCTGACAGCTTCAATGGGGTACTCACCCGCCGCAGATTCTGCCGACAGCATGATCGCGTCAGATCCTTCATAGATCGCGTTGGAGACGTCAGACACTTCGGCCCGCGTTGGCATCGGCGATTCGATCATCGATTCCAGCATCTGTGTCGCGACGATCACGGGCTTGGCCGCCGCACGGCATTTGCGAACCAGACGTTTCTGGATTGGCGGTACATTTTGCACGGGCAGTTCCACGCCAAGATCCCCACGAGCCACCATAATGCCGTCGGACACTTCAAGGATCTCGTCAAAGCTCTCCACCGCGGCGGGCTTTTCGATCTTGGACAGGATCGCGGCGCGACCATTTGCCAATTCGCGGGCTTCCCAAACATCCTTGGCGCGCTGCACAAAGGAAAGGGCCAGCCAATCAACACCCAACGCGCAGACGAATTCCAGATCGCGGCGGTCTTTTTCAGACAGCGCAGCCAGTGGCAGAACCACATCTGGAACGTTGACGCCTTTGCGATCAGAGATCACGCCGCCGGTGACAACGGTGCAATTGGCGTGATCCTTGCCGCAATCTTCGACCCGCAACCGGATTTTACCATCGTTGACCAGCAGATGCGCGCCGGGCTCCAGCGCGTCAAAGATTTCCGGATGCGGCAGGCAAACGCGTTTTTTGTCACCCGGTGTCGGATCGAGATCGAGGCGGAATGTCTCGCCCCATTCCAGATCCTGCGGGCCGTCAGCAAAGGTGCCCACACGCAGCTTTGGCCCCTGAAGGTCGGCCAGAATGGCGATCGGACTGTCGAGATCCTTTTCAACCTGACGAATGATCTTGTGCTTTTCTTCGATTTCTTCATGGCTGCCATGGCTCATGTTCAGGCGAAAAACGTCAGCACCAGCTTCGTGCAGCGCGCGGATCATTTCATATGTCGAAGAGGCCGGGCCCAAAGTGGCCACGATTTTGATCTTACGATTGCGCTTCATGTCTTTCCCCAATTCATCGAATGGTGTCCCCTAGGTCACCTTTAGTCCCAGTCTCAGCGCACAAACAGGCCAAAAGGCTGCATTGTTATCGCTAACGGCTTGCGCTGCTTATTGCCTATTTCCCTTCGCCGCGCAACTGCCCTATGTCTTGGCGATAACAGATGACGGTAAAATGACATACAAGCCATATCACATTGAAGGGGCCAACCGGAAAAGCCGTTGGCTGATCACCTGCGACCACGCACGTAACACTGTGCCACCGGATTTGGGCGGCAGTTTGGGCCTGCCTGCTGAGGATATGGCGCGCCATATTGCCTTTGATCCCGGTGCCGAAGGTGTGTCGCTGGCATTGGGTGAAGCTTTGGGCGCGCCGGTGCTGCTTGGCAACTTTTCACGCCTGGTGATCGACCCAAATCGCGGCGAGGACGACCCGACACTGCTGATGAAGCTTTATGATGGCTCGGTCATTCCGGGAAACAGAAATGCCGATGAGGCCGAGCGCGAACGCCGCCTGAATGCCTATTACCGCCCCTATCATGCAGCTCTGTCAGAGCTTGCGTCAAAACACGAAGATACGGTGATTGTTGCGGTACACTCCTTTACCCGCCAATTACGAGGCCGACCGACGCGGCCCTGGCATATCGGCGTTTTGCATGCCTGGGACAGCCGGCTCAGCGATCCGTTCATTGACCTGCTCGAGGCGGAGCCAGACCTGACAGTGGGCCGGAACGAGCCCTATCCCGGACATCTGCCGGGGGACGCGGTGGATCGGCACGCGCTGAAACATGGCCGCAATAATACCTTGATCGAATTGCGCAATGACCTGATCGAAACAGATCAACAACAACAGCACTGGGGCCAACGATTGGCACCTCTGCTCGAGCAAGCCTTGAGAAAAGTGCCAGACTGATCCCAACGGATCGGCCTGGCGCCCAAAAGTTTTATCTAAAACTTTTGCAAATTCCGTCGACGGAATTTGTATCGACAGCCACAAGGGAGTGAACCCAATGGACGAACAGACAAGACTGGAAATCGAAGCCGCCGCCTTTCGCCGGTTGCGCAAGCATCTGATGGAAGACCGCCGCGACGTCCAGAATATCGACATGATGAATCTGGCGGGCTTTTGCCGCAACTGCCTGTCGCGCTGGTATCAGGAAGCCGCCAACGAAAAAGGCATTGAGATGGACAAGGCTGAGGCCCGCGAGATCTATTACGGCATGCCTTATGACGACTGGAAAAACCTGAACCAAACCGAAGCCAGCCCGGAACAGCAGGCCGCCTTTGAGGTCGCGTTCAAAGAGAACGTCACTGACAAGGAGGCCTAAGTCGCAAAGCCGCCTCCTTAGGCAGCCCCCTAAATATCCTGCTTGGCGCGCGCGGCCTTGAACCCGGGTCGCGCGCGGGTGCGCTTCAGATACTCGGCAAACGCCTCTGGAGGTTCTGGAAACTTGGCCGTCAGAGCCCAGCCCGCAAGATGGGTCAACAGAATATCCGGAATCGTGAAGTCTTGCCCCATGAGGTAAGGCCCCTCGACTTCGGCCATGATCGCACTGACATTGCGCAGATAGTCAGCCTTGCAGGTCTCTTTGATCTCGGGCACTCGTTCGGCCTCGGGCAAAACAAATGAGTGCCGAGCCGCCGTCCAGAGCTGGGTTTCGACCTCATCGAGAATGCGAAAGGTCATGGCGTCCTGCTGCGCGCGGGCAATCGTGCCCGGCTTTGCTGTCAATGCGCCATGCTTATCTGCCAAATAGGTCAGAATGGCGGCGCTGTCGCGAATGGCATCTTCGCCGTCTTTCAAAACGGGAATTTTGCCGAGTGCGCTGACCTGCTTGATATCGTCTGATTGAGGCGTTGCCGGGATCTGGTCATAGGGTTGCCCCAACTCTTCCAGCATCCACATGACACGAAACGTGCGGCTGCGCGGGTGGCCGAATAATTTATAGCTCAAATTGGTCTCCTGTCGCTTTCAGTGCCAATCTGACCCGGAGATTAGCGGCGCGCAAGATAGGCCAGCCTCACAAATGCGCGTTCGACCAGCGCCACAGCAGGAGCCTTTTGCCCGGCGGAACGCAAGGTCAGGTCGGCCTCCATCAACACATCCAGCGCGCCTTCGAGCCGTTCAACCGTCCAGCGCTGCGCCTGACGCAGCATGCGGTCACGGCGTGGGCCAAAAATCGGCGGGCGCATCCGGGTGATGCCCTGAGCCGGACCACCGGGGGCCGAGGCCAAGGTATAAAGCGCGCGAAAATGGCGCATGCCCATGATCAGCAGCGTCACCGGGGCGACGCCCTGCGCGGTCAAACGCTGCATGATCGGGGCAATCTCGGGCGTGCGCCCTTCGGCCAGAATATGAAAGATTTGATCAATCTCGGCCTCAATCGAAGCAGGCGCGTTCAGCTCAACCTCTTCAGCCGTCAAGGCAGAGCCGTCATTCAACTTATAAAGCGCAATCTTTTCGAGAACCTGGCGAAAATCCCCCGGTGTCAAGCTGCGCGCCAGCTCTTCCAACGCCCCCATCGCGTCGCGATCAACCTCTTTAAGCCCGGCACGGGTCATCTCGGCTTCGATTTCGGCCCGTCCCATCGGGTCGTTATAGAGAGCTGCCGCATAGGTGCGCTGGTCACCTTCAAACAGCTTGCGCAGGGCAGATTTGGCCGTCAGCTGCCCCGCCGTTGCAATGATCTGCGCGTCACCCGGCAGCCAATCTTCAAAGGCCGCCTTAAAGGTCTTGGCCAGCCCATCCGTTGCCTCTTCGACCAGAACCACGCGCGGCCCGGGAAAGAACCCCTGCGCCTTGACCGCATCCAACAAAGCCGCCGCATCCTTGCGCAAATCCGCCCCGCTCATCCGGGTCAGGCGCATTTCTTCTTCGCCATTTGGACCGACCAGTTTGGCCACCACCTCCTGGCGTTTCATAGCGACGCGCATGGTGTCTTCGCCGCAGATCAGCAGACCTGCCGCATCCGGGTTGGGTTTGTTGAAATAGGCATTGGCGTCGCGGGCGGACAGCTTCATCTTGGCAAGTCATCCGCCTGCAGAATCAGATCATCAATCACCTGATCGGCGAGAATGATCATCAACCGCTCATAGGCGTCGCGCTGCGCCGCCATGGTGGCAACGGTCGAACCAGTGTTGGAATAGCCAGTGAAGGCGCTGGTTTTGCCGGTCAGCAAAACCGCCTTATCCTGCGACAGGCTATAACTGGCATGGCCATTCACCCGAAACCGAGTGGTGTTCCCGCTCGAGGTTGCGCCCTGCCCCAGTTCAGACGTCTTAAGCTCGACCTTGAGATCGTAAAGCGGATTGGCCGCGTGGCCCATCCGCTCTTCGAAACGGCGATTGAACTGGTAACTGTCGCGCGTTTCCGGTGCGTTCAGCTTGATGCTGCCCTGCAACGGACCACCGGAGCCTTGCGGACCATAAACAGGTGTGAACCCGCAAGCGGTCAGGGTCAGCGCCGCCAACCCTGCCAAAACAGTTCTTCGCTTAGACAACCACATTCACAATCCGCCCCGGCACCACGATCAGCTTTTTCGGTTGGCCCCCATCCAGGGCCTTCACCACAGCTTCGTGTGCCAGCGCGAGCTTTTCAACCTCTTCCTTGGCCAAATCGCGCGCGACCTGCATTTCGCCGCGCCGCTTGCCATTGATCTGGATCGGCAAGGTCACCGTATCCTCGACGAGCAGGCTTTCGTCAGCCACAGGCCAAGGTGCATTCGCGATCAAGCCTTCACCACCCAAAAGCTGCCAAAGCTCTTCTGACAGATGCGGAGTCATTGGCGACATCAGCTGCGCCAAGGTCTTGGCAGCAAAGCGTTTTACCTCAGACCCGGCACGGGATTTGTGCAAGGCATTGGTAAAGCCGTAAAGCTTGGCGATCGAGGCGTTAAAGCCAAAGCTTTCCACGCCCATGGTCACATCATGGATCGCCTTATGGGTTTCACGCAGCAGCGCCTCGTCCTCTTTGGTCGGCGCAACATCGCCGTCCGCGATTTCGGCACAGATGCGGAAGACGCGCGACAGATGCTTGTTCGCCGCCTCTGCGCCGGATGCTGTCCATTCCACGTCCCGTTCGGGCGGGGAATCGGACAGAACGAACCAGCGGGCGGTGTCAGCACCATAGGCTTTGATGATCTCAACCGGGTCGACCACGTTGTTCTTGGATTTGGACATCTTGGCCGAGGGGATGATTTTGACCTCGGTGCCGTCCTTCAAGAACCCCTTGCCGTCGCGCAGCTCCACATCCTCTGGGAAATGATAGACCGGGCGGCCATCCTCACCGGTAGTCTGATAAATCGCGTGCGTCACCATGCCTTGCGTAAACAAGGCATTGAACGGTTCGCGCGATTTTTCCGGCAGATGGCCGGTGATGTTCATCGCCCGCGCAAAGAAACGCGAATAAAGCAGGTGCAGGATCGCGTGTTCGATACCGCCAATATACTGGTCAACATTCATCCAGTATTCGGCCTCGGCCAGATCGGTCGGGGTTTGCGCACGCGGTGCGGTAAAGCGCGCGTAATACCAGGACGAATCGACAAAAGTGTCCATCGTGTCCGTTTCACGCTTGGCCGGGGCCCCGCATTTCGGGCAAGCCACATCGCGCCAGGTCGGGTGTCGATCCAGCGGATTGCCCGGGATGGAAAAGTCGATTTCTTCGTTGCCATTGTCAAAGGGCAACTCAATCGGCAGGTTTTCCTTTTTCTCGGGCACCACACCACAGCTGTCACAATGCACAACCGGAATCGGGCAGCCCCAGTAACGCTGACGGGACAGCCCCCAATCGCGCAGGCGGAACTTGGTCACGCCGGTGCCCCAGCCATCCTTTTCGGCCAGGTCAATGGCCGCATCTACGGCGGCGTCACCGGTTTGCTCTGTCGCGCCAGCAAAGCCACGCAGATAGGTGACCTTGTCGGTTTTTGGCGGCACAAAGGCCTCGGTGATGTCTTCTTCACCAAAGACTGGGATGATCGGCAGATCGTATTTGGTGGCGAATTCAAAGTCGCGCTGATCATGCGCCGGGCAGGCAAAGATCGCGCCGGTGCCGTAATCCATCAGGATAAAATTGGCGATCCAGACCGGCAATTCCCAATTGGGATCAAGCGGATGCTTGACCCGGATGCCGGTGTCGATGCCCAGCTTCTCTGCCTTTTCCAGCGCTTCGGCGGTGGTGCCACCTTTGCGCATTTCAGCGAGCTGTGCCGCAACTTCCGGATTTTGCGCCTCAAGCTCTTTGGAAATCGCGTGATCGGGCGAAATACCGACAAAGGACGCACCCATCAGCGTATCAGGACGGGTGGTGTAGACGGTGATCGGGGCTTCGCCATCGGTGCGTTCAAAGCCGAATTCGAGCCCGCGCGATTTGCCGATCCAGTTTTCCTGCATTAGGCGCACCTTGGCGGGCCAGTTATCCAGCGTGTCCAAAGCTTCCAACAGCTCTTCGGAATAATCCGAGATCTTAAAGAACCACTGCGTCAGCTCGCGCCGCTCCACCTCGGCCCCCGAGCGCCAGCCTTTGCCGTCGATGACCTGCTCATTGGCCAGAACAGTCATATCCACCGGGTCCCAGTTGACCACGGCGTTTTTGCGATAGACCAGACCTTTTTCCAGGAAATCAAGGAACAAGGCCTGCTGCTGACCGTAATATTCCGGGTCGCAGGTCGCAAACATGCGCGTCCAGTCCAGGCCAAAGCCCAGCGGTTTCATCTGCCCGACCATGGTGTCGATATTGTCATAGGTCCAGGTCTTGGGGTGACCGCCCGACTTCATCGCCGCGTTCTCCGCCGGCATGCCAAAGGCGTCAAAGCCCATCGGGTGCAACACATTATGACCGGTCGACAGCTTGTAGCGCGCGATCACATCACCCATCGTGTAGTTGCGCACATGGCCAATATGGATGCGTCCTGACGGATAGGGGAACATCTCCAGCACGTAGTATTTGGGCTTGTCGCCCTCACGGCTGGCGACAAAGGTTCCGGCCTCTTCCCAGGCGGCTTGCCATTTTGGCTCGATCGATGCGGGGTCGTAACGCGACATATGTCTTCCTCAAACGGGCGGATTTGGCGGATGTGATAGGGGTATGGCGCGCAATCGTCCAGCCTTTGGCGGCTTTTTGGCAACCCATGTCGCCATTTATGGCCCCTCCCATTGGCGAAGCCCCGCCCCCGTGGCACAAGAAGGCAAAAGAGTACCAGAGGCAGTGTCATGAAAATCCTTTTGATCCATCAGAATTTTCCCGGTCAATACAAACACCTTGCCCCTGCTCTTGTGAAACAAGGCCATCAGGTTGTAGCGCTGACCTGCAAGGTCAAACAACCCACCGAATGGCAGGGGGTGAAAATCATCCCCTACGAGGTCAAGGGCAGCTCGACCAAGGGGATTCACCCCTGGCTGGCCGATTTCGAAACCAAGCTGCTGCGCGCGACCTCTTGCTATCGTGGGGCCCTGGGCCTCAAGAATCAGGGATTTGAGCCTGATGTGATCTGCGCCCATCACGGCTGGGGCGAATCCATGTTTCTCAAGGATATCTGGCCAACCGCGCGCCTGGGGCTTTATTGCGAGCTCTATCATCTGACCGGATCGGATTTCCTCAACTACGATCCGGAATTCCCGTCCAAAAGCCCCGCAGGCGACAAGCTGCGCATTCGGATGAAGAATATGAACAACCGCCTGCATGAGGAAGTCATGGATGCCGGGATCAGCCCGACCCGGTTTCAGGCCGACACTTTTCCGGCACGCTGGCAGGATCGCATCACAGTTGCCCATGACGGAATCGATACGGATTTGGTGCGCCCGAACCCGGATGCGCAATTAAAGGTCTCGGATGACCTGACCTTGACTCGCAAGGATGAGGTCATCACCTTTATCAACCGCAATCTCGAACCCTATCGCGGCTATCACATCTTTATGCGCGCCCTGCCCGAGATTCTGAAACGCCGGCCCAATGCCCATGTGGTTCTGCTGGGTGGTGACGAAGTCTCTTACGGGGCCAAAGCGCCGAAAGGTCAAACCTGGAAACAGATCTTTATCGACGAGGTACGCGGCCGCATTCCAACACCACATTGGAACCGCGTGCATTTCATGGGGCGCGTTCCTTATGACACTTATCTGTCGATGATCCAGGTTGGCACCGCCCATGTCTATCTGACCTATCCCTTTGTCCTTTCATGGTCCTTGTTGGAATCCATGAGCGCAGGTTGCGCGATTCTCGCCAGCGACACCGCGCCGGTAAAGGAAGTCATGACCGAAGGCGAAACTGGCCAATTTGTCGATTTCTTTGACCATACGGCTTTGACCGAGCGGCTCTGCGCCCTGCTCGACGATCCTGCCACCCGACAAATGTTGGGCGAAAACGCACGGCAATTTGTGCGCGAAAACTATGACCTGAAAACGATTTGCCTGCCGCAACATCTGGATTGGGTTCAAAACCTCGCCCAACAAAGCCCCCGCCCCGTGCTGGATTGACCCCCTGCGAGGGGTGCAAGGCTCTCGGGCAGAATTCCCGCCCATAAATACGGACCCGAAACAAAAAAAGGGCAGCACAATTTCGCGCTGCCCTTAAATTCTCATGCATGCCGTTTCGATCTTAGAGACGGCTGTCTTGCGCCCTAAGCTGACGAGCGCGCGTCAGAATAGCATCTTCGATGGCCCGAACTGTCGCCGCGCTCACTGGACCGGACCTTGTAGAAAGGGCAACGTTCAACGACCGCGCATCCAAAGCTGGGTCATTTACGTGAATGGTCGCCCGATAGGCACGTCCACCACCCGGAGGTGTGCCGTAACCGGTGATGATCACGCCACTAAAGGGATCAATGGATTGAACCGGCAGAAAATCCAACGTTTCCAGTGAGGCATTCCAGATGTATTTGTTAACCGCGCCGATGCGACCCTGATCTTCGCGCGAACGGAACAAGTCCCAGACTGTACCACGCGGCTTTTTGCGACCTTCATAGATAATGTCATCCAGAATCTCATCAGCAGGGGGCGTATCAACAGGCTGCCTGTCAGCTGAACGACTGCATCCTGCCTCGACCAGCAGTACAAGGCTCAGCCCAAGCCCCAAAAAGATTCGTGAAACGCTCATTCGCCCATTCCCCCACTTACGTGTTTCCCATTGCATACTCGGCACGCGCGCGCGCAGCAAGATATCATTGCCAAACACTATTATCCCGTAGGTATCGGCAGGTTGTTGCCCACAACACATGGTTTTCATGCCCCTCATCAAAAACCTTGTGACAATTGCGCATCACTAACCCGCTTGTTGGCCACAGTCATTTCAGACGGGTTGCAAAGACAGGGGTGAGAAGCGCATAGATCACCCATCAGGGCCGAGCAGTCGGCCTGGTAGTGCCTTTGAACACATGAGGGAAACAATGAAACATATCCTGCTTGCTACCACCGCACTGGTTGCAACCGCTGGCGCAGCATCGGCGGAAATCGCTCTGTCCGGTATGGGCGAAATGGGCATCATCGGTGGCTCCGGCTACGACAATGCCGACATCGAAACACAGTTCCACACTGACGTTGACGTTACTTTCACCATGACCGGTGAAACCGACAATGGCCTGACCTTCGGTGCCAAAGTTGACCTGGACGAAGGCGCAGCCTTCGGCAACACCACCCAGGGTGGTGAGACTCTGTTCATCGCTTACGGTCCTGCAAAACTGACCATGGGCGACGTTGACGGTGCGTTCGACGCAGCTATGCAAGAAGCCATCATCGGCTCCGCGATCAACGACGATCACGAGCACGCTGGTTACTACGGTAACTCCGGCCTGGACGGCAACTACGACGGCCAGATCGCTCAGTTCTCGTACGCTGCTTCCGGCTTCACCGGCTACCTGTCGGTTGAACTGGACGACACAGGCACCTTCGACCCAATCTGGGGTCTCGGTGTGTCCTACAACGCTGAACTGGCTGGCCTGGATCTGACTGTTGGCCTGGGTTACCAGTCTGGCGACCAGGACAACGCAGACGCAGCTGGTATTGCAGCAGTTGCAGCAGCTGGCGCAGCTCCTACTTTCGCAACAGCAGTTGCAGCAGCAGCTGGTGCCGCTGAAATGTCCGACATCTGGGGTCTGTCTGTTGGCACAACCTTGAACAACGGTGTTCAGGTTATCGCGAACTACTCCTCCGCCAACTACTCTGACGTTGCAGGTACAAACGACGAAACCGAAACCAACTTCGGTCTGGCGTTTGGCTACAGCATGAACGCTCTGACAATCGGCGTTAACTACGGTAAATCCGACAACTTCCTGGGCTTCGACGAGCTGGAAGCAAAAGGTTTTGGTCTGGCAGTTGACTACGATCTGGGTGGCGGCGCTGAAGTTCAGTTCGGCTACGGCAAATCCGAGATCTCCGCTCCAGGTTTCTCTGACGAGGCCGACAGCTTCTCCTTGGGTATTGCAATGTCCTTCTAAGGACTGCAGCCTAATGGCTTAAGAGAGAGCGGGCTTCGGCCCGCTCTTTTCTTTTTGGGCAAAGCTCTTTAGCAGGTGATCAAGACCAGACGCGGAGAGCAAAGATGCCCCTGACAGATATCCAAGATCGAATTGCCAAAGCCTGTGCCGAAGCCGAGCGTGACATCTCTGAGGTGCAGCTGATCGCCGTCAGCAAGGTGCAACCTCTTGAGCGGGTCGAACAGGTCTTGGAGCAAGGACACCGGCTGTTCGGCGAAAACCGCGTGCAAGAGGCCGCCAGCAAATGGCCTGATTTCAAAACCCGCTATCCCGACGCATCGGTTCATCTGATCGGCCCGTTGCAATCCAACAAAACCCGCCAGGCGATGGAGCTCTGCGACGCGATCCACTCGGTTGATCGGCCAAAACTGGCAACCACTCTCGCCCGCCTCGCGCAAGAGATTGGCAATTGCCCTGATCTCTTCATCCAGGTGAACACAGGCGAAGAGCCGCAAAAGGCCGGTGTTCTACCGGCTGAGGCAGACCAATTTATCGCGGATGCCCGCGCGCTTGATCTGCCCATCAAAGGATTGATGTGCATCCCGCCGGTCGAAGAAACCCCCTGCCTGCATTTCTCGCTTTTGCGCAAGATTGCCGAACGAAACGGGCTTGCAGGCCTGTCCATGGGAATGAGCGCAGATTTCGAGCAGGCCATCGCCTTTGGTGCCACTCATATCCGCGTCGGCTCGGCTATTTTTGGTGATCGGGTCAAACCAGCTGAATAGTTGATATATCCAGATTGCAGGCGATTTAAAGCCAGTCTAGGGTGCCGCCATGGCTGTACCCGTCGAAACATTCTTTCTGTCGCAAAACACCCAAGGCACCCTGCAGGCGCGAATCCAGCAGATGGTGGCCGAAGGGATCCTGTCGGGCCGTTTTCGCAACGGGGAAAAGCTGCCATCCACCCGCCAGCTTGCCAAACATCTCGGCGTCAGCCGTATCACGGTCACGTTGGCCTATACCGAATTGCAGGCCAATGATTACTTGGTCTCTCGCGGGCGGTCAGGATACTTTGTCAGCGAAAACGCCCCGCAACCGCCCAATTTCGGCCCCCTCGCCCCGAGCGAAGACAAGGTTGATTGGGACCGGGCCCTCGCCCGCCGCTATCTGCCGGAGCGTCCGCTTGGGGCGGCTAAGCCTACAGATTGGGCCAGCTACCGCTTTCCGTTCATTTATGGCCAGGCCGACGCCAAGCTGTTTGACCACGCCAATTGGCGACTCTGTGCGATGCAGGCTCTGGGGGCCAAGGATTTTACAGCGCTCACACAAGACCAGTTTGATATGGATGATTCCGAACTGGTCACGTTCATTGCGCGCCACAGCCTACCCCGCCGTGGAATCATCGCTGGCCCTGATGAAATCCTGATCACCATGGGCGCGCAAAACGCGCTTTGGTTGGCGGCTCAGTTGTTGGGACAAAAGCGCAAGGTTGCGGTCGAAGATCCCTGCTACCCGGAACTGCGCAGCCTGCTACGTCAGGTCGGCGCTCAGATCTCGCCGGTTCCCGTTGACGAAGAAGGCCTGCCACCGGAAAACATTCCAAAGAGCAGTCAGGTCATTTTCACCACGCCCAGCCATCAATGCCCCACATCCTCGACCCTGCCCCGGCATCGCCGCGAAGCCCTGTTGAAACGGGCCGCCGAATTGGACGCGATCATTGTCGAGGATGATTACGAATTCGAAATGTCCTTCCTCTCGCCCCCCAGCCCGGCTCTCAAAAGCCTGGATGAGGACGGGCGCGTGGTCTATGTGGGCAGCTTTTCCAAATCACTCTTTCCCGGCTTGCGGCTGGGGTACCTTGTCGGGTCTGCCGAATTCATTCGCGAGGCTCGCGCCCTGCGCGCCTCGGTTCTGCGCCACCCGCCCGGTCATATCCAACGCACGGCCGCCTATTTCCTGTCGCTTGGCCATTACGATGCATTGATTCGCCGCATCGGCGTGGCCCTGACCGAACGACGCCAGGCGATGGAGACCGCCATTGACCAATACGGTTTGGAAATCGCTGGCAAAGGCGCGCATGGCGGCTCATCCCTGTGGATGCAAGCCCCGACGGATATAGACACCCATATCTTTGCCCAAAACCTGCGCGACAAAGGCGTTTTGATCGAACCCGGAGAAGCGTTTTTTGCCGGGCCAGGCAAGCCGCGCAACTATTACCGGCTGGGCTATAGTTCGATCCCGTCCGAGCGTATTCCCGAAGGCATCGCCCGCATCAGCGAGGCGCTTGCGCAAATGAACCAGCAAGGCTAAGCCCCCGTTATGCGGATTATCAGAGACTATCAGTACACGACCTCCAAAGATCGCGGTGCCAGCGTCGCGATTGGCAATTTTGACGGGGTGCATGTCGGCCATCAGGCCGTGATTGAACTCGCGCGTCAGGCTGATCCGGATGCTCCCTTGGGAGTCCTGACCTTTGAACCGCATCCACGCGAATATTTCGCGCCCGATGCTCCACCCTTTCGCCTGATGAGCGCCGAGGCCCGCGCCTCGCGTTTGGATAAGCTGGGTGTCAAGCACCTCTACCAGCTGAATTTCAACACAGCTTTGGCCTCGCTCACCCCGCGCGAATTTGCGCAGAACGTGATCTGCGACGGGCTGGGTTTGAAACATATCGTCGTCGGTGCCGATTTCTGTTTCGGCAAGGGGCGCAAAGGCACGGTTGAGGATCTCAAGGCCTTTGGTCACGAATTGGGCTTTGGCGTGACCATCTCCGAGTTGTTGGAAACAGGAGGGGTGCAAGTGTCATCCACCGCCATTCGCAATGCGCTGAGCGAAGGACGCCCGCGCGACGCCGCCCTGCAACTTGGCCACTGGCATAGGATCGAAGGCGAGGTGATCGGCGGTGAACAACGCGGTCGCGAGCTGGGTTACCCCACGGCCAACATGTCCATCGACGGGCTGCATCCGCCAAAATTTGGCGTCTATGCGGTGCTGGTCGACGTGATGGACGGCCCCCATCAAGGCAGTTATCGCGGCGCGGCCTCGGTCGGCGTGCGCCCGATGTTTGACGGCCAGCATCCCAATATCGAAACCTTTCTGTTTGATTTCACCGGCGATCTTTACGGCGCGACCCTGTCTGTTGCCCTTGTCGATTACCTGCGCCCAGAGCTGAAATTCGACGGGCTCGACGCGCTTATCACCCAAATGGATGCCGATTGTGCTCAGGCACGTGACATTCTGGCGGCGCTATGAGCGGTGACATCGACCGCAAGGGACTCGCCCCGCGCTTTTGGGACCGAAAACCGCTCAACAAACTGTCCGATAGAGAGTGGGAAGCTCTGTGTGACGGCTGCGGGAAATGTTGCCTGAACAAGCTCGAAGACGAAGAAACCGGCGAAGTCGCCCTGACCCGTGTGGCCTGTCGCTTGCTGGATGACGCGACCTGCCTGTGCTCGCAATATGAGATCCGGCACCAATTTGTCCCCGAATGCATCGTTTTGCGCCCCTCCAATATTGAGAAGAACCTTTATTGGATGCCTGAAACCTGCGCCTACAAGCTGCTGTGGAACAAAAAGCCTTTGCCTGAATGGCACCCTTTGATGTCGGGACGCGCCGATTCAGTGCACGAGGCGGGCATATCCATGCAAGGGCGCACCGTCTCGGAATTCGACATCGCAGATGAAGACTGGGAAGACCATATAATCGAGGAGCCGACCTGATGTTTTTTGCCTCTGACAATTCCGGCCCGGCCCACCCCGCCGTATTGGACGCCCTGACCGCGGCCAATACCTGCTACACATTGGGCTATGGCAATGATGACCTGACGCGCGAGGTCCAACATAAGATCCGCGATCTGTTCGAGGCCCCAGAGGCCGCTGTCTATCTCGTCGGCACGGGAACAGCGGCGAATGCCCTCGCCCTCTCTGTGCTCTGCCAGCCGTTTGAGACCGTGTTCTGCGCCACCCGCGCCCATATTGTCGAAGATGAATGCAACGCACCTGAATTCTACACCGGCGGCGCCAAGCTCACCTTGGTGGGTGACGGCGATCAAATGACCCCGGCACAGCTGCGCGCCGCTATTGAAGCCGAAGAGAATCGCGGCGTGCACGGCCAGCAGCGCGGGGCGGTTTCAATCACCAACGTTGCCGAACTGGGCAACACCTACTCCCTGGCGGAAATGGCTGCCCTCTGTGATCTGGCCAAGGAATACAATTTGCCAGTGCATCTTGACGGTGCTCGCTTTTCGCAAGCCTGCGCCGCCCTGGACTGCACCCCAGCTGAAATGAGCTGGAAACTTGATGTCGACGTTGCTGTCTTTGGCGGAACCAAGAACGGCTTGATGGGCGTCGAGGCGGTGGTGATCTTTGACCCCAAACGCGCTTTTGAATTCGAGCTGCGCCGCAAACGTGGCGGCCATCTGTTTTCCAAACACCGCTATCTTGCCGCCCAGATGAACGCCTTTTTGACAGATGACCTGTGGCTGGACCTGGCGCAAAAGGCCAATGCCTCCGCCGCGCAACTGTATCGAGGCCTGCAGGAATTAGGCGTTGATCTGATAACCCAAACCCCAGCCAATGTGATCTTTTTCAACCTGCCCCTGGGCGCTCACAAAGCTCTGCAAAAAGCCGGGGCTGTGTATTACCTCATGGGGGACGAAACCGGCCCTGACGCATCCATCGTCACAGGCCGTTTGGTGTGCGATTGGTCCATCGGGTCCGAAGGGGTTGAACAGTTTCTATCGGAACTGCGCCGGGTTTTGAGATGATGTAGGGTGGGGTTACACCCCACCTTTCTGATCCAAAGATCAATTCATCTGGAAGTGCAGCTCATAGCTTCCGTCATGGAAGGCACCGAACAGATCGCCAATATCCGGGTGATCAACCGGCTCACCGGAATAATCCGCCACCAGATTCTGTTCCGAGACATAGGCCACGTAAAAGCTCTGATCGTTCTCAGCCAGCAGATGATAAAAAGGCTGTTTCTTGGCCGGGCGCGAATCTTCTGGAATCGCCTCATACCATTCTTCGGTATTGGAAAATTCCGGATCCACGTCAAAAACCACCCCACGAAACGGATGTTTGCGGTGCCGGACAACCTGGCCCAGGTGATATTTTGCGCGTTTTTGTTGCATCATCCGCCTCTTTAAGCCCTATTTTAGCGAAAAAGCGAGGGGCTTGTCCATTTTTCGGGCCTGCTTTTTAGGAAACACTCTGTGCAATGCTTCCCGATAGTGCAAGTCAACCCGCCTGATACCCGTCCTATCGGCGGGATTCCATACCCATTCCGGAATTGTGATTTCCTCATCCGCTTTGATCCGTTAAAATAGGGTCAAAGAACAAAACAAATAGCGAGAGGCAAATGAGCAAGTGGCTTCGCGCAATGGTGATCACCCTCCTCGTGGCGTCCTGTGGCGGCGGCGGTGGCGGGTCTGGAAATTCACCGCGCAATCTGGATGACGCCTGTGCGATCATCAAACAACGACCGCAATATATTCGCGCCTTCCGCGCGGCAGAACGCAAATGGGGCGTGCCCGTGCATGTCCAGATGGCAACCATCTACCAAGAGAGCAAATTCGTCTCGGATGCGCGCACACCCTTGCGGTTCAAACTTGGTGTGATCCCGATGGGCCGGCAAAGCTCGGCCTTTGGCTATAGCCAAGCCCTGGACGGTACCTGGAAGGAATATCTGCGCGCCGAAGGTCGCCGTTCGGCCCGTCGTGACAATATCCGCGACGCGACCGACTTTATGGGCTGGTACATGAATGGCACCAAAGAGCAGCTGGGCATTCCCCTTTGGGATGCACGCCGTCAATACCTTGCCTATCACGAAGGGCGTGGAGGCTATCGCCGAGGCACCTACAACTCCAAGGCGTGGTTGCTGCGTGTCTCGTCAGAGGTTGGGCAACGCGCTGTGACCTACCAGCAGCAACTGTCGCGCTGCCGGGCCGCTCGGTAAGCGTGTCCACATTCACTGATCACATAAACAAAGGGGCCGTCATTTCGGCCCCTTTTTGCATGTTCTGTTGCGGAATCAATTATGCCGGTTCAGCTTTTTGACCTCAGGCTCAATCTGGAACAAGCGATTGGGCAGGCTCTTCTGCTGCAGCTCCCCCAGGATCACCGTAGTCAGGCTACCATTGCCGTCATCGATGATCCATTGACGTAACTGCACCGGATTCCCAGTAAACTTGAGCTGGATCGAGCCATATTCGGGATGTTTTGGATCTCGTGCGGTTACTATGGTCGCTGTACCGTCATAGCTGTGCCCCGTCACCATCCCCGCCTTTTTCAAATCGACCTTTTTGGCCAGAATGATCGACAAAGGCGTGCGGCGCAGCGGATATGTTTCAGGCTGCCCATTCAGCTTGCGATCCAGCACATACACCGCCCCGCCATGGGCAAGAACCAGCGCCTTTTCCGGCGGGTTATAATCAAAGCGCACCTTGCCCGGGCGTTTGATCATGATCTCACCGGTCGAGATCGATTGATCGGCATTGATCTGGGTAAAGCTGCTTTGCGCAGATTTGATCGTGTTCAGATACCGCGAGATTTCGTTCAGGCTCAGTTTCTGCGCCTGTGCGGGCAATGCGACAATCGTGACTGCCAATGCGGCAACTAGAGTGCGGATCATGTCTTGGTCCTTCTGCTCAACTGGCCCGTTTGTGCCACGATCCTTGCGGATATGCGATAGCGGGCCTTGGGCAAAAGATATCAGGCGCAAACCAGCCCCGATCAAGGGGAGAGTCGCGCCGAACGCTTCAGCTCTGCGTTCCAACAGAGTTTTGAGCAGGATTGCGCCTAAGAAAAGGGGCGATCCGCCGATGCGCACCGCCCCCAAATTCCGTCCACGGAATTTGCAAAAGTTTTAGATAAAACTTTTGTTCCGCCCAGACGTGATCATTGCTCAGGAACCAAAATCTCGCGTTTGCCGACATGGTTGGCCCCGGACACAACGCCTTCGTCTTCCATTTGCTCCACCAGACGCGCGGCCTTGTTATATCCGATGCCCAGTTTGCGCTGGATGTAGGATGTCGAGCATTTGCGATCCTTGATCACAATCGCCACCGCCTGATCGTACAACGCATCTTCACCATTGGTATTGCCGCCGGTGTTCAGCCCCAGAACCGCGTCGATATTGCTTGCCTTGTCCTCATCCGGACCAGCCACCACGCCCGAGACATATTCCGGCGGGCCAAAGGCCTTGAGGTGGTTCACGATCTCTTCCACCTCCTCATCGCTGACAAACGGGCCATGGCAGCGGGTGATCTTGGCCCCACCGGCCATATAGAGCATGTCGCCCATGCCCAGCAGTTGTTCGGCCCCCATCTCGCCCAGAATGGTGCGCGAGTCGATTTTCGAGGTCACCTGGAAGGAAATCCGCGTGGGGAAGTTCGCCTTGATCGTCCCGGTGATCACGTCCACCGACGGGCGCTGTGTCGCCATGATCAAGTGGATTCCCGAAGCCCGCGCCATCTGCGCCAAACGCTGAATGCAGGCTTCGATCTCTTTGCCCGCAACCATCATCAGGTCGGCCATCTCGTCGACGATCACCACGATATAAGGCATCTTCTTGGGCTCGATCTGTTCGGTCTCGAACACTGGTTCCCCGGTCTCATCATCAAAACCCGTCTGGACAGTGCGTTCAAACAGCTCCCCCTTGGCCAAGGCATCCGCCACACGGCCATTATAGCCGTCAATGTTGCGCACGCCCATTTTGGACATCTTGCGATAGCGGTCTTCCATCTCGCCCACGACCCATTTCAAGGCAACCACAGCCTTTTTGGGGTCGGTCACAACAGGGCTCAGCAGGTGCGGGATGCCGTCATAAACCGACAGTTCCAGCATCTTGGGGTCGATCATGATCAAACGGCAATCATCCGGGCTCAGCTTGTAGAGCAGCGACAGGATCATCGTGTTGATTGCCACAGACTTACCCGAACCGGTCGTCCCCGCGATCAGCAGGTGAGGCATCTTGGCCAGGTTGGCCACGACCGGATCACCGCCAATATCCTTGCCCAGCGCCAGTGGCAGCTTGTGATTGCCATCGCCAAATTCACGCCCCGCCAGAATCTCGCGGAAACACACCATCTCGCGCTTGTCATTAGGCAGTTCGATGCCAATCACACTGCGCCCCGGCACGGTCGAAACGCGTGCGGACAATGCCGACATCGAGCGTGCGATATCATCCGCCAGGCCGATCACGCGGCTGGCCTTCAAACCCGGTGCGGGTTCCAATTCGTACATGGTGACAACTGGACCCGGACGGACCGAAACAATTTCGCCCTTGACGCCGTAATCATCCAGCACCGCCTCAAGCATACGCGCGTTTTCTTCCAGCGCTTCATCGCTCAGGTGGTGACGTTCCACCGCTTCGGGCGACATCAGCAGACCCAATGGCGGCAGCTCGTATTCCGGTTTGTTGTCGTCAAACTGCAATTGCGGCTGCGCCTCGGCCTGAGCGCGTTTGCTCGGCTGAATGGGTTTGCGCACCGGTTGCTGCACCACCGCCTTTTTCGGCTCGGCCTTGGGGATCGGCATATGTGGCTGAGCCATGCGCGGCGCAGGCGCTGGTTCCGGCGCAATCTCGGGTTCTGCCACAGGGGGGTAATCCTGCGCGCCGTAATCGTCGAAATCCGCCATTTCAGCGTAATGATCAACCTGCGGTTCCGCCGCCATTTCGGGCGCAGGAGGCAACGCGGTTTCAACCATCTCTTCAACCGCTTCCATCATCGGTGCCTCAGGCACAAACCCAGCTGTCAAAGGCGGTTCGGGCGGCAATTCCGTGCCGCGAGGCGCGGTGTCCACGATCAATGGTTGCGGCCCATGCCCGCGCCCTTTGGTCAAAGGTTTGCTCGGGTCGTGTTGCGGGCGCACTGCGACCGGGCTGGTGCGACGACGCGATTTGACCGCATCTGCGATCTTGGATTGGATACGATCCGGGTTCGGGGCCTCGACGTCATGCTCCATGACATTGGCCACCATCTCCGGCTCTGGCATCGGTTCGGCCCCACCGCGACGGATCAGAGAAGGCATCCGCGACAGGAACCCGGTCTTGGCCGGGGTCGGTTCGACCATGTCCGCCTCGTCGACCAGGTAATCGTCTTCTGCGACCGCCTCCTGCGGGATCTCGGCACGTTGAACGCGCGGCGCGGCTGGCACCGCCTCTTGCGCCTCAGCCCAGGCGGCTGCCTCGGCGGCTTCAACACGGCGCGCCTCGCGCTTTTCGGCTTGGGCCGCCTGCACACGTTGCGCCGCGCCAACGGCCCCAACAGCGCTGCGGCCAACCAGTTTCATCAATGTGGCATAGGTCACCACAACGCCGACAATCAGGAACCGGGCAATCCCGCGCAGCTCATCCTTGGTAAAGCCCAGCACCAGCGCACCCATAGCCAGGATCACACCCGCCAGCAAAACCTGCATGATCTTCAACCCGACAGCAGCCGAAACTGGCAAAATGTTCAGCAAGGACCCCATGACCATATCGCCAAAGAGCCCGCCCATGCCAAAACTGTGGCTCCACCCCTCGGCCTGAGGCAAGCCAGCGGCATAGACCGAACAAAGCGCAATCCAGATCGGCGAAAACACCGCCAAAAAGAACCGCCCCTCGCCACGATGAGAGACAAAGCGCAGCCCCCAAGCGATCAAAGTCGCGGCAATCGCCCAACTGCCCACACCACAAATTGTATAAAGCGGCGCGGCAAACAGGGCACCGGGGCGTCCCATCCAGTTCTGGATTGGCGCATCCGAGGCACTGAACCAGGACGGGTCATTGGCAGAATAGCTGGCAATCGCCGCTGCGGCCATCACACCCAGCACAATCAACGCCATCCCGATCAGCTCGCGCCCGCGTCGTTCCAGCGTCGCCGCCGTATCGGTGTCGAACAATGGGTCGCGTCCCCGTGCCTGAAATGATGCCATCTTGTGCCTCTTTTTGGTCTTTTGGTTCTTGTTGTTATTCTTGGTCAAACAGGCAGTCCCGGATAAGGGTCAGCCCTGCTTCTGTGTCGTCATAGGGGGCGACCAGCGCCACCCGGATAAATCCCTGCCCCGGATTGCCCTCAGCCGTGTCGCGCGACAGATACGCGCCCGGCAAGACCCGCACGCCGGTCTCTTGCCAAAGCTTCAGCGTGGCGGCCTCGCCATCCGCAACCGGCAACCACAAGAACATGCCCGCCTGCGGAGACATATAGCCCGGCACATTGCCAAAGATGCGGTCAGCCAACTCGTATTTGGCTTTGTAAAGCGCGCGGTTCTCTTCCACATGCGCTTCATCCGCCCAAAGCCGTTCTGCCGCGCGTTGCAGGGGCATCGGCAAAGGCGCTCCGGCATAGGCACGCAACTGCTTCATGCGCGCAATGCTCTCCGGCCCACCGGCAACAAAACCGGATCGCAACCCCGGCAGGTTTGACCGTTTGGACAGCGAATGAAAGATCAAGACCCGCTCGGCACTCGCCCCCATGGCTTGCGCCACCTGCAATGCCCCAGCGGGCTTTTCGCCGCGATAGACTTCGGAATAACACTCATCCGCCAGAATCTGGAAATCGTGTTTTTCGCCCAATTCGATCAGCTGCTGCCAATAGGCTTCATCCGCAATTGTCCCCTGCGGATTGGCCGGCGAACAGATATAGCACAGCGCCGCGCGATCCAGCTCTTCGACAGGCAGGGCGGTAAAATCCGGTAAATGCCCGGTTGCCTCGGTCGCTGGAACAAATACCGGCTCCGCCGCCGCCGAAATCGCCGAGATCATGTAAACCTGATAAAACGGGTTCGGCATAAGCACGCTGCTGCCTTCAGGGCACAAGGCCATCCCGGCATTGTACAACCCCTCGCGCGTGCCATTCAGCGCCAGCACCTGCGTCTCCGGGTCCACATCCGCAGCGAAACGCCGCTTAATCCAATCCGCAATAGCACCGCGCAGCTCTGGCGTGCCCTCATTGATCGGATAACGACCAAATTCAGCGGCATGTTCAACGATGACATCCGACACCCAGGCCGGAAAGGCATGTTTCGGCTCGCCAATGGACATATGGCGCACCGGACCACCCGGTTCGTGCACGTCCAAAAGAGCGCGCAGACGCGGGAATGCATATGCCGGTAGGTTCGAAAACCGCTCGGGGAACATCGTAAAACTGCCTCATATATCGGGATCATTGGCGCCCCGTTTGACAGCAGGATACGAAATCAGAAGGGGATCTGTCCAGAATCCCCGTTTGTTCCCCGATAGATGTGGCGCGAATGTCGCAGCTCATGCAGATCACCGCAGCCGGCCCATTATACCGGCATGTTTCTCTGGGCTAAAAATATCCCGGGGTGAATTGGTCGCCCTGCGACCAAGAGGGGCAGCGCCCCTCACCCCGCCCGCGGCACGCGTAAAGCCTGTCTCAGGCTTTGTCCCCGCGCAGAACCTGTTCGACACCCGCTGCCAGGCGCAACAAACGCTCTTCCTGCATCGGGCCTGCATTCAACAGGATGCCACAACTGGCCAGGGATGTGGGCAGGGAGAGACTGCTCAACCCCATCAGGTTCCCAACCCGGGTGTTGCGCAAGGACAGCAGATTGGCCCGCACATAATACTCCCCCTGCTCCAGCAACTTATCCGCTTTTGGTGCAAAGATTGGCGAGCTTGGAGTGATCACCGCATCAAAACCCCTGGTGGCTTTGGCATAGGCGGCCCGCGCCTGTTCCAGCCGCTGCCAGGCCTGCAAATATGCCGCCCCGCTTGCGCCCTGCCCGGCTTCAAACCGCTCGCGGATGGCCGGGAACATGACATCAGGCTGCGCGGTGATCTCCTCGCCCCATTCCGCCCAGGCCTCCACCGTATAAAGCACCCCCGAATCCGCCAAAGATTTAGCAATTTCTGGCACTTCGATCGGTACAATCTCAACCCCAGCCTCAGCCAATTGCCCCAAAACAGCCAGATAATTCTCGGCAATCTCCGGCTCCATCTCGTCCAGAACCACATTTTGCAGCGCCGCCAATCGCACCCCTTGCAGGGCGACCCCGCGCAGATCAGCCGCTTTGCGCCCCTCCAGGGCCGCGAGCAACAGCGCCGCATCTTCGACCGTCCGACACAGCGGGCCAACCGTGTCGAATTTCTTGCAAAGCGGCACGACACCTTGCAAAGACAGACGCCCAGAGGTGGTTTTCAACCCGACAAGATCGTTCCAGGCCGACGGGATGCGCACCGACCCGCCAGTATCCGAGCCAATCGCCGCCGACGCCAGACCAAAAGCCACCGAGGCCGCCGCTCCCGAAGACGACCCGCCAGACACCGCATCCGGGTCATTCACACAAGGCGGGGTTTCCTTGACCGGGTTCAACCCAAGCCCGGAAAAGGCCAATTCGGACATATGCGTCTTGCCCAGGCAAACCAGGCCCATGGCGGTCGTAACTTGCAAAACCAACGCATCGCTCTCAGGCACACGCCCTTGCAACAAATCCGACCCGGCTTCGGTCACAATGCCCGCCGTATCAAACAAGTCTTTCCAACTGATCGGCACCCCATCCAAAGGCGAAAGGCGTTGCCCCAATTTGGCACGCCTGCTGGCGGCCTCTGCCTCGGCCAAGGCACGATCCGGCGTCACGCGGGCATAAATCCGGTCCCGCAGCGGATGCGCGGCGATTTTGTCCAGATAGCTTTGGGTCAACTCCACCGGGTCCAGCCCACCACGTTCAATGGCCCGCCCCTGTTCGCTCGCGCTTTTCTCCGTCCAATCCATGACTTGCCCCTTCGCTTTTGCCGCACGGTAGCGGCAGTGTTGCGCATGGACAATCCCGTTCAGAGGCGCATATTGCAGCCCATGGATAGCGATTTGATCATAGTGGGCGGCGGGTTGAATGGCCCGGCCCTTGCTTTGGCCGCGGCGCAGGCCGGTTTGCACAGCATCGTGATTGATGCCCTGCCTTTAGACACCCGCGACGATCCCGATTTTGACGGCCGTTCCTACGCCTTGGCGCAATCCTCCAAACGGATGCTCGCGGCCTTGGGATTGTGGGACGGACTGGCTGCAAACGCGCAAGCCATGAACGAGATCAAGGTCTCGGACGGGCGCGTTGGCGATGCCGAAGTCTTTCTGGGCCTTCATTTCAACAGTGCCGAGATCGAAGACGGCCCCATGGGCTATATGCTGGAAGATCGCTATTTGCGGCGCGCCCTCTTGGCGGCGATGGAGGCCAGCCCACTGATCTCCCATCACGCGGAAACAACCGTAGTGGCGCAGTTCTGCGATACTCAACGCGCGTCGGTCACACTGGCCGATGGAACCGAGCTCTCGGCGCGTCTCTTGGTTGGGGCGGATGGGCGGCGCAGTGGCACCTGCGCGCGCGCAGGCATTCGCCGCACCGGTTGGGATTATGGGCAGACCGCACTGGTCTGCGCCATTGCCCATGAAAAACCGCATCACGGCGTGGCCCATCAACTGTTCCTGCCGCCCGGCCCGCTGGCCATTCTGCCCCTGACTAGCAATCGCAGCTCTATCGTATGGAGCGAGCGGCACGCGCAGGCCCGTGCTGTGAACGCGCTGGGTGAACAGGCCTATCTCGACATCCTGCGCCCGCGTTTTGGCGATTTCCTCGGTGAGATTTCATTGGCAGGAGATCGGTTTACCTATCCGCTGAACCTAACCCTGGCCAATCACTTTGTCTCGGACCGCCTGGCTTTGATCGGTGACGCGGCGCATGGCATGCACCCGATTGCCGGGCAAGGGCTGAACGCCGGGTTGCGCGATGTCGCCGCCCTGGCGCATGTGATCACCCATGCGGTTCGGCGCGGCGAAGACTTCGCCTCGGTGCTGGTGCTGGAGCGCTATCAAAGCTGGCGACGCTGGGACACGGCGTCGCTCGCGGCAGCGACGGATGTGTTCAACCGGCTGTTCTCCAACGATAACGCAATTTTGCGCGCCGGGCGCGATCTGGGCATGGCGCTGATTGGTGGCCTGCCAGGTTTGCGGCGCAGTTTCATGCGCGAAGCCGCCGGGTTGACCGGAGATCTGCCCGATTTGATGCGCGGATAGGGGGATTGGGGCGCTGCCCCGCCCCGAGCAAGCTCGGGACTCCCCGGGATATTTTGGGCCCAAAGAAACCTTGGGGAGGGGTTGATGGAAAGACTTGCAATTGTGACAGGCGCGGCGCGTGGCATCGGGCTGGCAACGACGGATCTGTTTCTTGAAATGGGGTGGCGCGTGGCGATGGTGGATCGCGACGGGGCAGAGCTGCGCAGCGTTGCGGCAGAACGCGAGAACGTTCTGGCGGTTGAGCGCGATATTTCGGACCCGGAGGCGGTCAGCGCCATGGTTTCCGACTGCCTGCAATGGGCTGGGCGAATTGATGCCCTGATCAACAATGCTGGCGTGGCAGAGTTCGGACCGGTGCAAGAAACAGATTTCGCCATGTGGCGGCGGGTGATGGAGACCAATCTGGACGGGGTGTTTCTGTGCACGCAAGCCTGTAGCGATGCGTTGAAAGAGAGCAAAGGCGCGGTTGTCAACATCGCCTCGATCAGCGGATTGCGCGCCTCGACCCTGCGGGTGGCCTATGGCACCTCAAAGGCGGCGGTGATCCAATTGACCAAACAACATGCGGCGGAGCTGGGTGAGTTTGGCATCCGGGTGAACTGTGTCGCGCCGGGGCCCGTGCGTACCAAGCTGGCCATGGCGGTGCATACGCAAGAGATTATCGACGCCTATCACGACGCCCTGCCGCTGAACCGCTATGGCAGCGAGCGCGAGATTGCCGAGGCGATCTGCTTCCTTGCCACTGACAAAGCCTCTTATGTCACCGGGCAGGTTCTGGCGGCGGATGGCGGGTTTGAGGCCACCGGGGTTGGCTTACCGGCTTTGCGGCGCTGATTGCATGATTGGGCCAATCACCTCGATGCGGTTGGTCCAGACATAGCCATCGAATTGCGCGGGAACACGCGCCCAAGCGGCTGTGTCTTCGACCCCACTGGAAAAGCCGGACCCGTCATAATCACCCAGCAGAATGACCGTGGTGCCTGCCTGTTGCATCCGCTGGGTAAAACGATGCGGCCAGCCCCAGACTAAAGGTGCAAAATTCTGTGGCACGACGATAATCTGGTCGCGGCAGGCCTCGCCGACATATCCGCTCCACCCGGTCAGCATGTAGCTTTTGGCGCAGGCTTTTACGCTGGCCTTGTCATAGCCAAGCATGCCCGGAAGCTCAGCCAAGGCAGCCCGGGTGGGCTGACGACCACCATAAATGCCCCAGATCTTGGCGCGATAGGACGGGTTTTGCAGCAGGGCGGCCAAGGCAAGGCCTTCTTCTGCGCGATTGCTTTTGAAGTTGATGAGGAACTGCCCCGGCAACTCCGCCTCTAGCACCTCAGTCAAAGTCGGCATGCGGTGACCTTTGCCGCGTAGCGGGTAGTTTTGCCCATCCGCGGTAAAACCATAGCCGATATCCAGCGCACTCAGCGCCTCCCAACTGTGTTTATGCGTGACGCCCTGGCCATTGGTCTGACAGTCCAATGTCCAATCGTGAAAGACGGCGAATTCACCATCCGTGGTCAGATGCACATCCAGTTCGACCACCTCGGCCCCCGCTTCAAACGCGGCGCGCATGGAGGGGACGGTGTTTTCGATGAGGTCATGGGTTATCGGAAGGACGTTTTCAGCGCGGCAGGTGTCATTTTTGCGGTCTGAGCCTGCATAAATCTGGTGAACACCACGATGCGCCAAAAGCTTGGGTCCTGCGTCCTCAGATACCGTCACCAACAACGATGTGTTGTTCAGCCAAAGCCCGAAACACAGCAATCCAACAACGATCAAAACACGCTTTAGAACGATCATTTGTACCCCGAAAAGCAAACAGGGCGGGAAAACCCCGCCCTGTAGAACCTTGCCTATTGGCAGGGCTTATTTCAAGCGCTGGCCATTGGCCAGAACGTGGCCTTCGGCATTGACTTCGATCACCGATGTTGCGGTATCAGGCTCTGCGCCCGGCACGGTGAACATACCCAGCATCATGCGGCCGCCCATGGCGTCCTCTTCGGATAGCAGGCCCATGCCGATCAGCTTGTCGATCAGGCCATTGGCACCGGAAACGGCAACGTCCAGCTTGCCTTCGGGGCGCGGCAGACCGTCAAAGCTGTCGAGATCCGTGTTGTCAAAGGTGAAGGCACCGGAACCGGTGATTTTGCCACCTACGGCGTCGATGACTAGCTCACGCAGGGTGACCTCGTTCAGCTCGCCCGGCATGCCGCCTTCCATCTCCATCTTCATCACTTCGTCTTCGTTCAGGAAGTTGACGAGTGGCGAGACCTTGGCATCCATCGCCACGCGGATAGTGGCCGGATCGCGCGGCAGCTGTGCGCCCGGATCAAAGATGTTCCACAGCAGATCAGCCATCTGGAAACCGCCCAGAACCACCTCAAGTGTGGCGTCCTGCGGGGCGTCGCCCGGCTTCAGCGGTGCAGCCAGCGTAAAGCCGGTTTCCGCCATCTGTGCCGAGACTGGCAGCGGGATTTCCGGGCCGGACATGTCGACCTTTACGTCAGTGCCGCCAACCTTGTAGGTCATGGCGTCACCCGACATGGCAATGGTCAGCGAGCCGCTGCCAGAGCTGGTCTTGCCCTGCGTGGTGCCACTGCGCTCGGTCACGGCGAATTCAAGACGGCCACCCTGGTGACCCATGGTGACATCAACGCCAAAACCGCCTTCGAACAGGGCGGTCGGGTCGGCATAATCCACACCTTCGGGCATGACGGTTTCGCCGGAACCGGTCAGACCGTTCAGCGCACCGTTGAACAGCGCCGCATCGTCATTATCGGGATCGTTGAAAGCAACGTCATAGGTCAGGTTGCCATAGTCAAAGGTCTGCGAAACGCTTTGCAAACCAGCCGCGCGCAGGACGGTGGATTTGCCCGAGATCGGGCCAGCCACGATATCGGCCCGCAGCATGTCGCGGGTGATTTCCATGCCATCGGCCATCATCTTGCCCAGCGACATCGCCATTTTGGTAGCGGTGTAATCATAGGTCAGATTGTTCGGCTCGCCGGACACGACCAGCTTCATGTCTTCCTGGGTAAAGTTGATGGTCACGTCAATCTCGTCACCGCCATCTGTGCCCTTGATCATCACCGGCATTTCCGCCGGGAAGGTGATCAAAACAGTGCCATCGCCCTGATCGGTTAGATCCATTGTGCCCATGGCAAAGGCCACGGACCCGTCGATATCTGGGATCGGAATGGACATGACAACATCATTGACTTTCAAATTGCCGCCATCGGCCATCTCGGTGGCTGTCACCGAATAGCCAAATCCTTGCATATAGGCTTCGAGATCATCCCAGACCTGCTGCGGCGTCACATCCGCAAGGGCCGGGGTCGTCAGAGCGCATAGGGCCAGCGCAGATACCCCTGAAAACCGTTTCATTAATCCACCTCTTCTGTCGGTTGGTCAAAATATGCCCCTAGTGTGTTTGGCAAGGCGCGCAGGGTCAAGGGACTGGATTCCATACTATGTACGCTCTAACTAGTTTACGAGAGCGCAGGAGGTGATTGTCATGAATTTGTCCGGAAAAACTGTTTTAATTACGGGGGCTAGCCGTGGAATCGGGGCCGATGCTGCGCGGATTTTTGCCGCTGCGGGCGCGAATGTCGCTTTGGTGGCGCGCAGCTCTGAGGCGATTGCCGAGCTGGCGGGAGAAATTGGCGAACAGGCGATTGCCATCCCCTGTGACATCGCCCGTTATTGGGAAATGTCCCAAGCCGTCGAGGCCTGCGTTAAGACATTTGGCAGCCTGGATGTGCTGATCAACAATGCTGGCGTGATCGAACCGGTCTCGCATATGGCCAGCGCCGATCCGGATGCCTGGGGCCAGGTGATCGACATCAATCTCAAAGGGGTCTTTCACGGGTTCCGTGCTGCCCTGCCGGTGATGCTTGAGGCCGGGGGCGGCACGGTGCTGACCATTGGATCAGGCGCGGCCCATGGCCCGGTTGAGGCCTGGTCGCATTATTGCTCCTCCAAGGCCGGGGCGCTGATGCTGACCCGCATGGCCGATAAGGAATATGGCGACAAAGGCATTCGCGCGATTTCCCTGTCACCGGGCACCGTCGCGACGCAAATGCAGCGCGAGATCAAGGCCAGCGGCATCAACCCGGTCAGCCAATTGGATTGGTCCGACCACATTCCGCCGGAATGGGTGGCCAAGACTTTGCTCTGGATGTGTGGCGATGAGGCAAATGGCTTCCTCGGGGGCGAAGTGTCATTACGCGATGACGCCATTCGCAAACAGGTAGGTTTGACTTGATAGAACTGACAAAGGACGGCGGGGTCTGGATCGCGACGATCAACCGCCCCGACAAGGCCAATTCGCTGACCGCTGACATGCTGGAGCAGCTTTGTGTGATCGCAGAAGACGCCCGCGAGGCGCGCGTGTTGATCCTGACCGGGATCGGCAAAGTGTTTTCCGCTGGGGCCGATCTCGACGCGGCCAAAGCTGGTTTGGCGACATCCCCCCTGTGGGAACGCCTGTCCGGGGCCTTGGCGCGGCTGGATGCGCTGACCATCTGCGCCGCCAATGGCACTGTGGCCGGGGGGGCGATGGGCATGTTTCTGGCCTGTGATCTGCGGGTTGCAGTGCCAGGGGCCAAGTTCTTTTATCCGGTGATGAAGCTTGGCTTTTTGCCGCAGCCTTCGGACCCCAATCGGCTCGCCGGCCTTGTCGGGCCGTCTCGCGCCCGGATGATCCTGATGGCCGGGCAAAAGATTCCCGCCGACGAGGCGCTGGCCTGGGGCCTGATTGACCGGATCGTCGACGGAAATGTGATCGAGGCTGCCCAAGAGCTGGCAGCGGATACTGCCGGGGCGAGCAAAGAGCACGCCACAGCAATCAAACGTTTGATTGGATAGGGAAAGGGGGGCGCTGCCCCCCTTGGCCTCTGGCCAATTCCCCCCGGGATATTTTTGGCCCAAAGAAACCTTTTAGGCCGAGAGGCGCGCCACCACGCTGTGCGCGCTGATCTGGCCGATGACCTGGCCGTTCTCGGTCACGCTTAGCGTTTCGTTTTTGAGCCGCGCCATGAAATCCCGGATCGGGGTTTCGGCCTCGATTTCAGCCCCGCCACTGCCCGGCTCCATCGCGTCCCGCGCGGTGAGCACGCCCAGCGGGTTCATATTGGCGACAAAGTCGGCCACGTAGTCATCCGCCGGATTTGAAAAGATCTCGCGCGGGGTGCCGCATTGCACGATGCGCCCACCTTCGAGAATGGCGATACGGTTGCCCAGCTTGAACGCCTCGTCGAGATCATGGCTGACAAAGATGATCGTGCGCTTGAGGTCACGTTGCAGATCCAGCAATTCATCCTGAAGCCGGTTGCGGATCAGTGGGTCAAGCGCAGAGAAGGGCTCGTCCATCAGAAGGATCGGTGCCTGGGTCGCAAAAGCGCGGGCAAGGCCGACGCGCTGCTGCATCCCACCTGACAGCTCTCCGACTTTGCGATCAGCCCAATCTTTGAGGCCAACCAGTTCGAGCTGTGTTTTCACCTTATCCGCGCGCCCGGCATCCCCGGCCAGTTCCAGACCAAAGCCCACATTTTCTGCCACGCTGCGCCACGGCAGCAGACCAAATTGCTGAAACACCATGGCGACGCGGCTTTGGCGGATTTCGCGCAGCTTTTGTTTGCCACAGCTCACCACATCCACCATGTCGTCGCCGTCATTGACGCGAACCGCGCCGCGCGCCACCGGGTTCAACCCGTTGACCGAGCGCAGCAGGGTGGATTTGCCTGATCCTGATAGGCCCATCAGCACGAGGATCTCGCCCTCTTGCACCTCAAGCGAACAATTGTGCACGCCCAGCACCTGACCGGTCTGTTCCTGGATCTCAGCGCGGTTCATCCCCTGATCGGCATGGGGCAGCGCGGATTTCGGTTTGTCCCCAAACATGATCGAGACATTGTCAAAGATTACGGCGCTCATGATTTTTGCTCCACCCGCAACATGCGATCCAACACGATGGCGACCACGACGATCACCAACCCGCTCTCAAACCCTTTGGCCGCGTTGACCTGCTGCAAGGCGCGTACCACTGGCACGCCGAGACCGTCCGCGCCAACAAGACCGGCGATCACCACCATCGACAGCGACAACATGATGGTCTGGTTCAACCCGGTCATGATTTGCGGCAACGCATAGGGCAATTCGACCTTCCACAGCTTTTGCTGCGGTGTCGCGCCAAAGGCGTCCGCCGCTTCGAGCAGGGCGGTTGGTGTCGACGACACGCCCAGATGCGTCAGGCGGATCGGCGCGGGCAATACAAAGATCACCGTCGCGACCAGGCCGGGCACCATGCCAATGCCGAAAAAGACGATCATCGGGATCAGGTAAACAAAGGTCGGCAGGGTCTGCATCAGATCCAGAACCGGGCTGATGGCGCGATAGAGTTTGGGGCGATGCGCGGCGGCGATACCAATCGGCACGCCAATCGCCATACAGGTCAAACAGGCAAACAGGATCAGCGTCAGGCTTTCGGTGGTTTCATCCCAATAGCCCTGATTCACCACGAACAAGAGGCCCAGCGCCACAAAGACACAAGTCTTCCAGCTTTTCTGGATCACCCAGGTGATGGCGACAAAGATGGCGATCATCACCAGCGGATGGGGAAATTGCAGGATGGTCAGGGTCAATTCGATGACCCAATCCAGAACATTTTCGACGGTTTCAAAGAACCAGCTGCCATTGTCACGCAGCCATTCAAAGATCGTCTTGCCGGTCTTCCCGACCGGGATTTTGCTATCAGTTAGCCAATCCATATCTCAGCTCTCGGGTTTGAGGGCCATTGTCAGGCCGGAAAAGATCAGGAACCCGCCAACGCCCCGGTTCAACCGGTGCAGGCGGATCGGTGTCAGCACTTGGCTCATCATATATCCACATCCCGCATAGACCGCGATAGCGACCACTTCGAGCATCAGGAACAGTGCGCCAAGCAGGGCAAACTGCATCAGCAGATTGCCGGTTTGATCGATGAATTGCGGAAAAAACGCGGTGAAAACGGCAATCGCCTTGGGATTGGCGATGGCAAAACTCATGTCTCGGCGCATCAGGGCCAACACGCTTGTCTGGCCCGAGACGGTTTCATCCGGCACCGGAGCCGTCCACATCTTGTAGCCGACATAGATCAGGTAAGCCGCGCCGAGATATTTCACTGCGATCAGCGCCGTTTCAAACGTGGTCAGCAACACGGACAGGCCCAGCGCGACCAGGGCAATCATCGCCGCAAAGATCGGCAAACGCCCAAAGCCGCCCAGCACAGCCGGGACAAACCCTAGCCGCGAGGCATTGGAAAACGCCAACAGGTTATTGGGCCCCGGGGACAAGTTTAGCGCGAAACAAGCCGGGACAAACAGCGCAAGCAGGGTGAAAGACATGGAGAGGGTCCAAATTAAAGACCCGCCGCCCTTTGGCGACGGGTCAATTTTATCGACGGATCAGAGACCCAGCGCCGCTTTGACAGCCGCTGTCGCATCACCACCATCTTTGGTGGTCACACCGTCCAGCCAGCCCATAAAGGCATCCGGGTTGGCCTTGAGCCAGGCAGCCGCAGCATCATCCGCATCTTCGCCATCATTCAGGATTGCGCCCATGATTTCGTTTTCCATGGCCAGCGAAAATTCCAGGTTGCTGAGGAATTTACCGATATTGGGGCATTCTGCGCTCAAACCTTTGCGGGTGTTGGTGTCCACCACTGCACCGCCAAAGTTCGGGCCAAAGAAATCATCGCCACCCGACAGGTAGCCCATGTCGAAATTGGCGTTCATTGGGTGCGGTTCCCAACCGAGGAAGACAATCGGCTCGTCCTTGGAAGAGTTGCGCGCCACCTGTGCCAGCATCCCCTGTTCCGAGCTTTCGACCACTTCGAACCCCTTCAAGCCAAAGGCATCATCGTCGATCATGCTTTGGATCAGGCGGTTACCATCATTGCCCGGTTCAATACCGTAGATCGAGCTTTCCAGCGCGTCAGCATGTTTGGCGATGTCGGCAAAATCCTTGATGCCCAGATCCATGGCTGCCTTGTTCACTGCCAGGGTGTATTTGGCCCCTTCCAGGTTGGTTCGGATGATTTCGACCGTGCCTGCCTCGCGGTAAGGCGCGATATCGGCCTCCATGGTTGGCATCCAGTTGCCCAAGAAGACATCGACGTCACCTTCGGCCAGCGAGATGTAGGTGACCGGCACGGACAGGACCTTGATATCTGTCTCATAGCCCAGCGCGTCCAGAACCGTGGTTGTTGCAGCTGTGGTGGCGGTGATGTCTGTCCATCCAACGTCGGAAAAGGTCACGCTGTCACAGCTGGCCGCTGCAGACCCTGCGCCCACGATCAACGCGAGAACGGAGGTTGTGAGTTTGTTCATTTTGGTGCTCCCTGGCGAATTGCTTATTTTGACTGTCCAGTCAATCAACGCAGTTTCAGTCAAAAAATCAACATCAAGTTTGACCTGCACGCCAAAAGCGGCGATTGCAGGAGGGTGATGCCACAACAGGGATTTTAACCCATGACACAGCTAGAGAACAGGATCGCCCAGGGCAAAGGAGACGAAAAAGCTGACAAGGTCTTGCGAGGTGGGCAAATTTTCGACCTCATGACCGGCGCGCTCTTGTCTGGCGATGTGGCAATTTGTGGTGACCGGATTGTCGGTGTCCTTGATGATTATGACGGCAAAGAAATTATCGATGTGAGCGGAATGATCCTTGTTCCGGGCTTTATCGACACCCATTTGCACATCGAATCGTCTCTGATCACCCCATTTGAGTTCGACAGATGCGTCACGCCGCGCGGGATAACAACCGCGATTTGCGACCCGCATGAGATCGCCAATGTGATCGGGGCCGAGGGCATCCGCTACTTCCAAAAGGCCTCGGAACACACCCTGCTGGACATCAAGGTCCAGCTCAGCTCCTGCGTGCCCTCGACCCATATGGAGACCGCGGGGGCCGCTTTATCCGCCGCCGATCTCGCACCGCTGCGCGGTCATGCTTCTGGGCTTGGCCTGGCTGAATTCATGAATTACCCCGGCGTGATCTTTCGCGATCCAGATTGCATGGACAAACTCGCGCTGTTCGAAGAGGGCCATATTGACGGCCATTGCCCGTTGCTGTCGGGCAAAGACCTGAACGCCTATATCTCGGCGGGCATCCGTACAGAACACGAGGCCACCTCGCCCGAGGAAGCGCTGGAAAAGCTGCGCAAAGGTATGCGGGTGCTGATCCGTGAAGGGTCGGTTTCCAAAGACCTGCACGCCCTGCAACCACTGCTGGATGAGCGCACCTCCCCCTATATGTGTCTTTGTACCGATGACCGGAATCCCTTGGATATCGGCGAACATGGCCATCTCGATTACATGATCCGCGAGTTGATCCGCCTCGGCACGCCCCCCCTCGCCGCCTATCGCGCGGCGTCCTTATCGGCGGCCGAAGCGTTCGGTCTCAAGGATCGCGGCATGATTGCCCCTGGCAAACGCGCCGATATCGTCGCCATTGACGCCCTGGAAAGCTGCAACGCGCAACTGGTTCTGGCCGGCGGCATTGTCGTTAGTGAAACCAGCTTTGCAGCCCGCGGTGATGTGGCCCCGGTTGGGCGAAACTCGGTCAAGGCACCCGTGCTTCAGGCCTCAGACTTCCGCACGCGCGCCAATAAGGTGGAAACCGACGTGATCGGCATTCGCGAAGGTCAGATCTTGACCGACCACCTGCACGAAGACATCGCCATCAAGGACGGTGACAAACACCCCGATGTGTCGCGCGACCTCGTGCGCATCTCTGTGGTGGAACGCCATGGCAAGAACGGCAATATCGCCACCGGCTTTGTCAAAGGCTTTGGCCTGCAGACCGGGGCGATTGCCTCAACCGTCTGCCATGACCACCATAATATCGCCTGCGTTGGCGTGGATTACGCGGACATGGCGGTCGCTGCCAACCGCCTCTCAGCGATTGAGGGCGGCTTTGTTGTGGCACGTGATGGGGAAATCCTTGCGGAACTGGCCTTGCCCGTCGCTGGATTGATGAGCCTTCTGAGCTTTGAAGAGGTCCGCGAAAAACTCATAGACTTGCGTTCAGCCGCCCGCACTCTGGGCGTCACTTTGGAAGAACCCTTTTTGCAACTGGCCTTCCTCGCCCTCCCCGTGATTCCTGCGCTAAAAATCACCGATCGCGGCATGGTCGATGTGCACAAGTTCGAGATTATTTCCTGACGCCACCTCAGAAAACCTGCGCCTGGTTTCTTCTTGGCTAAAATACTCCCGGGGGTGCGGGGGCTGGCCCCCGCTTCAAATTCCGTCCACGGAATTTGCAAAAGTTTTAAGTAAAACTTTTGGTCCCGCGCGCCTCACAACTTGCTCAACAAAGCCGGGGTCGGCCAGGAATCCGCCGGCAGGCCCAGCTTGATCTGCACGTCGCGCACGGCAGCTCGGGTGCCCGCGCCCAGAATCCCGTCGATCTTGCCCACGTCATAGCCCATGCCCTGCAGCTTGGTTTGCAGCGCTTTCATCTGCGCCCCTTCCAGCCCGGCCTCAGGCTGCCCGGCATCATAGACCTGCGCCCCTTCCAGACGCGTCCCAAAATAGGCGGCAGTCAGGACATAGGTGAAACTCTGGTTCCACTCAAAATAGACGTTGAAATTCGGATAGGCCAAAAAGGCAGGCCCCTTGCGCCCCTGCGGAATGATGATCGAAGACGGCAACCGCCCATCATCCAACACGCCCTGGCGCGCTTTCACGCCCAACTGCTCCCATTCTGCCACGGTCAAGGCGGTCTGCGTGCCCGTCTTGGACCAATCAAAATCTGCGGGCAGGACCACCTCTTGCAACCAGGGCTCACCAGGACGCCAGCCCAGATGTGACAACATTTTAGCCCCGGACAGCAGCGCATCGGGTGCAGATGTCTTGAGCGTTACGTGCCCATCTCCGTCCCCATCAACGCCATTCTCAAGGATATCCTTAGGCAGCATCTGCACCATGCCGATTTCTCCGGCCCAGGCTCCTGTTGTGTTATCAGGGTCAAAATCCCCCTGCTCATAAAGAGACAGCGCCGCAAAGACCTGCGGGCGGAAAATCTCGGGGCGGCGGCAATCATGGGCCAGGGTGACCAGCGCGTTTGCGGTGTTGAAATCCCCCTGGAACGATCCGTAATCGGTCTCAAACGCCCAAAACGCCAAAAGCACGCCGGGCGAAATACCATAGTCACGCTCGATCTGCTCAAAGACATGGGCGTATTTCTGGCCCATCTGCCGGCCCTTGTCCAAACGGCTCTGACTGATCAACTTACGCGAAAAGGTGATGAACGGGTCCTGAAAAATGCCCTGGCGCTGGTCGGCCTTTAAAACCGCCCCGCTCTGCTGGATCCCGTCAAAAAACCGCTCTGTGGCCGTGGCGGAATGCCCCTTGGCAATCGCCTCCGCAGCAAGATCCTTTTTGAACTGAGCAAAGCTCCCCCCGCAGGGCACTTCCTGTGCCTGAACGCCTCCGGCCAATGCCCCGGCAAGGACCAAGCCTGCTATCGCTACCAGTTTGTTCATTTCGCCCTCTTTTTAGCTTTCTTGGCCAACCTATCAGCAAGTCCAAACACAGCAAGGCGCAATCCCGCTCACCACACTGAATGTTTATCATTTGTTCCTAAAGTTTACGCTTCGGTTAACTCTTTGTTAGGAATTCTGAAAGAAACGTAAGCCTCACGGTGAATCGTACCTTGGGGGAGGCCCAATTGAGAGTTCTGATAGTGGAAAACCAAATTGGTTTGGCCCAGATATGGAAGGGTCATCTCGAGCGCTTGGGCGCTGATGTCGCCGTGGCTGACAGTCAGGATGCGGCCATCGACCTGATTGCCCAATCCCCTTTTGACGTGATCGTTCTGGATCTGTTGCTGCATATGGGCAGCGCTTTGGCGGTCTCGGACTTTGCCCAATACCGCCAACCGGACGCGCGGGTGATCTTTGTGACCAATACCAGCTTTTTCTCGGACGGCTCGATCTTCAAGCACAGCGCCAATGCCTGCGCCTTCCTGCCCAGTTCAACACCACCCAGCGACCTCGCCACGATGGTCGAGCATTACGCGCAGGTGCACTGACCCTGGCGTCAGACCTCTAGGGTCAGGACCCGTTAATTCACAACGCTCAGTTCGCAAAATTTTGTTCCAGACCAGGCATATGCCCGCAGGAATAGTGGTTCTATTTCAAGGGCATATAACGCAGTCTGGGACAAAATTCGGCGAACCTGTAAGGCATGGAGAAATACATGCTCTCAGCGGCTCGATTTTCTTGCCAAGGCAACCAGCCTTGCCTTCGAAACTCAAACCTCTGATAATACGTATTTTTCCATGCTGAGCATTGCGAATTAATGGGTTCTGACCCTAACGATCACGCCGCAAACAGCAATTCACGCCCATGGGGTTCAAAAAAATCCAGCTTTGGACCAATCGGCACGATCCGGTGCGGATTGATGGTTTCGTGACTGTAATGGTAGTGGCGGGAGATTTGGTCAAAATCCACAGTCTCGGCAACGCCGGGCCATTGGTAAAGCTCGCGCAAGTAGGCCCAGAGGTTCGGATAATCGCTGATCCGGGCGCGGTTGCATTTGAAATGCCCGTGATAGACCAGATCAAACCGCACCAATGTGGTGAACAGCCGCCAATCGGCTTCTGTCAGGCAGTTGCACATCAGATAGCGATGCGCACCCAACCGCTCCTCGAGCCAGTCCAACGTCTCGAACAAGGGGATAACAGCCTCTTCATAGGCCTCTTGCGTTGTCGCAAACCCGGCTTTGTAAACGCCATTATTCAGGCTGTGATAGATACGTTCATTGACGCTTTCGATCTCTTGACGAATAGGCTCCGGCCATAAATCGAGCGTATTCCCAGTGAGCCCGTCAAAGGCGCTGTTGAACATGCGGATGATTTCCGAGGATTCGTTGGACACGATGGTCTCGCGCTCTTTGTCCCAAAGGATCGGCACAGTCACCCGTGTTGTCGCCTTGGGGTTGGCTTTGACATAAAGATCGCGCGCAAACTCAAACCCATAAAGGTGATCACCGCTGCCGCCCAGCGCATCACTTTTGAAGGTCCAGCCATCGCTGCCCATATCCGGGTGCACAGAGGAAACCGAAATCAGATCCTCAAGCCCTTTCAACTTGCGAAAGATCAGCGTGCGATGCGCCCAGGGGCAAGCCATCGAAACATAGAGGTGATAGCGTCCGGCCTCAGCCTTGAAACCGTCCTCGCCGCTGGGACCTGCGCTGCCATCCGCGGTGATCCAATTGCGATACCCGGCATCCTGGCGCACAAAACGCCCTTTGCTTTGCTTGGTATCATACCATTGGTCGTGCCACTTGCCGTCAATCAACAGGCCCATCTTGGTCTCCTCTTGCGTCGCGGTCCTCCCCGCGAAACGCTGTGAATCAGTGTTGAACAAGAGGTAGCTGCTGTTCCTGTGTGCGCAAATAGTCAGCCGCGCGCAGGAATGGCGCGCTGATGCACACCACGTTCTCGTGAGGCGCTCAGCGCCCCGCGAAAGACTTCCAGATATAAAGCAGCAGCATCGCGCCCAGAACCGCGCCAACCAGCCCGGCAAAGGCCCCAAGCACCGCCAACAGGAAACGCAGGGCCAAACCGCCGATCAAGGCTCCCAGAATGCCAATGCCGATGGTTTGCAGAACACCGGTTTCAACCTTCATGAACCGCGTCGCCAGGAACCCGGCAGCTGCACCGATAATGATCAGGTAAACAATGGACATGGTTATTTCCGCCTCCAGTGAAAGGGAACAATGATCAAGGCACCGATCGAGGCCGCAATCGCGTTCAAGCCTGCCGAGCGAAACCCGATTCCGAACATCAATTGCACAAAATAACCCAGAAAAGCCCCGCCGATGCAGATTATGATGCTTTGCAAGACGCCATTTCGGGTGAACCCGCTGCGCTCCGAGGCATAGCCAACGATCCCCGCGATCACGACTGTTCCGATCAAGGTAGGAAACATACTCTGCCTCTTTGCGTCTCTCTGCTCAGCACAAGCTTAATATAGGAACTGAATTGCGCAATCCCTATGGCGGCAGATGGGGAAAGCCTGCACGCTCCTCCCCTTACAGGGTTTGGCTATGCGCCCCAAACACTGCCCTTGGGCACCGGGTGACCGCGCAGGAACACTTCGCCATCCTGCGCACCCTTTCCGGCCCGCTGCGCCCGTGTGATCTGAACCGCCCCTTCGCCGCAGGCGATGGTCAGCGCATCGTCCAAAGCTTCGCCCGCCGCGCCAGCCCCGGCCACCACACGTGCCCCCAACAGTTTCACCCGTTGTCCAGCAAATAGCGTCCAAGCCCCTGGAAAAGGTGACAGGCCGCGAATTTGGCGCGACACCTCTTCCGCCTTGCGCGTCCAGTCCACCGCCGCCTCGGCCTTGTCGATCTTGGCGGCATAGGTCACGCCCTCCTCAGGCTGAACCTCTGGAACGAGCTTGGGTAATTTTTCCAACGCCGCGCAGATCATCCGAGCGCCCATTTGCGACAAGCGATCATGCAGCGCACCGGTGGTTTCCTCCGCCCCAATCTCCAAGGCTTCGCGCAGCAATACCGGCCCGGTATCCAGCCCGGCCTCCATCTGCATGATGCAAATCCCGGTCTCCGAATCGCCTTCCATGATCGCGCGATGAATCGGGGCCGCCCCGCGCCAACGCGGCAAAAGCGAGGCATGAATATTCAAACAGCCCTGTATCGGCGCATCCAAAACCGTCTGCGGCAGGATCAGACCATAAGCGACGACCACCGCCACATCTGCCTGCAACTGCGCAAACTCGCGCTGCGCGTCCTCCCCCTTCAGGGACACAGGATGGCGCACCAACAGCCCTAACTCCTCAGCCTTGGCATGAACAGCGGTTGGGCGATCCTTCTTGCCCCGCCCCGCCGGGCGCGGCGGCTGGCAGTACACGGCGGCAATCTCATGCCCCGCCTCGACCAGCGCCTCCAGAACCGGCACCGAAAAATCCGGGCTTCCCATAAAGATCACGCGCATCGCTTTGCCCTTCTTCTTGGCCAAAATACTCTGGGGGAGTCGCCCCTTGGGGCGGCGGGGGCAAGGCCCCCTTCCCTAGCGCGCCAATTTGCGCGCCTTCTTGATCAGCATATCCCGCTTCATCTTGCTCAGATGGTCGAAATACATCTTGCCGTTCAGATGATCGATCTGATGTTGCACGCTGGTCGCCCAAAGCCCGACAAAGTCGCGCTCCACCCGCTCACCCGTCTCATCAAGAAAGGCAACCGTGACCGCACGGGGCCTTTTGATCACCGCCGAAACACCCGGCAAGTTCGGGCTGGCCTCATCATGTTCGCGGTCCTGTACCGAGGCGTGCAGAATCTCGGGATTCGCCATGCGCACCACCTGCCCGCGCTCCTCGGAACAATCCACCACCGCCAGGCGCAACATCACCCCGATTTGCGGCGCGCCAAGCCCGACACCGGGCATGGCCTCCATGCAATCGACCATGTCATCCCAAATGCCGCGGATCTCATCAGTGATCTCACCCACTGGCTCCGCTGCGGTTCTCAACCGTTTATCCGGCCATTGCAGAAAGGTCCGCTCAGTCATGTCAAAGCCTCATATTCCTTCAAGAGCCGTGCCTTTGCATCCACCTCAACACGATCAAAATGCATCTTACCGTCCAAATGATCCAATTCATGCTGGGCACAAATAGCCGCGAAACCGGCCAACGGCCGGGTAAGCCGCTCACCCGTCAGATCGGTATATCTCAGCTCAATCTCAGCAAACCGTTCGACCTCAACGCTCACCCCCGGCAGTGACAAACAGCCCTCTTCGCCGGTCACGCGCGCCTCGGACCGCGACACGATCTCGGGGTTGATACAGGCCATCGGCTCCATCTCGCCGGTTTTCCAGCCGACATCCATAACAAAGACCCGCTGCATCACGCCGATCTGCGGCGCGGCAAGGCCACGGCCCGGCGCGTCATACATGGTTTCAAACATATCGGTGATCAGGTCCGCGTCGATCTTTTCCACCGGCGCGCAAACCTGCGCTAGACGCGGATCAGGCCAGGTCAGGATCTCTCTGACGCTCACGCCCGCGCCCGCTCGCGTTTCAATTTTTGCATCTTGCGGGTGATCATCTGGCGTTTGAGCGGCTTGAGGTAATCAATGAACAGCTTGCCATTCAAATGGTCAATCTCATGCTGCACGCAAGTTGCCCAAAGCCCGTCGAATTCTTCGCTGTGCTCCTTGCCATCGCGATCCAGCCAATTGACCTGCACCTGTTTGGGGCGGGTCACCTCGGCATATTGATCCGGGATCGACAAACAGCCCTCTTCATAGACGTTCAACTCATCCGAGCTCGCCACGATCTCGGGGTTGAACATCACCAAGGGGCGCGCCGGCCCCTCATCCTCTTTCACGCAGTCCAGCACGATCAAACGGTGCAAGACACCGATCTGCGGCGCGGCCAACCCGATGCCTGGCGCGTCATACATGGTTTCCAGCATGTCATCAGCCAGATTGCGCAAATCATCAGACAGATCGGCAACCGGATCACAGACCTTTTTCAGACGCGGGTCGGGGTGAATGAGAATAGGGCGTTTCATGGCCTGTCACTTAGGCAAATTGCGCCCAAGGTGCAAGCGCTGCCCCTTGCACCTGCCGCAAAAGCCGCTAGCGTCTTGGTCAAATTGAAACAACCTCCCCCGCCGCAAGGACGCCCCCAAATTCCGTGCACGGAATTTGCAAATTTCATCGATGAAATTTGTTGCACGTCCCTGACGCTTTCACCTCAAGGTAACCTTGACGTTACTCTTGAGCAATGCCAATTATAACCTCAAGGTTACATGATGGGAACGAGTGTATGATTCTGGAATTTGATAGACGCAAATGGATTGCCCTTTCCGTTGTCGGATTTGGTGCGGCTATCTTTAGCCCAATATGGGCGGATTGGATCGGGTTTGCAGAGGCGGCAAACACAGGGGGACCGATTTTTGGTATCCTGATGGGCGGAACCTGTTTTGCCCTCAGCAACAGCTTCGCAAAACGCCCTGTCGCTCAAAGAACGCCAGACTTGAAACGACTATGCATGTGGGCTGGCTTCAGCCTTGCCATCAGCCTGTTTCTGATCTGGTTGATGGCAGCCCGTGCCGGTCTGTTGCAGGGGGCAACCGCCGCAAACAGCGTTGACCTCTTCCTGGGTGGAACCATCCTTGTCCTTAGCCTGGTTGTTCCAACCCCGGTTCAAGGCTTGTTGCTCCCTGCCGGGGACGAACGGTTCCGCGCCAATCAGCTTTACGCACAGTCTCAAACTCTGCGCCTTACCCTGGCGAGCAGCATCGCTGTTATTGCCTTTACAGATTATGGCGTTCTCTCTCTGCCTCTGACCGTGGTTCTGGCGGCAATCGCCTCTGGTATGGGGGCGTTTTATTGCTGCCTGCTTCTACTACTGGAATGGAGGGAGGAGATGTGAGCACGCTTGACCCGGCGGGGCTCAGAACCGCCCGAACTCAGGCCGGACTTACACAGGCGCAACTGGCCCAAGCCGTTGGCGTCAGTCGAAAAACCATCAATACGATCGAAAACGGCGTCTTTATCCCCTCGACCCTTTTGGCCTTGAAGCTGGCTAGGGCGCTTGATTCCGCGGTTGAAACACTTTTCGCTCTTGCACCCGAGGACAGATCGGAAAATCAATAGGGCAAACCAGCAGGAGAGCCCCGCATGAGCCGCTTTGACGAAGAAATCGACCGCTATGGCACCCATTCTGTAAAATGGGACATGATGGAAAGGATCTATGGTGTCCCCGCACAGGATGGCGGGGCAAAAGACGGGTTGGCCATGTGGGTGGCCGATATGGATTTCCGCCCGCCGACCTGCGTGCAATCGGCCCTGCAATCCATGCTCGATCACGGGGTCTATGGTTATTACGGCGATGATCAAAGCTATCGCGAGGCCATCCAATGGTGGATGCAGACCCGCCATAATTGGACCATCGACCCCAAATCCATCTTCACCACCCACGGGCTGGTCAATGGCGTCGCCATCTGTCTGGAAACCTACACCGCCCCCGGTGACGGTGTTGTTCTGTTCACCCCGGTCTATCACGCCTTTGCCCGCACCATCCGCGCCGCCGGGCGCGAGGTTGTCGAATGCCAGCTCACGCAAGGCGAGGCCGGCTATGAGATGGATTTTGACGCCTATGACGCGCAAATGACCGGCAAGGAAACCATGGTCATCCTGTGTTCACCGCACAATCCTGGCGGCCGCGTCTGGACCAAAGAAGAGCTGCAAGGCGTGGCCGATTTTGCCCGCCGCCATGACCTGATCCTGGTCTCGGATGAAATCCACCACGATCTGACCATGCCGGGCCACACCCATCTGCCGATGCCACTGGTGGATGAGAGCATTCAGGACCGGTTGGTCATGCTCACCGCCCCGTCCAAGACCTTTAACATCGCCGGGGCGCATTGCGGAAATGTTATCATTGCTGATGAAACCCTGCGCGCCCGGTTTGCTGCCCGGATGATGGGCCTTGGCATGTCAGCCAATTCCTTTGGTCTCTTCATGACCGAAGCCGCCTATTCCCCCGAAGGTGCGGCCTGGGTGGATGAACTCGTGCCGTATCTCGATGTGAACCGCAAACTCTTTGACGCAGGCGTCAACGCCATTCCCGGCCTGAAATCCATGGTGATGCAATCAACCTATCTTGCCTGGGTCGACTTTTCCGGCACCGGCATGACGCGCGAAGAATTCACCAACCGAGTGCAAAATGAGGCCCGCATCGCTGCCAATCATGGCCCGACCTTTGGCACCGGCGGCGACAGTTTCTTGCGCTTCAACTTTGCCACGCCCCGCGCGCGCATCATCGAGGCCACAGAACGCCTGCAAGCGGCCTTTGGCGACTTGCAATAAGCCCCGCAGCCCGCCGTGTTTTATCTGCGCGGCGGGCGCGGTTTATAAACGGGCAGTGACCAGCCCCAGACCAGTGATCCGGCACGCAAGCCAAAGGTCAGAACGGCACAGGCAGCCCCTGCCGCCAGCACCCCGATCCAAGGGGTCAACAAAATCGCGGATGAGCCGACAAAGGCGCAGGTGACATAAAGCTCGCCCTTTTTCAGCACCAGCGGCACTTCATTGGCGACCACATCGCGCATCAAACCTCCGGCACTGCCGGTGGCCACGCCCATCACCAGCACAATCGCCCAAGGCTGACCCAGCTCATGCGCCACCCCGGCCCCCGCCGCCACCGCAACAGGCAAGGCCAAAGCATCGAGCCACAGGATCGCGTTGTAACGGCTTTCGAGCAGATGCGCGGTAAAGAACACGAGCACAGCAGCCACCCCGGCAATCGCCAGATAGGTCGGGTCAACGATCCAGATCGGCGTGCGATCCAGCAGGATGTCCCGCACCGTCCCGCCCCCCAAACCGGTCAATCCGGCAAAGAAACCAAAGCCAATCAGATCCAACTGCGCCCGGCTGGCCACCAAAGCCCCGGTCAGGGCAAAGACCAATACGGCGGCAAAATCCAAAAGTGACAGAAAGCTCATCTTGCCCCCTATCCCGCCGCCTTCTTGAACGGAGCCATGCCTTCGCGCGCCAACTCATCCGCGCGTTCATTTTCCTCGTGCCCGGCATGGCCCTTGATCCATTTCCAGGTCACGTCATGGCGCGATTGCGCCTCGTCCAGTCTCTGCCACAGATCGACATTCTTGACTGGCTTTTTGGCCGAGGTCTTCCACCCGTTGCGCTTCCAGCCAAAGATCCAGCCGGTCACGCCGTTTTTGACATAAGCGCTATCGGTGACCACGGTGATCGCCGACGGTTTCGCCAAGGTCTCAAGCGCCATGATCGCCGCCATCAATTCCATCCGGTTATTGGTGGTCTCGGCCTCACCGCCGTTCAGCGTGCGCTCTTTCATCACCGTTTCACCATCCTTGGCAAACAGCAAAACGCCCCAGCCACCGGGCCCCGGATTTCCGGAACAAGCACCATCGGTATAGGCGAAAAGATCAGGCATGGCGCGTCAGCTCCGGGCAGTCATCAGGATAAAGGGGTCATCGGTTCCAGCCAGACCTTTGCCGCGCCCCAGAACCGCCTCAATATCAGCGAAGCCAGCTTGTGCAAGCCTGTCGCGCAGCTCACCTTCGCTGTAATAGCTGTAAAACCGGCCCAGCGCATCGCGATGCTCGCCCGTGCCCAGTTTCATGCCCAGAAACAACAGCCCGCCGGGTCGCAGCGCCTGATGAAGCGCGACCAGATGTTTAGGGAACGCCGCCCTCGGCGCATGCAGCAGCGAAAAGCTGGCCCAAACCCCATCATAGACGTCCGTCTCAGTGACATCCTCAAACCGTCCCAGCCGCGCCGGAACACCGTTTTTGCGCGCCTCTGCGACAAAGGCCTCGGTTGCATCCAGCGCAGTGACTTCGAACCCTGCTGCCATCATCTGGGCCGCTTGCAATCCCGGCCCGCAGCCCAAATCAAGGATGTGACCGCCCGGTCTCACACCGGCCATGAACCCGGTTAGGGCCTGGGCGTGGCTCTCCTCCATCGACATGGCGCTGTAATCCGAAACACGCGCCGCATAGGCGTCCAGGGTTTGGCGATCCTCGCTCACGCGCGTTCAAACGCCAAACGACCGGCCAAAGCCGCAAAGACCGCAGCAAAGGATCGGTTGAGCCAAAGCATCACACGCTCGCTGCCCAGCAGCCAGCGGCGCGCCAGCGCTGCAAAGGCCCCGTAAAGCACAAAGATGCCAAAGGTCAGCGCCATGAACACCCCGCCCAGCATGGCCATCTCAGCGCTCGCCGTCGCCGGGTTGCCCGATAGGAAAGGCGGCAAAAGCGCGAGGAAAAAGATCGATAGTTTCGGGTTCAGGATGTTGATCAGCGCCGCACGCCGCGCAATCCGCGCCAAAGGTTCTGCCTTGCGCTCGGAATTCACGCTCAGACTGCCCCCGGATTTGAGACTCTGCCAGGCCAGCCACAAGAGATAAGCAACACCGGCATATTTCACGATGTTAAAGGCCAGCGCCGAACTATGCAGCACCGCCGAGAGACCAAAGATCGCCGCCAGCAAGGCCGGGACGATCCCGATGGTACAGCCCACAGCCGCCGCAACCGCCGCGCGCCGCCCCTGCCCCAGGCCAATCGCCAACGTATAAAGGACGCCCGTTCCCGGAGCCAAAACAACCACAAAGGCGGTGAGCAAAAACTGAAGTGAAATCATCTATAGCGTTTCCCGTTTCCACTTAAACAACATATTAGCTTTCTGCGTTTGAGCCGCAGGCGAAAGGCAGCGCAAGCTGATCCAGTTTAAACTGGAAACGCATTTAACCTCCCGTTGTGCCCCCAACGTACGCAGCTGCAAGGATTTGCCAACCCTTTGCGCGCAATTTATCTCTCGCTGCAGCACCGAAGAAGACGTTCGGAAGGGGTCTCTCTTCCAGCTCTACTTGATCGCAGGACCGCCCCATCAGGCGGCTCACACCCGAGCGCCAAAGGTCTTACACGCCTTTGGCCCTGTCTGCCCTAATGGGCGCGGTGCCGATCTTCGCCAATTTTGGGCCCTTAAGTGGCCACTGGGCAATCGCCCAGACAAGACCCCGCCAGCCTCGATTTCCCTCTCGATGTGCTGCGCGGGGCGCTTGCCGTGCCGTTTCGCATCCCCGCGCTCACTTTGGAGCGCAGGGGTGGGCGGG